>JBFMCR010000011.1:0-55377 GCA_040754425.1 Pseudomonadota bacterium | reverse complement strand
TTCGTCTTGGGTCAGATGTGTGTAGTTCATTGGGCAACTTCGACTTGGCGGTTGATGAGGCAAAATGCTCACGCATTCTGACCCATCTACTCGTTAATCAAAATTGCACTTCAAACTTGAATCCGCGGGTTTCAATTAGCCGTGCCATGAACAAAAAATCACAAATGAATTTGTTCGCGCCCCTGAGCGATGAGGAACTCGATCTGCTGGACGAGTTCCTGCTCGACCGCATCGACGAAGATGAGGTCTACGAGGACGGTCTGGAGAAGGATGAAGGGATATTGAATGTCTCCGAGCTGGATGGGTTTCTTACCGCCATCGTCAGCGGGCCGGAGACCATCCTGCCTTCGCGCTGGCTGCCGGCGGTCTGGGGGGAATACGCGCCGGACTGGAAGGATGATGAAGCCTTCATGTCGGTCTTTTCCCTGCTGATCCGGCACATGAATGGCATTGCCAACACGCTGCTGGAACAGCCGGAGGACTTCGAGCCGCTGTTCAATGAGCGCGTCGTGGATGGCAAGACCTACGTCATAGTCGATGACTGGTGCGAGGGTTATGTCAAGGGCGTGAATCTGATGGCCGGGTCATGGGAGGACGCCGGGGCCGGGATGGAGCTGTTGCTGATGCCAATTCTGGCGTTTACGGGCGTGACGGACTGGAAAGGCCACGAACTGCCGTCGGATGCGGAAGCCGGGAATTTGCACGAAGCCATCCGGCGCAACGTGCGCGAAATCCATGCCTACTGGCTGGCAAGACGCGGCAATGCGCTCCCCGCCGGACAGCCCGTCCGGCATGAAACACCGGTACCGGGCCGAAACGATCCCTGCCCATGTGGCAGCGGCAAGAAGTACAAGAAATGCTGTTTGCACTGAACAACTGAATTTGATCGGTAATCGCTTCCGTCAAATCGGGCAAATGTCAGATCGGGTCGCGACGATTGCATTTTATCCCGCGGGGTTTGCTCGCTTTCGCGTTGCCTCCGCGAAAGCTCGTCCCTCACTGCGTTCGGGACTGTCCTTCGGACGTCTTTCGCGAGCAGCGCTCGCTCACCGAACCCGGAGGGTTTCTCGAAGCACCCATGAGAACCACAACAAAAGAAAAACGCCACCGTGAGGGTGGCGTTTTTTTGTTGGCGTCCCCACGGGGATTCGAACCCCGGTTATCGCCGTGAAAGGGCGGTGTCCTAGGCCTCTAGACGATGGGGACAGTAATCGTCATTTTTTGCTGAGTTGCGTCAGAGTCACGCCAAGCAGCAGTAATACAAAACCGAGTGGAACCAGGGTAAACCATTCTGCTCCGGTTCCGCGACCGATCGCCAGGGTGAACCCGACTGCCAGTCCTGCAACGCTCAAACCCAAGCCCAACAGGATACTGACGACACCCAGCTTGTGCATTGCAACCTTCGTTCGTGGTGGAGGTAAGCGGGATCGAACCGCTGACCTCTTGCATGCCATGCAAGCGCTCTCCCAGCTGAGCTATACCCCCAACGAAGCTGCGCATTATAGGGATGGGGGGGATTCTTGTAAAGCCTGTTTTTCGTTTCGTTGGCACGAAACGAAAGGGGCAAGTTGCAAGGAGAAAGGAGGTTTGCTGGCCTTGATTAACTGGACTGCCGCGCCCCTTTGGGGCTCGCAGTGACGGTGGGGTGGGGTTACTGGTCGGGGAAGAGCTTGCCGGGGTTGAGGATGCCGGCGGGGTCGAATTGTTTTTTGACGGCGCGCATGAGATTCAGGGTGTCGGGGTCGATTTCGAGGCCGACGTAGGCGCGCTTTTCGGTGCCGATGCCGTGTTCGCCGGACAGGGTTCCTCCGTAGGCCAGCACGGTGCTGAAGAGTTCCTTCAGGCACGCATGCGCCTGGGCCATTTCCTCGGCGTCGTCAGGGTGCACCATGAGGTTGACGTGCAGGTTGCCGTTGCCGGCGTGGCCGAAGCTGACGATGGGGAAGGGGTAGCGCTGGGCCAGCTGATCGAGGAAGTCGATGAAGTCGGCGAGCCTGGACACCGGCACCACCACGTCTTCGTTGATCTTGAGCGGGGCGTATTGCTTGACGGCATGCGACAGCGATTTTCTTGCGCTCCACAGCGCGACGGCTTCTTCGCGGGTGACGCCTTCGCGCACTTCCAGCAGGCCCCCGCCCTTCAGTGCTTCCTTGAGTGCTGCGATCTGGTGCGGCACGTCGCGCACGGGGCCGTCGGCTTCCACCATCAGGAGGGCCTCGGTGCCGAAGGGCAGGTCGTCGGCAGCACCCGTGGGGCGGATGGCCTCGATGGAGCGGCGGTCCATGATTTCCAGCGCGCAGGGCAGCACGGCCTGGCTCATCACGCGCTCCACGGCTTCGCAGGCGGCGCGGTTGCTGGAAAAGCACAGGCGCAGCGTGGCCACGGTTTCGGGCGCGGGCAGGAGCCTCAGCGTGGCTTCGGTGATGAGCGCGAGCGTGCCTTCCGAGCCGACCAGGAGGCGCGTGAAGTCGTAGCCGGTAACACCTTTGGATGTGCGGCAGCCGGTGGTAATGGTCTTGCCGTCGCCGGTGACGGCTTTGAGCCCCAGCACGAAGTCGCGCGTGACGCCGTACTTGACGGCGCGCGGGCCGGCGGCGTTCATGGCCAGATTGCCGCCGATGCGCGAATAGGCGCCGGAACCGGGGTCGGGGGCGTAGAAGAGGCCGCGGGTTCTGGCAAGGCGGCCGATGTCCTCGGTGACCACGCCGGGCTGCACCACCATCAATCTGTTTGCGGGATCGAATTCGAGGATCTCGTTCATGCACTCGAAGCTCACCACCAGGCCGTTCTTCACCGGCAGCGCGCCGCCCACGTTGCCGGAGCCGGCGCCGCGCGCCACCACAGGAATCTTGTGCGCGTGGGCGATTTGCATGAGCGCGACCACGTGCTCGTGGCTCGCCGGGTAGAGCACCGCGGCGGGGGTGACCTGCCTGGGGGTTTCGTCGCTGCTGTAGAGCGCCAGGGTTTCGGCGTCGGCAAATACACGATCCGGTCCCAACGCTGCGGTCAGTGCCTCGAGGATTCTGGGGGTGGGCATGATTACCGCGTCCTGGTGTAAGCCGTCATCGCGAGGGCGGAAGGCCCGTGGCGATCCAGGGTTTTGGAAGGGGCAAGTTTCAAGGTGCAAGATTCAAGGGGTTTTGCCGGGCCTTGATTGACTGGATTGCCGCGTCGGCTACGCCTCCTCGCAATGACGATGGTGGGCACTTTGGGCCTTCCTTAACTCTTGGATTCCTCCGGCAGCGCGGCGATGAGTTGCGCCACGGTGTCGGCGTCGAAGTCCATGCCGACGTCCCAGCCCGGGTTGATCGAAATGGGGAAGCCGCCGCCGATGTGTCGCAGCACCCAGGTGAACTCGGTGAGCAGGCCGCCCTTGAAGTCGGGGAACATTTCGGCGAAGGGTTTGGCGCGCTCGGGGCTGGTGAACAGCGCCAGGATCCCGGTGCCATCGTCGTCCTCGATCACCAGCGGCTGCGCCCTGGTGGAGGTCTGGAAGCCGGCGATGGCGTGCTTTTCGTCCTTGACCGGCATGAACACCTGGTCGCCGGCCATGAGGCGCGCGACGAAATCCTCCGCCGCGACGGTGCCGAGGGTGACCTCGGTCAGCAGCTTTTCCAGGTCGTTGTGGGGGATGAAAGCGTTGGGGTCCATGAGGTCGTAGTGACAGCCTGCAAACGTGCTTGAATGAGAATGAAATTTTAACCCAGTGGGGGTAAATATGGCTGAATTGCTGCCTGCGCTGAGCAGGCGTTTTTCCTGCCGCCGCTTCAAAAGCCGGCCGGTGGCCGATGACGCGCTGGGAGTTGTCCTGGAAGCCGGCCGCATCGCGCCCTCGGCGGTGGGCATCGAACCCTGGCGCTTCATCGTCGTGCAGTCGCCCGCGGCAAAGGAGAAGGTCGCGGCCGCCTGTCACGGCCAGTCGCCCGCCGCCACGGCGCCGGTGCTGATCGCCATCGTGGCGCTGGTCGATGCCCTGGCGCCGGGTTCCGTTTTCGTCGAAGACAGGCTGGCGGCCGAAGCCGGCACCAGTCCGCCGCCGGAGTGGTTGCGCGAGGCCTACCGCAATATGTACGCGCACATCGTGCCCGAGAGCTGGGCCGTCAGCCAATGCTGCTTTGCCGCCGCGCAGATGATGGCCCAGGCCACCGCGCTCGGCCTGGGCAGTTGCCCCATGGGCGGCTTCGACGAGGGCGCGCTGGCGGCTGCGCTCGAACTGCCCAAGGGCGAGGTGCCGGCGCTGGTGCTGGCGCTTGGGCATTGCGACGAGAAGCAGGGCGAACGCAGGCGGCGCGGGAGGGATGAGGTCGTGACGGTGATTTGAGGCCTCATTGCCGGCAAGTCCGAAGGGCCGTGGCGCAGGGTATTGGAAGGTGCAGGATTCAAGGGACTTTGCCGGGCCTCGACTGGCCGGATTGCCTTATCGGCCTCGCCTTTTTGCAATGACGGCGAAGCTCAGGGCTTCCACAACTCCGGATGCGCCCAGTATTTCGAATTGAGCCAGTCCGGCGCGGGCTTGTAGGTGTGCAGATCGAAGCCGTAGACGCAGCGGGCGTCCGCATCCGGCCCGTACAGGCGCTGCATGCCCAGGGCAAGAAAATCGCTGAATTTCAGCGGCCCGTTTTCGCCGGCAACGACCAGCACCACGGGAATCTGGCGGATCAGCCCACCCAGTAGCCGCATCGTGGCGGGGGCGTTCTGAGTGGCCGGCGTGGCGCCGACCAGGGCGAGCGTAATGCCGGGCTGCCAGGCATCGAAGGCCATGCTGGCGGGATGCGCATTCAGGAAAGCCGTCGCCAGGGCGCGCGCCTGGTCGTCGGCCAGCAGCAGGCTGACCGGTTTGTGCCGGGAAATTTCCAGGGGGATGAATTCTTCCAGTCTCATGCGGACGGATTGCGCTCGAGCGCGGTGGCGGGTATCGGGCCTTTCAGCTGACGCAGCAGGGCGTAGCCCATGCCCACGGAGGGCGAGACGGCGTCGTCGATGCGGCCCAGCGCGCGCCAGCCCAAATTCGCATGGAGATGATGCGTGCCGTGCCGGTTGAAGTTCAACAGCGCTAGGCCGAGCCAGTGCGGCGCGCGCATGTTGATGGCGTGTTTCGGGTTGTCGAGCGCAGTCGCATAGTGATAGCTGTTGTCGAAAAAGGAAATCAGCAGCGCGCGCACACCCAGCGCCGCTGCCAGCCACGGCCAGTTCTCGCCATAAAGCCGGAACGCTGCCGCCAGCAGCGCCCAGGCGGCGAGCGCATCCGGACGCAGAACGCGCAGGTTGGCGGGCTCGGCCTGGGCGGCGATCATCGGGCCGACCACGCTGCCCGGCCCATCCAGCCTGGCGGCGAGGGCGCGGATGGCGCGGGCCGGCAGCAAGGCCAGCAACAGCCCGGCCAGCACTTCACTCAGATACAGGCCGCCGAGAATTTGCGCGTAATAGCGGGGCGCGGCGGAAAGCCAGGTCGTGGCGCGCTCGTCGTACACCTCGGTGCGTTCGCGCCGCGTGCGGCTAAAGGCGTGGTGCAGCAGATGGCCGCTGCGCAGTAGATGAAACGGCGCGCCGTACAGAATCGACAGCAGGCGCCCGCCGTATTCCGAGGCCCGCCGCGTGGCGAACAGGTGGCCGTGCATGGCCTCGTGATTCAGTGCCCAGAAAGTGTTGGTGAATAGCGCCGGCAGCAGCGCCCAGGCGGCATGTGCGCCGGTCAGCGGCAAAAGCAGCATGAAAAGCTGCAGTCCGGCCAACAGCACGAACAAGCCAGCATTGATGCGAAGATCCAGCGTCGTCAGCATGATTCGATTTTAGCGTGACTCACCATACTAGTCTGGCAACGTTACCATAAGCATCTTATGAAACTGTTTGCAGCCTGTTTCGAAGCCCTGAACGAACCCGACCCGGCGAAAAAATGCGCGCTGTCGGAGTCGCTCCACCGGGCCTGGGAGGCGGGCGAAGTGGAAGTCGATGAGCGCGAGCCGTTGTTGCAATCCATCGACAAGCCGGGGCGTCCCCAGAAACCTCTACTGGTACCGCCGCAGCAAGTGCCGCGACGCAAGATCAGCAGCGCGGTGGGGCGCGCGGCGCTGCTGCATGCCATTGCTCACATCGAGTTCAACGCCATCAACCTCGCGCTGGATGCAGCCTACCGGTTCAGGAACATGCCGTGTGAGTTTTACGGCGACTGGCTCAAGGTCGCTTCCGAAGAAGCGCTGCATTTCCGCCTGGTGCGCGAGCACCTGTACAGCCTGGGTCATGACTACGGCGATTTTCCCGCGCACAACGGCCTGTGGGAAATGGCGGTAAAGACCGCGCACGACCCGCTGGTGCGCATGGCCTTGGTGCCGCGCGTGCTGGAGGCCAGAGGGCGCGATGCCCAGCCTGCGATTGCCGGCAAGTTCAAGTCGGTGCAGGACGAACGCGCGGTGGAAATCCTTGCTGTGATCGAACGCGACGAGATCGGCCACGTCGCCATCGGCAGCCGCTGGTACCTGTACCTGTGCCATCAGCGCGGGCTGGAACCGTTGCAGACTTTCCGGGAGTTGCTGAAGGAATACGACGCCCCGCCGCTCAAGCCGCCGTTCAACCTCGCAGGCCGTAAGGCGGGCGGGTTCAGCGAGGAGGAGTTGGACTGGCTGAACAGCCTTTGAGCACTCATCGTTTCGCTCATTGCGAAGAGGCGAAGTCGTCACAGCAACCCGGTCAATCGAGGTCCGGCAAAACCTCTTGAATCTTGCGCCTCGAAACTTTCCTCTTCCAAAATCCGCTGCATCTCGATGATGGGTTTCAGAGTCCGACGGTGCGCGCTGACACGCGTCCTGCCGAGCGGCCCCATTCGGCGTCGAAGCGGATGCCGAGTTCGGCGACTTCGCCGCGTGCGTCCGGGTTCATCAGGCCTTTGGCATTGTCCTTGTCGTAGCGTTTCAGCAGGCCTTTCTGGTCGATCAGCACGAAGCAGTCGGTGGCCGGCGGCGGATCGCTGTCACGCACGCGCACTTGCAGCACGTTGCCCCAGGTCGAGAGCAGGCGCATCATCTGGCCGCCGTGGCGCTTGAGGTAGCTGCCGTCGGCAAGCAGGATTTTGACGCTGCGCACGCCGCCGAGTTTGCAGAAATCGCCCAGCATTTCGATGCGTTCTGGCGTTTCATAGCCGCCGTCGGACAGGTCCCAGTCGTAGATGCGGATGAGATGGGTCGCGGTGGGCAGCAGCGCATTCAGCGCGCTGACATAGTCGGGCGGGGTTTCGAATCTTAAGGAACCGCTGATTGGGTCTCTCATGGCTGCGCACTCCGTTTAGCGGGTGAAATGCAAGGCGTGCGACGAAGGTCGTATTGAACATACGAAGCCGAGGAGCACAACGCAGCAGTTCGCCCGCTAAACGGGTGCCCGAAGGGTTGCGCCAAATTTTGCTGCTGGCTTTGTCGCGGCGTTTGGCTTCGTATATCGGATACGACCTGCACGCCGCTTCGCGCCAGACAGCAAAATTTGGCTGCAACGCGGCTCATGGAAGATTCAATCAGCGGTTCCTTACTGTCAGACATGGGCCCATCCTGCGGTGTACCAGTCGTAAAAAAGTCCCGTCAGCGCCGCGCCGTAATCGGCAGGCGGCAGGGAACGCGTGTCCGCGAGCCGCATCAGCGCGCGGCGTTCCGGGCCGGTGGCGCCGAAGTCCTCGCCGTTGACGAAGAACTGCGTGCCGGAAAACAGGAGTCGCGTCTTGCCGTCCAGTTTAAGCCCGTTTTTGGCCAGACGCGAGGCGAAGGCCTTTTCGCCCATGGGCCTGGCCGGCGGGATGAAGAATACGTCGGGCTTGGGTTCGGAAAAGTAACGGCCGACGAAGGCTACGACCAGTTCGTCGTCCCAGCGGATCTTGTCCAGCTGTTCGCCGATTTGCGCCAGCATGGCCCCGGGGATTTCGCCGCTGTGCTTTTGCGGGGCGAGGTCGGGGTCGGCGTAGCGGCCGGGAAGACTCAGTTCGTCGTGCAGGAAATTGAGGAAGCCTTCGCCCAGTTCCTGGAAGGCGGGGGCGCGAAAGCCGATGGAATAGGTCATGCACTCGTCTTCGGCAATGCCGTCGTGGGCATATTTCGGCGGCAGGTAGAGCATGTCGCCGGGGCCGAGCACGAATTCCTGCTCGGCTTCGAAACGGCTGAGGATTTTCAGTGGCAGGCCCTCGACGAGGTCGAGATTCTCCTGTGCGGAAATACGCCAGCGGCGATGCCCCATGCCCTGCAGCAAGAACACGTCGTAGGAATCGAAATGCGGGCCCACGCCGCCACCGGGCACGGCGTAGCTGACCATGAGGTCGTCCAGGCGAGCGCGTGGGATGAAGGCAAACTTTTCGATCAGGGCGGCGCCGCTTTCGAGGTGATGGTCGAGGGACTGGAGCAAAAGCGTCCAGTCGCGCTTGGGCAGCTTCTTGAAAGCTGCCGGCTTGAACGGGCCGTGTCTTAGCGACCAGCGCTTGCCGCCCTGCACCAAGCGCGATTCCACGCCCTCACTGCAGGCTAGTTCTTGCATGTCCGCGGGCGAGAGCAGGCCCTTGAAGCCGGGAATGGCATTGCGTACCAGCAGGGGTTTCTTGTGCCAGTAGTCGCGCAGGAATTCTTTGGCCGTCATGCCGCCTAAAAGTTGCAGTTTCATAAACTTGGGAAGCCCGGCAAATTCAATTTACACAGAGGGAGAGAGGGAGCAGAGGAAGTCAAAAACAATTTCCATGGTTTTTCTCTGTTGCTTTTGTTTCCTCTGTGTCAATAAATTCATTATGCCAGTTTGCTTGTCTTCATTCCCGGACTAGAATCGGCACAAAATATACGACTAGCGGAGCAAACATGCTGAAACCGGGTGACAAGGCGCCGGATTTTTCCCTGCCGGATGCCGACATGAGTTTCGTCGAACTCAAGGATTTCAAGGGCAAGAAAAACGTCGTGCTGTATTTCTACGTGCGCGACGACACGCCCGGCTGTACTATCCAGGGCATCGAGTTCTCGGAACTGGAAGCCGATTTCGCCGTGCTGGATACCGTCGTGCTGGGCATATCGCGCGACGACTGCATCTCGCACGGCGTGTTTCGCGACAAGCACGGCATCACCGTGCAGCTCCTGGCGGACAAGGAAGGCGAAGCCTGCCAGGCCTACGGGGTGTGGCAGGAAAAGGAGAAGGATGGGGTCAAGCGCATGGGCATCGTGCGCTCCACCTTCGTCATCGACAAGAAGGGCATTGTTCGCCATGCCCTTTACGGCGTGCAGAGCAAAGGACACGCCGAGGAAATTTTGGAACTCATCAAGGAAATGACATGACTGCCGTCGCCAAGAATACCGTCGTCACCATCACCTACAGCCTTGCCGACAGCGACGGCGAGATCCTCGAGCAAAGCGAGCAACCGCACAGCTACCTGCATGGCGGCTACGGCAACGTGTTCGAGGCGGTGGAAAAAGCGCTGGAAGGCAAGAAAGCCGGCGACGTGGTGGACATCAAGATGCAGCCCGAAGAAGCCTTTGGCGAATACGACGAAGAGCTGGTGCGCATCGAAGACCGCAGCCTTTTCCCGGAAAACATCGAAGTCGGCATGCAGTTCGAAGGCCACGGCGAGTCCTCGGGCGAAGTGTACATCTACACCGTGACCGACATCGCCGACGACAAGGTGGTGGTGGACGGCAACCACCCGCTGGCCGGCCAGTCGCTGGTTTTCCATTGCGAAATCAAGGATGTGCGCGCGGCCGACCCGCACGAGATCGAGCATGGGCATGCGCATGGGGCGCATGGGCATCACCACCATTGATTGATACCCCTGCTCCCCTGGCGGGAGAGGGTTGGGTGAGGAGGATTCTTCGGAATCCCTTTTTCTTGCCTGCATTGTCATCCTATGCTTGCACCAACTCGTTTGGAATAGGATGCCCGTTTGAAAGCGCTGGGCAAGCCGGCGAAGGTCATCAACATCGCGATTGCACACAAATTGTTGCGACAGGCCTTCGCAGTGGCGACGACCAATACACCATTCTCGGCTGAATATGCTTGACGAAAAGCACAGTTCATTGCGAGGAGCGTAGCGACGTGGCAATCCAGGGTTTTGTTTGATTGGCTGAGAGCGTTGACTGGATTGGCCATCTTCTCAGGCCGAAGACCTGAGGCCGAACTACCCCCGGCGGCTTTTGTCGGCTAGCCGCGAGTCTTGCATTCCCCCAACCCTGCTAGAATTACGGACTTCCAAAAATCGCCGTGTATTGATGAAAACCACCTTTCTCGATTTCGAGCAGCCCATTGCGGAGCTGGAGTCCAAGATCGAAGAGCTGCGCTTCGTGCAGGACGACTCCGCGCTGGACATTTCGGAAGAGATCAAGCGCCTTTCCAGGAAAAGCCAGAAGCTGACGGCGGACATCTACGCCAAGCTTTCGGCCTGGCAGATTTCCCAGGTGGCGCGGCATCCGCAACGCCCCTATACCCTGGACTACATCAAAGGCCTGTTCACCGATTTCCAGGAACTGCACGGCGACCGCGGCTTTGCCGACGATCCTGCCATCGTCGGCGGTCTGGCCCGCTTCAACGGCGAGCCGGTGATGATCATCGGTCACCAGAAAGGCCGAGACGTGAAGGAGCGCCAGTACCGCAACTTCGGCATGCCGCGCCCGGAGGGCTACCGCAAGGCGCTGCGCCTCATGCGCCTGGCGGAAAAATTCCAGCTTCCCATCCTCACCTTCATCGACACGCCCGGCGCCTATCCCGGCATCGGCGCCGAGGAGCGCGGCCAGAGCGAGGCGATCGCGCGCAATTTGTATGTAATGTCCGAGCTGAAGACGCCCGTCATCTGTACCGTCATCGGCGAAGGCGGCTCCGGCGGCGCGCTGGCTATCGGCGTGGGCGACCGTACCCTGATCCTGCAATATTCCACTTACTCGGTCATCTCGCCCGAAGGCTGCGCTTCCATCCTGTGGAAGAGCGCGGACAAGGCTTCGGTCGCGGCCGAGACCCTGGGCATCACGGCAGAGCGCCTGCTGTCGCTGGAACTGGTGGACAAGATCGTGCCCGAACCCCTGGGCGGTGCGCACCGCGACTGGGACGGCATGTACACCAACATGCGCAAGGCGCTGGCCGACACCCTGGCCGAAGTGCGCCACCAGCCGCTGGATGCGCTGCTGAATGCGCGTTATCGGCGGCTCATGGCCTATGGCCGCTTCAAGGAAGAGAAGCAGGCTTGACCTCGCCGGGCAGGTGAAGGCCTGTCTCGCGCGCCACCTCGAGCCGGGCGCGCATTTGCGTGTCGGCTTTTCCGGCGGCGTCGATTCCGTCGTGCTGCTGCATCTATTGGCGCAGCTCGCGCCCGGGTTTCCTTTCGCGCTTTCCGCGCTGCACGTGCATCACGGCCTCAACCCCAAGGCCGATGCCTGGGCGGAGTTTTGCCAGGCTTTTTGCGAGCGGCTCGGCGTTCCCTGCGAAGTGGTGCGCGTGAGCGTGCCGAAGAAATCCGCCGCCGGCCTGGAAGCCGCCGCGCGCAGCGCGCGCTATGCGGCCTTGTGCCGGCCCGGCGCCGATGCCGTGGCGCTCGCCCATCATCTGGACGACCAGGCCGAGACCGTGCTGTTCCAGCTTTTGCGCGGCGGCGAGCCGCGTGCGCTCGCCGCCATGCCAAAAGCGCGCGTGCACGCAGGCATGCTGCTGCTGCGTCCGCTGTTGAACGTGCCCAAGTCGGACCTCATCGCCTACGCGCGCCGCCACCGGCTGAAATGGGTGGAAGACGACAGCAATCTCGACACGGCGCTCGCGCGCAACGCCCTCAGGCA
The DNA here is from genome assembly GCA_040754425.1 of Pseudomonadota bacterium. Lineage (GTDB taxonomy): Bacteria > Pseudomonadota > Gammaproteobacteria > Burkholderiales > Thiobacillaceae > UBA6918. The sequence continues at coordinate 43,618 of JBFMCR010000011.1, read as the reverse complement.
GGACATCCTGCCGCTTTTGGAGAAGCATTTTCCCGATTATCGCGAGCGGCTTGCCGGCGTTTCCCGGCGCATGGCGGAAGTGGCTTCGCTGCTGGAGCACGTGGCGGGCGAGGACCGTTTGGCGCATCCTGCGAACGAGCTCGACTGCAAGGCATTGAAAGCCTTGCCGGAAGAACGCGCGCGCAACCTGCTTGCGCATTTCCTGCGCAGCCAGGGCGCGGCGCTGCCGAGGCCGGCGGCGCTGCGCGAAATGCTGCGCCAGCTGCGGGAAGCGCGCGGGCGCCTCAGCCTGCCCTTGCCGGACGGCCGCAGGCTTTGCCGCACCCGCAACAGGGCGCACCTCGAAGCCTGACAGCCCGCGGCGGGCTTGCTTTATACTGCGGTGCAGATGATGCGCACGCCTTTCCTTCTGGCCCTGCTTGCGGCGTTTGCACTGTTGCCGGTGCGGGCGGCGGAGCCGCTCGTCATCAAGTTCAGCCACGTGCTGCCGCCGGCCACCCCCAAGGGCATGGCCGCGAACAAGTTCAAGGAACTGGCCGAGCGCTATACCGATGGCGCGATCAGGGTCGAGGTCTACCCCAACGGCCAGCTTTACCAGGACCGCGACGAGATCACCGCGCTCAAGCTGGGTGCGGTGCAAATGCTGGCGCCGTCGCTTTCCCAACTCGGCCCTCTGGGCCTGCGCGAGTTCGAGGTGTTCGACCTGCCTTATCTTTTCCCCAACAAGGCCACGCTGTACCGCGTCATGGACGGCGACATCGGCAGGCGCCTGCTCGACAGGCTGGAAAGCAAGGGCATCAAGGGCCTGGCCTATTGGGACAACGGCTTCAAGCAGATGAGCGCCAACCGTCCGCTCAGGAACGTCGAGGACTTCAAGGGGCTGACCATGCGCATCCAGTCCTCCAAGGTGCTGGATGCGCAGATGCGCACGCTCGGCGCGACGCCCAAGGTGGTGGTTTTTTCGGCGGTGCGCGCCCAGCTTGCCGAAGGCGCGGTGGACGGCACGGAAAACACCCTGTCCAACTTTTACAGCCAGAACCTGCACCAGGTGCAAAAACATCTGACCCTGTCCGACCACGGCTATCTGGGCTATGCGGTGATCGTCAACAAGCTGTTCTGGGAAGGGCTCGACCCGAGCATCCGCAGTGCGCTGGAAAGGGCCCTGAAAGAGGCCACTGCCTTCGAGCGCCGCATCGCCCAGGAGGAAAACGATGCGGCGCTGGCCCGGATCAAGGCGGCGGGCACCACCGTAATCCACGTCCTGCCCGATGCCGGCCGGCGCGTGTGGCAAAAGGCGCTTTTGCCGGTGCACGAGCAATTGTCCGATGTGCTGGGCCGCGACACCATCCAGGCCATCTACAAGATCGCTGCCGACGTGGCGCGTGAAGAGAAACAGCGCAACGGCAAGAAGCAATAAACTCGACAGAATTAACCGCGGAGTTCGCGGAGAAAGGCAAAATGGAAACTCCGTGTCCTCTGCGAACTCTGCGGTAATTTTTTGTGTTCTTGATTGGTTTCTTCCCCTCGTGGTTGAAAGATTTTTCTCAGTAATGCCAGCATGATTCGTTTCCTGTCTCTCACGCTCGCACGCGGCACCAAGCCGCTGTTCGACGCCGCCGACCTCACCCTCAATCCCGGCGAAAAGGCCGGCCTCATCGGTACCAACGGTTCGGGCAAGTCGACGCTTTTCGCATTGCTGCGCAACGAACTGCACGCGGATGGCGGCGAGGTCGATTTTCCGGCGGCCTGGCGCGTCGCCCACGTGGCCCAGGAAACCCCGGCACTCGATCGCAGCGCGCTCGACTACGCCATCGACGGCGACACCACGCTGCGCAAGCTGGAGCGCGAGTTGGAGGAAGCCTATGCGCGCCACGACGGCCACCGCATCGGCGAACTGCACGCTGCCTTGCATGATGCCGACGCCTACACGGTGCGCGCCCGCGCCGAAACCCTGTTGAACGGCCTCGGCTTTTCGCGCGACCAGATGAACCAGCAGGTGGCGAGCTTTTCCGGCGGCTGGCGCATGCGCCTCAATCTCGCCCAGGCGCTGATGTGTCCGTCCGACCTGCTGCTGCTCGACGAGCCGACCAACCACCTTGACCTCGACGCCATCCTCTGGCTGGAGGATTGGCTCAGGCGCTATCCCGGCACGCTGATCGTGATTTCGCACGACCGCGATTTCCTCGACGGCATCGTCAACCTCATCGTGCACATCGACGACCGGAAACTCAAAAGATATGGCGGCAACTATTCCGCCTTCGAGGTGCAGCGCGCCGCCAACCTGGCATTGACCCAGGCCGCATATGAAAAGCAGGCGCGCGAGCGCGTCCACCTGCAGTCTTTCATCGACCGCTTCAAGGCCAAGGCGACCAAGGCCAAACAGGCGCAGTCGCGCATGAAAATGCTGGCGAAAATGGAAGACCTGGCGCCGGTGCACGCGGCGGCCGCCTTCTCCTTCGAGTTCCGCGAACCCGAGCGCGCGCCCAATCCGCTGCTGGTGATGGAGGACGTCACCGCCGGCTACCGGGCGAAGGAGGGCGACAAACCGGTGCTCGGGAATATCAACCTCAGCATCGAGGCCGGCAGCCGCATCGGTCTCTTGGGCGTGAACGGCGCCGGCAAGTCCACGCTGATCAAGACCCTGGTCGGCGAACTGCCGCCGCTTGCCGGCGAGGTGCGCCACGGCAAGGGGCTCGCCATCGGCTATTTCGCCCAGCACCAGCTGGAGATGCTGCGCCACGACCAGTCGCCGCTGTGGCACCTCATCAAGCTCGCGCCCACCGAAAGGGAACAGGAACTGCGCAATTTCCTCGGCAGCTTCAACTTCCCCGGCGACATGGCCACTGCGCCCATCGCGCCGTTATCCGGCGGCGAGAAGGCGCGCCTCGCGCTGGCGCTGATCGTGTGGCAGAAGCCGAACCTGCTGCTGCTCGACGAACCCACCAACCATCTCGACCTGGAGACGCGCGAGGCGTTGACGGTGGCGCTGGCGCAGTTCGATGGCACCCTGGTGCTGGTGTCGCACGACCGGCATCTGCTGCGCGCCGCCACCGACGAATTCATGATCGTGGCCGAGGGCGGCCTGAGGCCCTTCGACGGCGATCTCGACGACTACCGCGACTGGCTGTTCAGTACCCGGCTCGCCAAGCCGGAAGCCGAAGCGCCGGCCGAGATCCGCGTCGACCGCAAGGGGGTGCGCCGCCTGGAAGCCGAGGCGCGGCAGAAGCTGTCGGTCGCGAGAAAACCGATCGAGAAGCAGATCGCACAGTTGGAAAAGCGCATGGAAGGTCTGAGCACGCGCAAGGCCGCGGTGGACGCGCGCCTCGCCGACGAGGGCATCTATGCCGAAGCCGGCAAGGAAGAATTGAAACGCCTGCTGCTGGAGCAGGCGGAACTGGCGAAGGAACTGGAAGAAGTCGAAGGCGAGTGGCTGGTGCAGCAGGAAGCGCTGGAGGCGCTGGGCGCTTGAACGTCACTGCGAGCGAAGCGCGGCAGTCCAGTCAAAGAAAGCTTAGCCTTATTGAACTGGATCGCCGCGCTGCGCTCGCGATGACGGTTATTGTTGAATAACCGTCACCTTCTTCATCACCACCGGCTCCAGCGGCACGTCGCCATGCGGGCCGCGGTTGCCGCGCTGCACCGCGACGATGGCATCCGCCACTTCCATGCCTTCGACAACCTGGCCGAACACGGCATAGCCCCAGCCTTCGATGCTCTTGCCGCGATGGTTGAGGAAGTAGTTGTCCGCCACGTTGATGAAGAACTGCGAGGTCGCCGAGTGCGGCTCGCCGGTGCGCGCCATCGCCAAGGTGCCGCGCAGGTTCTTCAAGCCATTGTCGGCTTCGTTCTGGATCGGCGTGCCGCGCTGCTTTTCCGTCATGTCCGGCAGCATGCCGCCGCCCTGGATCATGAAGCCGGGAATAACGCGGTGGAAAATGGTGCCGTCGTAGAAGCCGGCGTTCACGTGCTTGAGGAAGTTCTCGGTGGAGATCGGCGCGTTGCCGGGGAACAGCTCCACCGTGATATTGCCCTTGCTGGTTTCGATCAGCACTTTTGGATTGGCCGGCTGGCCCGCTGCCGGTTGGGTGGAAACCGTCTGTTTGCCGGGCTCCTTGGCATTGCAGCCCGTGGTGGCAAGCGAAGCGCCGATGGTCAGCGCGAATATGAAGGCGGAGAAGCGTGTCATCTGATAAGGCCCAAACAAGATTGTGGGCGACAATCTTAGCAGTTAGCCCCCCAGGAACGAATCGGCCGGCGAATGATCGTATATAGTGGAAATAGTCTCAATCTGGAGAGCTGAAATGAACATGCGCTTTGCGATTGCTCTGTTGGCAAGTCTGGCCTTTGCACCCTTTGCCATACCGGCCACCGCCCTGGCCGATGCCGGGCAGGCGACCGAAGCCGTGCAGGCTGCGTCTGCGCAAGACGCGCCGGCAGTTCAATCCTGCCCGCCGCGCGGCGACAGGAAGTTCAACACCGCGCAAGTCACAACCGACTGCTGCAAGGACCACAAGGGCGTGTGCGGTTGCCGCGCCGGCAAGATTATCTGCTGCGACGGCACCGCCAGCACCCAGCCTGGCTGCACCTGCCATGGCGACAACGGTTTTATTGAATAGCGTTATTTGGAAGTGGCGATCCAGACGCCATCCCAGCCCGGCAAGGGCGGGTTGGCCCTGAACGCGGCAATGCGCTCCAGGAACACCTGGCTGGGGCGATCGCCCGGCAACAGCGCCAGGCCGGCGCGGAACGCTGTCTCGGCAGCCTCCCAATCCTGCTTGCGATAAGCGGCCAGTCCGCGTTCGAAATTGTCGACCAGCTGTTTTTGCGCCTCGCCCAAATCCTGCGCATAACCCATCAGTTCAAAAATGCGTGCCGTCTCATGCTTGCCCGCCACGCGCAGGCTGTCGATTTCGCGGAAGGCCAGGGTCTCGCCGGCATGGCGCCGGGTTTCCTCGTTGACCAGGATGCGGGTGCCGTAGAACTTGTTGGCCTGTTCCAGGCGCGAGGCCAGGTTCACCGTGTCGCCGATCACCGTATAGCCGCGCGCGGTCTCGGAGCCGATGTTGCCCACCGTCACCCGGCCGGTAGCGATGCCCATGCGTACATCCACATGCGGCAGACCTTGGCGCACGCCGATGATCTCGGGCAGCGCGGCGCGGAATTCGTCCAGTTTGGCGCGCTGGTTGAGCGCCGCCACGCAGCACAGTTCGGCATGACTGGCCTCGTCGGTAAAGGGCGGCCCCCAGAAGGCCATCACCGCGTCGCCGATGTACTTGTCGATGATGCCCTGGCGTTCGCGGATCACCTCGGCCATGAAGGAAAAGTAGCGGTTGAGGAAGCGCACCGCGGTGTCCGGGGTCATGTCCTCGCACATCCGCGTGAAGCCGGCGAGGTCGGAGAAGAACACCGACATCACCTGGCTCTGGCCGCCTTCCGTCGGCAGGCGGTTTTCCAGGAGGCCGCGCACGATGCGCGGATCGACGTATTTGCCGAAAGTCTCGCGGATGTGTTCCTTCTCCCTCAAGCCCACCACCATGTGGTTGAAGGAGTCGGCCAGCACCGCCATCTCGTCGCGGCTGCGCACGCGAATCTCCACGTCGAGGTTGCCTTTCTCCACCGCCTGCGTGCCGCCCAGCAGCCGCTTTACCGAGTCCACCAGCGAGCGGCTCACCATCCAGGCGAAGATCAGGCCGATGAGTCCGGCGATGATCGTCACCATCCAGTTCAGCTGGGTGGCGCGTTTTTCCTCTGCCTTGGCCCGGGCCGCGGTGTCCTGGGTGAGTTTGTTGAGGATGTCGATGCTCTTGCCGATCTCGATGTCGACGTTGTTCTTTTCCTGCAGCAGGGTGTCGCGCATGATTTTCTGCGAGCGCACCGTGCCTTCCTCGGCCTCGATCTGGAACATGCGGAAGGCGGCGTGGAAGCGCTGGCGCGCGGTCTGGATCGCCGGCAGTTGTTCGCCCAGGACGGCCAGCGTGACCAGGTCCAGTTCGATGTCCTTTGCCGCCCTGGCCTCTTCCAGCATGCGCAGCGAGGAGTCGATGATCTGGTCGGCGTTGATGCCGCGGTTGTCGAAGTTGCTGGATTCCTGCGCGAGATGGGCCTGATCGGGGTTTTTCGCCTGCATGGCGGCCAGCAGCCGTTCCATGTGCACCATCTGCTGGCGGATCAGGATCTCCACGCTGGCGACCTGTTCCTGCAGCGGCAGGTAGTAATCCGACAGCGCGCGCACCTGGTTGTTGAGGTTGCGGAAGTTGAGCACCGAAAGCCAGGTGACGACCAGCATCAGCCCGAGCAGGGCGGCGATGATGCTGAAGATTTTCAGTCCGATGGGGCGGCGCATGAGTCCAGTTTAGTGGGAATTTCCGGCAACATCCAGACGCAAAAACGGCCCCTTCCTGCAAAGAGGCCGCTGGCTGAGGGCGGGTTCCGGCCTAGGACACGCTGCCGAAGCTGGTGTCGCTGGCCATGAAGGGGGCCTTCAGGCCGGCGATGCGGCAGCCCTGGGCGATGGGGCCGCCCGGGAAAAGCAGGTAAAGGTGCTTGATGCCGCCTTGCGGGTGGAAATGCTCGTCGAGCGCATCGTGTAGGTCGCGCGGACTGATCTTGGCCTGGTCTTCGTGGCGCGCATAGTAGCTTTGCAGGGCGCGCACCGCTTCCCAGTGCTCGTCGGTCATTTTCAGGCCTTCCGCGCACGCGATGTCCATGGCGTGCTGGCGGTCCCAGTCTTCCGGAGCGTGAGGGAATTCAGGGTCGACTGAGCGCTCGCGGGTGAGCTTGTTGATGTCGGCTGATACGTGAAGCATGGTGTCCTCCTGTTGCTTTGTCTCCTGTGGAGGATTTCAGCGTAGACAATCAGGAGGCAGATGCAAACATTGAACCTGTCGGGACGGCTCAAACCGCCAGCGGCGGTTCCTGCATCAGCGCCACCTGTTCGCGCAGTTCCAGGATGCGGTCCTGCCAGTAGTGCCGGGTGTTGAACCAGGGGAAGGCGGCGGGGAAGGCGGGGTCGTCCCAGCGCCTGGCGAGCCAGGCGGAGTAATGCAGCAACCGCAGGGTGCGCAAGGCCTCTACGAGGTGCAGCTCGCGGCGGTCGAATTCGCGGAAGTCCTCGTAGCCCGTGAGCACATCGCTCATTTGCCGGGTCATGGCGGCGCGGTCGCCAGACAACAGCATCCACAAATCCTGCACCGCGGGTCCCGTGCGGCAATCGTCGAAATCCACGAAGTGCGGCCCGCTGTCTTGGCCATCTTGCGCCCACAGCACGTTGCCCATGTGACAGTCGCCGTGCAGGCGCAGGGTGGCGACCTTGCCGGCGCGCTCGAAGCAGTGGCGCACGCCCTCCAGCGCCTGCGCCGACACGCTTTCCCAGGCGTTGAGGAGTTCCGGCGGAATCCAGCCTTGTTCCAGCAGCCAGGCGCGCGGCTCTGTGCCGAAGCTCTCGATGTCGAGCGCGGGGCGGTGCTCGAATTGCCGCGTGGCGCCGACGGCGTGGATGCGCCCCATGAAGCGCCCCATCCATTCCAGGGTATCGGGGGCGTCGAGTTCGGGCGGGCGCCCGCCTTGGTGCGGATAGACGGCGAAACGAAAGCCGGCGAACCGGTTGAGCGTCCTGCCCGCCAGTTCCAGCGGCGGCACTACCGGGATTTCGCGCTCGGCCAGTTCCAGGGTGTAGGCGTGTTCCTCGAGAATCGCATCGTCGCTCCAGCGTTCGGGGCGGTAGAACTTGGCGACCACCGGCGCGCCTTCTTCCCGGCCGACCTGGTAGACCCGGTTTTCAAAGCTGTTAAGCGCCAGCATGCGGCCGTCGCAACGCAAGCCCGCGCTTTCCAGGGCGTCCAGCACGAGGTCGGGGGTGAGGGCGGAGAAGGGATGTTCACTCATGGTTCCAATGTACGGGAACAAGTGACGTCCCGGCTTGCCTCAAACATAATAAACCCGGCGAAAATCCCTGGAGCCCTCATGATACTTCTGCGCGCTGCCCTGCTGTTGTTCCTTCCCTGGCTACTGGCGGGCACGGCTGCCGCCAGTTCGCTCACCCTGGAACAGTTGCTGGACAGACCCGTGGCCCCGGCCGGGGTGGTGTTCGAGATAGTCGACCGCGACCCGCAGGCGCTCGAATACGCCTTGCCCTGGGTGAGGCAGGCGGCGGAAAGACTGGAGGAGCGCTTCCCGGGCGTGCCCATGGCGCTGGTTTCCCACGGCCAGGAAATGTTCGCCCTGCAGGAAAAGGGCAAGGAAAGAAACGCCGCCCTGCACGAGCAGGTGCAAAGCCTCAAACGCGACAAGGGCATTCCCGTGCACGTGTGCGAAACCTACGCCGGCTGGAAGGGCGTGGCACCGGAAGCCTTCCCGTCCTATGTCGACGTCGCACCCAGCGGGCCGGCGCAGATCAACAACTACATCGCGCTCGACTACCAGCGTCTGGTGGTGCCCAGAGCAGCGGTGCTGCGCAAGCAGGGAAAGTTAACTAGCGGTCCGACATCCCGCAGGGGTGGCGGTCTTCACCGCAGTGATTGAAGTCGCCCAGCGGGCGGTTGAAGGTGTATTCGGCCGGCTCGACGATCAGGTATTGCGCGGCCTCGTCGGCGCTGCCGCTGGGCAGGGTGAAAGGCAGCGTCACCACAGTCACCACCGTGCCCAGCACGGTACCTACCAGACCAAGCGGCCGCATCACCACGGCGTCCACCGCCATGTCCGTGCCCTTGTCGCCGCTGACGCTGTCATCCGCGCATGCCGCGCAGGACGCGGCCAGCGCCAGCATGACAGAGGCGGTTTTTGCGCCTTTCATTTCTTCACCCCGGCAGCAACCAGGAAATCCCGCACGTGTCGCAATTCGTCCTTGGTGCAGGTCGAGCTGTTGTGCGGACGGTGGATGAAGCTTTCCACGCCGTTCAGTTCCACGCGAAAGCTCGCGCCGTGATGCGGCTCCACCCTCGCGCCCAGGTGGATGAGCATGGACTCGACTTCGCGCCAATGCACGTTGGCGCTCACCGGGCCGTGGAAAATGGAATGCAGCAGGGTGTGGTGCTTGTGGCTCATGAAAATCCCGATGTCCCGGACACTTTCCAGCATAGAACCTGGAAGGACGCAGTGCGAGCATGCGCCGGACGTTTTCCTTGCCAAATCAGGCCCATAGCCTCATACTGTCGCACGTATTGCTCTTTTGGTCAGTCTTCTTCGCCCCCTGCGGGCTTTCCGTCGGCTTTCCTCATCGGCTCTCATGACGCGCCCGCAAGGCGCGGCCGCCGCAGCCCAGGCTGTGTCCATCGCAACATGCCGCCGTACGCAACGCACCGTTGCGCCGGCCCAGCACGAGGAAACAAACCATGTCCAAGGAAGAACTGATCGAAATGGAAGGCGTCGTCAATGAAGTCCTGCCGCAGACCCGCTTTCGCGTCACTCTCGACAACGGCATCGAAATCATCGCCTATGCTTCGGGCAAGATGCGCAAGCACCGCATCCGCATCCTGGCCGGCGACAAGGTCACCCTGGAAATGTCGCCCTACGATTTGAGCAAGGGGCGCATCAATTTCCGCCACAAGGATGCCAATGCCCAGCCGCGCCCCGCTGCGGCCAGAAGGTATTGAACCCGCCCCTGTGAGGCCCGTGAGCGGCACAGCCAAAGCCCACCCCCTCGGCGTCTGCAAGACCTGCGGCGGCATCACCTACAGCGCCGAAGCGGTCAACAAACGTTGCGGCCGCAGCCCCAACGGCCATCGCTGCAGCGGCAAGTTCGCCAACGCCTCGCGCGACAGCGACTGGAAAGCCTGCACCAGCTGCGCCGGCAGCGGCGTGCACGGCAAGGCGCCGTGCGTGTATTGCCGCGGCATCGGCTGGAATCTCAGCAAACCCTGGATTATCTGAGGCAGCGGACTGCCAGGCAGTATGTCGGGGAAGGCCCGGCGCCGCGCGACGAGGCGCAGCCTGTCGCCCTGCTGCGAAACCCGGGCAGGAAATCCGTGCGGTCGAGGCCGAAGCGGTGGAGGGTTAGGCCCGGCTTGGCGTCGCATGGCTACCTGGTGCCGAGATAGTCCTTTTTGCCCAGTTCCACGCCGTTGTGGCGCAGCATGTCGTAGGCCGTGGTGATGTGGAAAAAGAAATTCGGCAGCACGCGGTGGAGCAGATATTCCTGCCCCTTGTAGCTTAATGTGGTTTCGCCGCGCTTGATGCTGATTTCCTTTTCTTCCGTGCCGTCGATCTGGTCGGGCTTGAAGCCGTTCACGTACTCGATGGTCTTTTGCACGCGCGCGATCAGTTCGGGGAAGTCCTGCTCGGTGTTCTCCGATCCGGGCGGCTCGACGCCGGCCAGATAAGCGCTGCCGTTCCTGGCGGCGTCGGTGGCGATATGGATCTGCTTCCAGAAGGGGAACATGTCCGGATAAAAACGGAACTGGGTCAGAGCCGCCGGGTCGATTTTTCTTTCCTCGCAATGCGCCGCCGCCTTTTCCATGATGGCGATCAGGTTGGTCAGCATGCGGGTGAACACCGGCACCGAAATCTGGTACATGGAAACAGCCATGACGCGCTCCTGTAACTGGTTTCAGAAAAATTCGTTTAAAAACAAAAAGATATAATCATATAGCGGTTGCGAATATTTTTTCCATACGCCAGATCGTTTGCTATACATAAACAACAACGCCGTTTCGCACCCGGGGCCGGCAGTTCGCTGCCCATTCCCAATTTCAAGGAGGAAGACACCATGCACAGCACGCAAGACCGCGAAGCCATGATTCGCGAGGCCGCCTATTATCGCTACCTCAATCACGGTTGCAGCGATGGCCACGATCTTGAGGACTGGCTGGCAGCTGAAGCCGAACTCGATGCCGGCATCAAATCCGCGCCATCCCCCTCAAGGCTCAAAGCGCCGCGGGCCGGCCTGAGCACGGGCGAAAAATCCAAGCGCACGGCCGTCATCAAAGGCGCGGTGCACAAGCCGGACCATCACGACAACAGCGGCCACTGACCTGTCGCGGAAAGGGAGGCATTACTTCCCGGAGGGTTTCTCGACGCAGCGGATGATGGCTTCGTTGCTGCCGAGTTCAAGACATTGGCGCAGATCGCCGGGAGGTTGAGGCCTGAACGGGCGCTTCGGCGCTTTTTTTTCGGCCTGCGTTTGGGCAGCAGCAGCCTCGGCTGCAGCGGCTTCCGGCATACCATCCGCTTGCGCAAATCCAGTCGCGCCCAATAACGCCAGGGCAAGGAACCAGGTTTTCATACGTTTCCTTTCAACGTGTTTCCCTTCAACGCCATCGATCAAACGCCACGCAAGCCTCATTCCATCGAGGCCTGATATTCCCCGCGCTGGGCCAGACCATTCAAACGTGCGCGCTTTAGAAAAGCCTGCTGCGCGGCCTGCACATTTTCCGCCTTGCCTGCCCACATCGCCATCGGCGGCTCCTGTAGCGCGCGCGCGTAGGAGAACGACAGCAGCCAGGGCAGGGGCGCGTAGTTTGCATTCATGGCGTTGAGGTTGGCCGTGGCCTCCTGCGGCGTCAGCCCGCCGGAAAGAAAGTTGATCGAGGGCACGGCGGCCGGTACGGTGCGGCGCAGGATGCGCACTGTGCGCTCCGCCACTTCCTCCGGGCTGGCTTTTATCGCGTGGGCCTTGCCGGGCACCACCATGCTGGGCTTGAGGATCATGTATTCCAGTTGCACGCGGTGGCGTTTCAGGGCGTGGAACACCTCGTGCTGCACCGTCTCGATCACTGCTTCGCTCTGCTCTATGCTGTGGTCGCCGTCGATCAGCACTTCGGGCTCGACGATGGGCACCACACCGGCTTCCTGGCAGACGGCGGCGTAGCGCGCGAGCACTTCCGCATTGGCCTGGATGCCGAGGAGGGTGGGGTTGGCCGCGCCGATGAGGTACACCGCCCGCCACTTGGCGAAACGCGCTCCCTGTTCCTTGTAGACCGCAAGGCGCTCGGCGAGGCCGTCCAGCCCCTGGGTGATCTTGTCGCCCGGAGCATTGGCCAGCGCGGTCAGCCCCTTGTCCACCTTGATGCCCGGCACGATGCCCTGGCGCCGGGCCAGCTCCACCAGCGGAGTGCCGTCATCGGACTTCTGGGCCAGGGTTTCCTCGAACAGGATCACGCCGGCAATGAACTCGCCGATGCCGGCGGTGGACAGCAGCAGCTGCCGATACGCGCGGCGCGTTTCCTCGTTGCAGGCGATGTTCAGCGCCTGAAAGCGCTTGGTAATGGTCGGCGTGCTCTCGTCCGCCGCCAGTATGCCCTTGCCGCGCTGCACCAGGTCGGCAATGGTGGACTGCAGTTCGGTCTGTGTGTTCATGTCGTAACGCCTCTTTCGGGTTGTGGTGGGTTTCGGGCACCTGGCGCTGGTTTCAGCGTTGCATGTCATCGTGCCAATCGGGCCCGCTTCGGGTTTCGTTTCGGCCGGTTGCGCGCCGGAGCGCCGCGGTTGCCGGTCAGCAGCCAAATCCCTCCTTTGCGCCTGCCGCGCCGGCAAATAACAAATTCAAATTCAAGACTAGTGCGTGGCGCCGGGTTTGCAATGGGCCTTGCAATTGGTGGCCCGCATGCGGGCGTCATGCCGCTATATCCGCTTTACCACTTTCCTGATCGACGGTTCTTCTCCTTCGCCGATGTCAAAGCCCATGCTCGTCACCAGTCCCAGCATGTTGCGGTTGCTGCCCATCACTTCGCCTTCCATGGTTTTCAGGCCCTTGTCGCGCGCGATGTCGATGAGGGCTTCCATCAGGCGGTGACCGATGCCCTTGTGCTGCCAGGCGTCGGCCACGACCAGGGCGAATTCGCAGGATTCGCCGTCCGGATTGATGATGTAGCGCACCACGCCGATTTCGGTTTCCTTGCCGTTATTCTCCAGCACGGCGACGAGTGCCATTTCGCGGTCGTAGTCGATCTGGGTGAAGCGCGCCAGCATGGAAGGGGAAAGCTCCTGCAGCGCACTGACGAAGCGGAAATATTTCGACTCGTCCGACAGGCCGCGCACGAAAGCCTGTTCGATCTCGGCGTCCTCCGGACGGATGGGGCGGATCCTGATATCGATGCCGTCCGGCAACTGCACCGTGCGTACCAGATGCGCGGGGTAGGGGTGGATGGCCATGTGCGCGTAGCGCTCGGCGCCGGCCGGCGGATAGGCCACTTCGATGCGCGCGTCCACCGCAATGACGCCGTTCTCGTCCACGATCAGCGGGTTGATGTCCATCTCGCGGATGTGCGGCAGTTCGCATACCATTTCCGAGAGGCGCAGGAGCACGCCTTCCAGCGCAGCCATCTCTACCGGCGGCATGTGGCGGAACTGCTTCAGGAGGCGCGCCACATGCGTGCCCTGGATCATGTTGCGCACGAGGTAGCTGTTCAAGGGCGGCAGTGCCACCGAGCGGTCGCCCAGGACCTCCACCATGACGCCGCCGGCGCCGAAGGTGATCACCGGCCCGAATACCGGGTCGCTGGTCACGCCCACCATCAGCTCGCGCCCGTTGGGTTTGAGGATCATGGGCTCGATCACCACGCCGTCGATGCGCGCGCCGGGGCGGTTTTCCTTTACCGATTCGATGATTTCGCGGTAGCCCGCGCGCACCGCCTGGGCGTTGCCGAGATTGAGGCGGATGCCGCCGGCGTCGGACTTGTGCGTGATGTCGGGGGAATTGATCTTCATCGCCACCGGCATGCCCAGTTCCTCGGCCAGCAGCAGCGCCTCGTTGGGCGAGCGCGCCACCATCGAGCGCGCGATGGGTATGCGAAACGCCGCCAGCACCGCCTTCGATTCCATTTCGCTCAGCATCCTGCGGTGCTCGGCCAGCGCATTTTCGATCAAAAGGCGCGCGCCTTCGACGTCCGGTACGGAATGATGCGACAGCGGGCCGGGCGCCTGCATCAGGAGCTTCTGGTTCTGGTAATAGGCCGAGATGTAGGAGAACACTTCCACTGCCGGCTCCGGCGTGCGGAAGCTGGGAATGCCGGTTTTGGCGAAGGCTTCGCGACTGGAAGCCACCTGGGTGTCGCCCATCCAGCAGGTCAGGAGCGGCTTGTTGAACTGGCCGGCCACCTCGATTACCGCCTCGGCCACGGCCAGCGGATTGGTCATGGCCTGCGGGGTCAGGATCACCATGACGCCGTCGACATTGGGGTCCTGCATGCAGGCGGTGATGGCATTGCGGTAACGCTCGGCGTTGGCGTCGCCGATGATGTCCACCGGGTTGGCATGCGACCAGGTGGGCGGCAGCACCGCATCCAGCTTGCGCAGGGTGTCTTCCGTGAGCTGGGCCAGCGACAGGCCGAGATCGGCCGCGCGGTCGCTCGCCATCACCGCCGGGCCGCCGCCGTTGGTGACGATGGCCAGATGGTTGCCGGTGGGACGAAAGCGCGTGGACAGCGCCTTGGCCGCGGCGAAGAGCTGTACCACGCTCGATACCCGCACCGCGCCGGCGCGGCGGATGGCGGCGTCAAACACGTCGTCCGCGCCCACCAGCGCGCCGGTATGCGACAGGGCCGCCTTGGAGCCGGCCTCGTGGCGGCCGACTTTCAGCAGGAACACCGGCTTGGTGCGCGCAGCCGCGCGCAGTGCGCTCATGAAGCTGCGCGCCTGGCGGATGCCCTCGATGTAGAGCAGGATGCTTTCGGTCTGCGCATCCGACACCAGGTAGTCGAGAATCTCGCCGAAATCGACGTCCGCCGAGGTGCCCATGGAAATGATGCTGGAAAAACCGACATCATTGGGCTGTGCCCAGTCGAGGATGGCGGTGCACAGGGCGCCCGATTGCGATACCAGCGCCAGGTTGCCGGGCTTGGCGCCGCCGTTGCCGAAGGTGGCATTGAGCCCGATGGAAGGACGCATGACGCCCAGGCAGTTCGGCCCCACCAGTCTGACGCCGTAACGCCGTGCGATTTCCAATACCTGTTTTTCCAGTGCGCGGCCTTCCGGCCCGCCTTCGCCGAATCCCGCCGACAGGATGACCGCGGACTTCACCCCGTGCCGGCCGCAGGCCTCGATGATGTCGGGCACGGTGTGCGCACGGGTGGCGATCACGGCCAGATCGATCCTCTCCCCGGTCGACTCGATGTCGGGATAGGCACGCTGGCCCTGGATGGTGACGTGGCGCGGGTTGATGGCGAAAAGCTTGCCTTGGTAGCCCCCTTCCAGCATGTTCTTGAAAATCACTGCGCCGACCGACTCCGCACGCTCGCTTGCGCCGATGACGGCCACCGAACGCGGGGAAAAGAGGGGGCTCAGATAATGCTGACTCATGACGCGGACGTGTTCCTGTGGGCTGGCGTTTACCTTAACATTTTCAGCTTACAACATGGCAATGAACGCCGCACGCCGCACGCCCTATACTTGGTACTTGAGTCAAGCGAACCCGAACGATCCCTGCCACATGCAAACCGCCTACATCACCCATCCCGCCTGTCTGTTGCACGACATGGGGCGCGGCCATCCCGAGTGCCCGGCGCGCATCAAGGCCATCGAGGATCAGCTCATCGCCTCCCACATTTTCGGCCTGCTGCAGCACCATGATGCGCCGCGCGCCACGCGCGAACAGCTCGAGCGCGTGCACAGCGCCGACTACATCAGCGACATCGAGGCCAGCACCCCGGCCGAGGGTCTGGCCATGCTCGACCCCGACACCTGGATGAACCCGCACAGCTGGGAGGCCGCCCTGCGCGCCGCCGGCGCCCTGGTACTGGCCACCGACCTGGTCATGCGGGGGGGTGCGGAAAATGCCTTTTGCAACGTGCGCCCTCCCGGCCACCATGCCACCCGCGATCGATCCATGGGGTTCTGCATTTTCAACAACGTTGCCGTCGGCGCAGCCCACGCCCTCGAGCATCACGACCTGGAACGCGTGGCCATCGTCGACTTCGACGTGCACCACGGCAACGGCACCGAAGCCATTTTCAGGGACGATCCGCGCGTCATGCTGTGTTCGAGCTTTCAGCATCCGTACTACCCGCACAGCGGGGCCGATACCGTGAGCGAGCACATCATCCCCTTGCCGCTGCCGGCCTATACGGACGGGGCCGCGTATCGCGCGGCGTTCACGGAGAAATTCCTGCCCGCGCTCAATGCCTTCAAACCGCAGATGATCTACATCTGCGCCGGCTTCGACGCGCACCGCGATGACGACATGGCCAGCCTCGGGCTGGTGGAAGCGGATTACGCCTGGATTACCCGGGAGGTCAGGAAAATCGCCGCCGCCTACGCCAACAGCCGCGTGGTTTCGACCCTGGAGGGCGGCTACGAACTGCATGCGCTGGGGCGCAGCGCGACGGCGCACATCAAGGCATTGTGCGATCTGTGACAAATACATCGGCATGCCTCATTGCACATGCCGAATGTGTCGAAGCTACTTCTGGAAGTGGGCTCTGGCCTTGTCAAAGGCTTCGCGCATGGCGGCCCAGGCGGTATCGGCGCCGGCTTTCAGCTCTTGCCAGGCTTCGCCGCTGCTGGCCTGTACTTCCTTGAGCTTGGCGGTGGCTTGGTCACGCTGCTTGCGCAGGGCGTCAAGGCGCATTTCGTATTCGATCTTGAGGTCGGTTTTCGCGCCGCGGGCTTTCTCTTCCCACTTGGCGAGTTCGGCATTCCACTTGTCCAGGTTGTTTTTCAATTGTTCGATGTATTCGTTGCGCGTGGTCATGTTTTCTCCCGTGTTTGGGTTGGCAATCGGCGCGGCAGGGCGCGTCCCTCTATAAGAGTATGAACTAAATGTTTAAGTATGTTGCGAGGAAGAAAATTTTTCCCCGCCTCCCCCTTTTGACAAGGTGGGTAGGCTATAGGATGCGAACGACTTCCACCTCGAATTCCACCGGGCAGTCGGCCAGAGGGTGATTGAAGTCGACCTTGATGCCTTCGGGCGTGACTTCAAGAATGCTGCCGGCCAGGGTCTGGCCGTTGGGCAACTCGAACTCGACCAGGGTGCCGGGTTCAAGCTGCATGCCGGGGGGAATGTCCTGTGGATCGAGGGTTTGCACCATTTCCTCGCTGCCGATGCCGAAGGCCTGCCACGGTTCCAGCAGGAAGACATGGCGTTCGCCGGGCTTCAAGCCGATCAGCCATTGTTCGAGGGACTGCGCCAGGGTGCCGTCGCCGAGGGTGAGCGTATCGGGCTCGGCTTCCTCGAAATTGGACACGATCTCGTCGCCGTTGCGGAAACGGATGGCATAGCGTAGCTGGATGGTGTCGCCGTAGGCGACGGCGGACTCGTTCATGCCGGTTTGCGCCTCAGGCTGTCCCAGATCAAAAGACCCGCGCCGACGGTGATGGCGGAATCGGCCACGTTGAAGGCGGGAAAGGCATGGCTCTGATAGTGGAAGTAGAGGAAGTCCACCACGAAACCGTGCCAGACGCGATCGAACACGTTGCCGAGTGCGCCGCCCAGGATGAGTGTGAGGCCGACACACATGAGCGCATCTTTCCGGTGTTTTCCGAGCAGGTGCAGGATGAAGGCGCTGGCGGCGATGCCGATGCCGAGGAAGAACCAGCGCTGCCAGCCGCCGGCATCGGCCAGGAAACTGAAGGCGGCGCCGGTATTGTGCACGTGTACGATACTGAACACGGGCAGCACCGGGATCATGGCGTGATATTCCATGCCCAGCAAGATCGCCCACTTGGTGGTCTGGTCCACGGCGAAGACCAGGGCCGAAATCCACAACCACTTAAGCATGCGTGCGCACCTCGCCGGAGCCGAAAAGGTTGCTCACGCAGCGGCCGCACAACTGCGGATGCGCGGGGTCGGCTCCGACATCCGCGCGGTAGTGCCAGCAGCGCTCGCACTTGGGATGTCCCGAGGCGATGACGAGGATGCGGTTTTCCTCGGCCGGCACCAGTTCCACTTTCGACGTGATCAACACGAAACGCAGATCGTCACCCAGCGAAGCCAGCAGGGCGTGAATCTCGGGTTGTACGTGCAAAATCACCTCGGCCTGCAGCGAGGAGCCGATCTGGCCTGCGCTGCGGGCGTTTTCCAGTTCCTTGAGCACTTGCGCGCGGTAGTCGCGGATCAGCCCCCAGCGGGCGAGCAGGGCGGGCTCGTCAGCCTGTTGCGGCAGCGCATGCCAAGTGTGGAAGAACACACTGTCGTCGGCCTTCTTGCCCAGCACGGCGTATACTTCCTCGCCGGTGAAGGAAAGAATCGGCGCCATCAGCCGGGTGAGCGCATGGGTGATATGGTAGAGCGCGTTCTGCGCGGCGCGCCGCGCCCTGGAATCCCTGGCCGTGGTGTAGAGGCGGTCCTTGAGGATGTCGAGGTAGAAGCCGCCGAGGTCTTCGGAACAGAAGCTCTGCAGCTTTTGCGCGACGAGGTGGAACTCGTAGGCGGCGTAGTGCGCGGTGAGTTCTTCCTGCAGCCTGCGCGTCATGGCCAGCGCATAGCGATCGATTTCCAGCCACTCGTCGACCGGCAAGGCGTTGGCCTTGGCATCGAAATCGTCGGTATTGGCGAGCAAAAAGCGCAGGGTGTTTCTGAGACGCCGATAGCTTTCCACCACGCGCTTGAGAATCTCGTCGGAGATGGACAGCTCGCCGGAATAGTCGGTGGTCGCCACCCACAGGCGCAGGATGTCGGCGCCGTACTGGTCCATGACTTTCTGCGGCGCGATCACGTTGCCCCTGGACTTGCTCATCTTGCGGCCCTGGCCGTCGACCACGAAGCCGTGGGTGAGGAGGGCGCGGTAGGGCGCATGGCCGTCCGTTGCACAGCCGGTCAAAAGCGAGCTCTGGAACCAGCCGCGGTGCTGGTCCGAGCCTTCGAGATAAAGATCGGCCGGGTGGGCCAGTTCGGGGCGCCGCTTGAGCACGCAGGCATGGGTGCTGCCCGAATCGAACCACACGTCCAGCGTGTGGCCGGATTTGTCGTAGTGCGCGGCATCCGCGCCGATGAGTTCGGCCGCATCGAGGCCGAACCAGGCTTCGATGCCGGCTTTCTCCACGCGTTTTGCCACTTCCTCGACGAGTTCCGGCGTGCGCGGGTGCAGCTCTCCCGTCTGCCTGTGCGTGAAGAACGGAATCGGCACGCCCCAGCTGCGCTGGCGCGAGATGCACCAGTCGGGGCGGTTCTTCATCATGGCTTGCAGGCGCGCGCGGCCCCAGCTTGGAAAGAACCGGGTTTGTTCGACCGCCTGCATCGCTAACTCGCGCAGCGTTTTCTGATCCCTGATCCCTGAATCCTGACCCACGACATCCATGCCGATGAACCACTGCCTTGTCGCGCGGAAAATGATCGGCGTCTTGTGCCGCCAGCAGTGCGGATAGCTGTGCTGCAGCTTGGCCTGCGCGAGCAGGGCGCCATTGTTGGTCAGGATTTCCAGCACCGTCTCGTTGCCGTCCCAGATGCTCTGTCCGCCCAGAAGCGGCGTGTCGGCGTAGAACCTGCCGTCGTCGCCCACGGGGTTGTCGACCTCGAGGCCGTATTTCAGGCCGGCGAGATAGTCGTCGTGGCCGTGGCCCGGGGCGATGTGCACCTGGCCCGTGCCGGTGTCCAGGGTAACGAAGTCGGCGAGGATCACCGGCACCTTGCGGTCGTAGAAAGGATGCTGCAATTGCAGGCCTTCCAGCACCTTGCCGGGGAAATCGGTCAGCACATTGCTCACCAGCTTGAAGCGATCGAGGGCAGAGAGTGCGAGATCGCGCGCCAAGATCAGCACGCCCTTGTCGGTGTCGTGCAGTTCGTAGGCGAACTCGGGATGCAGCGCCACGGCCCGGTTGGCGGGCAGGGTCCACGGCGTGGTGGTCCAGATCACGGCGTACACCGGCTTGTCGGGCAGTGCGACGTGCAGGCGCCTGGCGAGTTCTTCCTTGTCCACCACCCGGAAGGCGACGTCGATGGCAGGCGAAATCTTGTCTTCGTACTCGACCTCGGCTTCGGCCAGCGCCGAGCCGCAGTCCACGCACCAGTGCACGGGCTTGGCGCCCTGGTAAAGATAACCGGCCTTCTGGATGTCGGCCAGCACGCGGATGATGTCGGCCTCGAACTTGAAGTCCATGGTGCGGTAGGGATTTTCCCAGTCGCCCAGCACGCCCAGGCGGATGAAGTCGGCCTTCTGGCGCTCGATCTGGCTCGCGGCATATTCGCGGCACAGCTCGCGGAATTCGGCCGGCGGCAGGTTCTTGCCGTGGGTTTTTTCCACCTGCAATTCGATCGGCAGGCCGTGGCAGTCCCAGCCCGGCACGTAGGGCGCGTCGAATCCCGCAAGGGTTTTGGACTTGACGATGATGTCCTTTAGGATCTTGTTCACCGCGTGACCGATGTGGATGTCGCCGTTGGCGTAGGGCGGGCCGTCGTGCAGGATGAACTTGGGGCGTCCGGCAGCCTTGTCGCGGATGCGGCGGTAGAGATTTCTTTCCTGCCACTGCCTGACCCAGCCCGGCTCGCGGCGGGCCAAGTCGCCGCGCATGGGGAAGGGCGTGTCGGGCAGGTTCAGGGTGTCTTTGTAGTCGGCCATTTTTTTATCTTGTGGCAAAGAAGGCGCGCGCGTTGTCCACGTCGCGGTTGATCTGATTGATGAGCGCGTCAAGGTCGGGGTATTTCTCTTCGTCGCGCAGCTTTTTCAGGAAATCCACGCGCAGGCGGCGGCCGTAGAGCTCGTCGCGAAAATCGAAAATGAACACTTCCAGCGTGGGTTTGCCGTTCTCGTGCACGGTGGGGCGGGTGCCGAGGCTCGCCACCCCCTTGAGCGGCGCGCCGTTCAAGCCGCAGACCTCGACGGCGAAGACGCCGGACAGCGGCGGACGATTGTGCTGCAGCTGGATGTTTGCAGTGGGGAAACCGATTTTCCTGCCCAGCTTGTCGCCGTGCATGACATGGCCGGAAATGCTGTAGGGCCGGCCGAGCAGTTCGCGCGCATGCTGCATGTCGCCGGCGGCGAGCGCCTCGCGCACGGCGGTGCTGGAGGCGCGCTTGCCTTCCACGCTCACCGTGGGCAGCGACTCGACCTCGAAGCCGAGGCGGGCTCCGGCCTCCTTCAGCAAAGCGAAATCGCCGGCTCGTTTTGCGCCGAAGCGGAAATCGTCGCCCACCAGCAGCCAGCGCGTGCCCAGGGTGTGCAGCAGCACGCGCTCGATGAACCCGGTTGGGGAAAGCGCGGCAAAACGCCGGTCGAAGCGGCATACATGCAGGCGGTCGATGCCGGCGGCGCGGATCAGTTCGCTTTTTTCGCGCAGGCTGGAAAGCCGGGCAGGGGCCTCGGCCGGCGCGAAGAATTCGCGCGGGTGCGGCTCGAAGGTCAGCACGCAGCTTGGCAAGCCGCGCCTGGCGGCTTCTTCCTTCAGGCGCGCGAGCATGGCCTGATGGCCCCGGTGCAGGCCATCGAAATTGCCGATGGTGACCGCATGCGGGGCGCTGGCGGGGCTGCCGCCGGTTTGCAGGCCGTGGGTGATGCGCATGGATTAACCGACTGGAAAACCGCGATTTTAACGGTTATGCCGCCCTGCGGTAAAACTGGGAGGGGCGGATGCCCATGGCGAGCAGCGCGACGAAATACACCCCCGCGCCCAGCAGCACCATCCAGGAAAGTTTGATGACGCGCGGCAGGAAGCCGGGTACGAGCCAGGAAGTGTCCGGGCCGTGCGCTGCATACAGCGCGACGCACATCAAGAGCACGGCGCTGGCGACTTTGAGCATGAACAAGCCCCAGCCGGGTTGCGGTGTGTAGATGCCGTGCTTGCGCAGCAGGGTGTAAAGAATCCCCGCGTTCATGCAGGCGCCCAGGCCGATGGCGAGCGCAAGTCCCGCATGCCTGAAAGGGACGATGAAGGCCAGGTTCATCAGCTGGGTGGCGATGAGGGTGAAGATCGCGACCTTGACCGGCGTGCGGATGTTCTGGCGCGCATAGAAGCCAGGCGCCAGCACCTTCACCATGATGAGGCCCAAAAGACCCAGCGAATAGGCCATCAGCGCCTGGCGCGTCATCCACAGGTCGTGCGCGCCGAATTCGCCATAGAGAAACAGCGTGGCGATCAAGGGCACCGCCAGCACCGCCAGCGCGGCGGCGGCGGGCAGGGCCAGCAGCAGAGTGAGGCGCAGGCCCCAGTCGAGCAGCCTGGAAAATTCCTTCGTCGATTCGTCGCTGTAATGCTTGGCGAGCGAGGGCAGCAGCACGGTACCGAGCGCCACGCCCATCATGCCGGTAGGGAATTCCATCAGGCGGTCGGCGTAGTACAGCCAGGACACGCTGCCGGTATCGAGGAAGGACGCGAAGATGGTGTTGATGAGCAGGCTGATCTGCGCCACCGAAACGCCTATGGTGGCCGGCCCCATCAGTACCAGGATGCGGCGCACGCCGGGGTCGGAAAAGTCCGGAGTGAGCTTAGGCAGCATGCCCAGGCGATAGAGCGCATAAAGTTGCACGGAAAGTTGCAGCAAGCCGCCCAGCAGCACGCCCCAGGCCAGCGCCAGCACCGGCGGGTCGAACCAGGGCGCGGCCACGGTGGCGGCCAGGATCAGCGAGACGTTCAACAGCACCGGGGTGAAGGCGGGCACGGAAAAGCGGCTCCAGGTGTTGAGCACGCCGGCCGCCATGGCCACCAGGGACATGAAGGCAATATAGGGGAAGGTGATGCGGGTGAGCAGCACGGTCAGATCGAACTTGGCCGGCTCGTCGGCGAAGCCCGGCGCGCTGATGTAGACCAGCAGCGGCGCGGCCAGTACCCCCAGGGCGGCGACCACGGCGAGCGCCAGGGTCAGCAGCGAGGCGGTCTGGTTGACGAGCCGGTGGGTGGCTTCATCGCCGTGCCTGTTCTTGTATTCGGCCAGGATGGGCACGAAAGCCTGGGAAAAGGCGCCCTCGGCAAAGAGGCGCCTGAGCAGGTTGGGCAGCTTGAAGGCCACGAAAAAGGCGTCGGTCATCATGCCGGCGCCAAAGGCGCGGGCGATCAAAAGGTCGCGGATGAAGCCGGTGATGCGTGAAAGCAGGGTAAAACTGCTGATGGTCGCAAGCGCTTTGAGCAGGTTCATGCAGGAATTTGGCGGTTGTTGCCGGTTTGTTATGTCGAGCTTGCTGGATATTTGATTTTTCCCTTATAATCTCACGCTTTATTGCATTCTGCTATCCGATTTATCCGGGTTTTCCACTGCGGAAAGCCTGTTTTCAGGAGTCCGTTTAAAAATGGCAAATACCGTTCAAGCCCGCAAGCGCGCCCGCCAGGCTCTCGCTGCGCGTGCACATAACATGGCCCAGCGTTCCGAACTGCGCACCGCCATCAAGAAAGTCCGCGCCGCCATCGCCGCCGGCGACAAGGCCGCCGCTGCCGTCGTGTTCCGGTCGTCCATGAGCGTGATCGACCGCATCGCCGACAAGAAGATCATCCACAAGAACAAGGCTGCCCGCCACAAGAGCCGCCTGGCCCAGGCCATCAAGGCCATGGCCTGACCTGGTTCATTCGGATGACAAAAAAACGCCGCGTCAGCGGCGTTTTTCATGACTGGGTCGGCACGCCGCGTCAGCGGCGTTTTTCATGATTGGGTCGGCACGCCGCGTCAGCGGCGTTTTTTCATGGGGGCCGCGCGATGCGGCCTTTTTTATTTGGGTGTGAAAGGCTCGACCACCAGATCGTTGTCGCGCGCAAAGCCCATGACGAAGTTCCAGGCGCGGTTGTCGATCTGCTCCAGCTTGGCGTCCACCACCAGGCATTTGATCTTGTCGCAGCTCATGGGGTGCAGATAAGGCGAGTAGTTGAGCCGCGAATCGATGCCGAAGACGGAGAGCACGCCGGCCAGTCTTTCTGCCCAGTCGCTGGGGCGGAAGGCTTGTCCCGAGGAAGTGATACCACGGATGATCAGCTGGCTGTCGGGCGGCGCGGACATGGGCGGGCGGTTTTTGTTGAAATCAAGGCAAATTCTAGCATGCGACAGGTTGGCGCCGATTGGCGCACATGCAGTTGTATGACGCCGCAAAAATCCAACAGCTCCATCTTTATCTTTTGCTTTTTTTGCAAGAAAATACTCGACGTATTCAGTCAACTATTGCCCGCATGCGTGTCGGCGGCTAAAATTCAGGCTCCAAACCAATTTCAAGCCTTGGGTAACGGGATGACGGTGACGCGCTGCGAGGCGCTCCACAAGGGAGTCGGCCATCGCCCTTACGTCAGGTCTTCCGGGCCCTGGGGCCTCAACTTCTGGAGATGATGATGGAACACCAACTGCCCCCCCTTCCTTACGCCAAGGATGCGCTCGCCCCGCACATGAGCGCCGAGACCTTCGAGTATCACTACGGCAAGCACCACCAGGCCTATGTCACCAATCTCAACAACCTCATCAAGGGCACGGAATTCGAGGACAAGTCGCTGGAAGACATCGTCAAGAGCGCGCCTGCCGGCGGCATCTACAACAATGCCGCCCAGGTCTGGAACCACAGCTTTTTCTGGAACTGCATGAAGCCGAACGGCGGCGGCGCGCCCGCCGGCGCGCTGGCCGATGCCATCAACAGGAAATGGGGCACTCTGGACGAATTCAAGAAGGCCTTCCAGACCTCCGCCGTGGGCAATTTCGGCTCGGGCTGGACCTGGCTGGTGAAGAAGGCCGACGGTTCTGCGGATATCGTCAACATGGGTCCGGCCGGCACCCCGCTGACCACCGGCGACAAGCCCGTGCTGACCATCGACGTCTGGGAACACGCCTACTACATCGATTACCGCAACCTGCGTCCCAAGTTCGTGGAGACTTTCCTCGAGCATCTGGTCAACTGGCAATTCGCCGAGGCCAATTTCGCCTGAGGATGGGCGCCGGTGCGCCGCGCCTCGGGGGCTGGCCCGGGCCGGGGCGCGCCGGTTTTATTGCATGACAACAAGAATTCAAACCACTTTCCAAAAGGAGGGACACTCGATGAAAAACCCGCTCGATTCGCTTTGGGGCACGGTCATTTCCGGCCTGGTGCTCACCGCCGTGCTGTATGTGGTCATGAAGAATTTCCTGGTCTGAGGGAGACGATAATGGAACTTGCACTGGCTCGCTGGATACACATCATGGCAGGCGTCATGTGGATTGGCCTGCTTTACTACTTCAATTTTGTGCAGGTGGCGGCGCTCAAGGCCGCAACCGAGGACGGCACCGCTGCCGGCATCAGCAAGCACGTGGCACCGCGCGCGCTGCTGTTCTTCCGCTGGGCGGCCGTGGTGACCTGGCTGGCGGGTGCAGCCCTGCTGGGCGGCGGCTTTGTCGATGCCTTCACCCTGCAACCCGGCATGGCCGGCATCGGCATCGGCGCCTGGCTCGGCAGCATCATGCTGTTCAACGTGTGGGCGCTGATCTGGCCCAACCAGCAGAAAATCCTGGGCATGAAGCCGGCTTCCGACGAGGAGAAGGCCAGGGCGCGCCGCGTGGCTTTCCTGGCTTCCCGCACCAACACCATGCTGTCCATCCCCATGCTGTTCTTCATGGCTTACGGCTGGCAGCATAGCGGCGTGATTTTGGGCTAGAATAAAGCCAAAATCCCGTGCACACGGCGGCCTTGGCCGCCGTGTTGCTTTTTCAGTTCGGACGGATTGCCATGTCACACTTGATGAATACCTATGCCCGCCAGCCGCTCGCGTTCGTACGCGGCGAGGGCGTCTACCTCTGGGACGAGGACGGCAAGCGCTATCTGGATGCGGTGGCCGGCGTGGCGGTGAACACCCTGGGCCACGGCCATCCCGGTCTGGTCAAGGCCATCGCCGAGCAGTCGGCATTGCTGATCCACAGCTCCAACCTGTACCGCGTGAAGCGCCAGGAGGAACTGGCCGATCGCCTGTGCGGGCTGTCCGGCATGGACAAGGCCTTCTTCTGCAATTCCGGCTGCGAAGCGAACGAGGCGGCGATCAAGCTCGCGCGCCTTCATGGCCACAACAGGGGCATCGCCAATCCGACCATCATCGTCACGGAAAAATCCTTCCACGGCCGCACCATGGCGACCTTGTCCGCCACCGGCAGCCGCAAGATCCAGGCCGGCTTCGAGCCCTTGCTGTCGGGTTTCGCGCGCGTGCCGTTCAACGACATCGCCGCCATCCGCCAGGTCGCCTCCGCCAATCAGGACGTGGTTGCGGTGCTGGTCGAGCCCCTGCAGGGCGAGGGTGGCATCAACGTGGCGGCGGCTGACTACATGGTCGAACTGCGCCAAATCTGCGACGAATTCGGTCTCTTGATGATGCTGGACGAAGTGCAGACCGGCATCGCGCGCACCGGCGCCTGGTTCGCCTTTCAGCACAGCGGCGTGGTGCCGGACGTGATGGCGCTGGCCAAGGGCCTGGGTGGAGGCGTGCCGATCGGCGCCTGTCTTGCGCGCGGGGAGGCGGCCGAGGTGTTCAAGCCCGGCAACCACGGCTCCACCTTCGGCGGCAATCCGCTTGCCTGCGCGGCCGCGCTCGCCACGCTGGAGGCGGTGGAAAAACAGAATCTGCGCGAAAACGCCGACAAGACCGGCGCCTACATGCTCGCGCAGTTGAAGTCCATGCTGGCTGATGTCGCCGGCGTGGTGGACATCCGCGGGCGGGGCCTGATGCTCGGCATCGAACTTGACAGGCCCTGCGGCGACATCGTCGGCAAAATGCGCGAGCGCGGTTTCCTGGTGAACGTGACCTCGGACAAGGTGGTCCGGTTGGTGCCGCCGCTCATCTTCACCCAGGCCCATGCCGACGAGCTGTTGCCGCCCCTGGTCGAGGAGATCAGGGTGCTGCTGGCGGCGTAGAACCGGGACGAACCATGGTCAAGCACTTCCTGCAGTTCAAGGATTTCACGCGCGAGGAACTGGAATACCTCTTCGCGCGCACGCGTGTGATCAAGGATCGCTTCAAGCGCTACGAGAAATATCATCCGCTCGAAGACCGCACCCTGGCGATGATTTTCGAGAAAAGCTCGACCCGCACGCGCCTTTCTTTCGAGGCCGGCATGCACCAGCTGGGCGGCGCGGCCATCTATCTCAACACGCGCGACACCCAACTGGGCCGCGGCGAGCCGGTGGAAGATGCGGCCGAAGTGATTTCGCGCATGGTCGACATCGTCATGATCCGCACCTTCGAGCAGGAGATCATCGAGCGTTTTGCCAGGCATTCGCGCGTGCCGGTGATCAACGGCCTCACCAACGAATACCATCCCTGCCAGATACTGGCCGACATCTTTACCTACATCGAGCATCGCGGCGACATCCGCGGCAAGACCGTGGCCTGGGTGGGCGACTCCAACAACATGTGCAACACCTGGCTGCAGGCCGCGGTGGTGCTGGACTTCAACGTGCACGTGTCCACGCCGCCCGGCTACGAGGTCGAGCCCGAGCGTGCAGGGCTCTATGACACCAGCCATTTCGAGAGCTTCGCCGATCCCATGGAAGCCTGCCGGGGCGCCGACCTCGTGACCACCGATGTGTGGACCAGCATGGGCTTCGAGGCCGAGAACGAAGTGCGCAGGCAGGCCTTCGCCGACTGGCGCGTGGATGCCGACATGATGAAGGTGGCCAGGACTGACGCCGTGTTCATGCACTGCCTGCCGGCACACCGCGGCGAGGAAGTCGACGCCGACGTCATCGACGGCCCGCAGAGCGTGGTGTGGGATGAGGCCGAAAACAGACTCCACACCCAGAAGGCCTTGATGGAATACCTGCTGCTGGGCAAGATCGACAACCAGGAAGCCAAAAAATGAACGTCGCTTATTTCAGAGACCGGGACACCCTTTACATCGAGCTCTTGCCGGAAACGGCCGACCACTCGTGGGAGGCGCATCCCGGGGTCAACATCAATATCGCAGCCGATGGTCGTATAGTCGGCATCGAGATCGAGAACGCCGCCGACCGCGTCGACATGAGCGTGCTGAGGGTGGGCAACTTCCCCGGCGTCGTGCACAGCGCAAAGGGTTCCGCATCCACGCATTGAACAAACTGAAACATCATGAGCACCATCAAGAAAGTCGTACTGGCCTATTCCGGCGGCCTGGATACCTCGGTCATCCTCAAGTGGCTGCAGGACACCTACAAATGTGAAGTCATCACCTTCACGGCCGACCTCGGCCAGGGCGAGGAGCTGGAGCCGGCGCGCCAGAAGGCGCTCAAGTTCGGCATCAGGCCCGAGCACATCTACATCGACGACCTGCGCGAGGAATTCGTGCGCGATTTCGTCTTCCCCATGTTCCGCGCCAACACCGTGTACGAGGGTGAATACCTGCTCGGCACCTCGATCGCACGCCCGCTCATTGCAAAAAGATTGATCGAGATCGTCAACGAAACCGGCGCCGATGCCATTTGCCACGGCGCCACCGGCAAAGGCAACGACCAGGTGCGCTTCGAGCTCGGTGCCTATGCGCTGAAACCGGACGTCAAGGTGATCGCCCCCTGGCGCGAATGGGATCTTACGAGCCGCGAGAAACTGCTCAAGTATGCCGAGGCCCACGGCATCCCCATCGACATGAAACACCGTCAGGGCGGCTCGCCGTATTCCATGGACGCCAACCTGCTGCACATCTCCTACGAAGGCCGCCACTTGGAAGACCCCAATGCCGAAGCCGAGGAGGACATGTGGCGCTGGACGGTGTCGCCGGAGAAGGCGCCCGATGCGGCCGAATACATTACCCTGGACTACAGACAGGGCGATGTGGTGGCCGTCAACGGTCAGCCCATGCGCCCCCACGAAGTGCTGGCCAAGCTCAACGAACTCGGCGGCAGGCACGGCATCGGCCGTCTTGATCTGGTGGAGAACCGCTATGTCGGCATGAAGTCGCGCGGCTGCTACGAAACCCCCGGCGGCACCATTCTCCTGAAAGCCCACCGCGCCATCGAGTCCATCACGCTCGACCGCGAAGTGGCGCACCTGAAGGACGATCTGATGCCGCGCTACGCCAGCCTGATCTACAACGGCTACTGGTGGTCGCCCGAACGCCGCGCGCTCCAGGTACTGATCGACCACACCCAGCAGAACGTGAACGGCTTCGTGCGCCTGAAGCTCTACAAGGGCAGTGTCATGGTGGTGGGGCGCGACTCGAAGACCGATTCGCTGTTCGACTCGACCATCGCCACCTTCGAGGACGATGCCGGCGCCTACGACCAGAAGGACGCGGGAGGTTTCATCAAGCTCAACGCCCTGCGCCTGCGCATCGCCGCAAAACTCGAGGCCAAAAGGAAGAAATGAGCATGTCCCGGTTCGATAATGTTGCCGTCATCAAGAAGGCCAATGTGTATTTCGACGGCAAGTGCGTGTCGCACACCGTGCAGTTCGCCGACGGCAGCAAAAAGTCGGTGGGCGTGATCCTGCCTTCGACGCTCAGCTTCAACACCGGCGCGCCGGAGATCATGGAAACCGTGGCTGGCGTCTGCCGCTATCGACTGAAAGGCGAGGACTGGAAGACCTGCCAGGCGGGTGAGTCCTTCAGCGTGCCCGGCAATTCCTCGTTCGACATCGAAGTGAGCGGCGAGCCGTACCACTACGTATGCCACTTCGGATAAATGCTGAAAATTTTCTGCAGGAGGCGTCATGACGACACTTGCAGTAGTCAGGAAGAACGGCGTGGCCGCCATTGCCGCGGACACGCTCACCAAGTGGGGCACCACCAAGGAGTCCGCGAACTACGTGGTCAACCACGGCAAGCTCATCCAGATCGGCGACAGCTGGCTTGCGGTGACCGGCTATACCACCTTCATCCTCATCCTCAAGGACTATTTCTCCGACCCAGAAGTGCCGGCGGAATTCCACTCCGTGGCGGGCATTTTCCGCAGTTGGCAGGCGCTGCATGGCGCGCTCAAGGAACAGTATTTCCTGCTGCCAGGCGAGGACAAGGACGATGACCTGGAATCGAGCCAGATGGATGTGCTGATCGCCAATCCGCACGGCATTTTCGGCGTGGCCGAACACCGCTCGGTGCAGGAGTTTTCGAAGTTCTACGCCTACGGCAGCGGCAGTGATCTCGCCCTGGGTGCCATGCACGCGCTGTACAATTCTCAGCTGTCGGCCGAGGAGATCGCGCGGCGCGCGATCGAGGCGGCTGCCGAATTCGACGACCGCACCGGCTTGCCGGTGGAAGTGAAAACCGTCCAGTTGCTGGGAGCATGACATGCCATCGTTCGACATCGTTTCGGAAGTGGACAAGCAGGAAGTGCGCAACGCCGTGGAGCAGACCAACCGCGAAGTCGGCAACCGCTTCGACTTCAAGGGCTCGGATGCGCGCGTCGAGCAGGCCGACTACGTACTGACGGTGTTCGCCGACACCGAATTCCAGCTCGACCAGGTGCAGGACATTCTTTCCCAGAAACTGGCCAAGCGCGGCGTGGACGTGAAGTGCCTGGATACCGGCACGGCCGAGAAGATTTCCGGCAACAAGGTCAGGCGCACGGTGACCGTCAAGACCGGGGTCGAAACCGAGCTGGCCAAGAAGATCGTCAAGCTCATCAAGGACAGCAAGCTCAAGGTGCAGGCCGGCATCCAGGGCGAAACCGTGCGCGTTTCGGGCGCCAAGCGCGACACCCTGCAGGAAACCATCGCGCTGGTGAAAAAGTCCATTACCGATTTTCCGCTGCAATTCCAGAATTTCCGCGACTGAAAGGAGGAATCATGGCCAAGGTGCTCGTTCCGCTTGCCGAAGGCTGCGAAGAACTCGAGGCGGTGACCATTATTGACCTCTTGCGCCGAGCCGGCATCGAAGTCGTCACCGCCAGCCTGCAGCCGGGCATCGTCAAGGCCAGCCGCGGCACCCGGCTCATGCCCGACGCCGTGCTGGATGACGTTCTGCACGATGACTTCGACATGATCGTGCTGCCCGGCGGCATGCCGGGCGCGCAGCACCTCAAGGAAGACCCGCGCATCATCGGTCTGCTGAAAAAAATGGCGGAGCAGGGCAAATACACTGCCGCCATCTGCGCCGCGCCTATGGTGCTGGCGGAAGCCGGCCTGCTGGCGGGCAAGCGCGCCACCAGCTATCCGGGCTCTCTTGACAGGATCGAGGTGCCAGGCATGGCTTATCTGAAGGACGCCGTGGTCAGGGACGGGAAAGTGCTTACCTCGCGCGGGCCGGGCACGGCCATAGATTTCGCCCTGGCGCT
Source organism: Pseudomonadota bacterium (assembly GCA_040754425.1). Classification (GTDB taxonomy): domain Bacteria; phylum Pseudomonadota; class Gammaproteobacteria; order Burkholderiales; family Thiobacillaceae; genus UBA6918. Next base: position 12,653 of record JBFMCR010000011.1, on the reverse strand, counting down.
GATCGAGGCGCTTTCCGGCAAGGCCAGGCGCGATGAAGTGGAAGCCGGCCTGGTCAGATCCTGACTTCCGCCGGGCCGGCCGCTTTGGTATGCTGGCCCGATAATCAAAGGAGACATGCATGTTTATTCGCGAAATCCTGTCTATCAAGGGCGGAGACGAAATTTTCAGCATCACGCCCGGCGATGACGTGGCGCTGGCGATCGAGCGCATGGTGGCGAACGACGTGGGCTCGCTGGTGGTGAAGAATGCCAAGGGCGACATGGTCGGTTTCCTGACCGAGCGCGACATCATGAGGGCCATGCGCCGCCAGGGTTGCACGCTCAAGGATGCCAAGGTCTCAGACCTCATGGTGACCGAGCCGGTGGTGGCCACGCCCGAAGACACCATCGACTATGCGCGCGACGCCATGACCAAGGCACGCATCAGCCATCTGCCGGTGCTGGAAGGCAACAGGCTGGTGGGCGTGATTTCCTTCCATGATGTGGCGAAGGCCTGCCTGCGCGAAGCCAACTTCGAGAACAGCCTGCTCAAGCGCTACATCAAGCACTGGCCCGAGGAAGGTTGATCCGGTTAACGGATTTCCTCGATCGGAAATCGTTTCTCGTAGATGCGCGGCGTGATCAAGGCGTAGCCTTCCTGTTGCCAGTGTGCGAGCTCGGTGATGGCATTGGGAACGACCTGGATGAAGTCCTGGAAATCCTTCACCGAATAGCCGAAGTCCTCGGCGGCCTGGCCGCAGACCTTGAATTCGACGCCTAGCGCGGCATAGTAGCGCATGCGGTCGACGAATTCCCGATATTTTTCTTCGTTATGCTTTGCCACGGTGACGATTTCCGTGCCGTGGATCACCACCTTGATGTGCAACTCCTCGGGGGAATAGCCGTAAGGATCCCCCTGCAGCGGATTCATCAGCGAGCGCAGCCAGAACAGCGCACTGCCCATTTTCGCCGGATCGTCGAAGTAGAAATCGAATACGACCCTGGCCGGCTTGTACGGAGTTTGCACAAGCGTGCCACCGCCATGTGCTGGCAGCGCCAACAGCAATACCAGCAGGGCCAGCAATGCCAACAATATGGCGATGGGTTTCTTCATGATGCCTGGTGGAAACGGGACGATTCCAATATAGGCAATTCAGCGACTGTTTTCGGCCACGAGGCGGTGGAAAAAATCAAGGCGTTTTTTCGCCAGGCGTCCTTCTTCCACGGCCCGGCGCAGGGCGCAGCCGGGCTCGGTGTCGTGGCGGCAGTCGCGGAAGCGGCAGCGGCCAAGATGTGGCCTGAAGTCTGGCATCGCGGCTTCGATGTCCTCGGGCGACAGATGCGCCAGGGCGAATTCCTGGAAACCGGGCGAATCGATCACCGCGCTGGATTCGTCCAGCCGGTATAGCCGGCTGTGGGTCGTGGTGTGGCGGCCGCTGTCCAGCGCCTCGGAAAAGGACGCGACGCGGGCGTCGGCATGCGGGAAAAGGGCGTTGATCAGGGTCGACTTGCCCATGCCGGACTGGCCGGCGAGCAGGGTGAGGTGGTCCTGCAGGCGTTCGCGCAGCGCAGCGACATCCTGTTTGGCGCACAGCGAGATGACCGTATAGCCGAGCAACTCATAGAGCGAGAGCGTTTCCAGGGTATCTTGATGCTCGGGCAGGTCGGCCTTGTTGGCGAGGATCAGCACGGGCAGGTGCTGGCTTTCGGCCGCGAGCAGGCAGCGCTGCAGCAGATCCTCCGACCAGCTCGGACGCGAGGCCACCATGATGGCGACCTGGGTGACGTTGGCGGCGATAGGCTTGGTGCGGAAGACATCGGCGCGCTTGAACAGGCTGCTGCGCGGCAGCACTTTCTCGATCACGCCTTGGCCTTGCGCCGTCAGGCTCAGTTCGACACGGTCGCCGCAAACGACATCCAGTTTCCTGCCGCGCGTGATGCAATCCAGCGCCGCGCCCTGCGCGGTTTGCACAAGAAAATGGCGTCCATGCGCCGCCACGACCTGGCCTGAGATCAAGAATCGACCTTCATCCGCACTGTGTCCGAGGTTCTAGATTTCAAACAGCGCATCGACCTTGGCGGCGCAAATGAAGTCGTTCTCGGACAGGCCGCTGATGGCATGGGTCCAGTATTCCACGCGTACGGTGTTGTAGCCCACAATGATGTAGGGGTGATGGTCTTCGCGGTGCGACACCCACATCACGGCATTGGTGAAAGCCTGGGCCTGGTAGTGATCCTTGAACTTGTATTCCCTGAAGATCTTGATGCCGTCACGGCCCCAGCCGGGCAGGCCCTTGAGCAGCGGTGCGATCTGCGCGTCGGTCAGAGGCGCCACGCCGCCTTCGCAGGGCGCGCATTTCTTGCGGGTGAGATCTTGAGCGATGTCGGACATGGTTTACTCTATTTGAAATGGTAGAAAGTCTGGTTGAGGTAGGCGCCGACATGACGCTCCTCTTCTGGAAACCAGCCCGCGCCGGTGTTGGCGTTGCATGCGGCTACGCGCGCCGCGAGCTGGGCCGGGGTTTTCATGATCCGGTTTGCGCGGGTGTACATGCCATTGTCATGGCAGGTCATGCATGATTTGTCATGCAGCGACTTGCCGGCTGCGGGGTCGCCTTTTTCGAAGGGCGCGGCGTGCAGCGGAGCAAGCGCCATCCCAAGCAAGAGTATGAGCACAGATTTCATGGCACGTCTCCGGAAATGGATCAGACTGGATTTTAATTATGGCGAGTGTTTCTTAAATTCTCCACCACTGCGACAATGTGGCTTTTGAAGCGCTGGAAAAACAATATGGCACAGAATCCCCTGAATCTGCTGTGGATCGATATGGAAATGTCCGGCCTGTCGCCGGAAAACGATCGTATTCTGGAGGTGGCGATCGTGGTGACCGATGCCGACCTCAACACCATTGCGGAGGGCCCGGTGCTGGTGGTGCACCAGCCGGATGCAGTCCTGGACGGCATGGACAGCTGGAACAAGGGTACGCATGGCAAGTCCGGCCTGATCGACCGGGTCAAGGCTTCGAGCCTGAACGAGGCCGACGCCGAGGCGCAGATGCTGCATTTCGTCAAACAGTACGTGCCCGAGCGCGCTTCTCCCATGTGCGGCAATTCCATCTGCCAGGACCGCCGCTTTTTGGCGCGCCACATGCCCAAACTTGAAGCGTATTTCCATTACCGCAACCTCGACGTCAGCACGCTCAAGGAGCTGGCAAAACGATGGCGCCCGGGGTTGGCGGAAGGTTTCAAGAAGGCCAGCAGGCACGAAGCGCTGGCCGACATCTACGAATCCATAGACGAAATGAAGTATTACCGGGAGCATTTCATCCAGGACAAACAGCCTGCATGATTTTTGCTTTACATGAATGTTGATGTTGCCAATGAGGATGTGAACGGAGAATAACGACATGGCCAAGGGCACTTCCTATACCATAGAAGTCAATCCCAAAATCCCGCGCAGACTGATTCGCCTGGAGGAGCTGGCGAACAATCTCTGGTACACCTGGGACAAACCCACGCGCACGCTGTTCGCACGCCTGCATTCCGGACTGTGGGAGGCGACCGGCCACAACCCCAAGGCTTTCCTCAAGCGCGTCGACGAGCAGCGCCTGGTGGACGCCGCGGAGGACCACGTATTCCTGGCCAATTACAACCGCGTGCTGTCGGCTTACGACACCTATCACAATGAACCACTCAAGCGTGACCTGCAGGCGCAACTGAAACACAGCGACATGGTCGCCTACTTCTGCGCCGAGTTCGGGTTTCACGAGAGTTTCCCGATTTATTCCGGCGGTCTTGGCATTCTCGCCGGCGATCACTGCAAGGCCGCTTCGGACATGCGCCTGCCCTTCGTGGGGGTGGGGCTGCTGTACCGCCAGGGCTACTTTTCCCAGACCATCGACAGTGACGGCCGCCAGGTTGCGCACTATCACGATTCGGATTTTGACGACCTGCCGGTGACGCCGGCCTATACCGATGACGGGCGTGAACTGAAAGTGCAGGTGGAATTCCCGGGCCGCAACGTTACGGTCAAGGTCTGGGTGGTGCGCGCGGGCCATGTCTGGCTGACGCTGCTCGATACGGACCTGGAAGAGAATGCCGTCGAGGATCGCGACATTACACACCAGCTCTATGGCGGCGACCGGGAAATGCGTATCCGCCAGGAAATCATTCTCGGCGTCGGCGGTGCGCGTGCACTGGCGGCGATGGGGGTCAAGCCCACGGTGTGGCATATCAACGAGGGTCATGCCGCCTTCCTGGTGCTGGAACGCATCCGTCAACTGATGCTGGAAAAGCGGCTGGATTTCAACAGCGCGCTGGAAGCCGTCGCGGTGGACACGGTGTTTACCACGCACACGCCGGTGCCGGCGGGGCACGACCACTTTCCCGGCGACATGATGGATCGTTATTTCCAGGATTACTGCAAGCAATTAGGCATTCCCCTTGCCACCCTGCATGAGCTGGGGCGCACCCACGACAGCCCGGATTTCAACATGACGGCTTTGGCACTGCACGGGTCGCGGCATCACAACGGGGTGTCGCGCATACATGGCGGCGTGTCCTCGGAAATCTGCGGCGAACATTGGCCGCAGATCGACCCGGACGAAAACCCCATGGACTACATCACCAACGGCGTGCATGTGAATACCTTTCTGGCGCAGGAATGGATCGACTTGTTCGACAACCGCCTGGGTTACGACTGGCGCCACAAGCTTAACGATGCGGCATTTTGGCAAGAGCATATCGACCGCATCCCCGACCATTTGTTCTGGAGCGTGCGCCAGACGCTGAAGGCGCAATTGTTCTTTACCCTGCAACAGCGCTATGCCATTCAGCATGCGCGCAACCATGGCTCGCAGGCGCACCTGGAAAGATTGCTGAAACTGGCCAATCCGCTCGATCCCAAGGTATTGACAGTCGGCTTTGCGCGCCGTTTTGCCACCTACAAGCGCGCCACCCTCCTATTCGAAAACCTCGAGTGGCTAAAGCGCATCGTTGCCGACGAAGACAGGTCCGTGCTTTTTCTGTTTGCCGGCAAGGCGCACCCTGCCGATCAACCTGGACAGGAACTCATCCGCCGCATTCACGAGCTTTCGCATCTGCCGGAGCTGGAGGGCAGGCTGTTGCTGATCGAGGGCTATGACATGGGCTTGGCGCGTCGGCTCGTTGCCGGCGTCGATGTCTGGCTGAACAACCCGATCTATCCGCTGGAAGCCTCGGGGACGTCGGGCATGAAGGCGGCCATGAACGGGACGCTCAACCTGTCGGTGCTGGATGGCTGGTGGGGCGAAGGTTGGGACGGCGAAAACGGCTGGGCCATCAAGCCCGCGCCGGTGCACTTCGACGACGCGCGCCGCAACGCCGAGGACAGCCTCACGCTTTATGAGTTGTTGCAGGACCAGATCATCCCGCTTTATTACAAGCGCAACGGCATGGGATATTCGGAGGGCTGGGTGAAAATGGCCAAGCACTCGATCGCCACCTTGTTGCCGCGCTTCAACTCGGCGCGCATGGTGGGGGAATACGTGCAGAAGTTTTACCTGCCCGCGAGCGAGAATGGCCGCAAGTTTCGCGAGGATCACTATGCGTCGGCCAAAAGCCTCGCGGCATGGAAGGCGAGAGTGCGCTCACACTGGCCCGGCGTGTCACTGCGTCGCATGGATACGCCCAAGAAAACCATCGTCTACGGTGAAGGCTTTACCTTGAAGGTCGCGGCCAATCTCGACGGGCTGGGGCCTGACGATGTGCGCGTAGAAGTGTTGCTGCATCGCCCCGGCAACGCAGCCGGCAATCGCAGCTCCCTGTGCATGGAAAGCAAGCAAACACTGGCGGACGGCACCACCCTGTATGAGCTGGATATCACGCCCGAGATGTGCGGCAAGCTCGATTACCGCGTGCGCATCTACCCCTGGAACGAACTGCTTACCCATCCATTTGAAACCGGCTTGATGGTCTGGCTTTGAATCCGCACTTGCGACAAAGCGCTTGACAGCTAAAATTATATTTCTATAATTACCAAAATATGGAAATATATGAGGCCGTCAAGGCTTTGTCATCGCTGGCGCACGAAACCCGTCTGGGCATATTTCGCCTGCTGGTGCAGGCTGGCACGTCGGGCCTGTCTGTGGGTGAGATCAACAACGCCATGCAGATCGCCGCGCCGACACTGTCGTTTCACCTCAAGGAACTGGCGAACGCCGGCCTGGTGTCAAACCGACACGAGGGCAGGTTCGTCTATTACCAGGCCAATTACACCGTCATGAACGACTTGCTGGCCTATCTCACCGCGAACTGTTGCCAGGGCGAGCCATGCCTGCCAGTCGATGTGTGCAAAACAGGAGTGAAAAAATGAAAAGATTTCATGTGCATGTAGGCGTTATCGACATCCCGTCCGCAGTGGCTTTCTATTCCAGACTGTTCGATGCCGAGCCGACCGTGGTGGAGAGCGATTACGCGAAATGGATGCTGGATGAGCCGCGTCTGAACTTCGCCGTATCCACGCGCGCCGGCAAGACGGGCCTCGACCACCTGGGTTTCCAGGCTGAAAACGAGGAAGAACTGGAAGTGCTGCATCGTCGCGTCGAAGCAGCCGCCGGTCCTGTGGTGGAACAGAAGGGGACGGCTTGCTGCTACGCGGAATCCGACAAGTACTGGACCATGGACCCTGCCGGCATCGCCTGGGAAAACTTCCATACCCTGGGCCGCGTGCCTGTATTCGGCACCGAAAAGGCGGCGCAGGGCAGTGCCTGTTGCGCGCCTATGCCGGCTCAGGTTTCGCTGGCGCAACTCAAGCAGAAATTCCCGGGCTGCGAATGAAGCAATCAACCATACCCAAAAAAACCGTATTGATCCTGTGCACCGGCAATTCCTGCCGCTCGCAAATGGCCGAAGTGATACTCAACCACGATCTGGGTGACAAGGTGCGCGCGCTGTCCGCCGGCACCAGGCCGCAACCCAAGGTGGCGGACGGCGCGATTGAAGCGCTCAAGCTCGCCGGGCTGAATGCCGACGGCTTGTACCCGAAGGATGTCGATGCCGTGATGAACGAGGACTTCGATCTGGTGGTGACCGTATGCGACAACGCCAGGGAAACCTGTCCGGTGTTTCCCAAGCCGGTGCCCGGCATCCATCTGCCTTTCCATGACCCGCACGGCGAGCCGCTGGAAAGCTTCATCGCCGTGCGCGACGACATCCGCAAGCGCCTGGTCGCGGCAGTAGCCGAGAAGCTGGGCATCTGATTTCAACCGTCGAATTCGAATTGCGCAGGAGGAGGCCATGAATCGGCTGCAGCGCCGTATTTCCGTGTTCGTCAGCTTGCCCCTCGGGAAGCCGGATCGCATGAGACTGCAAGAAGCCGTCAGGGAAATAGGAAAAACGTCATGAGCGCGCAATGTGAAGTGACCGCCAAAGCGGCTGCTGGCGCGCCGATGAGCGTGTTCGAGCGCTGGCTCACGCTGTGGGTGGCGCTGTGCATTGTAGCCGGCGTCGTGCTCGGCCAGCTGCTGCCGGCGCCATTCCAAGCCCTGGGGCGCATGGAAGTGGCACAAGTAAACATCCCCGTCGGCCTGCTCATCTGGGTGATGATCATTCCCATGCTGATGAAGATCGACTTCGGTGCCCTGCACCAGGTGAAGTCGCACTGGAAGGGCATCGGCATCACCCTGTTCGTGAACTGGGCGGTGAAGCCCTTTTCCATGGCATTGCTGGCGTGGCTGTTCATTCGCCATCTGTTCGCGCCCTGGTTGCCCGCAGAACAGCTCGACAGCTACGTTGCCGGCCTCATCCTGCTGGCGGCGGCGCCCTGCACGGCGATGGTGTTCGTGTGGAGCCGGCTTACCGGAGGCGATCCGTATTTCACGCTGTCGCAGGTGGCGCTCAACGACGCCATCATGATCTTCGCTTTCGCACCCATCGTCGGCCTGCTCTTGGGGCTGTCGGCCATCGTGGTGCCGTGGGCCACGCTGTTTGCTTCCGTGGTAATGTACATCGCGATTCCGGTGATCCTGGCCCAGATCTGGCGCAAGGTCTTGCTAAAGCGCGGCCAGGCGGCATTCGATGCGACGCTCGCCACACTCGGCCATTTTTCCGTTCTGGCGCTTTTGGCGACCCTGGTGTTGCTGTTCGCTTTCCAGGGCGAGCAGATCATCGATCAGCCGCTCATCATCGCACTCCTGGCCGTACCCATCCTGATCCAGGTGTTCTTCAACTCCGGCCTGGCGTACTGGCTCAACCGCAAGGCGGGCGAGAAGCACAGCGTGGCCTGCCCGTCTGCGCTGATCGGCGCCTCCAATTTCTTCGAACTCGCGGTCGCGGCCGCGATCACCCTGTTCGGCTTCCAGTCGGGTGCGGCTCTCGCCACCGTGGTCGGCGTGCTGATCGAGGTGCCGGCGATGCTGCTGGTGGTCAAATTCGTCAATCGCAGCAAAAACTGGTATGAAGCGGGACAGGTCAATCATTGAGGTCCTATGATGCTAAAACGAGTTGCCGCTCTGTTGCTGTTGTCCCTGTCGACATTGACTGCCCAGGCCTTCGAGCCCAAGGCGGAAAAGGTCGTCGAAAACGTCTACGCCGTCATCGGCCCGCTGGGCCAGCGCAGCGCGGAAAACGACGGCCTCAATGCCAACTTCGGATTCGTCGTCACCCCCGCGGGCGTGATCCTGATCGATTCTGGGGCAAGCAGCCTGGGCGCGCAGAAACTGGAGTCGGCCATTTTCAAGGTGACCACGAAACCTGTGCGCTGGGTCATCAATACCGGCAGCCAGGATCATCGCTGGCTGGGCAATGATTACTTCGCCGCAAGGGGCGCGGAAGTCATCGCGCTGGCACGCACGTCGTCAACACAGGCCGAATATGCCGCCCTGCACATGGAAACCCTGAGGCGCTTCCTCGGCGAGCGCATGCAAGGCACGCGGCCGTTGCCTGCTCCGGGAGTGCTGGCAGGCGGTGCCGCCACGCTGGAGCTGGGCGGCGTGGTGCTGGAATTGGCTTATACCAATGCGCACTTTCCGGGCGATGCATGGGTCTGGTTGCCCAGGCAGAAAGTGGTATTCAGCGGCGACCTCGTCTACGTCGATCGTCTGCTGGGCGTGCTGCCATGGTCAAGCGTAAAAAATGGACAGCAGGCCTTCAGGGCGCTGGAGGGGCTGAAGCCAAGACATATCGTGCCGGGCCACGGCCGCGTGTGCGACCTTGCCCAGGCGCGGCGCGAAACAGGGGATTACTACGAATTCCTCGCGGGCAAGGTGGGGGCGGCGGCAATGGCGATGGAGCCGATGAGCGAAGTGCTGGACCGCTATATGGAGTTGCCTGCCTTCATGCATCTGCAGAACTACACCGATCTGCACCGTGCCAATATGAATCGTGCCTTTGTCGAGTTCGAGTCCATGCCCTGATCGGAGCGGGAACATCGATCCTCCCGGTCGAATCCTCCCGGGCCTACTGGTCGTTCAGATGGGGGGAAGCCTCTTCTGCCGGCAACCCGGTATCCGGGTCGATCCAGTCGGAAATGCCCAGTTCGTCTTCCGCTTCCTGCAGCGACTCGACCGGCTCATAATCGCTGTCGGCCTGGTATTCCATGTCCTCGACCGCGGCAATCAGGGTTTCGAACGGCCCGTATTCCGCATTGGTGTCCTTGTCCAGCCAGTAGAAGCCATCCGGTCTTTCGATGATGCGAGTATGGTCATACTCGGGCGGCGTTTCGGGGATGGTTTGTGAGCTCATAGTGCTTGCCTCCTTCTGACACTATAGAAACTGACGCAGCGATGCGTTGACAAATTCTACAGCAAGCCGGCAACGGCGATGCAAGCGAGAAAGACGAGCCCGAGATGCATCCATGCCCAGAAGCGGTAGCGCGAAGCCGGTTTTCGGGACTGCGACTGGCGATCCGGATACAGACGACCAGCAGGCTTTCTCGGCAAATGGGTGCCGGGCTTTGCGCTGTCCCTGCGATGCTCGATTGCGACTTCGGTCCGGGCGGCCTTGCGCGCCGATTCCCATTCTTGCAGACGCCATGCCGCCAGCCGGCAAGCATGGCCTACCTTTTGAACATGCTGGTGATGCTGACGTCGGCAGTTTCCCGGGAAGTGAATTTCAGCAGGCGATGGGGGCCGAATCCCGTCAACTGCGCGATGATGACATCCGGGAAACGCTCGATGGCGACGTTGTTGAGGTTCACGCTGTCGTTGTAGAACTCGCGCCGGTCGGCAATGGCTTCTTCCAGTCCGGTAATGCGGGCTTGCAGATGCGCGAAGGTTTCGTTGGCTTTGAGTTCGGGGTAGGCCTCGGCAACAGCAAACAGGTGCTCAAGTCCCATGCGCAAAGCGCCCTCGGCTTCGCCCAGCGCCTTGATGTCATGGCTCTCGCGGGCTTGTGAAACCCGGCTACGCGCCTGCATGACTTTTTCCAGTGTGTCCTGTTCGAACTTCATGTATTGCCTGCAGGCTTCAACCAGCTTGGGCAGTTCGTCGTGGCGCTGCTTCAGCAAAACATCGATATTCGACCAGGCCTTGGCAACGCCGTGCTTGAGCCCAACCAGGCGGTTGTAGGTAAATATCGCATAAACGAAAATCAGCGAAAGAATTGCCAGAAACACCAGGCCGGCGCCGTTCATCACACATCCTCCATGCAGCAGTGATGAATATATCGGCCGCTAACGCGCAAGCCTTAAATGCGCTTGGCAAGTATTTCTCCGATTTCGGCATCGGTCAGCGTAACGGGATTCGTTTTCATGCTGCTGCCGCGGCTGTTGCTGACGATTCTGGGGATGTCGGCAGGAGTGACGCCCAATGCAGACAGGCGTGGCAATTGCATCTGGGCAGTCCAGTCGTACAGTATCTCGACGAGGCGCTCAAGCGCTTCCTCATCGCTTAGGTGAACATCGTGTGCCAGCATGCGACCTGCCTGTGCGTATTTCAGCAGGCTTTCACGGTTTTCCGCACGCGCTTGCAGCGCGCGGATATTCACGGCGGTGGCTTCCGCGACCAAGGTGCCGCATACCACGCCGTGCGGAATGGGGAAGAAGGCCCCGAGCGGCGAGGCCAGTCCGTGCACCGAACCCAGGCCGACTTGAGCCAGCGTGATGCCGGAGAGCAGGGCCGCGTATGCCATGCCCGCTTGGGCGTCATGCGCCTCGGGGCCGTTTTTGTACCAATCGAGCAGGCCATTGCGCACGGCCTTCATGCCTGACCAGGCCAGCGCATCGGTAAAACGGTTGGCCTTGCTGGAGACATAGGATTCGAGCAACTGGGTAAAGGCGTCCATGCCGTTGGCGGCGATGATGTGCGGCGGACAGGTGGACAGAAGATCCGGGTCCACGAGCGCGATTTCTGCTACCAGTTTTTCGTCGCGGAAGGATTTCTTGAATCCGTCCGGACCATGGATCGAGAGCACCGCGTTCTTGGTGGCCTCCGAGCCGGTGCCAGCGGTGGTAGGCACGGCGATAAAGGGAGTGGCGGGACCCCGGTAAGGGAGTTCCGGACCCACGCCTTCCAGATGGTCCATGACAGAATTGCCGGGCTTCAGCAGGCCAGCGATGGCCTTGGCGGCGTCCAGCGCGCTCCCGCCGCCCAGGCCAACCACGCTGCCAAAGCCACTATTGCGGTAGCTGCGCACGGCCTTGTCTACAAAGGCGGGCGAAGGCTCACCGTCCACGCTCAGCATTTCCCAGGCAATGCCGGCCGCCTTGAGCCCGGCCTGTATTTCCGTCCAGTGCGGACTAGACTGGAAATGACGGGCGCCGGTAACTACCAGCGCACGTTTTCCGTATGCCGAGATTAGGTGGGGCAGTTGTGCGCGCACGCCGTGGCCGAAAATGATGCGTGGCAGACGGGCTAGACTGAAAGCTGGGAACATCTGGTACCTTTGGGGAGTCGGATTAATTGATGTGCTCATTATTCGGGCAACAGGAGAGGGACGGCAAGCCGGCAGCTTAAATTAAGCACCGCATCTTGTTGACACGGTTTCCAGATCCTTGCTATAGTCTCGCTTCTTCGGACGCGGGGTGGAGCAGTCCGGTAGCTCGTCGGGCTCATAACCCGAAGGTCGTAGGTTCAAATCCTGCCCCCGCAACCAGCAGGATTTAAAAAGTCGCGCAAGCGCATTGCTCTTTAAAAATTTAACAGCCGATAGGTGTGGGTATCTTGGTTGCCTGGCTGGGTGTACTGGATGTAAATCTGGGAAGTCTAGCTGGGAAATTAATTGAAGATGCTCACACTTGAAGAAGTAATTGATTAATGTCAATGATTCATTGAGTTGAGCGACAGATTCGAAAGAATCGACACAGGTATTGAACTGAAGAGTTTGATCCTGGCTCAGATTGAACGCTGGCGGAATGCTTTACACATGCAAGTCGGGCGGCAGCATGGACTTCGGTCTGATGGCGAGCGGCGAACGGGTGAGTAATGCATCGGAACGTACCCAGTCGTGGGGGATAACTACGCGAAAGCGTAGCTAATACCGCATACGTCCTACGGGAGAAAGCAGGGGATCGCAAGACCTTGCGCGATTGGAGCGGCCGATGTCTGATTAGCTAGTTGGTGGGGTAAAGGCTCACCAAGGCGACGATCAGTAGCGGGTCTGAGAGGATGATCCGCCACACTGGGACTGAGACACGGCCCAGACTCCTACGGGAGGCAGCAGTGGGGAATTTTGGACAATGGGGGCAACCCTGATCCAGCC
>JBFMCR010000010.1:0-61800 GCA_040754425.1 Pseudomonadota bacterium | reverse complement strand
GCCGGCATGGCAAAGATTTCCCGCTCCGCGTAATCCGCCAATGTCGTGCGATACGCGTCCCAGACTTCGTCCCGCGCATCGCTCTCGCCTTCGGCCATCGTTCTCCAACCGGCGTCGGCCAGCACCGCCTGCAGCAGGCGGCGCGCCTTGCGCATGCGGGCGATCTGCTCGCCCATGCCCTTGAGCCCCTGAACGAGATGCGGGGGCATGGTGATGTTTTGCGCTTTTCTCATATGTGGCTCGATTCCTGCACAAACGGCTTAATGTCGGATATAAGCCATATTATGCGCTGAACCTGCAATGGTCAACAATGCGCCTTATAACCGGCATTATCTAGATAATGTCGGATATACGACACAAATATATGCATTTATCCCACCAAGGCCACCGCCTTGATCTGCGCCCACACCTTCATGCCCGGCTGCAGTTGCAGCTTCGCCGCCGAGCGGCGGGTGATGCGCGCGACCAGCGGGGCGCCGCCGGCGTCGAGTTTCACCAGCGCGAGCGCGGGGTGGGTTTCGTCGGCGAGTTGTTCGACGGTGGCGGGGATGACGTTGAGGATGCTGTTGTCGGCCTGGGGGGTGAGGGCGATGCTGATGTCGCGCGCGAGGATGCGCACTCTTACCTGTCGTCCGACGGCGAGGCCGCTTTCGCGCACCCACAGGCCGCCGCCGGCGAAGGCGATGCGGGCGAGGTGCCAGTCGGCGTCGAGTTCGGCGATTTCGCCTTCCAGCACCACGCCGGCGTCTTCGCCCAGCCGGATCGGCAGGTCGAGGCGGGCCAGGGTTTCGAGCAGCGGGCCTTGCGCCACCACCCTGCCTTGCTCCATCGCCACGAGGGTGTCGGCCAGGCGCGCGACTTCGTCCGGGGCGTGGGATACATAGACAAGCGGGATTTCCAGTTCTTCGTGCAGGCGCTCAAGGTAGGGCAGGATTTCCTGCTTGCGCGCGAGGTCGAGCGCGGCGAGCGGCTCGTCCATGAGCAGGATGGCGGGGCTTACGGCAAGCGCGCGGGCGATGGCCACACGCTGGCGCTCGCCGCCGGAAAGGCGCCCGGGCATGCGGTCGAGCAGCGGGCCGATGCCGAGCAGTTCCACGGCGTGATCGAGCGACACCTTGCGGCTTGCCGCCGGCACGCGGCGCATGCCGTATGCGAGATTGGCGCGCACGGAAAGATGCGGGAACAGGCTGGCTTCCTGGAATACGAAGCCCAATGGACGTTTGTGGACAGGAAGAAAAGTCGCCGCGTCCTGCCAGACCGAGCCGTTCACTTCGAGAAAACCGCGGGGGACTTTTTCCAAACCGGCGATGGCACGCAGCAAGGTAGTCTTGCCCGAGCCGGAGTGGCCAAACAGGGCGACAACGCCGCGGCCGGGCAGGTCGAGATCGACGTCGAGCGCGAACTCGGGAAAGGCGAGCTTGAATCGGGCCCGGATCATTTGTGCGTCCGGGTCGGGTTGAGCAGGTACATGGCCAGCAGGACCGTGAAGGAGAACGCCAGCATGATGCCCGACAGGATATGGGCATCGGCGTATTCGAACGCCTCGACGTAATCGTAGATCTGCACCGATACGACGCGGGTGACACCGGGGATGTTGCCGCCGATCATCAGCACCACCCCGAATTCGCCCACAGTGTGGGCAAAGCCCAGTACCCCGGCGGTGAGAAAACCGGGGCTGGACAAGGGCACGGCGACGGTGAAGAAGCGATCCAGCGGCCCGGCGCGCAAGCTGGCTGCCACCTCCAGGGGGCGCTCGCCCATGGCCTCGAAGGCGTTCTGGATCGGCTGCACCACGAAGGGCAGGGAATAGAACACCGAGGCCACCACCAACCCGGCAAAGGTGAACGGCAAGGTACCCAGGCCCAGGGCCTGGGTGAGCCGGCCGACCGGTCCGTTCGGCCCCATGGCGACGAGCAGGTAGAAGCCGAGCACGGACGGCGGCAGCACGATGGGCAGGGCCACCACCGCGCTGATCGGTCCCTTCCACCAGGAGCGGGTGCGGGCCAGCCACCAGGCGATGGGCGTGCCGACCAGCAGCAGGATCACCGTGACCAGCGTGGCCAGCTTCAGGGTCAGCAGGATCGCGGCCAGGTTGGCGTCGCTGAGCATCGGCTTCCTCCTAGAGCGCGTAGCCGTAGGGTTGACAGCGCAGATTTGGGCCGGCGAATAGAAGCTTCCTCCTAGAGCGCGTAGCCGTAGGACTTGATGATCGCGGCGGCCCTGGCCGATTTCAGATATTTCATCAGCGCCTCGGCAGCGGCATTGCCGCGGCCGGAAGCCAGGATCACGGCATCTTGGCGGATGGGCGTGTGCAGCTTGGCCGGCACCACCCAGGCGGAGCCTTCGCCGACCTTGCCATTCTTCATCACCTGGGAAAGGGCGACGAAGCCCAGTTCGGCATTGCCTGTGACGACGAACTGCTGGGTCTGGGCGATGTTCTCGCCCAGGACGAACCTGGGCTTGAGACTTTCCAGCACGCCCAATTTCTCCATGACCTCGACCGCGGCGGCGCCGTATGGGGCCACCTTGGGATTGGCCAGGGCCAGGTGCGCGAAGTCGCCCTTCTTCAGTACCTCGCCCCTGGCGTCGACGAAGCCCGGCTTGGCCGACCACAGGACCAGGGTACCGACGGCGTAGGTGAAGCGGCTGCCCGGTACGGTCATGCCTTCCTTCTCCAGCCTGGCGGGGGTCGTGTCGTCGGCGGCCAGGAACACCTGGAACGGTGCGCCGTTTTTGATCTGGGCGTAGAACTTGCCGGTGGAGCCGAAGGCGAGCCTTGCCTTGTGGCCGGTGTCCTTCTCGAAATCGGCGGCGATGGCCTTCATCGGCGCGGTGAAATTGGCGGCGACGGCGACCTGGACTTCGTCGGCCAAGGCAAGGTTTGCGGCCAGGGAGAAGAAGAAAAATTTCAGCAGGTGTTTCATCATGGTTCCTTTCGGGGCTGTCAGGCGTTGACCGCCAAAATGATGTGAGAGGCCTTGATCAGGGCGCAGGCGCGCGAGCCGATTTCAAGTCCGAGGGAATGGATGCTGTCGTTGGTGACGATGGCGGTAACGAGCTTGCCGCCGGGCAGTTCGATGACCACCTCGGCATTCACCGCCCCCTCCTGGCAGCGCACCACGACGCCGCACAGGCGATTGCGGGCGCTGGTCTTGAGGCCGTCGTCGGTGGTCAGGATCACCCACGGTGCCTTGATCAGGGCGTAGGCCTCGACGCCGGGACCGAGTTCTAGGTGGTCGACGCTGTCGTTGGTGATGATGGCAGCGAGTTCGTCACCGCCGCCGATGTCGAGGATGACCTCGGCGTTGACGGCACCCTTCTTCACCGTCTTCACCCTGCCGAGGAACTGGTTGCGCGCGCTGGTCTGCATGTCGAATCTCCTGATCACACGGTAATACTGTTCAAAATCGCCCATGACCTGGTTGAGTTGCGCCAGCACGCGCCGGCGTTCCTTTTCCAGGCCGTGGTAGGCAGCCACGACACGGCGCCCGTATTCAGTGAGGCGGGTGCCGCCGCCGTGCTGGCCGCCGGCCTGGCGCGCCACCAGGGGCTGCTCGGAAAGGTTGTTCATCGACTCCACGGCCTGCCACGCCGCCTTGTAGCTCATGCCCATGGCCTGGGCCGCGGCCGAGATCGAGCCGCTGGCGTCGATGCGCTCGAGCAGGTCGAGATGGTCCCAGCGGCGTCCGCGCGGGATCGAAAACGGAACGGTTTTCGGATCGTCGATAGCGGGCTTCATCAGTATCTCCTTGGCCTTGGCAAGCTTTCCAAAGCGTTATTACTATATACGACATAACGGTTGGCAAAAAAAGGGGCGGGCTAAGTCGCACCCTCCGCCACCGGCTCTCCCGCATCCTCCGAGGTTTCCGGCCCGAAACATTTCTTGTAGTCGTCGCACACCTGGCAGCTCGGGGCCTTGCACAGGTTGACCTGGGCGCGCTCGCACAACTGTTTGTAGAAGAATTTCTTCCATTTCATGTTGCCGCTGTTCTTCTCGAACAGCGCGGTGAAGTTCTGACGGAGCAGGTCGGAGAGCGCCTGGCGGTCGGCAAGACCCATGTCCTGCCACAGGTGGTTTCCGCCCATGCAGCCCATGGCGAGCGCATAGGCGAGCCAGGTGGTTTCCTCGCAGTCGCGCGCGCGGTGTTCCATCAGCAGCGCAACCAGATCCTGGATTTCGTCCTCGCGGAAGCTTGGGCACGGCGTGTCCTCGTTGCAGATTTCGGCCAGCACCACCAGCTCGCGCCGTGCGCCGGGAAAGTAGCGGTCGAGCAGGCAGTTGAACTGGTTTTCGCTCAGGCCGAAGGCCTTGGCCGACAATCCGCCGTGGCTGGAGATGTTCTGCACCGTGCTGGCGAAGGCCTGGGTGAAGATGTCGTCGGCACGGCTGGCGTAGGCCATCAGTTGTTCGTGGCTGAGTTCGATTCGTCCGTCCATGCTCGCCCCCTGCTCACTCTGCGCTCATCGGCGCGTGCGTGTAACAGTCCTTCGGGCAGATCTTGGAGCAGGCCTCGCAGCCCACGCAGTTCATCTGGTTGGCGATGGTCATGACCTTGCGCTCGTATTCCTCCTCGTCGTCATCGTCGTCTGCGCCGAGCTGGACTGGAATGAATTCGCCATCCTCGGTGACACCGACGAGCTGCAGCACATCGCGCCCGCACACCCGGAAACAGCGGCCGCAGCCGATGCACTTCTCCTGGTTGATCTCGCCGACGAATTTGGGCGTCCAGCTGCGCCCGTCGGGCATGGTGACGGTGACGAAATCGGCCATGACCTTCTCCTCAGTTGCCGGCGGCGGCCAGCTTTTTGCGTGCCTCGTCCAGATCCCGGAAGGCGGTGACTGCGGCCTGTGCCACTTCCATGACCTTTTCCAGCCCGGCGGGCAGTTCCTCGGAGAGGTCGTGCAGGGCCATGCGCGCTTCCATGGCACGGGCGTTGAGTTTCTTCACCTCGGCTTTGAGGGCTTCCTTGTCTTCCATTTCCACATTCCCTTTGATTTTCTTCAGCGACTCGGCGAAATATCGCCCGGTCTCTTCATCTTCGATCTGGTCGATCCAATGGGGTACGTCGACTTCCATTCCACGTTCGAGAACGATAGCCATGATTTGCTCCTTTCTGGCCCGCTACGCGGGCGGTAAGGGGTGAGGCGTCAGGCGTGAGGAGTATCTGGCCTTTACGCCTCACTCCTCTCTCCTCACTTTCCTCAACCATACTTGGCTGCATCGGGGAACTGATTGATCATCGCGATCCCCGCGGCAACCTGCTTCTCGCCTTCCTCGGCAAGCTTTTCCATACTTTCAAATCCGAAGCGGTGCACGTCGCGCAACTGCTTGTTGACCACGACCAGGCGCCCCGCCAGCAGCACCATGCGGCCGAAGCCTTCGTGGTGCATTTTCAGCATGGGCGAAACCATGACCCCCGTGGCGCGCTCGATGGCGAGGCCAATGGCGTTGTAGTAGAGCTCCAGCCGCCACAGGGTTTCCGGGTCGGGATCGCCGATGATGGGCATCTCGCGGCGCTGCTCCCTGGTGATGATGTAGGGTGCAAGCAGTTGTGCGTCGCTCTTGCCTTCCCAGGCGCCGTGCGCGTCCTGGGCGCGCCATTGCTTGATCAGTTCCTTGACGAACACCGACTCCATCGGGTCGGCGGCGACGATTGCGGCTTCAGCATTGCCCATGGTCAAACCTCTTCTTCCTCGAAATCGAAACTTTTTTCCCGGCCTTTCTGGATGGCCTTGCGCAGCCACGGCGGCGGCGTGCCTTTCAGCACCCCCTGCAGCTTGACCAGAATCTCGTCGATGGCTTCCGGCTGCTGCACCTTGATGGGATGGATGTTGCTGGCCACCACGCGCGCTGCGCCGGAACCGCCGATCGCGGCCACGTAGAGAATCGCGCAGTCCTTGATCGCTTCCAGCTTGGGCGCGAGCTTGTCCTCGTTGCCGTCTTCCATAAGGTCACCGTCGAACTGGATTGCCTCGACGAAGCGGCTGTCGTCCGCCCCCACATCGTAGATGGCGATGTTCTTCGCCCAGCCGAAGTGGGCGTCGACCCGCTTCATGTCCTGTGTGCAGAATGCGACTTTCATATGACCTCCGTTCAATGAACTTTCACCAGTGCCGCGCTCAATGAGCCGCAGCCGACGTACAACTTCCACATGACGCTCCCTCGGAATCCGTATTTCTCCAGTCGTCCGGCAAGGGCTCGTGCGCCTCGGCCATGAAGATGTTGGCGATCCCGAACAGCAGGTCGCGCGTGCCGCGGTAGCCCGCCGTCACCTGGTGCGCCGCGCCCAGGCGGTCGAACATGGGGAGCCCTAGGCGCAGGAAGGGAATGTCCAGGCGCTTTGCCATCTGGCGGCCGTGCGAATGCGTAATCAACAGATCGCAATCCTGCGCGCGGTTTTCCAGGTCTTCCAGGTCGCCGATCAGCACTTCCTGCGCCGGCAGTTTTTCCAGCAGCGGCGAAGCCGTGGTGGTCACCACGGCAGCGAGTTCCGCGCCCATGCCGGCAAGCAGATTGCCCACTCCCCACAAGAGGTCCGGCTCGGCGCCGATGGCGATCTTCTTGCCGCCGGTGTAAAAGTGCGCGTCGAGCATGGCGTCCACCAGCTGGCTGCGCTGGCGGCGGTATTTGTTGGGTGCGGGGCGGCCGGATTTTTCCGTGAGAAGGCTCATCAGGCGATCGCAGGCATCGAGTCCGGTCAGGGTTTCCAGCACTTCGAACGGCACGCCGCACTTGTTCTTGAGCACCTGCGCCGCGTCGCGCATGTGCTCGCCGATGGCGACGGTGAATTCGGAGGCGCCGGTGATGCGCAGTTCGGTCAGCGTGGTGCCGCCCAGGGTGGTCGGGCTGAAGTTGTCCGGCACGTGGCCGTCCATGGAGCCGGACAGATCGGGCAGGATGATGGGCTTCATGCCGAAGGCTTCGAAAATTTCGCGGATTTCCTCGATGTCGCCGGGGGTGAGCTGGCTGCCGGCGAGCACGTTGACCTGGCCGGCGATTTTCGGGCCGGGCTCGGCGAGTTCCTTCACCAGCTTGGCCACCGCCTTGGCCCAGCCGTCCTGGAAGGCGCCGACGTAGTCAGGCGTGGAGACATACACCACCGCGAGCTCGGCCAGTTCGGGATGCTTCCTGCGGATGATTTCGAGATAGCCGTCCACGTCGTCACCCTTGGTTTCCGTCAAACCGGTCGATGCGATGCCGATGATGGAAGGCTGGGCGCGCTTGTGGATGTTGAGAATGGCCTGCTCGACGTTGTCCATGCCGCCCATGATGGTGGTGGCCTCGTTCATGGCCGTGGTCTGCATCGGCACCGCTTCCTTGAAGTGGCGCACGAACAGCACCAGGCCGAATGCCGTGCAGCCCTGCGAGCCATGCAGCGTGGGCATGCAGTTGTCCAGGCCCATGAAGGCCAGCGCCGCGCCGATGGGCGCGCTCATCTTGAGCGGATTCACCGCGCAGGATTTCTTGACGTGGGTGACGTTTGCCATGAATTTTCCTAAGCCGCGAGTGGATGGGCTGTAGGAGTGCCTTCCAAGGCGCGATCAGCCGTCAATCGCGGCGTGGACGCCGCTCCTACAGGCGTATCCCACGGTGCGGGCTTGCGCACCTGCTCCCACATCGGGTTGTACAGCGCCTTGTCGATCTCACGCACCAGCGTCACCATGCCGCTGTAGCCGGCGTAGGCGTGGTGGCGCTCCTGGTTGATGTCGAGCCAGGGCATCTTGGCCTTCAACGCGACGAACTGGGAGCGGCCGCCGGAGAGCATGATGTCGGCCTGCGCGTCCTTGAGCATTTTGTACATCTCGCGCGGGGTCATGTCGTCGATCATGTGGGCGTCCTCGCCCATGAGTTCCTTGATCTTCTGCTTGTCTTCCAGGGTGGATTTCTTCACGCTGGTGCCGACGATCTCCATGCCGACCTCCTGCAGCGCGGACACCACCGACCACGACTTCACGCCGCCGGTGATGAGCAGCACCTTCACGCCCTTGAGTCGCTCCTTGTAGGGTTCCATCGCCTGCCAGAAAGCGGCTTCCTCGCGCTTGATGATGGCTTCGGTGCGATCCATCAAGTCCGCCGGCGCGCCTTTCTCCACCAGCAGCCTGGCGATGTTGCGCAAGCTGTCGCTCATGTCGGAAATGCCGTAGAACGAGCCCTCGAAATAGGGAATCGAGTAGCGCTCTTCCATCTTGCGCGCGATGTTGATCATGGCCTTGGAGCAGACCATCATCGCCGCCCTGGCGCGATGGCTGCAGGCGACTTCCTTGTACTTGGCGTCGCCGGAGATGCAGGACAGGATGCGCACGCCCATCTCGTCCAGCAATGGCTTCACCTGCCAAAGTTCACCGGCGAGGTTGTACTCGCCGATGATATTGATGTCGTAGGGCGTGGTGTACTCGGGCTCTTCGGTGCCGATGACGTAATCCAGCAGCGCTTCGCCGGCGAGCTTGTTTCCCAGGTTCTTGTTGCCGACGAAGCCGGGGGCGTTGACCGGGATCACCGGCTTGCCGAACTTGGCTGTCGCGGCCTTGCACACCGCCTCGATGTCATCGCCGATCAGCGCGGTGACGCAGGTCTGGTAAACGAAGATGGCGGGCGGATCGTATTTCTCGATGATCTCCTTCACCGACTTGAACAGGCGCTTTTCGCCGCCGTAGACCACGTCGAGTTCGTTGATGTCGGTGGTGAAGCCGGTGCGATAGAGCCGCGAGCCCGAAGACTTGGCGCCGCGGTTGTCCCAGGAATTGCCCTCGCAGGCGATGGGCCCGTGCACCAGGTGGGCCACGTCGGTGATGGGCTGCAGCGCGATCTTGGCGCCGTCGAAGGCGCAGCCGCCGGCCGCCGCACCGGGCGCGAGCTGCTTGGTGCAGCCCTTCTTGCGGTCCTTCTCGGACTTCGCCTGGTTCTTGCCGCAGGCGGGTTCGTCGAAGACTTCCTGAACTTTTTTCGACAGCGCATCCATGACTTTGCCCCGCTATACCACTACTGTTGTTCGACCGCTCAGAAGCGGACGACGATTTCCTCGTCGCGCACGATGAACTGGCAGGCCAGCCGCCAGGGCGGCGGGATGTCCTTCAGCTCGGCATCGGCGATCTGTTCCTTGCTGATCTTGCCGGCCAGTTTCAATGCCACCTTTTCCTTCTCGGTCAGATGCGTCGCCAGCGGCTGCTTGCCCGAGAGCACGTCGACCTGCACCGCGCAGGAGCCGCACTCGCCATTCTCGCACTCGAAGTGCAGCGGCACCTTGTTCTTCTGCGCCACCGACAGCAGCGTCGCGCCGGCCGCGGCGTACACCGTGAGGTCCTTGGACATCGCCGGCGATGAAAATGTGATGTTTGCCATTCAAGTTCCTTTCGTGCTGGGTCGGGTGAAAAGGTCCGGGTTGCACCCTTCCCCCTTCCCCCTTCACTGCCTCAGCGAATGATGTCGTAGCTGTAGTCGGTCTTCGCCGGGACGATGGTGTTCTTGTCCATCTCGTCGAAGATCTTGTCGAGTATCCAGACCAGCACGTTCATCGCGCCCTGGTAGCCCCACACCGGATAGCGGTGGTGGTGGTGGCGGTCGAACACTGGGAACCCAATTCTGATGAGCGGCGTGCCGGTGTCGCGCTCCAGGTACTTGCCGTAGGTGTTGCCGATCAGAAAGTCCACCGGCTCGGTGTTGAGCAGCGAACGCATGTGCCACAGGTCGCGGCCGGGGTAGGCCTTGCAGCCTTTGCCGAAGGGCGAGCTGTCGAACAGCGCCTGCATCTTGGCTTCCCATTCCTTGCCGCCGTTGGTGGACAGCACGTGCACAGGCTCGGCGCCCAGTTCCATCAGGAAGCCGGAAAGTCCCAGGCACAGGTCGGGGTCGCCGTAGATGGCGAACTTCTTGCCGTGGATGTGCGCGCTGGAGTCGGCGATGGCGTCGACCAGGCGGCCGCGCTCCTTGGTGAGCGCATCGGGGATGGGCTTGCCGGTGAGGTGGGCGATTTCCATCAGGAACCTGTCGGTCGCCGCCACGCCCACGGGGTGGTTGAAGGCCATGACCTCCTGTCCGGTTTCGGCGATGTAGCCCAGGGTCTTTTCGGTGCAGAACTCCTGCATGGAGACGGTGGCCTTGGCGTTCAATGCCGCCTTGGCATCCTCCAGCCTGGTGCCGCCGTCGTACATGCGGAATTCGCCGTCGGCCGGGGTATCCCACACGTCGCTGTTGTCGGCGAGGATGGTGTACTCCACGCCCATCAGGTCGAAGATGCGCTTGATTTCGCGCAGGTTGCCGACGGTGTAACCGTCGAAGCCGCCGATGAAGTTGATCCTGGTGTTGGGGGTGCGCTCCCTGCCTTCCCAGAAGTGGGTGACGATGCCGCGCAGGGCGTTGTCGTAGCCGGTGATGTGGCTGCCGACGAAGGCAGGGGTGTGGGCATAGGGCACGTCGAAGTCCATGGGCACGCTGCCCTTGTTCTTGGCGTTCTGGATGAAGCCGTTGAGGTCGTCGCCGATCACCTCCGCCATGCAGGTGGTGGAGACCGCGATCATCTTGGGCTTGTACATGTTGTAGGCATTGGCCAGGCCGTCGATCATGTTGTTGAGTCCCCCGAACACCGCCGCGTCTTCCGTCATGGAAGAGGACACGCAGGAGGAAGGCTCTTTGAAGTGGCGGCTGAAGTGGCTGCGGTAGTAGGCCACGCAGCCCTGCGAGCCGTGCACGAAGGGCAGCGTGCCCTCGAAGCCGACGGCGGCGAACACCGCGCCCAGCGGCTGGCAGGCCTTGGCCGGGTTCACGGTCAGGGCTTCGCGGGCGAAGTTTTTCTCGCGGTATTCCCAGCTCTTGGTCCACTCGCGCACCTCTTCCACCTTCTCGGCGGGATGCGCGAATTCGAAGTTCTTCTTCTTGTTCTCGAACATCTCCACGTATTCCGGGCCCCGGAACAGATTGAAGTGGTCGATCACGTTCTTTACATTCTGAGTCATTTCGTTACTCCTAAAAATCAGGGAAGGGTGAAGGGTGAAGGGTGAAGGGTTTGGTTATCGGGGTTACGGGCATTCCACCCTTCCCCCTTCTCCCTTCCCCCTTCCCGCATTTCACTTCCAGGGCGCCTTGGTCAGCCCCCACACCGGGTTGTTGATGGCCATGTCCATGTCGCGGGCGAAGATGGCGAAGCCGTCGTAGCCGTGGTACGGACCCGAGTAGTCCCAGCTGTGCATCTGGCGGAAGGGCACGCCCATTTTCTGGAACACGTACTTCTCCTTGATGCCGGAGCCGACCAGGTCGGGCTGGATCTTCTCGACGAACTTCTCGAACTCGTAGCCGGTGACGTCGTCGTAGATCAGCGTGCCGTCTTTCACGTAGTGAGTCGTGCGCTGGTAGTCGTCGTTGTGGCCGAATTCGTAGCCGGTGCCGACCACCTCCATGCCCAGATCCTCGTAGGCGCCGATGACGTGGCGGGGCCTGAGGCCGCCGACGAACAGCATGACCTTCTTGCCTTCCAGGCGCGGACGGTACTTGTCGATGACGGCCTGCATCATCGGCTTGTACTTGGCGATGACGCGCTCCGCGCCTTCCTTGATCTTGTCGTCGAAGTGGCTGGCGATTTCGCGCAAAGACGCCTCGATCTTGGTGGGACCGAAGAAGTTGTACTCGACCCAGGGAATACCGTACTTCTCTTCCATGTGCCGGCTGATGTAGTTCATCGAGCGGTAGCAGTGCAGCACGTTGAGCTTGGCCTTGGGCGTGTTCTCCAGTTCGGCGATGGAGCCGTCGCCGGACCACTGGGCGATCACGCGCAGGCCCATTTCTTCCAGCAGGATGCGCGAGGACCAGGCGTCGCCGCCGATGTTGTAGTCGCCGATGATGGCGACGTCGTAGGGCGTGCTCTCGAACTCGGGATGCTTGTTGTCCGACTTGTCGAACACCCAGTCGCGCACGGTGTCGTTGGCGATGTGGTGGCCGAGCGACTGGGAAACCCCGCGGAAGCCCTCGCAGCGCACCGGAACGATGGTCTTGCCGCCGTATTCCTTGGACTTCTTCTTCGATACCGCCTCGATGTCATCGCCGATGAGGCCGATGGGGCACTCGGACTGCACGGTGATGCCCTTGTTGAGTGGGAACAGCTCCTGGATTTCGTCCATGATCTTTTCCAGCTTCTTGTCGCCGCCGAAGACGATGTCCTTCTCCTGGAAGTCGGAGGTAAACTGCATGGTGACGAAGGTATCCACGCCGGTCGTGCCGATGTAGTAGTTGCGGCGCGCCGCCCAGGAATACTGGCCGCAGCCGACCGGGCCGTGGGAGATGTGGATCATGTCCTTGATCGGACCCCACACCACGCCCTTGGAACCGGCGTAGGCGCAACCGCGGATGGTCATCACGCCCGGGATGGACTTGACGTTGGACTTGACTCCGCAATCCGGCTTGCCTTCCTCGTAGGTGCCCAGGTGCTTGGCGCGACGCTTGGCGGTTTTATCCGGATAGACTTCCAGCACCTCCTTGATGAGATCCTGGTTTCTGGCTTTGACTTCTTCGACTGTGAGGCTCATTTCGCCCTCCTGTTTGATGTGGTCACTGAACACCGGCATCCCGGCTCCCCGGGAAAACTCTGCAAATGACACCGTTTTGTGAAGTCGGCGATGCCCTTGGCAGAGGTTTCCCTCTGTGGACTCCGTCGCCATGCGCCGCAAGGCGCAAGACGACGGGAACCCTTACGCAGCCGCGGCCGCTTCCGCCGCGAGTTCGGCGGCGGTCTTGCCGACGATCGACTCGTCCACCTGCTTCATGACACCGTGCTCCATCAGCAGGTCTTCCAGCTCGTCCATGGTGATGGGGGTGGGGATGACGCCCTTGCCCGCGTTGTTGTGGATCTTGGTGGCCAGCTGGCGGTACTCGTCGGCCTGCTTGGAATCGGGCGCGTATTCCAGCACCGTCATCCGGCGCAGCTCGGCGTGCTGCACCACGTTGTCGCGCGGCACGAAGTGGATGAGCTGGGTGCCGAGCTTCTTCGCCAGCGACTCGGCCAGTTCCAGCTCCTTGTCGGTCTGGCGCTCGTTGCACACCAGGCCGCCCAGGCGCACGCCGCCGGAGTTGGCGTACTTCAGAATGCCCTTGGAGATGTTGTTGGCGGCGTACATGGCCATCATCTCGCCGGACATGACGATGTAGATTTCCTGCGCCTTGTTCTCGCGGATGGGCATGGCGAAACCGCCGCACACCACGTCGCCCAGCACGTCGTAGGAAACGTAGTCGATGCCGTCGTAGGCGCCCTCCTCTTCCAGGAAGTTGATGGAAGTAATCACGCCGCGGCCGGCGCAGCCCACACCCGGTTCGGGACCGCCGGACTCCACGCAACGGATGTCCTTGTAGCCGATCTTCATCACGTCCTCGAGTTCGAGGTCTTCCACGCTGCCGGCTTCGGCGGCCAGGGAGAGGATGGTGTCCTGTGCCTTGGCGTGCAGAATCAGACGGGTGGAGTCGGCCTTGGGGTCGCAGCCGACGATGAGGATTTTCTGTCCCAGGTCGGCCAGCGCAGCCAGCGTGTTTTGCGAGGTGGTGGACTTGCCGATGCCACCCTTGCCGTAAAAAGCGATTTGTCTAAGAGCAGACATGTGTATCTCCTTGAAAGTGAAAAATTCAAAATCCATTCGCCCTGGCAGCAAGTACTCAGCCGATTCGAAATTCTGCTGCGCACCGTTTTTCTTCTTCTTCTCGATACGGATCCGGCAAAACATTTACTGCACGACCACCACTGAGCAATGAGCGTGCCACCGCTTGCAAACGCGATTAACCGACTGTTTTTAATGGATTTAATTTGTGCCAAGCCTTGCGTTTGAGCTTGTTGTGAATGCGACAAAGGGGAAGACCCTTGTAGAGAAGAGAACAAGCCCGAAAGATAAGGCGGCCCCAGACTGCGCCGGCCTGCGCCCCCGGGCCGAAAGCTTCCGGGCGAACGGCATGCGCGAAGCGCCGGGGGAATCCCCACTCACCCCCGCAGGGACGGATTCTCAGCGGCTACCGAGAACCTCGGGCAAATCCGCAAGCCGGTATTGCCCGCTCTTCACCGCCATGGCCAGATGCATCACGGTGATGTCGCCCAGACAGGCATGAATATCCTTTTTCACCGCCTTCCACTTGCCATGCATGGGGCAGGCGGTTTCGTCCTGACATGCCTTGAGTCCGAGCAGGCATTCACGGTCCGCGCGATGGCCGTCTGTCATGCGCACGATCTCGAGCAGATTCAAGTGTTCGGCGCCGCTAACGAGACTGAACCCGCCGCGGCGGCCGCGTGACGACTTCACCAGGCGGGCACGGCACAGGCCCTGCAGAACCTTGGCCAAATATGGCTGCGATACGTTGAGGCTGTGCGCGATGTCGTGGCTGAGCACCTTCCTGCCGTTTGCTTCGATGGCCAGGCAGGTCAGCGCCTGGATGGCATATCGGCTGGTACGCGAAATAATCATTCGGCCTCGCTTCTCGCTTGATGGTCGCGTAAAGAATCAAGCAACCCCTGTGCCATGCCTGCGGAGCCGATTTGCGGCCCATTCAGGATGCGGGCATCCCGAGATGAGGTTCGGGTTTGTCGCAAACCGTACATGGCGGGGCATGTTGTACGACATCGCACATGCTCGCTCGCTCCTCATCCTCGCCAAAGCGCCATCCCGTGTGTCCCGCATCGGCGGAACGATTCTTGCTATTGTCATGTGTGGACAAGACCTCCGGGAGACCGACCATGCAAATCGGTGTGGAAACAGCCAAGGCCGTGGACAACAAGCGCCTGTTCGTGGTGGCCAACGACGAAGTCACGCGCATGGCGCTGCAATTCATGCTGCACGACGAAAACGAAACCCATGACCTGCCCAGCCTGGAGGCCGCGTTCGACAAGGCCATCGACTGGAAGCCGGACCTGCTGCTGCTGGGCAGCGACGTGGTGGCGGAGCGCGGGGTGGAGGTGATCCGGCTCATCCGCTCGCGCCTGCCCGCTACCAAAGTCCTGCTGGTGGCGGAAAGCCGAGAGGACCCATTGGTCGCGACCTGCCGGGATACAGGCATCGACGGACTGCTGGTGAAACCGCTCACGGTGGAGGAAACGCGCCGGCGCGTTGACGGCCTGCTGGGCCGCAGGCGCGCGCCCATCCAGATTCATGCATTATGACCGTCGCCGCCTTCAGCGGGCACAGCACCAACCTGGTGGGCGTGCCCACCGGACTGTTGGCGAGCGCGGCGTTCAACGACTACCCCCTGCCGCTGCGCATCCGCGGCGTGCACGAAAGCCATCCGCTGCTCTTCGGGCAGCTGGCCCAGGCCGGCAGTCATGCCGAGGCGGCGAAGATTTTCCAGGAGTATATGGACAACACCTTCGGTTTGCAGCAGAACCTTGAAGCCACGGCGGTTCGGCGTTTCCGCGCGAGTTATCTGCGTCTTCTCAAGGGATGGGGCTTCGATGCCAACAGCCGCGAAGGCGCGGTGATCAAGGGCTGGGCGGAAAGCCGCTTCGGACTTTTCCCCACTTTTCACAAGGACTCGCTCGCGCGCTTCGCCTCGCCCGCCTGGTCGCGCTATGTGGAAGAGAAAATGGCGAGCCGCTTCCACAACAACACCATCCTTGCCCAGCTCGACCTCCTGTACGAATTCTGCCAGTTGGCGCTTGCGCGCTGGTTGCGGCCGGGACAGCACCACATCAGGCTGTATCGCGGCGTCAATGATTTCAGCGAGGACAAGCTCCTGCACAACCAGAAGCGGCCGCGCAGCGGAACTGCCATGGTGCGCATGAACAACGTGGTGTCCTTCACCGCGCATCGCAGCATCGCCTGCGAATTCGGCGACTACATTCTGGAAGCGCTGGTGCCGACTGCCAAGATCCTGTTCTTCAACGATCTGCTGCCGCACCACGCGCTCAAGGGCGAGGCCGAATACCTGGCGATCGGGGGTGATTACCGTGTCACGGTCAGCTATCTCTGAATCGAGGAAATATCCGACATGGAAATACGTGAACGCGCGTTGGGCGCCTATCTGGGGTTCGCGGTCGGCGACGCATTGGGGGCAACGGTGGAATTCATGACGCCATCGGAAATCCAGCACAGCTACGGCATGCATCGCGACATCATCGGCGGCGGCTGGCTCAAGCTGAAACCGGGCCAGATCACCGACGACACACAGATGTCGCTGGCGCTGGGGCAGTCGATTGTCGAAAGCGGCGGCTGGAACGCAAGGGCGGCGGCCGACGGCTTTGTTGAATGGCTCAAGTCCAGGCCGATCGACGTTGGCAACACCTGCCGCCGCGGCATCCGCCGGTACATGGCGGACGGTACGCTGGCCGGCCTGCCCAACGATGGCGATGCCGGCAACGGCGCCTGCATGCGCAACCTGCCCGTGGCGCTGGCGACTCTGGACGACGACGCGGCGTTCGAACGCGCGACGCTGGAACAGTGCCATATCACACACAACCATCCATTGTCGGATGCGGCCACGCTGGCCATGGGACGGATGACACGAATCCTGATAAAGGGCGGCGGCCTCAAGGAGTGCCGCGCCGAAGCCAACAGGCTGATCGCGCAACAGCCGGTGTTCCGCTTCAAGCCCTATCCCGGACGCGCCTCGGGCTACATCGTCGATACCGTACAAACCGTGCTGCACTACTTCTTCCGCACCGACAGCTTCGAGTCCTGCGTGACCGAAGTGGTGAACCGCGGCGAAGACGCCGATACCAACGGCGCACTTGCCGGCATGCTCGCCGGCGCAGCCTACGGCGTGGCCGACATCCCGAGCTACTGGCTAAGAAAACTGGACCGCAAGGTCAAGGCGCAAATCGAAGAACAGACCGATGCGCTGCTTGAAATCGCAGGCACAAGGATCGAGGGGAAAGATTCAACCCGGAAGCCCCAAAACCAAGCTCCCTGAACCTTGCCCCTCGTAACTTGCCCCTCGTAACTTGCCCCTTGTAACTTGCCTCTTGTAACTCGAAAATGACCGAAACGCGCCTTGGCATTGCCGCCAACCTCGACGAATCTCACGGCCTGGAAACCTGCCCTCGCACGCACGCCGGGACGCCCTGCCCCACGCCCAAAGACGGCAAGCGCGCAAGAATCGCTTTCGACTACCACGAGCGCACCAAGCATCGTCCCGAGCGGTATGCCGCAGGGCCCGAGACGCTGGACTGGACCTGCCAGCCCGACCCCTTCCGCAGCTTCGCAGGCAGCGCCCGCATACGCCTGCCGCTGTGCGCGGGACGGCTTGCGAAAGCATCCGCTGCCCAGGAATTCTCGCTCGATGCCGTCGGGGCCCTGCTGGAACTCTCGCTCGGGCTTTCGGCATGGAAGGAACATGGGCCGGACCGCTGGGCACTGCGCTGCAATCCTTCGAGCGGCAATCTGCACCCGACCGAGGCCTATGTCATCGCGCACGGCGTGCAGGGGCTCGAAGACGGGCTTTACCATTACGCCAGCCGCAGACACGAACTGGAGCAGCGCTGCCTCACCGACGCGGCAAGCCCGCCCGGCCTGTGGGTCGGGCTTTCCTCCATCCACTGGCGCGAAGCCTGGAAATACGGCGAGCGCGCCTTCCGCTACTGCCAGCTCGATGTCGGCCATGCCCTGGCCGCGCTGCGCTATGCCGCTGCACTGCTGGGCTGGAAGCTGCGCCTTGTCGATACCGACAGCCGGCGCCTGGCCGAACTTCTGGGCACCGCACGCGACCAGGACTATGCCGGCGCCGAGCGCGAAGAGGCCGACCTGCTGGTACAGGCGATTCGAAATGAAGCACCCGCCGAGCCTGCACTCTGGCCGGCGGAACACACGCGCTGGAGCGGCCGGGCCAATCTCCTCGACCCGCATCCCGTGTACCACTGGCCGGTCATCGACGAAGTCGCTGCGGCCACGCGAAGGAATCGGGGCAAGGCCGATGGTTCCCCGGTACACGCCTACCCGCCCGGCACGTCACCCGCACATCTTCCCGCACCCGGGATCATCATGGGGCGCAGAAGCGCACAGCGTTTCGATGCGCAGTACCACATGAGCGCAGCCGACTTCTACCATCTGGTAGACAGCCTCATGCCGCGCGCGCAGGCGCCGTGGGACGTCTGGGACTACACGCCGCAAATCCATCCGGTGTTTTTCGTGCACCGCGTGGAAGGCGTGGATCCCGGCTTGTACCTGCTGGTGCGCGGTGCAAAGGCAGAAGCCGGACTGCGTGCGGAACTGAGCGAGGAATTCGAATGGCAGAAGCCCGACGGCTGCCCCGTCTCCCTGCCGCTGTTCCGGCTCAAGGCCGGGCGCTGGCACAAGGTCGCGCGCGCGGTGAGCTGCGCACAATCGATTGCCGCCGACAGCTGCTTCTCGCTGGGCATGCTGGCCGCATTCGAAGCCAACGTGGAGAAGGATGCCTGGCGCTATCGTCAGCTGCACTGGGAAGCCGGCCTCGCCGGGCACGTGCTGTATCTGGAGTCGGAAACCCTGGGGCTTTCCGGCACCGGCATCGGCTGCTTTCTCGACGATGCCTTTCACGAACTGCTCGGGCTGCAAAGCAAACGGTTTCAGTCGTTATACCACTTCACCGTCGGGCGCGCGCTGGCGGATACCCGCATCACCACCCTGCCGCCCTACCCCGACCGCATGTCATCCGAAACGGAGACCACACCATGAAAACCGAAAGAAGCTTCAAGCGCATCGATGCCGTAGCAGCCGAGCAACTGCTCAGGCGGAACGACATCCTGGTGCTGGATTCGCGCGATCCCGACAACTACAACCTGGCGCACATCGACGGCGCGCTCCGGCTGTCGAGCCAGAATCTGGACGCCACGCTCATCGGCACGCCCAAGTCCACACCGGTTCTGCTCTACTGCTACCACGGCAATGCCAGCCAGACCTATGGCCAGATGTTCGCCGACTTCGGTTTTGCCGAGGTCTACAGCCTGGACGGCGGATTCGCCGCCTGGCAGCGCGCACGGAAGAAAACCACCCCGCCCGCCATCAGCCCCCGGCTTGCGCAATGGCTCGGGATGCACGGCTACCCCGCCGACAATCCCGACGCCGTACTCGACAACGGCATCACGCCACTGATGCGCGCGAGCAAACTGAACGAGACCGGTGCGGTGTTCGAGCTGCTGCAGGCCGGCGCCGATCTCAACGCCGTCAACATCGACGGCAACAATGCATTGTGGTTGGCCTGCGTGGGCGAGAGCATTGCCACCATGGATCTCCTCATCCGCGCCGGCATCGACATCGATCACCGGAACGACAACGGCGCCACCTGCCTGATGTACGCCGCATCCAGCGGCAAGCACGCCGTGTTACAGAAATTGCTCGACACCGGCGCCGACCCCACGCTCGAAACGCTGGACGGCTTCAGCGCGCTGGACATGGCCGCCACCATCGAATGCCTGCGCCTGCTGCGCAGCGTGGCAAAGCTCTGCCGGCAACAACGGCAGCCTGAGGACACAAATGGACAGGATCAAAAGATTCGTCGCCACCCTGTTCCATCGAAGGGTTCCAGTCCTCCCGGAATTTTCCGACCGCGCCCGGGCCGGGCCTGAGGCTCGGCTTGCCCGCTTCCCGGCCCGCCGGCGTGGCTCCTTCTCCGCCGGCGGCCTTCACATGCCGGAAGGCCTGAATCCGGCGCACCGTCTCGGCGGGCTTGCGCCCGACCGCCGGGATCGGCACTTCCATGGCCTGGACGATGCCGCCCGGGCCGATGATGAAGCGACCTCTCGACGCCCAGCACCCCGTGCCAGGCGCCGTAGGCCAGACCCGCGATCCCGGTCGGCGGCCATACATATGGAAAGGCACGCCGCCATCCTGCCCGGTTCGTCGTCGTTACCCGTTCGCCGGCAAAATCCGGCAGGATGCTAGTCAACGCCAAAGCCCAGCAGTCGGCAGCCCTGATAGACCAGGGCCGCCGCGCCCAATGCAAGCACCAGCAACAATCCAACGCCGAACAGCGTCCAGCGCCAGCTGCCGGTTTCCTGGCGCATGACGGCGATCGTGGCGGCGCAGGGGATGAACAGCATGGTGGCGGCGATGAACGACAGCGCCGAGGCCGGCGGCACTTGCGACGCCAGCGTCTGCGCCAGGCCGGTCTGTGCCGTCGAGCCGTAGAGAATGCCCAGCGCAGCGATGGCGTTTTCCTTGGCGACGAAGCTTGCGAGCAGCGCCACCAGCATGCGCCAGTCGAGGCCGAGCAGCTGTCCGATCGGGGCCAGGCTGCGACCGAAACGCGCCAGGTAACTTTCTTCCAGGCCCGTACCGGGAAAATAGCTCAGCGCCCAGATCAGCACCGAAATGAGCAGGATCAGGCTGCCCGCCTTGCGCAGGAAGGCCCGCAGATTGAACCACACGAAGCGCGCGATGGAACCGGCATTGGGCGCGTGGTAGAGCGGCAGTTCCATGATGAAGGCCATGCGCTCGCCGCGGAACAGCGTATGGCTCAAGACGATGCCGATGATGGCAAGCAGTACCAGGTTGCCGAGCACGAAGGCGACGGCAACCAGCCAGGCCAGATCGCCGAAGAAGGCCGGGGCGAGGAAGGCGAGCACCATGAGCCGCGCGCTGCACGGCACCAGCGGCGCGAGCAGGATGGTGAGCAGGCGTCCGCTGCGCGACTCGATCACGCGCGCGCCCATTACCGCCGGCACGTTGCAACCGAAGCCGATGCACAGCGGCAGGAAGCTCTTGCCGTGCAGTCCGAGAAAGTGCATCAGGCGGTCCATGACATAGGCGGCGCGCGCAAAGTAACCGGTGTCTTCGAGCAGTGCGAGCGCGGTGAAGAATATCGCGAGGACGGGCAGGAAAGTCAGCACGATGCCGGCGCCGCCCAGCACGCCGTCCGCGACGAGCGCGGAGAACCAGGGCGGCGTGGCGACGAGCATGGCTTCGACCCGGCCGCGCAGCGGCTCGACCGCAGCCGTGTCGAGCCACGCCTGGATGGGCCCGGCGATCCGGAAGGTGAGGGCGAACACCAGGGCAAAGGCGGCAAGCAAAATCAGCATGCCCCACAGCGGATGCAGCGCGTAGCGATCGAGGCGGTCGGTAAAGCCCACCTGGCCGAGGCGCGGCCGCTTCACGGCTGCGCGCACCATGCGTTCGATCCACTCATAGCGCCCGGCGGCAATGTCGGCCACGGCGTCTTCGTGGGCAGCCAGAATCGCTTCGATCTGCCGCCAGGACACATCGGGCAGCCACTCCCGGACGAGCGCGGCGACTTCGCGGTCGCCTTCAAGCAGCTTCATCGCTATCCAGTCCGCCTGGTAGGGCAGCGGCACCCGACTGCCAAGCAGCGCACGTACGCTGGCCAGCACTTCGCGGTGCGGCTCGGCAATCTCCGGCCGTGCCGGCGCGAACCCCGCCGGACTCCGTGCCAGGCGGACGGCCTCGGCCACGAGCTGCGCCACCCCCTGGGCCCGGCTTGCCACCAGCGGGACGACGGGGATGCCCAGCGCGGCGGCAAGCACGTGGGGCTCGATCTCGATGCCTTGCGCCTGGGCGACGTCCATCATGTTCAACCCCAGCACCACCGGCACCGGCAGCAACAACAACTCGGACAACAGGTAGAGGTTGCGCTCGAGGGCTGCGGCGTCGGCGATCATGATGACCACGTCCGGGTGCTGGTGCAGGATGAAGTCGCGCGCGATGCGTTCTTCCGGCGAGTTGGCGGTAAGGCTGTAGGTGCCGGGCAGGTCGACCACGCGTAGCGTGACGCCCTCGTGCACGAGCGTGCCTTCCCGGCGCTCCACGGTTTTTCCGGGCCAGTTGCCGACGTGCTGGCGCAGGCCGGTGAGCAAGTTGAAGACCGTGGACTTGCCGACATTGGGCTGGCCGGCAAGGCCGATGAGCAGCGTTTTCTGTTTGCCCTGGACAGCGTTCATGCCGCCACTTGCTCCACCAGCACCTTGATCGCCTCGCCGCGGCCGAGCGCAATGCGGGTGTCGCGCACCTTCACCAGCACGGGGCCGTTTCCCCGGTTTTGCAACACCGTCAGGTGTGCGCCCTCGGTCAGTCCCATCGCGGACAAGCGGCTCTTCAGTTCCTTGCCGCCGGACAGCTTGCGCACCGCGGCGATGGCGCCTTGCGGGAGTCGATCCAGTGTGATCATGCGAGTGTCCTCATTCGCTTTTTTGCCGGCGCATCAGCCGCTCCATGGCAAGGCCGTTCACAACCGAAAAAACCGCAATGAACAGCGACAGCACCAGCATGTAGCGCGGGCCGAAGTAATGCGCGAGCAAAGGCAGCAGCGGCAGCTTGATGGCGCGTGCGTAAAGCAGCACCGCGACCAGCGCGGTACGCATGCCCTTTTTGCGCAGCTCGGCCAAAAGTGCAAACCAGGTATAGATCGGCCCCGTCGAGATCACGCCCGCGGCCAGGGCGAGCAGCCAGCCGCGCAGTCCCGAAGCCTGGCCCAGCCATGACTGCGTCCGCGCGGGTGTAAGAAAGCGTTCGACGAGGAACATCAGCACGAATACCAGGACCAGCACCGGCGTCACCTCGCCCAGCATGTTCATGAAGGAGGCCAGCGCCTGGCGCGCCAGCGCGGCATCGGCAAGGGCCGTCAGGCCATGGGCAACGAGCATGAGCGCCAGGAAAATCCAGCCGCCGAGCTTGCGCCTGCCCTGCCGGGCATTCATGAGAGCAGCCCCAGCACGCCCACCGTCAGCCAGGCGATGGCGATGGCGGAAAGAAAGGCCAGGCCGTTGCGGACCAGCGCAAAGCGCTTGCCCAGGAACAGGGCCTCGGCCGGCAGTTGCACGACGCCCACCGTGACCCAGCTCACGATCAGCGCGGTCACCGCGATCAAGCTCACGCCCCCCGCCAGCAGTTCGCCGCCGAGAATGTAGCCGGCCAGGGGGTGTCCAGCCGCCACGCTGCCGACGAGGGCACCCAGCAAAACGTCCAGAACGGCGTGTTTGCCGAACAGGGCATGCAGGCCTGTGCGGGGCAGCCAGGCGAGAACCAGGCTGGTCAAAAGCAGCATGCCGAACAGGATGGGCAGCATCTGCATGAAGGCACGCAGCGTGCGCGCCAGCGCACCCAGATTGCCGTCCTCGCGTACCTCCCGCGATGAAACGGGCGAATTCATGCCGGCGTCTCCTGCGGGATCAACGCCGCCGTTTGCCCGGGGGCGAGGCCGGCAGGAGAAGGGTTTTCATGGCGTTTTCTGCAAGGGCCGCTCTCGTTCGGAAAGACCGGACTGCCGGTATGCGGGAGGACTGGGCGGCCAAAGGAATCGGGCCTGGCTGTCATGCGCGCCCGCTGCGCCCGATTTCTGATGTTCGAGATCCTCCAAGGCCTTGGGGGTGCGCAGCAGTTCTGGGGTAAGACGGGTAAGCATGGCGAAAACGGGCATGACAGCCTCCTTCATCGACGGCATCGTGAAATCGTGCCTATATTCACTATATGACGCTTTTTCCGCAGGCATCGGGCCTGGGGGCATTCATGCACAAAAATCGTTGCAACGAGGCGCGAAGTTAGGCAGATGTCGAAATTTTCCCTCGACGTTCTCCATCGGCGCGTCTTCGCCCATACCCGGACCGGGGACCCGGATGTCATCCTGGGCGCGGCTTTCGGCGAGGATGCGGCGCTCACCCGTGTCGGCGGCGACATCCTGGCCTCGCACCTCGACCCCATCGTCGGCGCGGTCCGGGAAATCGGCTGGCTGGCCGTGCACGTGACCTGCAACGACATCGCCGCCACGGGCATTCCGCCGCGCTGGATCCTGCCGCTGGTGCTGGTGCCGCATCCCGAGGACGAGGCCCTGCTGGGGGAAATCATGGGCGACGCCCGCCGCGCTTGTGACGAACTGGGGGTGTCCATCATCGGCGGCCACAGCGGCTATTCCGCCGGGCTGTCCCGGCCGCTCGTCGCGGTGACCGCGCTGGGGGTGGCGGCGGGACGCAAACCGGTGCGCACCGAAGGGGCGAAGGTCGGCGATACGGTGGTCGTCACCAAGGCC
Source organism: Pseudomonadota bacterium (assembly GCA_040754425.1). Lineage (GTDB taxonomy): Bacteria > Pseudomonadota > Gammaproteobacteria > Burkholderiales > Thiobacillaceae > UBA6918. The sequence goes on along the minus strand of JBFMCR010000010.1, from coordinate 37,897 downwards.
ATCGCGCTGGAGGGCACGGCCATCCTCGCCCACGATTTCGCCGATGTGGCGCAACAACTGGGGATCGACGAGGAAGCGTTGGCGCAAGCACGCGCCCTCATGGCGCATATCAGCTGCGTGCGCGAGGCGCTGGCGCTGGCCGACAGTGGCGCGACGTCGATGCACGACGTGACCCGCGGCGGCGTCCTCGAAACCCTGCTGGAAATGGCGCAGCTCTCCGGGGTCATGATCGAGATCGACGCCGATCGGCTGCCGCTGCCGCCGGTCATTGCACGCTTTGCAAAAGCCTTCGGGTTCGATCCCATGAAGATGATCTCCTCCGGCACCCTGGCAGCCACGATCCCGCCCGATGCCGAGGCCGATGTGCAATCCAGGCTGGACAAGCTCGGCGTGCCTGTCGCCTTCGTGGGTAGCGTGCGCGAAGGCGGCGGCGTGCGGGTGAAGTCGGCAGCCGGGGAGACACACTACACCGAATCCCGCTGCGAAGAGGACGAACTCGCCCGCCTGTGGCTGCGCTACCCGAGAGACTAGCCGGCATGGCCTGCAATCCGGCGCGTATCAGCCGCGTGGCATCACTCATCGTTTCGCAATCCTGCACACGACTTTCAGCCAAGTTCGGTGATGCGGGTAAGCAGCCCGTATACCAGGGCACTCAGGAGCATTCCCGCCGTAAACAGGCGCATGTTGCGGTAGCGCCGCGCCATGGGTACGAGTTCGTGCAGGGAAACGAAAGTCATCGCGCCGGCGGCGAAGGCCATGAAATGGGCGTTGAGGCCCGGTGCGATTCCCACCGCCACCAGCCCGATGACGGCGCCCAGGGGCTCCGCCAGCGCGGAGAGCAGCGCGGCGCCGTAGAGAAAGCGCCGGCTGCGGATGACCACGGCCGGCACCGCCATGGCGAATTCCTCCGGCACGTTGTGTAGCGCGATGGCCACGGCGACCAGCACGCCGAGTTCGGGCGAGGCGATGTAGGCATTGGCCATCGCAAAGCCTTCCGGGACGTCGTGCAGGATCAGGCCGAGGGCCACCAGATAGGCCGCCTTGACCAGCATCCGGTCGGCCATGCCCCTTTCCTCCACCAGATGGGTATGCGGCACGACGAGATGGGCCGTCCACACCAGGCCGGCGCCGAGGGCGAAGCTCATGAGGGTGGGCGGCGCCCCCATGATGGCGATCGACTCGGGCACGAGTTCCAGCAGCGAGATCAGCAGCATGATGCCGGTGGAAAAGCCGATGCCGGCGGCGATGGCGCGTGCGTTCTCGCGCAGCCGGACGGCCAGCATCACGCCGAGCCAGGTCGTGAACAGCGACAGCAGGGACAGCAGCAGAACGGCTGCGTGGGTCGTGCTCATCGTTTATGGCAGGCGCTATGCGCCTCAGGCCTTGGAAGCGACGATGATGACGGCGACCAGCACGCCGCCGGCGAGTGCCACCAGGCTGAATTTGCGCTTCTCCTGTTCCGCCCGCGGCAATAGGTGTGTGGCGCCCACGTAGACCAGCGCGCCTGCCGAAAGCGAAAGCAGGGCGCCCAGTGTCTGCTTGTCTATTGAACTGACGAGGGGGTATGAAACCAGCATGCCCAGGGGCGTGGTCGCCGCCGCCGCGAGAAAGGCCAGGACCATCGCCTTGCGCTCGCCGAAGCCGCTGCGCACCAGCAGCAGGTAGGTGATGATGCCTTCCGGAAATTCGTGCAGCACCATGCCCAGGGTGGCGAGATAGCCGGTGAGGATGCTGACGGTAAAGGCGATGGAATAGATGAAGCCGTCGATGAAGGAATGAAAGCCGATGCCGAGCATGGGAACGATCCCGATGGCGTATTCCTTTTTCTCCGGATCCTTCTCGCAGACGAAGGCGGTGATGAAGCGGTTGAAAAGATGCAGCCCGAAAAAACCGATGAGCAGCCAGACCGGGGCCTGCAGGTTCATGGAAAAGGACTTGGGGATGATGTGCAGGAAGGAGGCCGAAATCAGCACGCCGGCGGCAAAGCACATGAAATAGGCGGTGTTGCGATGCCCCCAGTCGGCGAAGCGGCGGATGGTGTAGATGCCGAGCGAAGTCACCAGGGCGGCCAGCGCGCTGGTGGCCAGTGCCGTCCAGAATGTGTTTTCCAAAAGCAGTCCTCGCTTCCAGTTGCCGGTGGCGGATCAGCCCCTGTTCATTCCGGAGCCGGCCTTCAACAGAATGCTTCGGCCGGTCATTTCGGGGGGCGGCTCGATGCCAAGCAGGTCGAGCACGGTCGGCGCGACATCGGCCAGCCCGCGCCCGGTGCCGAGCTGCGCCTCGCGCAGGCCGAGGATCAGGAACGGTACCGGATAGGCCGTGTGCTGGGTGTGCGGCTCGCCGCTGACGGGATCCACCATTTCGTCGCAGTTGCCGTGGTCGGCCGTGAGCAGGACGCGATACCCGCGCGCCAGCGCCGCCTCTGCCACCCGATGAAATTGCAGGTCGAGCGTCTCGACGGCTTCTATGATGGCGGGAATAACGGCGGTGTGGCCGACCATGTCGCCATTGGCGAAGTTGACCAGGATGAAGTCGTACGTCCCGCCCTCGATGGCGGCGATGATGCGGTCCGCCACCTGCGCGGCGCTCATCTCTGGTTTCAGGTCGTAGGTGGCCACCTGGGGCGAGGGAACGATCTCGCGCACTTCACCCGGGAAAGGCTGCTCCCTGCCGCCATTGAAAAAATAGGTCACGTGGGCGTATTTCTCGGTTTCCGCGCAATGAAACTGCCGCAGGCCCTCGTCGGACAGCACTTGCGCCAGTACCTTGTCCGGCGCCCTGGAGTCGAACAATACGGGGAAGGGAAACGCCGCGTCGTAACGGGTCATCGTCACCACGCGGCGCGTACTCTCCGCATCGCGCCCGAAGCCGGTGAAATCCTCCATGCCCAGGGCGGCGACCAGCTGGCGCATGCGGTCGGAGCGGAAATTGAAGCAGAACACCGGCTCGTCCGGCGCGATGCGGCCTTGCGCCGGGTCGCCGATCACGGTGGGGCGGATGAACTCGTCCCCCTCGCCGCGCTGCCAGGCCAGATGGATGGCCTCCTCCGCCGATTCCGCCGCCTCGCCCTGGCCGCGCACCAGGGCACGCCAGGCCAGTTCGGTGCGCGGCCAGAAGCCGGCACGATCCATGGCGTAATAGCGGCCGCAGACGCTGGCGATGCGCCCGCGGCCAAGCCGTCGCAGCAGCGCTTCCAGCTGCTCGGCGTAGCGGTCGGCGCAACGCGGCGCGGTGTCGCGTCCGTCTGTCACCATGTGGATCAGCGGCTCGACGCCGGCCTCGACCACCAGCGGCAAAAGGCCCAGCAGGTGGTCGATGTGGGAATGCACCCCGCCATCCGAGACCAGGCCGATCAGATGCAGGCGTTTCGTGCCACGAAGCAGCGCTTGCCACGGTTCCAGCCGGGCAAGGGCGCCGCTGGCAAGGCTGTCGGAAATCTTGAGCAGCTCCTGCTTGAGCACCCGCCCCGCGCCGAGCGTGAGGTGGCCGACTTCCGAATTGCCGAATTGTCCGTCCGGCAAGCCCACCGCAAGCCCCGAAGCCAGCAGGGCCGTATGCGGATTGGCGGCGAAATAGTGGTCCAGATGCGGCGTGCGCGCACGCGCCCAGCCGTTGAAGGCGCGGCCGGGATTGAGCGCGAAGCCGTCGAAGATCACCAGCAGGACGGGTTTGCGGTCCATGATCTGCTCACTCGTTGCAACGGGCGGAAACGACGACGAAGGCGCATTGCCCGCGCCCGGGGCGCATGGCCTCGATGTAGCGGGTTTCAGCCAGGGAATGGGCGAGGGTCTGGGCCCAGGACCCGATCTCGAAACCGCTTTTTAGCAGCAGTTGTTCCACTTCGCCGGCGGAATAAAAAGTCGCTTCGCGATAGAACACGTTTTCGGCCTGGTGCGCGAGGTAATCCTGGCCCATGCCGCTGTCGCGGTCGATGAAGCCGATCGTGAGGCGTCCGCCCGGCTTGAGCACCCGGCGCGCCTCGGCCAGCATTTTCTCGGCCGAGTCAACGAAGCAGATGGTCGTTACCACCAATGCCCAATCGAACAGGCCGGAGGTGAAAGGGAGATTTTCCGCCACGCCCTCGACCACCTCGATGCCGCGCGCGGCTGCATGCGCCAGCATGGCAGGTGAGGGATCCACCCCGACCCGTACGCCCAGCGGCGCGGCGAAGCGGCCGCTGCCTACGCCGATTTCAAGGCCGTATCCTTCCCAGGGCACGAAAGGGCGCAAGGCCAGCAATTCCGAGATATAGGCGGCCTCGTGCTCGCCGAACCACGCCTCATAGCGTCGATGATGGGCCTCGAAGGGGGCGGCTCTAGGCACGGGCCGGCAACTCCCGCAGCGCGGCCGAACAGGGTTCGGGGTGGTCGTTGCTGCGCGCGGCTTCCGACTGTGCTGCCGCGACCGCTTCGCCGACCGGCGGCAAAGAATTTTCGCCTGGCGGCGGCTCGATGCCAGCGAAGGTGCCGCCGCCTTCTTCACCGGGCGAGGTCATGCCGCCCTTCCCTGTCCGTCGCGCTCGACGCAGCGTCGAAAGGCCGGCAGATGGCGTTCCCGAGATGCCTCCTGCAGGTTGCGAAAGACGGCGAGAATGTCGGGCCGCCGGGTCGCCTCCAATAGCCGCGCGTACAGGCGATCATTCTCGATCTCGGCATCGACTCCCGCGGCGCAGGCTTCCTGCACGCTGCGGTAGCTCTCGATCTTGCCTGGCCACGAATTCCCGGGTATGGCCAGCCCGTAGCGCGCGAACAGGGCTTGCAGTGCGGAAATGTGCCTGGCCTCGGCGTCCCGGATATTGATGAAAGGACGGACCGGACCGAAGTCATGAATCACCCGATCGTAAGTCGCCCATGCGCGGTATTCATCGTCGAGCGCCTCCTGCAAGGCGGAAATTTCGGTTTCGTTCAGTTCGGGCATGGCGTGTCTTTATGGCGATACATGGATTATGGCTGAATGGGACGGATTTCTCCCCCTGTTCTTCCATATTAGACGCTGGCCGACGTATCTGCACCGTGGGCACGGGTTTTTGGTGCCAGCCCGCATTTGCCAATGGCGCGGTAGCGTTCGTCATCGTTGCGCGGGCAGGCATCGAAACCGGCAGGGACGATCCCGAGGGCAGGTTTTGCGTCAGGCAGGTTTTGCGTCAGACGGAAACGGCCGCCATTTCCGGCAGCACCGATTCTCCTGTCAAGCGCCGGACGAACTCTTCCAGCGTCATGTCGATGCGGATGATGTTCTGCTCCTGCAGGAAGCGCGCTTCGTTTCTGGTGAGTTCGCCCGGCAGCACGGCCCAGTGCCTGTCGGAGGAACGCTTCATGATCTGGCGCGCGAAGGTGCGCTCCAGCTGGTTGCGGAAGCGGCAGCCGAGGAACAGGAAATGCTGGCCGCTGCGCAGCTGCTGCACGATGTCGGGGATCGGGGTCTGGATGTCGATCTCGGTCAGCACTTCGACGAAGTCGGTATCCGAAACGAGAAAATTCTTCGCCGGAGAAATCGAGCCCAGGGGCTTGTACAGCAGGGTGTCCCAGGTATCGGCCTCGAAGGGGTCGGCCTGCATGCCGTTGGGGCGGAAGTAATGCACCCAGGTGCCGAAGTGCTCGGACTGGCTAACGCCCTGCACCTGTCCCCACAGATTGCGCACCTCGAGTGCGGTTTCCATGGCATTGTCATACCAGGCATCGACGATCAAGAGCGGCTTGCGCACGATGCGCGCAAGATACTTGTGCAGCGCGGTCGGCGGCACGCCGGGGGCGAAAGCCTCGGCCATGATGCCGACCAGGGTCTTGCGGTGCTTGAAATTCTCGATGTACTGCGCGGCGGCAGTGAGGTTGCCGCGGATCTTGAACGGCACGCTCGATTTCGCCACCAGGCGCTGCACCAGATCCTCGGGCGAGCTGGGCACCGGGCTGCCGCCTGGAACCAGATCGAGCACGCCCGGCCCCAGATAAGGCACGATTCCGCCCTCTTCCAGGCAGGCGGAAATTTCGCCCAGCGGGGCGTCGACCTTGTCCATGATGCTTCTCCTTTAGGTAGATGCCGACGCCTTCAACTGCTCCACTTCCGCGCGCGGCAGGCGAAAAATGGCGCGCCCGCCGGACAGGGTCTGGTAATTGTCCCGGCTCGCACGGCTCAGCAGGTTGAACCACTCCTGTGCAGAAAGCTCGCCGGGGCGCTCGCCGATTTCGGTGACGGCGCCGTTGGGTGCAAAGCGCACGTGAATCATGACTTCATCCTTGTCCATTTCGTTTCTCCTTTTGTTTAGGCGGGGGGGGCGGGATTCGGGAATCAGGGGGATGCTGGTGCAGACTGCGCCGGAAAAAACGCGCGAAGCACTTCCCCTGACCCCTGACCCCTCACAAACCTGAGCCGAAGCCCAAGAGTTCGATGGTGACGTCCTCGGCTCCCAGCTTGGCCTGGCAGGCCAGGCGGGACTTGGAGCCGACGCCGACGATGGTGTCGAGCTTTTCGTTCTCGCTTTTCTGAACCTTGGACAGGCTCTTGCGGCCGTCGTGGACGAAGATGTGGCAGGAGCCGCATTCGGCCTTGCCGCCGCACTTGCCGACCTTTTCTCCGGCCGCGAGCAGGGCTTCGAGGATGCTCATTCCTTCGTTGTATTGCAGGGTCTTGCCCGAGGGCATGATGGTCAGTACCGGCATTTCACTCTTCCTTGTGTGTCTGATCAAACGGAAATAAGTCATGGGGCCTGTTAATGCTAATTTCACGCCCCTAATAAATGGCAGAACCCGCGCCGATGTTGATCGACGCGTCTTTTGCGGTTTTCACGATGAAGCCGATCTGGTCCTCGGTCAGGTGCGCATGGAAAGGCAGCGCGATGATTCGATCTGCCACTTTCTCGGCAACCTTGAAGTCGCCCTTGCGGTAGCCCAGATTGGCGTAGAACGCTTGCAGGTGCTGCGGCTGGCAATAGGCTGCGGCCTCCACCTTCTCGGTGGCGAGGTCGTTGACGATGGCATCGCGGCTGCTTTTGGCAAAGCGCGTTCCCAGGTGCACCAGGTACAGAAACCAGTGCACCTCGGTGACCTCCGGCCCGATGTAGGGATCTTTGATGCCCTCGAAGGATTTCACGGCATCGTAATAGGCCAGTTCGATGTTCTTGCGCCGATCGAGGATCTTCCCGATGCGTTCGAGCTGGGCCATCCCGAGTGCCGCGGTGACTTCGTTCATGCCGGCCTGATACGGCAGCATGCCAGTGACGACGACGGAGAAGCGCTCGTCGAGCTTGCGGTTGCAAAGATAGCGCAGCCTGCCGGCCAGTTCCTTGTCATCGGTCAGCACCATGCCGCCCTCGCCGCAAGTCAATGCGGACGGCTGGGAAAAATCGAATATCGCGACATCGCCGAAACCGCCCACGCGACGGCCCTGGTAGGTGGAACCGATGGCCTCGGTGGAGTCTTCTATCAACCGCAGCCCGTGGCGCGTGGCGATTTCGCGCAGCGCCGACCACTGTGCCGGATGGCCGTTGGTGTTGCCGGCCAGGATGGCGCGGGTGCCGGGCGTGATGGCGGCTTCGGCCTTGTCCGGCGCCAGGGTGCCTGACCAGTAATCGATGTCGGCGAACACCGGTTTGGCGCCGACGAGCGCGATGGCGTGCGCGATCTGGTGCCAGCTGTAGGGCGAGGCGATGACCTCGTCGCCCGGTCCGATGCCCATGGCTTTCAGCGCCAGCAAGAGGCCCAGCGTGCCGCTGGAAACCGCGATGCCCTGCCTGCGATCGGCATAAGCGGCAAATGCAGACTCGAAAGCCGCCACCGCCGGGCCCCGGGAGAGGCGCGGCGATTTCAGCACGTCGCTCACCGCCTCCAGCTCAAGCACGCTGATGTCGGGATCGGAGAGCGGGATCCAGCCTTGGCTCATGACGTTTCCTTGTCGAACCTTACAAAATCGCCCGATTCGCAAGGCGCGCCCATATCCTGCGCTGCGCGCCGCCTTCTCCCGGAGGGAGAAGGAAGAGCACCCCTCTCCCTCGAAAAGCGTGGCAGGGGCGAGGGCGCGATTGTTCCGATAGCGAATGTCATGAGCAATCAATTCCGTACAGCCAGCACAATCCCGGTCGCCGAGCCCGGATCGTCGGTGATGCGCCAGCAGTGGTCGCGACCGTCCACCAGATAGAGGTTGTACTTCGTGTACTCGCGGAAAGCCGGCTCTCCGCTCATGTCCTGGGCATCGCAGCGGGTGAGCGAGAGGCCGGGGAAGTTCTTGCGGAAATCCCCCAGCGGATTGCCTGCCGCCGGTTCCGCCAAGAGCCCGTCGATGCGGGCAAGGTCGTCCTGGCTGATCATGTCACTCTCCCAGGCGACGGGCTTCCACGGTGACGGGCAGGGATGTTTCCGGCGCCATTTCGGGCAATTCCAGGCGCCAGCCGTTGGCCAGCGTCACCACGCCGCCCCACATGCCTTCCTGTTCCATGGACACGATGGGCTCTTCCAGATCCTTCTTCGCCACATAGGCGGAAAGGGTTCCCCGGGCGTCTTTTCGAATCATTACTTTCATGGTGTTTCCTTGCGGGCCTCAAAAAAAACGGAAAGCCGTTCACGCCGCCACCGGGATTGAATCGGCGATCATGGGTTTGAGAATTGCAGCCAGCGTATCGAGCGTGCGGTCGATCTCGCCCCGGGTCGTGTAGCGGCTCATGGAGAAGCGGACGGTCGCCCTTGCTTCCGCCTCGGAAAGCCCCATGGCAGCCAGCACATGCGAAGGCGCGCTGCCGCCCGCGGTGCACGCGGCGCCGGAGGAGACATGAATGCCTGCCTTGTCCAACCGGTCGATGATGAGTTCCGCCTCCAGCGTGCCGAAGCGCACGCTGCTGGTATTGGCCACGCGCGGCAGGCTGCCGCCGTTGATGGCGGCGATGGGAACGCGCGCCAGCAGGTCCGTTTCGAAGCGCTCGCGCAACGCCGCCATGTCGGCGACATGGGCTTGCAGTTCGATGGCGGCGAGTTCGCAGGCCATGCCCATGCCGACGATGCCGGGCAGATTCTCGGTGCCGCCGCGGCGTTTGCGCTCCTGATGCCCGAACATCGATGGCGGGAGCTTGAGCCCCTTGCGCACGAACAGCGCGCCCGTTCCCTTGGGTGCATGGAACTTGTGGCCGGAAATCGAAACCAGGTCGGCCGGCACATCGGCAAGGTCGATCGTTGTCTTGCCCGCTGCCTGCACCGCATCGCTGTGGAACAGCACACCCCTTGCCTTGGCGATGCGGGCCGCCTCGGCAACGGGGAACAGCACGCCGGTTTCGTTGTTGGCCCACATCAGCGACACCAGCGCGGTGTCCGGGGTAATGGAATTTTCCAGCGCGGCAAGATCGATCCCCCCTTCCCGACCAACCGGCAGACGGGTCACCCGCACGCCATTGCCTTCGAGATGATCCAGAAGCTGCAGGGTGGAAGGATGCTCGACTGCGCTCACCACCACATGGCGCCTGTCCGGTCTTGCCGCAAGCGCGCCGAGAATGGCAAGATGATTGGATTCGGTGCCGCCGGAAGTGAATACGACTTCCGCCGGCGCTGCATTCAGCATGCGCGCGACCGATGCGCGCGCCTGCTCCAGACGCTCCTTCGCGCGAGTCCCGGCGCCGTGCTTGCTGGACGGATTGCCATAGCTAACGCACAGGCACTCGAACACCGGCACGACACACTCGGGGGCGAGCATGGTGGTGGCGTTGTTGTCCAGATAAATGGCGTCGTCCATTTTCCTCATTGCCAGAAAGTCCGCTCCGGATCCTTGTTCAAAAATTGCAGCAGCCGTTCGAGGGAGCCGAACTCCCCATAGAGCTTCCATGCCTGTAGCGCATGGTCCTTGTGATACAGGCGCCAGTGCCGCAATTCGCTTACGTACTCGAGGCGGGCGATATCGATCACCCCGCCCTCCTTGTCGATGTTGCGCGAGCAGCAAGGGCTCAGGATGCGGTAGCCGCCCTCCTCCGCGCGCACTTCCGGGCTCACGTAGCGATAGCGCGCCCGCCCGGACAGCGCTTTCTCGATGCGTTTGCGATCGACATCGTTGGGATGCATTCCCATGCCGCGCCCTTCATGCCGGCGTGATTTCTTCTTCGAAACAGCCCACCACTGCCCCCGCCTGGAATTCCACCAGGTAGACAGGAAGGTCGAGTTCCTCGTGATAGCCGACATTGACGATTTCTCCAGGTGTGCCGGTCGCGACCAGCAAAGCCTCCGGCTCGCGCTCCGGATAGGTGCCGTCGTTGAACAGATCGGCCGTCGCCACGATGCGCTGGCCCCACCGGTATTTCGGTTGGCGCGCTTCGATCATGCCGCCTTCTCCTCGTTACGCGCCGTTCCGTCCTCGACCGGCTCCAGCTCCTTGCCGCGCATGCCGACGCGGTGGCCGGTGTCGACGAAGTCCACCGCATAGATGTAAAACTGCTGCAGAAAAGTGCCGATGCTGGTGACGTAGCCGACATCGCCCTTTTTCACCAGGATTTCGCCGATGTCCTTGCCGGGGTACGTCCCGTCATTGCGCACGGTCTTGGTGGAACGCACCTTCTGACCGTAGTCGAAGATCGGCTCGGCGGTGATTTCCACGATGTCGCTGTCACGGCTGATCCTGGCCATTTTTCTCCTCTCAGAACGGCTGACATGCCGGCTTGCATGCCTGCAACCGGCTGATTCCCCCGGCCCCCAAACGCTGGCGCACGAGTTCGCGCACGAGTTCGTCCGCATCGTTTGCCAGGCGCTGCAAGTGCCTGGGCTCCGCCCGCCTCGCCACTTCATAGCGCACGCGCCAGTCGGGATCGCCAAGAAACAGTTGCAGTTGCGCAGGCTTCATGCGCGCCGCGACCTCACGGCGCACCTCGGCATCCTCATCCGCAGCCATGCCCGCCAGCATGGCCTCGCTGATGCGGCCCGCAATCACGCGGCGCACGGCCGGTTCCTCGTCGTGCATCATCCGTGCAAGAAGGCTTTCAGGGAGGCGCTTTGCCACCACCTGCCTGACGTAGTAATCCCTGTCACTGATCATTTCTCCCAGGTCATGGGGATCCAGTCTGGCCGCCACCCGGATTCTGACTTCGCGATGCGGGTCGAAAACCAGTTTGCGCAACTGTTTCAACGGCAGCCTGACTGCCGCACTGCCGCGGACGGTTTCGTCCGGATCGCCGATGAGCTGCGGCAGGTGGAAGACGTCCACATACTTGGCCGCCACCGCACGCACTTCGAAATACGGGTGTTCCAGAAAATCCCTGGCCAGGTCCGGATTCCGGAAGAAAAAGCGGTCTATGCGCCTCGCGTAGCGGTCATGCACGCAGGCCAGGCCCAACTGGCAGCGGCCCTGCGTCTTGAGTTCGCGGCTTGGGCAGCTTGCACAATCGAGCTGGCTGCCCTGCCAGTCGGTGGGCGGGCCGATGTCATTCATCCTCATCCTCCCGCCCGCGGCGGTACAACACCTTGAGCAAGAGCGCCGCATTCAGCTTGTCGCTGGGATCGAGTTCCAGCATTTTCTTCAGCGCGGCCTCGCTTTCGCCCAGCCGGCCCAGGCGCATTTGCAGATAGCCGTACGCCTTCAGGCTGAAAAGATAGAAGCGCGGCAGCACCGCATCGTAGCTGCCGAAGGCGGCATCGCCCGGCTGCACGCGGCGCCAGTCCGCGTTAAGCTTGTTGTCATCCGCCGCCTTGGCGATGCAGCGCTGCGCCACTTCCAGCGCGTCGAGCAGGCGCCCCTTGTAGAAGTAGAAGCGGTAGAGCGCGATCAGCACCGCGGCATGGCCCGGCGCCAGCAACTTGGCCTGGAACAAGTGGTTTTCCGCGACGGCATCGTGCCGGTAGTTGATTCCGGCCAGTCGCAAGTGCCGCTCGGCCTGTTCCGGAAGATTGCCGCCGAAACAGGCCTGTTCCAGCCAGGCGGAATCCATGTCCGACAGGGCGGCCGGATTCTGCGTCATCACCCTGTCCCCGCTTGCGCACGCCGCCGACATTTCATCCTCCTCAGTGCTTGCGCCCGATGCTGGAGACGTCGATGCTGGCCACGCTCCCGCCGGAGCTGCCGCAGCCGCAGGCGGGCGCGTTCGGGGTGAGGAAGCTGAGTCCGCTGTTCGTCGGAGTGTCGACGAAGTCCATGGTCGCGCCTTCCAGCAGCAGGCGGCTTTCCGCCGGCAGGAAGAGCTTGATGCCGTTGACCTCGACCACCGCATCGCCCTCCTTCGGCGCGGCTTCCACGGAAAATTCGGAAGCCAGCCCGGAGCAGCCGCCGGCGCTCACCAGCAGGCGGAAGCCGGCGTTGTCCCCGGCGCCGCCGAAACGGATCATGCGGCGCACGAACTTTTCGGCGGCAGGCGTCATCGAAAATTCCATCATGATCTCCTATGCCTGATAGCGCGGGTAGCTGTTGTCGATGACGCAGGTGTTGTCGACCGGGCAGACCGCCACGCACTGCGGCTCATCGAAGTAACCGATGCATTCGGTGCACTTCTCCGGCTTGATGATGAAGGTGCCGTCCTTCTCGCGGATGGCATTGTTGGGACACTCCGGTTCGCAGGCCGAGCAGGCGGTGCATTGGGAGCTGATGATCTTGTAAGCCATGGTGTTTCTCTCCGGGTTCGTTGCAAATAAAGTCAACTCATCAAAATCAGGCAGCGATGAAGGCGCCCTGGCGGATATCTGCGTCACCGCGCGCCTGATGCACGATCTCGCCGCTCTTCACCTTCTCGATGTAGTCCTTGAAGTAGCGCAGCGCCGACTGCTCGATGTACTCGTGCGCGTACTGGTCCACGGCGTCGATGCCCGCATTCTTCAGGTCCGCTTTCGGACAGCCGCCGATCTTGGCCACGAACACCGCATGGCAGTCGTTGATGGCGCGAATCACGGTGGCGAGCGTGTCTTCCTCACCAAAGCCGCCCTGGCAGTACATGTCCACGCGGCGATGGCCGACGAACTTGGCCCCGGCGGTGGAAAGTTCGTAAATCTGGAACTCGTGCGCATGGCCGAAGTGCTCGTTGATGCGGCCGCTGCCCTTGGTAGCCACGGCGACCAGCATCCTGATGTCGGAAAACTCGCCGCTCATGTCTTCCAGCTCGGCCTGGCGCGCGGCGACCTTGGCCTGGCGTTCGGCTTCCACGGCCTCCTGGTAGGCCTTGCGGCCTTCGAGGTCGTAGTTCACTTCCATCTCTTCGATCTTCTCGGTGGTGAACTCGGCGCTGCGGTCCTCGCCCAGGAGTCCCACGGCGTCGGCGCGGCACTGGCGGCAGTGGCGCATCATGTTCATCTCGCCTTCGCACTTGTCCTGCAGTGCCTTCAGTTCCTGTGCGGTGGGGCCGCGCTGGCCGTTGAGTCCGAACACGGTGCCATGCTCCGGTGCGGAGATCAGCGGCATGATGTTGTGCAGAAAGGCGCCGCGCGATTTCACCGCGCGGTTCACCTCGACGAGGTGCTCGTCGTTGATGCCGGGGATCATCACCGAGTTGATCTTGGTGAGGATGCCGCGCTCGGTCAGCATCTCCAGGCCGCGCAGCTGGTGCTCGCTGAGGATGCGCGCCGCGTCGATGCCCTTCCAGCGCTTGTTCTTCCAGAAGATCCAGGGATAGATGTGCTGCCCCACTTCCGGGTCGACCATGTTGATGGTGATGGTGACATGGTCGATGTTGTACTGCATAAGACGCTCCACGTGTTCCGGCAGCGCGAGACCGTTGGTGGACACGCACAGCTTGATGTCCGGCGCATTCTTGGCCACCAGTTCGAAGGTCTTGAAGGTCTTCTCGGGGTTGGCGAGCGGATCGCCGGGGCCGGCGATGCCGAGCACCGTCATCTGCGGAATGGTGGAGGCGACGGCCAGCACTTTCTTGGCGGCCTGTTCCGGCGTGAGCTTCTCGCTCACCACGCCGGGGCGGGATTCGTTGGCGCAGTCGTATTTCCTGTTGCAGTAATTGCACTGGATGTTGCAGGCCGGCGCCACCGCCACGTGCATGCGCGCGTAGTGGTGATGCGCTTCCTCGCTGTAGCAGGGATGGTTCTTTACCTTTTCCCAGATTTCCGGCGGCAAATCGCCGCTGCCCGCGCCCGAACCGCAGCTCGCCTTGCCGCTGCCGCCCGATGTGCCGCAGCCCTTGTGCTCGGCCATCTGTTGCATGATCTGGTCCAGGGGCTTGACCCTGTCCACCCCGATGCTCACTACGCCTGCCTGATTGTCCATGAATGCTCCCGTCCGCTTCGGTCGTCGGCGGCCGCTGCGGCCGCCAGGAAATGAACTGCTACACGGGACATTCAGCAACTAGCGTGCCACGGCGAGAATTTGCCGAAACACACGGAGATATAAGGGCTTAGCGAAATTTTCGCTTTGTCGGAGTTGCGACAAAGGAAGTCGGCGGGAGAGAAAATTGTCGGGAAGGCTACAGGGGTCGGGGGTCAGGGGTCAGGGGTCAGGGGTCAGAGGTCAGGGGTCAGAGGTCAGGGGTCAGAGGTCAGGGGTCAGGGGTCAGGGGTCAGGGGTCAGGGGTCAGGGGTCAGTGTTTGTGCTTCGCGCCTCAAAAATTTGTGCGGCCCTCGGCCGCACAATCCCTGAATCCCGAATCCTGAATCCTGAATCCTGACCCCTCACAACTTTTTCACTTCGATGTTGTACTTCTGCAGCGCGTAGCCGATCTGGCGCGGTGTGAGGTTCAACAGCCGTGCGGCCTTGGCCTGCACCCAGCCGCATTGCTCCATGGCCCAGACCAGGCGTTCGCGTTCGCTCATGCCGGCCGGCCCGACTGCCGCATCGCGGCCCGAAGCAGGTTCGCAGGGCAATTCCAGCGCAGCGGGTGACTGCATGACGGGAAGGATGGGGATCGACTGCTGCACCTGACCGTAGTGCTGCAGCACCTGCGAGAAGCACTTGTTCTGCTGGCAGGGCAGGTCCACGTCCTGGATGACATTGGTGCGCGTCATGGTGGCCGTACGCTCTACGCAGTTTTCCAGTTCGCGCACGTTGCCGGGCCAGTTGCACTTGAGCATGATGTCCACGGCCTGTGGCGAGATGGTGAGCTTGCGCTGGTTTTCCCGGTTGAATTTTTCCAGGAAATGTTCGACCAGCAGCGGAATATCCTCGCGCCGCTCGCGCAGCGGCGGCAGGAAGATGCTCACGACGTTGATGCGGTAGTAAAGATCGGCACGGAAAGTGCCCTTGGACACATCCTCCTCCAGATTGCGATTGGTGGCGGCGATCAGGCGCACGTCCACCTTGATCGACTTGTTGCCGCCCACGCGCTCGAACTCGCGCTCCTGAAGCACGCGCAAGAGCTTGGTCTGGAAGGACTGCGAAATTTCACCCAGTTCGTCCAAAAACAGGGTGCCGCCGTTGGCCATTTCGAATCGACCCTTGCGTTCGTGCGTAGCACCGGTGAAGGAGCCTTTCTCGTGGCCGAACAGTTCCGATTCGAGCAGGGTCTCGGACAGCGCGGCGCAGTTGACCTTGATGAAGGGCGCGTCCTTGCGCGGGCTGAGGTAATGGATGGAGCGAGCGACGACTTCCTTGCCGGTGCCGCTCTCGCCGCGCAACAGCACGGTGGATTTGCCCGGCGCGGCCTGGTGCACCTCGGCGAACACCTCCTGCATGCGCTTGCTGCGGCCGATGACATTGTCCAGGCTGTACTTGCCCTGCAGTTCTTTCTGCAGACGGTGCTGCTGCTGCATCAGTTCTTCGCGTTCGGCCGCCACGTTGTTGTGCAGGCGCGTGATCTGGCCGATCAAGTTGGCCACCATGGCGAGGAAACGCACGTCGGCCTCGAAATTGGCGGGCTCGCCGCCGACTTCCCGGTCGACGCTCAGCACCCCGACCGTCTGCCGCCCAACCTTGATCGGCACGCCGATGAAGGCGACCACCCGCCCTTCCGCCAGGCTGCGCGAACCGGTGCGGTTGAGGAACAGCGGCTCCCTGGCCACGTCCGGCACCACCATGGGGGTGCCGGTCTCCAGGATTTTCCCGGTAATGCCCTCGCCCTTGCGAAATTTTCCGCGTTTGGCCGCCTCCGCGGACATGCCGGTTGCTTCAACAACGTGCAACTCCCCCGATGGCTGCACCAGGCTGACCATACCACGCCGCATCTTGAGATGCGACGACAACACTCCCAGCACCTCCCTCGCAGTCTTGTTAAGATCGAGAGAAGAACTCAGTATCTTGCTGATTTCATAGATGGTCGCAAGCTCTATGCCCGCTTCACGTCCCGGAAACGCGCCCATAATTCCATTACCTCGCCGACCCTGTTTCAGGTCCTGAAAAGGCAGTGATCGCCCTCGTACCCACTTTCCATGCAAATGGCATGCCAAAACCATTCAGCTGTCATGGTCACTGAGGGAAATGGAACAAAAAAGCGGCCTCGGCCGCCTTTTTTCTGCATGGGTACAGCAATTCCGGCCGTCAGTCCCTGAGCCGAATCAGTTTCGCCCAGCCGCAAGGCGCGGCTTCCCTCGCCAATCAGCCCTCGACGGCCCTGGCCCCCGCCGCCGCGATCTGCCCGTCCTGGGCGGACAGCACGCCGGACACGCCGATGGCGCCGATGATCCTGCCGCCTGCAAACAGCGGAATGCCGCCCTCCAGCGGACAGAAGTTTTCCCGCGACAGCAGCCGCATGCCGTTGCCGCCTTCTGCCACCGTATCGGCAAAAGCCTTGGTCGGACGCTTGAAGTTGACCGCCGTCAGCGCCTTGGCCTGTGCGGCCTCGATGCTGCCGAACTGCGCATGTTCCATCCTGTGCAGAGCGACGAGATGTGCGGTGCTGTCAACGACCGCAATGACCACCGGCCAGTTGTTTGCGCTTGCCTCGACCTCGGCCGCCACCAGCACTTTTTTTGCTGCCGCCAGCGCGATCGGCGCGCCGTATTCTGTCATTTGCATGAAAACTCCCGCTGGCTGACAAACACTGTGCCGCATCCTAACGCCAGGCGCGCGCCTGCATCAAGGCAGGACGGTCGTGACAAGGGGAAAGCAAACGCAGAAATCGAAAAAACCGGCCGCAGCCGGTTTTTTTGTGCCTGTGCACGTAATCTTGGTGGGCAGTACAAGGTTCGAACTTGTGACCCCTGCCGTGTGAAGGCAGTGCTCTACCGCTGAGCTAACTGCCCAAGATGCGATTCGGCCCGAATGGACGGGGCGAATTTAACCACAAGCCCGCATCCGCGGTCAAACCTCAATCGAAGTTTTTCAATGCTTTGGCGTAAAATGGCGGGTTTTCGGCAGTCCGCATTCCCATGGTCAGAACCCGCTTCGCCCCCTCCCCCACCGGCTACCTGCACATCGGCGGCGCACGCACCGCGCTGTTTTCCTGGGCCTATGCCCGCCACCACGGCGGCCGGTTCATCCTGCGCATCGAGGACACCGACATCGAGCGCTCCACCCCCGAGGCGGTGCAGGCCATCCTCGACGGCATGCAGTGGCTGGGGCTGACACACGACGAAGGGCCGTACTACCAGACCCACCGCTTCATGCGCTACAAAGAAGTGATCGAACAGCTCCTGGCGAGCGGCCACGCCTACCACTGCTACTGCAGCGCCGAGGAACTCGACGCCATGCGCGAAGCGCAGCGCGCGCGCGGCGAAAAGCCCCGCTACGACGGCACCTGGCGCCCCGAGCCCGGCAAGACCCTGCCGGTGCCGCCCTCCGGCGTGCAGCCCGTGGTGCGCTTCAAGAACCCCACTACCGGCAGCGTGGCCTGGAAGGATCTGGTCAAGGGCGTCATCGAAATCTCCAACACCGAGCTGGACGATCTGGTCATCGCCCGCGCCGACGGCACCCCCACCTACAACTTCTGCGTGGTGGTGGACGACTGGGACATGAAGATCACCCACGTCATCCGCGGCGACGACCACGTCAACAACACCCCGCGCCAGATAAACATCCTCAAGGCCCTCGGCGCGGAGATTCCCCAGTACGCCCACCTGTCCATGATCCTGGGCGACGACGGCACCAAACTCTCCAAGCGCCACGGCGCCGTGTCTGTAATGCAGTACCACGAGGAAGGCTACCTGCCCGAAGCCGTCATCAACTACCTGGCAAGGCTGGGCTGGTCGCACGGCGACGACGAGATCTTCTCGCGCGAACAGTTCGTGCAGTGGTTCGACCTCGACCACATCACCGCCTCCTCCGCCCAGTTCAACACCGAGAAGCTGCGCTGGGTGAACCAGCACTACATCAGGCAGGCCAGGGACGCCGACCTCGTCGCCGACCTGCGCGTGCGCATGGCCAGGCGCGGTCTTGACATCGACAAGGGGCCGGATGCATTGAAAGTGGTGGCCCTGGTCAAGGAACGCGCGGCCACGCTCAACGACCTCGCCGACGAGGCCATGCTGTTCTACCAGGACCTCGCCCCCAACGCCGACCTGTTGTCGCAGCACGTCACCGAGGAAAACCTCGACGCCCTGCACGCGCTGAAATCGTGCCTCGAAGAAGTGGAATGGACGCGCGAGGCGCTGGACGCCCTGATCAAGGACGTCGCCAGGGAATTCAACCTCAGGATGCCCAAGCTCGCCATGCCCGTGCGCGTACTCGTCACCGGCGAACCGCAGACCCCCTCCATCGACGCCACCTTGGAACTCTTGGGCCGCGAACGCGTGCTGGCACGGCTGGAAGAACACCTGCCACATCCGGGAATGTAACCTCTCTCCCACGGGGAGAGGGGCCAGGGGTGAGGGCGCATGTTTTCCCCTTCCTCGGGAAGAGGGACCAGCGATGAGAGCGCAGATTTCACGCCGCACACAAGGCAGGATTACCCCACTTCAAGGTATAATCCCGCTCGCGCTGGCGTAGCTCAGTTGGTAGAGCAACTGATTCGTAATCAGTAGGTCGGAGGTTCGATTCCTCTCGCCAGCACCAGTAAACACAAGGGTTTCAGGAATATTAGAAAACTCATATAAATATCCGGGGTAACGTCCGGGTAACACTATCAAAACACCCATAAAGGTTGAAAAAAACTATCCTGGGTGCATCAATCAGTAGGTGTAAAAAACACCACACAAAACCGCCCAGGTTCAGCAGGCCATCGCGCTAGTGAATCAACATCAACGCGGGCCATCCTCGCGAAGCTAACGCGATGGGGTCAACGATTAGCGGATTCAATGCAGCAGACGCGGCCAGTAGAAAATCGGCTTGTCAGAAAGCCCGCCACGCGTTTAAAACAGACTCGGCAATGTCTTGGCATAGGCAAGAAAAAGCCCGCGCTAGGCGGGCCTTCCCTACCGGCTCAGGCTTAGGAGTCGCCCACCGGCTGACATGGTTTCCTGAAACGACCACTCATGTCTTACGTCGTCGCGGCTTGCCCTCCGCGCAGGGTGAAATGGCTTTGCCTGTCATAAATTGGCGCAACACTAGCGGCGTTCGGATATTCGCCCCGGACGCGGTTCGGTGTCGCGGGGTCAAGGAAACATCGCGTTATCGTTCGACCATCAGCGAAGCGGATTTGCCAATGCTTCGCCTTCATCGCTGAAATCTCTCAAACGGGTTCTTTTCGCGCTCGACAGGTGCTACAGCAACACGCGCCCGGCTTGCCGGACTAAAGCCTAGTTCGCTGCTAGTTCGCACAAGAATGCCGGATTGCTGGGCTAGGACACGCGACAGCGCCCGGAACTCGTCGTTATCGACGGCGGTCTTGATCTTCTCTGATGCTTGCCGCATTGCATCAAACGCCAGCGTCCAGGCGGTCAAGATACTTTCGTCCAACGATTTCAACAGGCCAGCAGGCGCATGTTGAACGGCATAGTCCCAGGCTTCGCGCTGCGAAGGACTAAACCATTCAGGTGCCGCCCCAATGTCGCCTTCCACTTTGGGTTCGTGTTGCGGTAGCTCGCTGGCGGGTCTGCCGGAAATTATCTTTAGCAGCGTCGGCGTTTTTTTGCGTCCTCTCATGCCATGAACCTCAAATTCCTAATTTCCAGATCGTGAAAAAAGACTTCCGCGGCCGGTTCTGAAGGGGTGCCACTATGACTTTGTGATACCCCCCCGGCAGGGGAAGGCCGAAGCCCTCCCCTGTTCGGTTACAGCGTCACGATCTGCACGGCGCTCGGCGAACTCACCATCAGCCCCGCACGAAGCTCGGCGCGTGCAGTCACCATGTTCTGGCTAAACTGGGCATTCACGCGGCCAAACTCGAACATTGCGTTTTGGCGGTCGAGAATCACGCATTGCGCCGGGTCTAGAACGATTGCCTTGCTTTGCGCCATCCCCGGCACGGCGACAACCGGCACGCCCCACATGCTCGGCATGGCGGGGTTAGCCCAGCCTCCGGCCAGGTATTCGCCAGACAATGCGGATTTCTCGGCACGGATAGCCTGGAAAACGGACGGGTGCAATAGCACGGCACCGGGTTGCCAGCCCAGGGCTTGCAGGTGCGCGATAGCCTCGCCGATTGCTTCCGCGTCACTCGAATTACTGGACTGCGTGAAGGCGGTGCCTTTGGTCAGCAGGCCGCCAATCTCTCCTGTCCCGCCAGCGCCCGCGATGATTTCGGACTCCAACTTTTTCAGAGCTGCATAGGTCAAACGCGATTGCACGAACATGCCCAGCGCAGGCGAGTCGGCCAGGACTTGCTCGCTCAGCGGCAACGTGACGGCGATGGTTGCGATAGTCGCGGTCATCAATTCCGTCGGCAGACTCGTTTCCGGCTTGTCGGTTCCTTGGATAAGCTGGTAGTCGGCTTCGTCCACATAGGTGGAATCCAGCGCGATATACTCGAACGTGCCAGTCGAAACGGGCAGGCGCGGCAGCAGGGCCAGCAGCGGCAGCGCTTCACGCCGATCGTTTGCCATTCCCGAATAGCGCGTCGTCTCAACAGCGAAAGGCGTATCGCCAGAAGACGAACCGCCATCGCCTACGACAGCGGCCTTCATCAACATGGGAACGGAAAAATCGCCGGTTACGATTGCCGACTTGGTACGGCGCTCTCGCAATGCGGCGAGCTGCTCGTCGCTTTGGATTGCCTTTGCCAGTGCGCCACGCCCAGCGCCAGCGGGTGCGAATTTATAGCCGCCCGCGCTGGTTTGTGCCATCTCGTTGACGGCGGAGTTCAGCGCCTTGAGTTCGCCGGCGAGTTCGTCAATGTCGGCGCGGTGCTGCTTGTGAACGCGCTCGATTTCGTTTGCGATTAGGGTGAGTGCTTCGGACATTTGCGTTTCCTTTTTGAAGCCAGGCGGCTTCGCGGATAACGCAAGCGCGCGCTGGACGTTTGTAAAAAAACCTTTTGGGTCTCTTCGCAACCGGCCAGCATCACGCGGGTGTCGGGTGTTCTTCGAGGATGTCGCGGAAGAATCACTCAGCCGCGACAAAACAATTATATCATGTTGGTAGCGATTCTATACTTATTCAATGCAACATCGCTTTCCCGTCATCCTCTCGCGCCTTAACAATCTCGACGGCGGCCAACACATCGCGATCACCTTTGGCCGAAGTTAATACGACTCGGATTTCCGGGTCATTGGCGAATGAGTCAGGGTTAACGAAAATCTCAATCCCCGTCCTAGCGCCTTCGGCCAGACGCGCCAGCAAAACGGCTTTTTCCTCGAACGATAAAGTTTGCAAAAAACCTTGTAGCACGTTGGACGCAGCGGCCAGCAACGGCCCCAGGTCGATAACATCAGCGCCCTTGCTCATGCCCACCCCCCGCCACTTCCACGCCGTTGATCTCCGCCAGCATCCGCTTGAGTTCGGCGGCTTGCTGGCGCATTTCCTCAAGCTCGTTGCGTGCGGCCTTGAGCGTGATTTGCACCCAAAATAGTTCCTCGTTCGTGTCATCAATGCGACGCATGATTTCGTGGTTTGGTTTCGTGTCGATCATTTTTTTAATCTCCGTTGTTAAGAATTGTTAATTTGTTCGGCAATGTTTTCAAAACATTGAAGCGCGGCTTCGTGATCTTCCAGCGCAAGTCGGATGGCTTCGCTGGTTTCCGCCGGCGTGAATTGGTAATGCGCGGCACAGGCTTCGACCAGGGCGATTAACTTTTCCCTCTCGTCTGGGCGAATTGGGCGAATTGGGCGAATTGCCTTGTCTCCCAAGGGTTCGAGGGTGGGCGAATCCTGGGCGAATGCGGGCGAATTTTCGGCCAAAGGTGAATTGTTAATTGCCACGACAATGACTCCCAATTGCGGCGAGACCATTAGGTGCCGACAGGTGCCAATCACTCGTTGGCATCTTTCCCATTTTTCCCAAAACTTCCCATTTTTGGGTTTTCCGGGAACTCCCCCTATTTCCCATTTTTCCCACACCCCCCTTTAGGGGGGTGGGAAAAATGGGAATGGGAAACCGGGACAATTTCATGGAAGCCATAGCCAGCCCTCGAAGTGACTTAAACACCCCCGACCTACCAATCCATTGATTGCCAGTTGTGCGCGCTCTCTTTGCCGCTTCGGTTCGGTGGGCATACTTGGCGCGATTGCGTCAACGGCATCAGCCAACCGCACGCATGGCCGCACTGCCGGTGCCCTCCCTTGGCCGAAATGATGGGAAGTCTTTAGAAGTTCGCCTAGCGCGTTCCAGGCTATGCGCTGATTTCCACCCCCAGGCGGTGCGGCCTTGCGGATAACTTCGGCGGCGGATTGATCGGGAATCACCACGCAGGACGTGATCGGCTCTCCGTGGTCATCAGTCCCGACCTTCACAATTTCCAGCCGGAACGGGTGAGACTCTCCGGTAACGTCATCCTTCGACTTCGCCACCGTCCAGGCGCGGCGGGTGTCGTTTGCGCTGACTTCTATGGCGGCGTCCAGGGCGGCATGCAAGCTGGAATGGCCGCGCAAGCCCTTGCCGCCATCTTTACCGACGTGGTGGACAAGCAGCACCAGCCCGCCCACAAGCCCCTGCAATTCCCTGGCGGAGGCAATCAACTTGCCCATATCCACGCTCGAATTTTCATCGGCTCCGGGTGCGGCGCGGCTCAGGGTGTCGATAATGACAAGTCCATCAACGCCCCCTCCAGCTTTGATTGCTCGGGCCAAATCGTGCAGGTCATTTGATAACAAACTAAACGGTTGCGTTACAAACTTGAGGGCATCCGGCAGCGGCTCGCCTTTGTGGTTCGTCCAGGCTTGCGCGCGCTTTCCTAAACCAGCTTCTCCTTCCAAGCACACGTAAACAACAGGCGCTTGGGTAACGCGGCGCTCGAACCATTCAGCGGCGCCCCCTGCAACAGTGGCGGCGGCATCTAAAACCAGGAACGATTTACCGGAACCGCTAGGGCCATACCATGCGGCCAAACCATCGCGCGGCAGCACGCCCTGAATCAGCCAGCGCATAGGCGCAGAATTACAAAGCTCGGCACCGGACAGCAGCCTGTAACGCATGGGCGGCACCTCGGCCTGGGCCAGTAATTGCGCCACGGCTTCCACGCCCTCGGCCTGCATCAGGTCGCCTACGTCAAAATTTTTGGGCGAGTCCGGCGGCATCCGGACAAACAGCCCTCCGACCTCGGCGGCGATTTCCTGGGCCTGCGCTTCCATGCCCGCATCCGGCACGATTGTCAGCGCGGCATTCGGATGTTTTGCGCGAAGGACGCCCGCCACGCGACGCATACGACCAGCCCCGAAGCAAACGACCGCAGCCTGCGCGGTTGCCTTGTGGCAAGCCCACGCCTGCCCGATACCTTCGACCAGGCAGACGCGGCTCCCGATTTCTCCCACTTGGAAAAATCCGTCTCCGAAGCTCGCGCCCGGAAAATTCAACTTGTCGCCTCCGGTCGGCGGAATAAATTGGATTGTTTGCAACTCGCCGTCGGCCCAGCACGGAACAGCCAGGAAACCGCCCACGTCTTGCCCCCGGATAACCAGCTTTTCAGCCGTCGCTGGGTAAACCCGCAGCCCATCCGGGCGGCCTTGCTTTCGCTCGATATAAACATCGGATTCATGCGCCGGAACACATCGCTTCCAAACATCGATTACGGCTTGATTTCCGGCCCGTGGTGCGGTTTTCGCGGCGCGGTTGGATGGTTGGCTTCGGGCGGCTTTTGAGGGCGTCCAGCCGTGTTTTTTTGCGTAATGGAAAAGTGTCGCGGCCTGGGTCTTGCCATCGGGTTTTATGCCCTTGAAACTCGACAACACATCGCGCTTGCCCTTGTAGTTCGAGGCGCTCGCGCTCCACGCATCTAGATCGTAAACGTCCAGCCCTGCGGCAATGGCGGCGCGTCCGACTTCGTGCCACTGTTCGCGCGGAAGATCGGGCGGGATTGCAGCCAGCGCGGCGCGTGCTTCGTCCAACGAGTTCACGCGGCCCTGCCCGGTGCGCTTCACGCCGTCCAGCCTCGACAGCAAAGTTTCAATGGGTGCGCTCATATCTCACCCCTCACGCCCGCCAAGCGCAGCACTTGGCGGGCCAGGTGGCGGCGCATGGCGGCGACTGGCTCCGGCGCTTTGTCGGCGACGGCTTGCACAAGGGGCAGCATGCGCTCGGACTCCGGCAGGGACAGCATGGCGCGGGCAAACTCGCCAAGTGCGGTCTTCCGGTGCAGTCCGGTCTGTTTGGTTATCTTGATCTCGACGGTCAGGATTTGCAGCAGCGCATCGGCGATTTTTTCATCGCGCGATTGTCGCGGCGCGGGTTCCGGTGCGGGCTGTTCCTGAATCGGCACGGGTTCCGGCGCGACTTCGGGCGGCGCGGGCATCGCGACTTCGGGCGGCACGGGTTGCTGGGCTATGGGTTCGCAATCGGTCATCGCGGCCCCCTAGTATTGCTTGGTGCGGCTTGAAAGCCACGCGTCAAGTGCTTTGCGCGAGTACCGGACTAAGCGTCCGATTTTCACATAAGGCAGGTTATAACGCCCAGTGCATCGCCATACGCTAAGTGTGCCGGGCGCGACGTTCAGGATTTGCGCGGCCTCGCGCTCGTCGATTAGATCGGTGTTGCCTTGCGCGCCCACTAAACGCGCTGCCAGTTGTTTGGCTTGGTTGTCCATCATTCGCTTCCAAAAAACCCCGGTCAATCCGGTATGCTCGAATGATGGATCGTAAAAATTCCCGTTTTGGTACGGAAATTCGGAAGCCTTGCGGCAGTAGGCTATCGGCGCTTGCGCTTCGTGTACAAACTCTGAAAAGCCAGGCGAAATTTCTCGTCATGCTTTAGATAGAGTCCGCATCGATGCTCGCCGTCTCGCGCCATGTCTGCGTAGACCGCGCCCAGGTGCGCCAGGCCAGCGGCGATTTTTGGTAAATCCTGTTCGAATTGAAGCGCACGAAGGTGCAAAACCGGAAAGCGGGCTTTGTCGCTTCGCAATTTATCCGCAACGAGATACCTCTGGCGCAACGTGCCTTCGTCATGAATGTCATCAAACAGCGGCGCGCCCGGCTTGCTTGAATCCTTGAATTTGACAGCGCCCGCGCGCTCCATGATCTGCCTGCACGCTTGCCGCACACTGCGCGCGCCGCGCAGCGCCATTTCCTCCCGCACCATGCGCCAAATCGCAAGCATGGCGGCCTCGTTTTGTCGTGTCGCTGGGCGACCTCGCTTCATTGACCACCCCCGTTTTTTCTAACAAAGCCAGCCGCCTCTAGCATCAATGCCGTTGCGTTATCGACCGAAGCGCGCACCGGCTCAAGATTCAAGCGGGCATAAATTTGCGTAGACTGTGCCGACTTGTGTCCCAACGATTTGCCCACGATATGCAGGCTTGCCCCGGCGTTTGCTTGCCAGGAGCCGAATGTTCGGCGTAGATCGTGCAGACGAAGGTCTGGCAGGCCAGCAGACTTTCTAATCTCATCCCACCCTTTTTTGGGTTCCGTCAAGTGCCCGGACTTTCCGGTGCCGGGGAACACGAACTCAGAATCGACGTTTTCCTGCCGCGCCTTCAGTATCTCCACCGCAGGCGCGGGTAGCGCCACTGTCTGCGGCACTCCCCCTTTTGTGCGTGGAACAATCCAAACGCCACGGTCTAAATTAACGTCGCTCCATCGCATTGAAAGCACGTTCGACCGTCTTGCGCCGGTAAATAAACAAATCAAAACGAAGTCGCGAATAGTGGCGCTCGAATGGCTCAGTACGGCGTCAAAAAATTTAGGCATCTCGTCAGGCTCAATAACTCTTTCCCTAGAATCTTCTGGAAATTTTTTTATACCTTGTGCCGGGTTCGGCCCTTGGTAAAACTTTCGCTCGATAGCGTAGCTATAAAGGCTTGAGACGAGGGCCAGCACACGGTTAGCGCCGGTCTTGTGCGTCTTGCCAATTTTTTTGTGTAATGTATCTATATCAAGCCCCCGGATTGCCGATAACTGCCGGTTTTCCAGCTTGCTCAAATGGTTGGCGAAGTCGTACCGATAGCCGCGCTTGGTCACTTCCGACAGGTATGCCCCCCGGCGGTTTTGCCGATGCTCCAGGAAGTCGTCGAACAATTCTTTCAGCGTGACTTGGCTACGCGTTAAGCGATTGCGGCCTGCCATGCTTTTACCGTCTGCCATCGCAGCCAGATTTGTGAGGGCTTTCGACTTGACCTGCTCCAGCGGTATCTCGCCAAACTTACCAAGTGTTACCCGCTCAGGAACTCCGCCCTTAACTCGCTTGACCAGGCTGAAAGTTTTAACCCCGTTCGGGGTGACGCGAAGCTCCAAACCTTTGTGGTCTTGGATGCCGTAAGTGTCCCGTTTTCCGGGGCTTGCGGGCGGTAGCGCCTCTATCGCGCGCTTCGATAATTTGACCTGATTTTTTGCCATTTGTTACCCCACGCCATCTAATCAGTAGGTCGGTTTACAGTCAGTAGCTCCAAAATCAGTAGGCAGACAGTAAGTCCGAATTTCACTGTAATGGGTTACGCCGGGGTAACATTTTGCATCAATTTTGGTTAAATTTCGTGTTACCCCGTTAATCCCATGCTAGGGGTAAATCATTCTTTTGTAAAGATAAATTAAGGTTTGTTAATCAGTAGAAAAACCCCATTTTTGCGTTTCGTAATCAGTAGGTCGGAGGTTCGATTCCTCTCGCCAGCACCAGACAAGACAAGGCTTAGAGATTTTCGCTCCAAGCCTTTTTTGTTTGTGTTGACGCTCTGTAGATAACCCCATGCACCACTAAATTATTGGCTCTTTTGAAAAATGAGTGGGTGCCAATGTCATCAAGAACACCCTTCCGCCCTGCCGGGTGGACTGCGGTCCCCACCCCTAGCCCCGCCCCAGGGCGGGGAAGTCCTCGCCGCCGGACGGGCTCGGGAGCAGGCGCCGCAAGACTTTGCCTGCCCCAAGCCCTTGAGCGTGGTGGTGCGTCTGTCCGCGTCAAGGGTTCCCTTCGCCGGGCTCCGCCCGCCCTTGACCCGGCCAGACCCACCCTGCCCGGAGCCCAGTTCACCCACTCGAAATTCAAAAGAGGCAAATTATTTCATCAACAGGAAACGGCCCAAAAGTGACGGTCACTCTGGAGTGAATCGGCCTAGCCAATGCCCGCTTCTAGCCGATGTTTGGCTATTACGCATTCGCCTTTCACCCGCTTCCCCGGTATCCTTTACCCGTCCCAACCGCCCGCAAAATCATGCTCTCCCTGGAAACCTGGGAACTCGCCAGTTACATCGTCACCGTCGTCGGCCTGCCGCTGGCCATAGGCGTGTTCCTGTACGAGCAGCGCAAGGAGCGCGAGAACGAGGACGAGGAGGCTTATCAGCTTTTGTCCGACGCCTACACCGACTTTCTCAAGCTGGTGCTGGACAACCCCGACCTGCAGTTGCGCACGCGCACGCACATCGCCAACCTCAGCGCCGACCAGCGCGAGCGCATGATGGTGCTGTACGAAATCCTCATCGCGCTGTTCGAGCGCGCCTACCTGCTGGCTTACGAAGAAGACATGTCGGACAGGAAGCGCCGGCGCTGGCTGTCGTGGGAGGACTACATGCGCGAGTGGTGCGGGCGCGAGGATTTCAGGAATGCCCTGCCCCAGCTGCTGCAGGGGGAGGATGCCGATTTCAGCCGCTACATCAGCCGCCTGGCCGAGGAAGAACGAGCCAAACCATGAACGAAAACGAACAGATGGACCCCTCGCTGAACGTGCTGGGCGAGCCCTTGCTGACTTGCGGCACGCAGCCCCTGACCGGGTTCTACCGCGACGGCAGCTGCAACACCGGGCCGCAGGATGTGGGCCTGCACGGCGTGTGCGTGGTGGCGGACGAGGCCTTCCTGGCCTTTTCCAGCTACACCGGCAATGATCTTTCCACGCCTGCGCCGGAATACGGCTTTCCCGGCATCAAGCCCGGCGACCGCTGGTGCCTGTGCGCCAGCCGCTGGCAGCAGGCGCTGGATGCGGGCTATGCCCCCAAGGTGGTGCTGGGCGCCACGCACCAGACTTCGCTGAAAGTCGTTGCGCTCGAAGACCTGAAAGCGCACGCGGTCGATCTGAACTAACGGACATGGCGACTGCGCCAACCCGAATCATGAACGCAACAGCAGCCATGTCCGTTCCCTCTCCCCGTGGGAGAGGGGGGGCGTGGAAACGCTTTGCGTTGTTTCACGTTGACGCCGCACCCGCACCATGAAAGCCGTTTCATTCGCCGTCTTCGCGCTATGGGCTGGCTTGGCCCACGCCTATTGTCCGCCGCGCGCCCTGGCTTCGGCCGACGATATACAGCTGGAGCACGATGCCGTACTCATCGTGACGCATGCCAACGCAAAGTACGACGCCCGCCTCGCCACCAAGTTCGGGGTCGACCAGGCAACCGGCTTTGCCCGGGCCAGGGGCATTCCCATGGTTTATCTGCTGGACGACGCGGTGGAAGCGAATTACTTCACCGGGGAGTGCACGCCGGAATACCGGCTGTATTCCGCCAGCGGCGAACTGGGATTCGAGGTTCACTCCCCGCACGTCTATGTGGCCGGCGGGCATCTGGAACAATACCTGCTCAACACCGTGAACGAGGTGATCTATTCCTGGGCGATCCAGGAAGAGCGCGACCCGAGCCTGACCTTCCTGATGGACGCCATCTATTCCAGCGGCGAGCAGATCAAGGCTGATGACGAATATTTCGCGGATTACAACACTTTCATGCGCATCCTCGGCCATGGCCGTTCCGAAGAAGGCTTCTGGCCGAAAATCACACTGCTGGAAACCGCCGGCCTCATCCGTCAGCAAAAGCGCGTGGTCGATTACCTGAAACGAACCTTGCCGAATTTTGAAAACGCTCTGTTGCCGGATTACCGCATAGAGTTGTATTTGAACGACGTAGAAGTCGCCGTGCTGCAGGACACGCTGACGTGGGACTCGCCCGTGCTGCAAATCCGCTTCGTGTATTCGGCTTCCGGAATCCAGTTGAACTAGCCCGGCCTGTCTGGACAGCCCGTCAGAATGAGCTATGGTAAATAAGGTTTTACCCACACCCAAGGAGACAAGATGGTCGAGGCGAACAAAAAATCCAACCCAATCGGCATGCTGCAGAGCATCAAGCTGCCGTTATGGGTCAGTGTGCTGCTGGTTTTGTTGCTGATTTTCGGATTCTTCTGGAAACAGGCCGCTGTCGTCGATGTTGAAGCGCGCATGCAGGAGCAAAGCCGGCTGTTCGAGGCTGACAAGACCGCACTGCGTGCCGAAGCAGCCGCCATGCTGGCACAGAAAAGCGAAACGGCGCATCGACAGTTGGGCACGGTCCTGTCCTGGGCAATCCGCAGCGAAATGATCCGCGACAACCTTGACCAGATCGACCAGTATTTCGCGGAACTGGTCAAGACTGAAAACATCAAGCTCGCCGTGCTTGCCGACACGAACGGCAAGCTGCTTGTCTCCAGCGACAAGAAATTTCAGGACGGCGAGTTCTCCCAGGTTTTTCCGGCCGATCTTCTCGCAGAAGCGCAAGTGGCGATCCGCGACGGACAGGATGGCAACAAGCTGCTGGTCATACCGGTGATGGGCCTCAACAGCCGGCTGGGCACCGCGGTCGTGAGCTATGCGCCGTAGATGCCGGCTGCCGCCTGCAAAGTGAGCGTTATTGGGGATGCGAGGCTGCTAGTTCTGCATCGAGCGCATTTCTATCTCGACCCAGTGCCGGAACACCTCCGGCGACCATAGCGACTTGACGTAGACTACCACGTCGTCGATCTCGGCCTCGGTGAGCTTGCCATCCCATGACGGCATGTCGCCCACCCCCGGCGGGCTGCCTTCGCGGATGCGCTGCTTGAGTACTGCCGTGGGGTGGTGCCAGGCATGCGCCGTGTCGTCCAGCGGAGGCGGCGGGTACATGCCGTTGGCCCCCTTCACACGCCAGTCTCCCGGCTGCCCCTTGCCCTCGGCGCCATGGCATTCCATGCAGTGCTTTTCGTAGATCTGGCGGCCGCGCTCGACCTGCTCGGGGTTGGGCCGGGCGTCCGGCACGGCGGCAGCCTTGTGCGCCGTTACCGAAGCCGGGGCCGTGGCGCCCGGTGCGGTTTCCGCCGGCTTGTCGCAGGCGGACAGGGCCAATCCAAGCAGACAGGTTGTCAGCACGCGACATCCGAACATACCCAGGCCTCCGTTCGTCCTGAGCGACTACTCCACGCCGATGAAGGCCACCAGGCTGTGCCTGCCGCCCGGGGCAACGGTGATTTCGTCGGGGCTGGCGTTGACGGTTTCCACGCACACCATGTCCCTGTATTCGCCCGCCGCCATGTCGGCGAAACCTTTTTCCTTTTCGCTCCAGGGATTCCACACCACGGTGGAGCGGCTGCCGGACTTGGCTACACGGATGGTGCGGCCGAACACGGGGTCCTCGATCAGGCAGTCGGCGGCGGTGTCGATGTATACGCGGTCGGTCTCCCCGCTGAGGGTTACGGGGCCCTGCTGGGTGAACTGCTCGAAGTCGCGCGTCTTGTCGAGGTAGGCCGTGCCGTCGAGGCCGTGCACCTTGACCTGGCCGATGTCGCCGACGCGGAAATAGGTGTGCAGGCCGTCGGTGATGGTGAAGGGCGCGGCACCGGTGTTGCGGGTGACGAGTTCCATTTTCAGCGCGGCACCGACGGTGACGATGAGTTCCAGGTCGAAGGGGTGATCCCAGATCGCGCGGGTGGATTCGTCGTCCCTGATGCCCAGCTTCAACACCACGGTGTCGGCGAGATCGACTTTGGCTTCGCGCACTTCCCACATGCGCGCGCGCACGAAGCCGTGCACGCCCTTGTCGCCGAGCTGGCCGAACCAGGGGAAGCACACCGGCACGCCGCCGCGCACGCCCTTGCCTGGCTGGTAGACAGCGGCCTTGGACACCCAGATCACCGGCTTGTGGCCGTTGGGCTGCCATTCCAGCACCTGGCCGCCCTGCACCGCCACGCGTGCCATGGCGTCGGGCGTGGTGATTTCCGCCACCGGCAGGCCGGGCGCGGCGTCCTGGAAGCGCAGGCGGCCGGGAATGGCAAAGCGGCTGTTCAAGGTTTCGCTGAAATTGTCCAAGGTCTTCTCCATGCGTACGTGAGGAATGCCGGCGTCGGGGAACTCCCCGCCGACCCGAATGAAACCGTATTTTGCGTAAAAACCGGCAACGCGCGTCTGGGCGTTGAGGAAGACTTTTCCCTTGCGCAGCTTCTCCGCCTCCATGAGCAGGGTCTTGATGATCAGGCGGCCCACGCCCCTGCCCCGATAATCCTTCAGCACCGCCATGCGGCCGATGTGTCCGTCGGGCAGCATGCGCCCGCAGCCGACGGGCTCATCGCCCTCGGTCACCAGCACGTGCAGGGCGTATTCGTCCTCGCCGTCCCATTCCAGTGCTTCCGGCACTTGCTGCTCTTCGATGAACACCGTGCGGCGGATGAAGGAGAGTTCGGCCTGTGCGTCTGCCCAACTGACTTTGTGGATTCTCATGCCTGCATGAATTAATCGACAACAGGGAGGTTAAGGGAGGAATGGGAGGAATGATTTTTTACTCCCTGAACCTCTCATATCCTCCCTGTAAATTCGCTTTTCGGTTGCTCAAAAACTCAGCTCAGGCCGCCTCGGCCTGTTCCTTCATCGCCTGCTGCTGCATCTCCCACATGTGCGCGTAATGGCCGTGCATGGCGAGCAGCACTTCGTGGCGTCCGCGCTCGACGATGCGGCCGGCTTCCATGACCAGGATCTCGTCGGCGTCGATGATGGTGGACAGGCGATGGGCGATGGTGAGGGTGGTGCGGTTCTTCATCACTTCGCGCAGTTCGGCCTGGATGATCTTCTCGGTCTTGGAGTCCAGCGCCGAAGTGGCCTCGTCCAGCACCAGGATGGCGGGGTTTTTCAACAGCGTCCTGGCGATGGCCACGCGCTGCTTCTCGCCGCCGGAGAGCTTGAGTCCCCGCTCGCCCACCACGGTGTCCCAGCCCTTGGGCAGCGACTCGATGAAATGCAGGATATGCGCCGCGCGCGCGGCTTCCACCACCTGCTCGCGCGTGGCCTCCGGCTTGCCGTAGGCGATGTTGTAGTAGAGCGTGTCGTTGAACAGCACGGTGTCCTGCGGCACGATGCCAATGGCTGCGCGCAGGCTTTCCTGGGTCACGTCGCGGATGTCCTGGCCGTCGATGCTGATGGACCCGCCGGTGACGTCGTAGAAGCGGAACAGGAGCCTGACCAGGGTGGATTTGCCCGCGCCGGAAGTGCCGACCACGGCGACGGTGCGCCCGGCCGGAATGTCGAAGCTCACGCCCCGCAGGATGGGGCGCTCGGGATCATAGGCGAAGCTCACGTTGTCGAAGCGCACCGTCCCGCCCGCAACGGCGAGCGGCCTGGCGCCGGGCTTGTCCCGGACCTCGACATTCTGCGAGAGCAGCTTGAACATGCGCTCGATGTCGGTGATGGACTGCTTGATTTCTCGGTACATGACGCCGAGGAAATTGAGCGGCAGGAAGATCTGCACGAGGAAAGCGTTGATCATGACCAGATCGCCCAGGCTCAGGGTACCCGCCACCACGCCTGCGGCTGCGCGCCAGAGCACGAGTGTCACGCCGATGGCGATGATGAAGGCCTGCACCGTGTTGAGCAGCGACAGCGAGTTCTGGCTCTTGACCGCGGCTTCCTGCCAGTGCTCCATGCTGGTGTTGTAGCGCTCGGTCTCGAACTTCTCGTTGCCGAAATACTTCACCGTCTCGTAGTTGATGAGGCTGTCCACCGCGCGCGTGGTGGCGATGGAATCGAGCTCGTTCATCCTGCGCCGGTACTTGGTGCGCCATTCGGTGATGACGATGGTCATGACCATGTAGATCACGACCACGCCCACGGTGATGAGCGCGAACACCCAGTCGAACTGCACCAGCAGGATGGCGCCCACCAGCAGGATCTCGATCAGCGTGGGCGCGATGCGGAACAGCAGATAATTGATGATGGCCGAAATGCCCTGGCTGCCGCGCTCGATGTCGCGCGTGACCCCGCCGGTTTGTCTTTCCAGATGGAAGCGCAGCGACAGGTTGTGCAGGTGGCGGAAGGCCTCGATGCTGATCTTGCGGATCATGCCCTGGGTGACCTTGGCGAAGATCATGTCCCTGAGGTCGGTGAACAGCGTGGTAGCGAGGCGCAAAAGACCGTAGCCGACGATGAGCGCGGTCGGCAGGATCAGCACTGCATTCTTGGCGGTGTCCAGGCTGTCGACGATGTGCTTGAGCACGATGGGCACGCCGATGGTGGCGAGCTTGGCGCCGACGAGGAAACTCACGGCGAAAATGAAGCGCCAGCGGTACTCCCAGAGATAAGGCCCGAGTTTCTTCAGGGTGCGCCAGTCGGCGGGGCCGGCCGGGGGGGTCGAGCCGGCGGAGTTTTTTGCGGCGTGGTGTCTCATGTGCGGTTAAAATCCTAATTCATCTCATTTTACCGCCGCTATTTTTAAAGCAAGCATGAAAATTTACGGCATCTCCAACTGCGACACGGTCAGGAAGGCGCGCGCCTGGCTGGATGAGCACGGCATCGAGGCCGAATTCCACGACTACAAGAAACAGGGCGTGCCGATCGATGTGCTGAAAAAGGCCGCGAAACAGCTGGGCTGGGAAGCGCTCATCAACAGACGCGGCCCGACCTGGCGCAAGCAGCCGGACGAGGTGAAGAATGCCGTCACCGGCGAAAAGGCGGCCTTCGACTTCCTCGCCGCCACGCCCAGCGCCATCAAGCGCCCCCTGCTGGAAGTGGACGGCACCTACCACCTGGGCTTTTCGCCCGAAGAATATGCCGCAATTTTCAGAAAATGATTTGAACAAGGAGAACAAGAGGACAGGAGGCTTATTCAAACCCTGGTTTTCCTCTTGTCCTCCTGTCCTCTTTGTGGATTCTCAAAAATGACCGCCACGCTCGAACTCGCCAAAGACCTCATTGCGCGCAAGTCCAATACGCCGGACGACGCCGGCTGCCAGGACCTGCTCATGGCCCGCCTCGCCCCCTTGGGCTTCACGTTCGAGACCATCGAATCCAACGGCGTCACCAACCTGTGGGCGCGCAAGGGCACGGAGGGGCCGGTGGTGTGCTTTGCCGGCCATACCGACGTGGTGCCTGCCGGCCCGCTCGACCAGTGGCTGTCCGACCCCTTCACCCCCACCATCCGCGACGGCGTGCTGTACGGACGCGGCGCCTCGGACATGAAGACCTCGATCGCCGCCTTCGTCACCGCCATCGAGGGATTTCTCGCCAGGCACCCCGAGCACAAGGGCTCGATCGCGCTCTTGATCACGTCAGACGAGGAAGGCGTGGCCACGGACGGCACGGTGAAGGTGGTGGAAAGCCTGGCCGCGCGCGGCGAAAAAATCGACTACTGCATCGTCGGCGAACCCACCTGTGTATCGAAACTCGGCGACACCATCAAGAACGGCCGCCGCGGTTCGCTTTCGGGCAAGCTCACGGTCAAGGGCGTGCAGGGCCACATCGCCTACCCGCACCTGGTGAAAAACCCCATCCACATGGCCGCGCCCGCCATCGCCGAGATGGCCGCCACGGTGTGGGACGAGGGCAACGAATACTTCCCGCCCACCTCCTGGCAGGTGTCCAACATCCACGGCGGCACCGGCGCCACCAACGTGGTGCCCGGCGAAGTCGAAATCCGCTTCAACTTCCGCCATTCCACCGCCAGCACCAAGGCGCAGCTGAAGGAGCGCGTGCACGCCATCCTGCAAAAGCACGGACTGGAATACGAGCTGATCTGGGAAGAAGGCGGCAAGCCCTACCTCACGCCCAAGGGCGACCTGGTCGAGAAGATTTCCCAGGCCATCCGCGAAGTCACAGGCGTGGAAACCGAAGTCTCCACCAGCGGCGGCACCTCGGACGGCCGCTTCATCGCCGACATCTGCCCGCAGGTGATCGAGTTCGGGCCGCTGAACGCCAGCATCCACAAACTCAACGAGAACATCCCGGTGGCCGACATCGAGCTCTTGCGCGAGATTTACCAGCGCACGCTGGAAAAGCTGCTGGGCTGACCGCCAGGGTTGATGCCTTGGTCCCGATCCACGAGCTGCTGTCGCGCATCCGCTGGGACGAAAGCCTGGGCAAAAGCCGCTTCGTCATCGGCTACTGGGACCGCATGGAAAACCGGATACTGCACGCCGACCTGCGCGAGATTTTTCGGGACCGCGACAACCCCGGCCTTTTTGACTTTACTGACGAGAACGGCGTAAGCCACAGCATCCCCTTTCACCGCGTGCGTGAAGTCTGGCAGGACGGGCGGTTGATCTGGGAAAGGCATCCGCCCGACAAGTCGCCCGGCTGACGCACCGCCTTGCAGCCATCCGACCGCCACCCTTCCGGATAAAATCAAGCCCATGAAAAAAACTCCCGACCCCTTCAGGGACACCGAATCCCTCATCACCGTTCGCGACTGGCTGCGCTTCGCGGTGTCGCGCTTCAACGAGGCCGGGTTGTTCTTCGGCCACGGCAGCGACAATGCCTTCGACGAAGCCGCCTATCTCATCCTGCACACCCTGCACCTGCCGCTGGACCGCCTGGAACCTTTCCTCGATGCCAGCCTCACCCACATCGAGTCCGAGCAATTGAAGTTTGTGATCGAGCGTCGCGTGAAGGAACGCGTGCCGGCGGCCTATCTCACGCACGAAGCCTGGCTGGGCGATTTCCGCTTCTACGTGGACGAGCGCGTGATCGTGCCGCGCTCCTACATTGCCGAATTGCTGCGCGAACGGCTGGCGCCCTGGGTGGCCGACCCCGAGGCCGTTCATGCGGCCGTGGACGTGTGCACCGGCTCGGGCTGCCTTGCCATCCTGATGGCGCACGCCTTTCCGCACGCCGAGATCGATGCCGTCGACATCTCGAAGGACGCCCTGGCGGTGGCGAAGAAAAACGTGGAGAACTACGGCCTGCAAGACCGGGTACGCCTCATCCAGTCGGACCTGATGAAAAAGCTCAAGGGCAAGAAATACGACCTCATCCTCACCAACCCGCCCTATGTGAACGCGCCGTCCATGGCGGAACTGCCGCAAGAATACCGGCGCGAGCCGGAACTCGCCCTGGCCGGCGGCGAGGACGGCCTCACGCACATCCGCCGCATCCTCGCCGACGCTGCAGATCACTTGAATCCCGGCGGCCTGCTCATCGCCGAAATCGGCCACAACCGCGACGCACTGGAAGCCGCATTCCCTCATCTTCCCTTCGTCTGGCTGGACACCAGCGGCGGCGATGAATACGTGTTTTTGCTGCGTCACGAAGACATCAAACCCGGTCGTTTATAATTCAGGGCCAAATCCGAAACAAAGGAGGAACCCATGCAACAACAGATTGACGTATTCGTCGCATCCCTCACTTCTTTCTGGACCCAGCTGGCCGCATTCGTTCCGCAATTGCTGGCCGCGCTGGTTCTTTTGTTCCTGGGCTGGATACTGGCCAATATCGTGCGTTCGGCCGTGGGCAAGATCCTCGATACCCTCAAGTTCGACGAGCTCGGCAAGAAAACCGGCATCGAAGCCTTCATGCGCCAGGGCAACATCGACCTCACGCTTTCGCGGCTCATCGCCAACCTGATCTACTGGATCATCCTGCTGGTGGTCATCGTCACCGTCGCCAACAGCCTCGGCCTCACCACGGTGGCCGAGCTGTTCAACAAGGTGGTGTTCTACCTGCCCAACATCATCGTCGCCGTGCTGGTGCTGGTGTTCGGCGTGCTGGTGGCGCGCTTCATCAACCGCCTGGTGTTCGCCTATCTCAACAACATGGGCGTCGAGGGCGCACTCACCCTCAGCACCCTGGCCGAGTACGCCGTGATCATCTTCGTGGTGTTCGTGGCCCTGGAGCAGCTGCAGATCGGCACCCATCTGCTGATCTCCGCCTTCCAGATCGGTTTCGGCGCCGTCGGCCTTGCTCTGGCCCTGGCCTTCGGCCTCGGCGGCAAGGACTGGGCCGCCAGCGTCATCAAGCGTTTGACGGAAAAAAAGTAGCGCAGTCTTGAGCTGTCAGTCTTTACGCACATAGCAGTAATCCCACGCCTCGCCGCTTGCCTTCCTCAGGCAATCGGCGAGCGCCTCTCCAGGCACCGCCTCGGACTCGAACACGTTGGCAATCCCGATGAACACGCGGCCGCAAGCCGCACTGCGGCGCCAGTCGAAATCGCAGGCATTTCCGCTGTGGCCGCAATGGTTGCAGCGCAGGTTCCCGCCCGCCTCTACCGGGGCCGCGGGTTTGTCCAGCATCTTGCGGCATTGCGGGCAACGCGGCGGCTTGAGGTTGGCATCCTGCACGAAGCGCGGGGCGTCGAAAATGCCTGCGATGCGGATGGTGGTCGCGGCCTCGTTGTCGCCCAGCGCGATCTGCGGCGAACAGCCCAGGTAGCTGACCAGGCTCAGGTATTCCGGGCCCGCGCCGTACAGACCGGCGCTGTGTTCCGTCCCGAGAAAACCGATTGCCTTGAGCGCATCGAGCAAAGGCGCAAGCCTTGCCGGCGCCCAGGCCGGATTCTTCGGGTAGAGCAGCAGGAAGTGGTCGGCCATCGGAATTACTAAAATCTTCACAAACAAAGCCTCATGCGATACAATGCGAGGGCATGAAATGCAAGAAAGTATTCGATACTCGCAAACTGCCGCGTGAAGCGAAAGAGCAACTGCGCATGGCGGGGGTGAA
>JBFMCR010000009.1:0-2472 GCA_040754425.1 Pseudomonadota bacterium | reverse complement strand
CGTTCTTGGGCTGCGAGCCGCCGGACTGGCCCTGCCGGTCCTGCGGCGCGTCTTCCGGCGGCGGCTCCCGGCTCTGGCCGTTTTGCGCGCCTTCGGCGTTGTTGTCGTAGAGATGCTGGTCCAGCGTCTCGTTGTCCAGGCTGTCGTCGAGACAGGGATAGATTTCCTCCGCGCTCATGTTTTCGAACTGGTTCAGCACCACCGCCTCGGGCGGCGGCTTGAGGGCGTCGTTCACGAGGATGGGATTGATGGCGAAATCGCAGGCCAGATCCCATTTTCTTTGAATGCGATGGCCGCGCCGCACGAAATGGGCGAGCGCGCAATGCAGCGCCTCGTGCGCCAGCACGAACTCCACCTGCGACAGCGACAGCCTGTCGATGTAGGCGGGGTTGTAATAGAAGTTCTTCATGTCCGTGGCGGTGGTCTTGCACCACGGCCCCGCCTCGATCATGGGCAGGCGCAATACCAGCGCGCCCAGAAAGGGCTTATCCAGGATCAGGCGCGTGCGTGCTGCCGCCAGCTTGGTGGCGGGGTCGTTGGCGAAGGTGATCTGATTGATACCGGCGGACATATCAAAAAGCAATTAACAGGGAGCTATGGGAGGTAAGGGAGGAAAACAATAGCTATAGGTTTACTTCCTGAACCTCCCTTTCCTCCCTGTAAAAATCATTCATACAACACGATATCCGCGACCTGGTTCGCCCAGGTGGCGAACTGCGGCACGCCGAACAGGGTCTGGCCGACGTTGCGATGGATGTCGGACACCAGCATCACGCCCATTTCCTTCAACGGAAACTTGGCGGCGTAATCGAGGATATGGCCCAGCATGTCGCGGATCTGCGGCGAAGCCTTGTTGCGGATGGCGCGCGCCACCAGCGCGGCGGCCACGGCGTACTGCAGGTCGGTGTCGCGCGGCACGGAGGCGTCACGGCCTTCGACGATGGCGTCCAGATCGGGCATGCGCGAAAGGTTGGCAAGATAGGCCGAAAGCTCGATGCCGGCCGCCTGGCCCACGCAGGCGGCGAGTGCTGCGCCGAGCAGATCGGGCCGGTCGCCGAACTTCTGCAGCGCGCGGTGGGCGAATTCCCAGGAGCGCGGGGTCGGGAAAGCCGTCGGGTTGCGCGCCGGGTCGAAGTCGAACAAGAGTTCCGGGCGGAAGCGCAAAAAACCGATCAGGCGCTCGTCGATGCCGTTGTCAAAGGCCCACTGCGACCAGTCGTCCAGGTTGGCTTCGACTTCGAAGTGGGAAAAACGGTTGGCGAGCGGCGCCGGCATGGCGTAGGTCACGCCGCGATCGCCCTGCCTGTTTCCCGCGGCGAAAATGGCCCAGCCCGGCGGCACTTCATACGCGCCCAGGCGCCGGTCGAGAATGAGCTGGTAGGCGGCGGCCGATACCGAAGGCGGCGCGGAGGTGATCTCGTCCAGGAACAAAATGCCCTTGTCGCCGTGGCGTTCGGCATCGGGCAGGATGGAAGGGATCGCCCAGTCCACGTGCTCGCCGACCCGGAACGGAATGCCGCGCAGGTCCGAGGGTTCCATCTGCGACAGGCGAATGTCGATGACCGGCACTTTGTGCTTGGCCGCGACTTCGCTCACCATCTGGGACTTGCCCACGCCGGGCGGGCCCCACATCATCACGGGGGTGTGGTGGCCTTCGGCGGCGCTCAAGAATTCGCGTTCGAGTATGGGAATGAGCTGGGCGGGACGCATAAACAGACGACTGAAACGGTATTAAAAGTTGACTATTTTACTCTGGTTTTGTTCCGGGTGGCAGGCCGACTACAATCGGACATGCATTTATCGAACACCCGCTCCCGACAAATTCAGTGAAACTTCCACGATTTCAAGCGGCGCTTGCCGCCATTCTCATGCTTGCTGGCCTGGCTGCCTGCGGCGACAGGCCAAAAACCGCCTTCAGCGAAGGGCCCCGGGGCTACGTCGAGTTCTACCTGCCCGAGCCCGGGCCCGGAGAGGAAGACCTCGGCATCGATACCCAGGTTTACCGAATCGAAAACGGCAGGCGCCAATTCCTCGGCATGACGCAGAAATGGAAGCATCTCGCCGAACCGCGGCGCGGGCTGACCGTTGCGGTGCCGCCCGGCAGGCAGGCTTTCGTGGCGGTGTTTGGCAGCGCGCAAGCGCCGGTGGAGGTCGAGGTGAAAGAGGGCGCTTATCAGCGCGTGCGCATCGAACCGACCGGCCTGAGCAGCCGGCAGATAATCGGTACGATGCGCCAGTTGAGCTTCGGCCTCAAGGCCACGCCCGAGCCCTGGAGCGATCGTATCGAGCCGTGATTGACTGCGGAGTTCGCAGAGAAATGCAAAAAAACTCCGCGCCCTCCGCGCTTACTAAAATCTTCACAAACAAAGCCTCATGCGATACAATGCGAGGGCATGAAATGCAAGAAAGTATTCGATACTCGCAAACTGCCGCGTGAAGCGAAAGAGCAACTGCGCATGGCGGGGGTGAAAC
>JBFMCR010000008.1:0-72040 GCA_040754425.1 Pseudomonadota bacterium | reverse complement strand
GAACAGGCGCGCGAGGCTGCAGAAAGGAAGCTGGCCGCAGAAAGGCGCGCGGCCCTGCAGCGCGAGGAGGAGGAAATGCAGCGCCGCATGCAGGAGCAGGCGGCCGCGACAGAGGCCGCACGCATCAGGGCGCAGCAGGCGGCCGCATTGCGCGCCGCCGAGGTCAACAGCATCGTCGCGCGCTATCGCGACATGATCAGCACAAAAATCCGCGGCAATACACGGCTGCCGCCCAACCTGCAGGGCAATCCCGAGGTCGAGTACAGCGTGCGGCTGCTGCCCACCGGCGAGATCGTCGCAATCACGCTGAACAAAGGCAGCGGCATCGCCGCCTACGACGAGGCGGTAAGGCGCGGCATCGAAAGATCATCGCCCCTGCCCTTGCCGACGGACAGGGAGGCGGCGGCGCGATTTCGCAGTCTGGAGATCAGGCACCGGGCGCACGAGTAGCCGGAAAAGCCCGTCATGGGCTGAACTTTTTCCTGTGCTACACTCAGACCGTTGTTTTCAATCGGCATGGGGTAGATGTTGCGTTCCCTGGCGCGTGTTTTGTTTCGTTTTTTGCTGCTGCTTGCCGCCAGTGTGTTTGCGCTGCCTGCACATGCGGCCCTTGAAATCCAGGTTACCGGCGGTGCTGCCACGCGCATTCCGGTTGCGCTGGTGGCCTTCCGCTCCCCGCCCAACCGCCCCGAGCCCGAACTTTCCGGCATCATCGGCCAGGACCTGTTGCGTTCCGGCCAGATCAGCCTGGTCGATACCGCGGGCGAACAACAGCCGTTCGAACCCGCGCAGATCAATTACGGCCTGTGGCGCGGCAAGGGCGCGGAAGCCATCGTCGTCGGCCAGGTACTGAGTCTGCCGGGGGGACGCTTCGAGGTGCGTTTCCGCCTGATGGATGCGGCCAGACAAACCCAGCTGGCCGGTCTGAGTTTCAATATCGGCGCCGGCCAATGGCGCGCCGCCGCGCACAAGATCGCCGACATCATCTATGAAAAGCTCACCGGCATTCCCGGCGTGTTCAGCACGCGTATCGCCTATGTATCCAAGCGCGGCAATCGCTACGAACTGCATGTGGCCGACGCGGACGGCCAGAACCGCCAGGTCGTGGTGCGCAGCGAGGAGTCGATCATCTCGCCGGCCTTCTCTCCGGACGGCACGCGCCTGGCCTATGTCTCATTCGAGGACAAGAAGCCGGTGGTTTATGTGCAATCGCTGCGCGACGGCAGACGGCGCACGCTCGCCGCGTTCAAGGGGTCCAACTCGGCGCCGGCCTGGTCGCCGGACGGCAAGCGTCTGGTGGTGACGCTGACGCGCGATGCGGGCTCGCAGCTCTATCTCATCGATGCCGATGGCGGCGGGGTAAGAAGGCTGACCAGCAGCTGGGCCATCGACACCGAAGCGGCCTGGTCGCCGGACGGCAAGTGGATTTATTTCACTTCCGACCGCGGGGGAACGCCGCAGATCTACCGTGTTTCGTCCGCGGGGGGCGAGCCCGAACGCATCACCTACGAAGGCGCCTACAATGTTTCGCCCGACATCAGCCCGGATGGCAAGTATCTTGCCTATATCCGGCGCGAAGACGGCAGTTACCGTGTGGCGCTGCTGGAACTGGCAACGGGCCAGATTCGCGTGCTGACCGACAGCGCTTTTGACGAGTCGCCGAGCTTCGCGCCGAACGGACAACTGCTGCTTTATGCTACGCTATCGAATGACAGAGGCATTCTGGGCACGGTAAGCCTGGACGGCAGGACCAGGGCGAGGCTTTCCGAGCCCGGCACCGATGCGCGCGAGCCGGCTTGGGGGCCGTAGTTTTCAGGTGGGGCGGGACAGTGCAGGGAGTGTGGCCCCGGGCTTTTAACCTTGAAACAACGTGAAGCGCTTCTTTGTCCCCCCTCTCCCGCGGGGAGAGGGCGGGGAGAGGGAACGGACACGGCGGTGCGCTGTGTTCATGATTCGGCCGGGCGCAGCCGCCATGTCCGTTAGGTTGTTCGATGTTTATCAATCAAGGAGAAGAAGGATGAAACGTATCTTTTTGCCGGTGCTGGTGTTGGGGCTTCTGGGAGGCTGCCAGACCATGGGGACTGACGATAAGAAGGAAGCCGCCGTCGAGGATCGCGGCGCGGCGGCGCAGCCTGCGAGCACGACCGCCACTTCCGGGGCCAGCGGCCAGTCGGTACAGGCCACCCCCATGGATCCGCGCAAGGATCCCGCGAACATGCTGTCCAAGCGCAGCGTTTACTTCGACTTTGACAAATACAATGTGAAAGAAGAGTTCCGTCCGATGATCGAGGCACACGCCGCCTATCTGAACGGCAACCGCGGCGCGAAAATCGCCATCCAGGGCAATGCCGACGAGCGCGGCAGCCGCGAATACAACCTTGCGTTGGGACAGCGCCGCGCCGAGGCCGTGCGCAAGGCCCTCTCCGTGCTGGGCGTGCAGGATGGCCAGATGGAGGCCGTCAGCTTCGGCGAGGAAAAGCCGCGCCGCCTGGGCAAGACCGAAGAGGACTATGCCGAGAACCGTCGCGCTGACATCGTTTACAGCGACGAATGAACCGTGATGCAGTAAAACGCTGGTTGCCCGCGCTGGCCTTTTTGGTACTGGCGTGGGCGGCTGCAGAAGTGCCTGCCCAGCAGGCAGTTCCACAGCCTGCAGCAATACAGCCCCAGGACATGGAGTCTCGTGTAGGCAGGCTGGAAGCCATGCTGAAGAACAACTCGGCCCTGGACCTGCTCAATGAGCTGGAGGCGCTCAAGGCCGAAGTTTCACGCCTGCGCGGGCAGACCGAGGTGCAGGCGCATCAGATCGAAACCCTGAGCAAGCGGCAGAGTGATCTGTACGTCGATCTCGACAAGCGTGTCGAAGACCTGAACAGGCAGATCAAGGCGGCGGCCCGGCCCGTTGCTGCCGAGCCTGTTCCCGTCGAGCCTGCGCCGGCCATGGATGCGGTGAAGGGAGCCGCGAAAGAG
The DNA here is from genome assembly GCA_040754425.1 of Pseudomonadota bacterium. Taxonomy (GTDB): domain Bacteria; phylum Pseudomonadota; class Gammaproteobacteria; order Burkholderiales; family Thiobacillaceae; genus UBA6918. The sequence continues at coordinate 69,070 of JBFMCR010000008.1, read as the reverse complement.
GCGGCGAAGGATGCCGAAGCCGCTTCGGTGGCCTCGGCCGCGACCAAAGAAGACCCCTTGGCCGAATCCAGGGCGTATGAGACGGCGCTCGCCGATTTCCGCGCCGGCAATTACGACAAGGCCATTGCCGGTTTCGCCGCCTTTCTCAAGGCTTACCCGGACAGCACGCTGGCGCCCAATGCGCAGTACTGGACGGGCTACGCCTACTATGCGCGCAAAGACTACAAGAATGCGCTTGCCCATCAGACCAGGCTGGTGAACACTTATCCGCAAAGCGCAAAGGTTCCGGATGCGCTGCTCAACATCGCCAGCAACCAGATCGAGTTGAACAATCTGCCGGCCGCAAAGAAACAGCTCGAGGAAATCGTCGCCAAATACCCCGGCACCAATGCCGCCTCGATCGCGGCGGAACGCCTGAAACTCCTGAAATAATTGAACACCCGGACCGAACTCCGCCTGACGGAGATTTTCTTCTCCCTGCAGGGCGAGACTTCACGCACCGGCCTGCCCACGGTTTTCATCCGCCTGGCCGGCTGTCCCTTGCGCTGCGAGTGGTGCGACACGACCTACAGCTTTACCGGCGGCGAAACCTGGACGATCGCCGACATCCTGGAGATGGTCGCGGGTTTCGGCACCCGGCACGTGACCGTGACCGGCGGCGAGCCGCTGGCGCAAAAGCACTGCCTGGCGCTGCTGGAAGCCTTGTGCGATGCGGGTTATGACGTATCGCTGGAAACCAGCGGCGCGCTCGACGTGGCCGGCGTGGACCCGCGCGTGTCACGCATCATGGACATCAAGCCGCCGGCGTCAAACGAGTCCGACCGCAACCATTGGGAAAACCTCGCCGTGCTCAACCGCAACGACGAGATCAAGTTCGTGCTGGCCGACCGCGAGGATTACGAGTGGGCGCTGGCGGTGATGCGCCGCGACGACTTCCCGCGCGAAGTGCCGGTGCTGCTCTCGCCCGTGCACGACAGACTAAAAGCGCGCACCCTGGCGGAGTGGATGCTGGAGGACAAGGTCAATGCGCGCTTGCAGATACAGCTGCACAAGCATCTCTGGGGCGAGGAACGAGCCAGATGAAGCGCGGCGGCGAGGAACGCGCGCGGTGAAACACGCCGCGGACAATGGCGCGCCAAGGCGCGCGGTCGTGCTGCTGTCCGGCGGACTGGACTCGGCAACCGCGCTCGCCGTGGCCCGTTCCCAAGGCTATGCCTGCCATGCGCTGTCCTTCGACTACGGCCAGCGCCACGTGGCCGAACTCGATGCCGCCAGCCGGGTGGCGGCAAGCCTGGGTGCGGTCGAGCACCGCGTGGTGTGCCTGGATCTGGGCCAACTGGGCGGCTCGGCCTTGACCGATGCCGCGATCGCCGTGCCCGAAACCCCCAGCGAGGGCATCCCCGTGACCTATGTGCCGGCACGCAATACCGTGATGCTGGCCTATGCGCTGGCCTGGACCGAAGTGCTGGGCGCGCGCGACATCTTCATCGGCGTCAATGCCGTGGACTACTCGGGGTATCCCGACTGCCGCCCGCAATTCATCGAGGCCTTCGAGAAGCTCGCCAACCTGGCCACCAAGGCCGGAGTGGAGGAGGGCGGCTTCCGCGTCCACGCCCCGCTGATCAATCTGACCAAAGCCGACATCATCCGCCTGGGCACGGAACTGGGCGTGGATTACAGCCAGACCGTCTCCTGCTACCAGGCCGATGCCGAAGGCCGCGCCTGTGGGCGCTGCGATTCCTGCCGCCTGCGGCGCGAAGGGTTTCGTGCCGCAGGCATTCCCGACCCCACGCATTACGCACCCGCGCCACAGTGAGCCAGGGGCGGCGCCAATGGTATTTAATGTCCAGTTGGCTTTCAGGGCGAAACCGTTAAAATTTCGCTTTTTATCCGGACGTCCGCGGCAAACGCCGCTTTTCCCCATTCCAAAGACAGGAGGGACAGAGTCATGACCTACGAAGATTTTGCAAGCGCACAGTCGTTTTTCCTGTGGTCGACCTTCGTCATTGCCCTGATCATGGGCGCGGTGGTGAACAAGACCAATTTCTGCACCATGGGCGCGGTCTCCGACTGGGTCAATATGGGCGACACCGGCCGCATGCGCGCCTGGGTGTTTGCCATCGGCATCGGCGTGCTGGGCGTGATGGGCCTGGAAGCGGCCGGCATGGTCAACGTCACCAATACCTTCCCGCCTTACCGCCAGACCAACCTGGTGTGGCTTGAAAACGTGCTGGGAGGCGTGCTGTTCGGCATCGGCATGACGCTCGCCTCGGGCTGCGGCAACAAGACCCTGATCCGCATCGGCGGCGGCAACATCAAGTCCGTCATGGTGCTGCTGGTCATCAGCGTGATCGCCTATTTCATGATCAACCCCTTCCCAGGCAGCGACAAGACTCTGTATTCGGTGCTGTTCCATCCCTGGACCAACCCGACTGCGGTCGCACTTTCCACCAACCAGGACCTCGGTGCCATGCTGTTCGGCGACAACGCCGCCACCGGCCGCATGGTCATGGGCGGGATCATCGGCGTGATATTGCTGGCATGGGCGCTGAAGTCGGCCGATTTCCGCGGCAGCTTCGACAACATCCTCGGCGGCCTCGTGGTCGGCCTCGCGGTGCTGGCGGCCTGGTACATCAGCAGCAATATCGTGGTCAATGCCGACGGTGATGTCATGAGTTTGCAAAGCTATGTGCAGGAATGGGATTTGTACGCCCCGGCCGAAGCGGTAAAGCCCGCTTCCACCGCCGCGCTGGCCTCGCAGTCCTTCACCTTCATCAATCCCATGGGCCAGACTCTAGGCTATGTGGCCAAAGGCTTCGACAGCGCCCTGCTGACCTTCGGCATCATGGCACTGGCCGGCGTGATCGCCGGCTCCCTGCTGTGGTCGCTGGCGTCCCGCAGCTTCCGCATCGAGTGGTTCGCCTCCTTCCGCGATTTCGTCAACCATTTCATCGGCGCCATCCTCATGGGCTTCGGCGGCGTGCTGGCCATGGGCTGCACCATCGGCCAGGGCGTGACCGGCTTTTCCACCCTGGCGCTGGGTTCCATCCTCACCTTCATCGCCATCGTGCTTGGCAGCGCGCTCACCATGAAAGTGCAGTACTACAGGATGGTGTACGAAGACGAGGCCACTTTCCTCAAGGCCTTCATCACCGCGCTGGTCGACCTCAAGCTGCTGCCTTCCGGCATGCGCAGGCTGGAAGCGGTTTGACGCAATATGATGATCTTTCGTCTTTGCCGGAAAAAAAATAATCCGGTATAATTTCGCGCTTTGCCGGGCACGGGTTTCGTGTCCGGCGAGGGGTCGGTAGCTCAGCCGGTAGAGCAGCGGACTTTTAATCCGTTGGTCGCGAGTTCGAATCTCGCCCGACCCACCAATAACCAGTAGCAAGCAATGGCAAGCCACTACACAAACCCGCATCTGGCAACGGATTGCGGGTTTTTTGTTGATTTATCCAAGTGCATGGCATAGCATGGAATTACCCCACTAGCGGGGGTAGCTTTCGGGGGTATCTGGCCTACCCCTGGAAGTGATACCCCCACCGCCGAGGAGTTGCCGCCATGCCGTTGACCGATCCCGCCATCAAGAAGGCCAAGCCAGCCGACAAGCCCTTCAAGCTGTATGACGAGAAAGGGCTGTTCCTCATAGTGACCCCCACGGGCGGCAAGTGGTGGCGTCTGAAATACCGCATCGCCGGCAAGGAGAAGCTGCTTGCGCTGGGCACGTACCCGGACGTGGGCCTTGCCCGTGCCCGCGAGAAACGCGATGAAGCCCGCAAGCAGATTGCGGATGGTGTCGACCCCGGCGAGCTTCGCAAGGCCACCAAGACCCAGCAGGCGGAGCGGGCAGCCAACAGCTTCGAGGCGGTTGCGCGTGAGTGGTTTACCAAGCATCTGGCGGACAAGGCAGAAAACCACCGCGTGAAGGTGATCCGCCGTCTGGAAAAGGACGTGTTCCCCTGGCTTGGGGGTAGGCCCATTGCAGAGATAACCGCACCTGAATTGCTCACCACCATCCGGCGTATCGAGGCGCGCGGGGCTGTCGATACTTCTCACCGCGTCATGCAGAGTTGCGGACAGATTTTCCGCTATGCGGTTGCGACCGGCAGGGCAGAGCGTGATCCCACCTCAGACCTGCGCGGCGCATTGCAGCGGGTCAAGACCGAACACCTGCCCGCTCTGGTAGAGCCCAAGGCCGTGGGCGAACTGCTGCGGGCTATCGATGGCTTCCGTGGCAGTTTTCAAGTGCAATGCGCCTTGCGTCTTGCGCCCATGCTGTTTGTCAGGCCGGGTGAACTGCGCAAGGCAAAGTGGACAGACTTCGACCTCGACCGCGCGGAGTGGCGCTATCTGGTGACGAAGACCAAAACCGAGCATATCGTCCCCCTGGCAAGCCAGGCTGTCGCCATCCTGCGAGAGCTGCGGCCGCTATCAGGCCATCGTGAACACGTCTTCCCTGGGCGCGAGCCCACCAAGCCGATGAGCGATGCGGCCATCAATGCCGCCTTGCGCCGCATGGGTTACGACACCAAGACCGAGATTACCGGGCATGGCTTCCGCGCAATGGCGCGAACACTGCTGCATGAAGAGCTGGGCTTTGCGCCCGAGGCTATCGAGCATCAACTAGCCCACAAAGTCCCGGACACCCTGGGCGCCGCCTACAACCGCACCAAGTTCCTCAAGCAGCGCACGGCCATGATGCAAGCCTGGGCGGACTACCTGGACAAGCTGAAGGCCGGGGCAAAGGTACTGAAATTCGAGAAGGGCGCGGCATGAGCATGGCCGATGAGAACGACGAATCAGAAGATGCCCCGGTCACGAAAGAACGGGTGATAGCCGACCTGGGGCAGCTTATAGCTGATCTAGATTCTCTGATTGAAGAACACGGTGACTTGCCAATAGGCGAGCCGGAGCAGGGCAAAAAAGAATCTTGAGTTTGCCGGAGACGGCATAGAGAGCGCCGGCCAAGGATGCAGGAACACCCTAGGCCGGCAACCACAACGTGATAGGAGTGCGAAAATGAAACGATCCGGAAAGACGTATTTCGTCGCGCGTGACAGCGTGGCAGAGGGCGGGCAAAAGGTGCTGGGCTATCGGTTATCCACGGCGCTGCATTCCCGGTATCAGGCCAGAAAAGCCCATAAGCGCCTGCTTGCGCGCTTTCCCGATGCGTACATGGTTGAATCGAGGCGGTATCGGTAACGAGCAGAGTACGCCACCCCTAGCCTGGCCAGGCAAAAAGCGGACACCTTCACCGCCTGGGGTGGCACCTTTTGAAGGCTGCACTTTGAAGGGGTGCGCATGAAAAACAAGCTCATCTTTCGATGGCCGGCAATCACTGCCCAGCATCGGTTCATTCCTCAGGAAGAGTATTTCGGCGCCAAGTTGGTACGAGGTGAACGGCTATCCAGCCACGACCTTTCCACCGCTGAAAACCGCGAGTACGAAATATTCCGAATGGTGTGCGAGGCATGGCGGCATTATCGGGAAAGAGACCACATGTCGAAAGGGGATGCTTACCAAGCAAGGGTTTGGATAAGAACCATGCTGCGCCATCTCCGCAGCGCATGGGAAGCGCACCACGCTAGGAATGATTTGCTCGCAAAGTATGAATTCCGTACTGCCGAGACCTATTGGCTTCGGCTTGGCATGAGCGAACTCGCTGCGGTAGCAGGCAAGGCAATGCTATTGAAAATGAAGCGTGAGAATTCCGGGAGGGTAAGCGCGGGCAGGCGCTGGGGAACAAGCAAAAGCACCCGCGACAAAAGGGATAGCGAAATCAGTCGCCTTGCTGCAGTCGGCATTGACCTTGAAAGCATTGAAGAGCGATATGGTATCGGTCCGCGAAGGATTCAGCAGATCAAGAAAAAATCAAAAGCGAAATAGGTATCTACACTTCGCACGCGTTTTTTAAGTTAACGCCATGCCCACAAAGCACATCCCGTGCCTTGGGGCTTCCAGTAGAAAAGGAAGCAGACATGGCTAAACATCAAGCAACTACCCAATTGCCCGCAACGGGCTACGCGAGCGCCAAAACCCTGGCTGCGGCGCTGGAGGTATCGGTCACACAAGTGTGGCGGATGTCAAAAAGCGGCAGCCTGCCCAAGCCCGTCAAATTGGGCCCGGCGACTACCCGCTGGAATCTTTCGGAAGTTCACGAAACCCTAGCCAAGCTGGCAGCTTAGGAGGCTGCCATGCACGCACAACAAAAAGCCCGGCTGGGGGGCCGGGCTCAAAGCAGAAACACATCGAGCGCCCAGAATAGCATAGCCGGCCAGGCCTGCACATGTTTTCGAGGCCAGGCGCGCGCTTCGTGCTGCATCGTATGCCTTGCATGGGCGCGACTGTTTCGACACCTGCAGGCCATGCGCCAGGCGGTGACATCATGAGCGCCGATCTGTTGCTTTCAAAGCTCGACGGCGTGAAGCGCACCGGCGAGGGCCGATGGATTGCACGCTGCCCGGCCCACGCTGACAAGCGCGCATCGCTATCTATCCGCGAACTCGATGGCGGGCGCGTTTTGGTTCACGACTTCGCCGGTTGCAGCGTGCATGAAGTCGTAAGCGCCGCAGGCCTGGAAATCTCCGACCTGTTCCCGCTGCGCCCGTCCGATCCATCACACACCGGCAAGCCCGAGCGCCGGCCATTCCCCGCAACCGATATTCTGCGCGCCATCGGCTTTGAGGCGCTGGTGGTGGCCTGCGCAGCGTCCGCGATGGCGACCGGCGAACCGCTGGGCCTGGCAGACCGCGAACGGCTGAGGCTGGCAGCTTCACGCATTCAAGAGGCGCTGAGAGCGGGAGGGCTGAATCATGGCTGATACCGTAATTCTCGAACAGATGGCCGAGCAGGCGGAGCAGACCGGGCGGATCGGCCTGCCAGGATCGACGGAGAGCAACGATCAAGGCACGGGCGATACCCAGACACCACCTGAAACCGCGCCCGAGTCGGATGATGAACTTGTCGCCCGGCTTGTCGCGCTGCCCCCGCTGCAATATGACCGCGAGCGCACGAAGGCCGCCAAGGCGATGGGCGTGCGGCCTGCGACACTGGACGCCATTGTGAAAGCGGCGCGAGGTGACGGGGACAAGGCCGAACGCCTGCCATTCGCCACCGTGGAAGCGTGGCACGAACCCATCCAGCCGGCGGCGCTGCTGTCAGAGATTGCCGACACCATCCGGCGCTTCATCGTGTTGGATGCCGTGCAAGCAGACGCTGCAGCTCTGTGGGTTGCCTTCACCCACTTTATTGACGTGGTGGAAGTCGCCCCGCTCGCCATCATCAACGCGCCCGAGAAGGCCTGCGGCAAGTCGCAGTTGCTGTCAGTCTTTGGGCGCATGGTATGCCGCCCTCTGCCGGCCGCGAATTCATCCGCCGCTTTCCTGTTCCGTGCTGTCGAGCAGTGGATACCCACGGTGCTGATCGATGAGGCCGACACCTTTATCCGCGACAACGAGGAATTGAAAGGCCTAGTGAACGCCGGGCACACCCGAAACAATGCCTTCGTCGGGCGCGTGGTGGGGGAAGACCTGCAACCCAAGCTGTTCAACGTCTGGGGCGCCAAGGCGCTGGCCGGCATCGCACTGGAAAAGCACCTGCCCGATGCGACCATGAGCCGCGCCATCGTCTTCAACATGCGGCGCAAGCTGCAGGATGAGAAGGTGGCACGCCTGCGCCATGCCGAGGCAGGGATGTTCGACCGGCTGTCTGCCATGCTGGCGAGATTTGCCGATGACTATGCGGATGAAGTCAGAGCCGCCAGGCCTGCGCTGCCGGATGCGCTGTCAGACCGCGAACAGGACAATTGGGAACCGCTGCTTGCCATCGCCGGATGCGCCGGCCCGGAGTGGATAGCGCGCGCCACCCATGCCGCGCTGAAGCTGTCCGGGGCAGCCAATGCCGCCCAGAGCGCCGCGAACGAACTGCTGGCGGATATTCAGCACGCCTTTGAATCCAGGCGCGCGGACAGAATCAAGACCGCCGATCTGATAGCCGCGCTGGTCGAGGATGATGAGGCCGCCTGGGCGACCTGGAACAAGGGCAGGCCGCTTACGCCGAGGCAGTTGGGCCGGATGCTGGCGGGCTATGGGATCAAGTCCAAGGACATTCGGAACGGTTACGAAGTTGCCAAGGGATTCACGCTTGAGCAGTTTTCCGATGCGTTTGCGAGGTACTTGTCCGCCCCCCCTGATTTACCCGCTACATCCGCTACAACTGCCGCAAACCCAATAAACACGGGCCGGGACGTGTCGCGGATGAATCAGCAACGTAGCGGAAGCGAAACCATACCGGCAACACCGAAACCCTCGCCAGTGCTGGATTGTAGCGCTGTAGCGGATAAAACAGGGGTTGCCGGAGAAGATGGAAAGGGGGCACTTGATGGCGAACTCTGACCTGCAAATTCTTCCCGGAAGTCGCGCCGGACTTTTCCGGCTTCGGGGTGATCGTGCCGAGGCCGACAAGTGGGCACCCCGCCTGCTTGCCGCCCGCGAAAAACTCCGCGCCGCCACCCCGCAAGCCGACAACCTGCTGGCCGAGTTGCTGACATGTGCGGCTGCTTACGAATTCACGCCCGAGGATGTTTTGCTGGCGATGGAAGCCGCCGCCAGAGACCCGGAAAACGCCCTGGTTTGTTTTTCGAGCATCGCGCACCTGCTGGAGAAATCGAATGGCTAGGGACAAGTCGAAACACATCCATACCAAGGGCCGCATCGAAGACGTGCCGCCCTGGTGCTACATGAAGCCCGGCATGAGTCCGATGGAGGGGGCCAAGGCCGCGATAAGAGCCCTGGGCATCACGCATCCGCTGGACGTGCTGCTCACGCTCTGGAAGCTGCAGGGCGGCATGGCGCCGGGAACATCGCCAAAGCGTTTCGACCATGAGGGAGGCTGCTGATGATTCTTCGCAAGAAGCCCTATCCCTTGAGGCGGCAACCCTGGCGGCGCTGGCCGACACTGCCGGCGCGTTACGAAAACCGGGGCCAGAGCATCGGCCTCACCCACGGCCTGACGGCCATTTTTTGAAAGGAAGCAATGATGAAAACTGGAATCAACCTGAACGACGATCCGAATTTTGCGGAGGCGAGCGCGCTTCTCGAAAAGCTGAAGGCCGAATTGAAAGAGGTCGAAAACCTGATCGACGAGAACCTGACCTCGCTCTCGGCAGTGCAGGCGGCGCGGCGCAACCGTATCGAGGAGCAGGCGCACGCCATGCTTGCCGGACAATCCAGCGCGGCGCTCGATGCCAGTGCCGAGGCCGCGCACATCCGGGCAGACATCGAGGCCGCACAACTCAAACGCCCGGCCCTGCGCCGCGCTATCGAGATTCAACGACAGTCCGTCGAAAACCTCCGTGGCGAGTTGCACGCGAAAATCTGCCGGGAGCTGGCACCGAAGCATGCCGAGCTTGTCCGGGAGATCGTGAAGCGACTGATCGATCTGGACGCCGCACTTACTGCCGAGGATGATCTGCGGGAAGAGATTTTTCAGGCCACCGGCTTGCACGGGCTGACCCCCATGCATGTTGGCAACCTCGGGCTGCTGCGCAATGAATACAGCCTCGCGTCGAGCTATCTGATTGAGTGCGCGAAGAGAGGCTATCTCAAGAAGTCCGAACTGCCCGCACACCTGCGAGGCCTCGTGCCGAGCCAGGAGCCGGTGAAGCCCAGCCAGAAACCGCGCGCTGATGCAGACGGCTGGCTTCACGCAACCGCTTAACCACCCTCACGAAAAGGAAAACACCATGACCACGAAAGAACTTGCAAACGGCAACAGCGGCCCGAGAGCCGATGATCTGCGGAACTTCAAACCATTCCAGGCCTGGCTGCGGGAAAACCGCATGACCTATGCCGAATGGGAGAGGCGACAGCCCAGGCCCAGCCAGCGCACGGACACACAGACCGGCGTGTTACGCGCGAAGCTCGACCTTGCCGATGCGCAGGCTGGGCGCAGATGATCGATGCCAGAGAGGCCGCACCCCGCCCTTGTGGCGGGGCTCATGGGGGGGTAGGGGGTGCAAAATCTCTGTAGCTCCTTGGAGTGGAAACCACGCTCCCTCGCATGCAGGGAAAATTTCCCCCTTTCAACCTGAAATCAAGTGGAGGTGAGATGGCTGGCAACAAGAAAACCACTAGCGGCTGGGGCGGCGCAAGGCCTGGTGCTGGGCGCAAACCCAAGCCGCCGCACGTCACCACTGAGCGCGACCCGCTCGAATTCCTGATCGGGGTTATGACCGGCGAGGTTGCCGCGAATGCTGCCCAGGTCAAGGCCGCCATTGCTGCCGCGCCTTACGTTCACCCCAAGAAGGGAGAGGGCGGCAAGAAGGAAAAGGCTGCTGATGCCGCAAAGAAAGCTGCAGCTGGCAAGTTCGCGCCTTCGCAACTGCCGAATGTCTTGATGCTGAGAAGGCCGGCCGCGCCGGAAACAGAGGATTAGCGCCGGGGGTCAGGGCAGGAATTTCACCTGGCCAGCTTCGACTTATGAGGCCGACGATCCTTTGACTGCGATCCACCGGCCCCCGACGATGCGCACTGTACCCCCGATGTTGTATTGATGCAATGCAGTGAATGGTGGGGTAAATATGGGGGTATTTATCGATTACCGAACTCGAAGATCAAGCACTGGCGCGGCATTCCGGCTGATGTTCGATAGACGCCCGACCACCAAATGCGAACGGCCTGCAAAAAAATGAAAATGCAGGCCGTTTTTATGCGTGCGGGTCTGGTCATGGCTGCACGAATATGTGATCTGGCGGCAACCCTGCCCGGTGTCGTTCGTAAGCGGCGATCAGGCCCTGTTCGATATGGCGGGTCGTTAGTCTGGTGTCGAACAGTGGGCAGGTCGGCCTGTTGGCGGCCAGCCTTTGTCTGATCGAACGCAGGCGATCGGGGTCGCCGGCGAGTTTCAGGGCAAGCGCCTCATACTCCTGTGGATTGTCGGCGGCAAGCTCCGGCAGGCCGGCGGCACTCACGATGCTCGCTGCCATGCGGCCGACGTAGGTGTTGCCTCTGCAGGTCAGTACCGGCAGTCCCGCCCACAGCGCATCGCTCGCCGTGGTGCCGGCGTTGTAATAGAAGGTGTCCAGAAACAGATCGGCCGCGCGGAAGCGCGCCAGATACTCGGCGTGCGGTGCGTGGCCCGCGAAAACCAGCCTTTCGGGCGCGATCCCGCGCTTTTCTGCCTCCTTGCGCAGATTGTCCTCCACGCCTCCGGAGCCGCGCAGCAGCCAGAGCACGCTGCCCTCGGTCTTGCCCAGCAGGCGCATCCAGATATCGAATGCATCGGGGGTGATCTTGTAGAGATTGTTGTGGCAGCAGAAGACGAATCCGTCTTCGGGCAGCCCCAGTTCCTGCCGCGTGAACTGGCGTTCCGATACCATTTTTTTGTCGTCGTTGACTTGGTAGCAGTGCGGAAGATAGATGATCTTTTCGTCGAAGTATTGCCTGTCGCTTTCAGGAACGACGATGCCGTCGGCGATGGTGTAGTCGATGAAGCCGGCCCCCATGGTGCCGACATAGCCCAGATACTGCAGCTGTATGGGGGCGGCACGCCTGGCGAATATGGCGGTGCGCGAGAACTGGGTATATCCGGTCAGGTCGACTGCGATGTCCAGTCCGATTTCGCGTGCCATGGCCACGACATCTTCGTCCGACTTTTCCAGTACGTCGTGGAAATGATCGAAGCCCTTTTTCATCCGTTCCCGCCACGGGTCATCGGTGACCGGGCCGATGTTGAAGCCGTAAACCTCGAAACGATTGCGGTCATGGCTTTCTATCAGCCCCGCCACCAGGTGTGTGACGGGGTGATTGCGAAAGTCCGGGGAAAAATAGCCTAAGCGAATTTTCTCGCCGGCATGCGGCGTGGCGGGCTGGCTCGTTACCGACAGTTCGATTTCCCTTGCCGCCAGCCTGGCGCATGTCTGCTGTTTTTGCGGGGTGGAGCGGAGCGTGAGGCAAATGAAGGGGGAAATGACTTTTTTGCGCTGCTCCAGATTGGAATCGATCTGCGCCAGAAGCCGTTCGTTGTCTTGCCAGCTGCACAACTGCTGGCGGCAATTGTAGATGTTGCCAAGCAGTTGAACGGAGTCCGGGGCGAGCGCAAGGGCCTTCTCAAAATGCTCGATGGCCTTGGCATATTGCTTCAGTTCGCCGTACATCCAGCCCAGATGCCGGTGGGCCAGGGCGTAGTTCGGCTTGATCTCGATGGCGCGCTCGAAGTCGGCGCGGGCTGACTCATTGTCGCGCAGGTTGAAGTAGGCGAGACCGCGGTTGTTGAAGGCTTCGGCGTAATCGGGGGCGAGGCGGATGGCTTCGTTGAAATCCGCAATGGCCTCCTGTTGTAGATACATGTCCTTGAGCGCGCCGCCCCGGTTGTTGTACAGCACCGGGTCTTTCGGGTTCAGTGCGATGGCGCGACCAAAGGTTTCGACGGCTTCGGCGTAATGCTTGAGCGCGGCCTGGGCCACGCCAAGGTTAGACAGGGCGTCGGGCTGGCGCGGATTCAGCTTGAGCGAGCGCTGAATCCAGGCAATGCCATTTTCGTGGTCGCCCCTTTGCAGGCAGATCAGGCCAAGGTTGACCAGCGCATCCGTGTGCCTGGGGTCGCGTTCCAGGGTTTTCCGGTAAAGCGCCTGGGCCTGGTCCAGGTCGCCGCGCTGGTGCCAGGCCAGGGCCTGGGCAAAGGCGGCGGCGGCCTTGGGATTGGTCTTGTGCGGCTGCGGTGCCTTGGGTTTTTTTTGCGTTTTGTCGCTCACGATTTGCTCGCATGGCCCGGAAAGCCATTCCTTGCGGGGCTGTCAGGCCTGTTTTTCCTCATGGTACTCGTCATCGATATTGACCGCCCAGATATTCGACTTGTCGGTGACGCCGGCGATGATGTTGTCCACGGCGAGCTTGGCGGTCAGCATGGAATGGTCCTGGTTGTTGTAGCGGTGCATGCCGTTGCGGCCGACCGGAAACAGATTGCGGATGCCGTCGAGAAATTCGCGCACGACATCGAACTTCGCGTATGCGCCGAAATAGGCAGGATAGGCTTTGGGCATGCGGATCACGATGCTGTCTTTCACATCCGCGGGATCGATCAGGTTCATCTTCGTCATCTCGTCGCGGGCCAGCTGCCGCAGCGCCTCGTCGCTCGTCTCCCACAGTGCGTCGCCCTCGTTGCAAAAGTATTCCAGGCCCATCCAGATCTGGTCGGGATTTGCCACCATGCCCGGGCTCCAGTTGTTGAAGATCTGCAGGCGGCCCACCTTCACGTCGGATTCCTGGATGTAGATCCAGTTGTCCGGCGGCATGTGATTGGGTCCGGTCGAGCGCGACTGCGGGTTGGGGCGCATCTTCTCGACCAGCAGCCCGACCGTGATGAAATCGCGGTAGGGCAGATTGAGGGCAACCTCCCTGACCTCGGCCGGCACTGCATCGCCCATGCCGCGCACGAGGTCGCGCACCGGCATGGTGGAAATCACGTAATCGCAGGGGAAGTCGATGTCCTGCCCGCTGGCGAGGTCGTGCGCGCGCACCGAGCGGATTACGCCGTCTTGCAGGTTCAGGGCGCGCACCTGGTGGCGGAAACGCAGTTCGCCGCCTTTCTCCAGCACCTGTTCGGCCACCGCCTCCCACATCTGGCCGGGGCCGAATTTCGGATACAGGAACTGCTCGATCAGCGACGTGCTGGTGCGCTTCTGCTCCACGCCGTCATTGCGCCTGAGCAGCCTGCCCAGTGCGTGCATGACCGCCTTGCCGATGCTGAGGCCCTTGATGCGCTGCGCGCCCCATTCCGCGCTGATTTCCTGGCACGGCACGCCCCACACCTTTTCCGTGTAGTCCTTGAAGAAGGTCAGGTAGAGCTGGCGGCCGAAGCGGTTGATGAGGAAGTCCTCCAGGCTCTTCTCCGGCCGGCGCGGAAAGAGCCGCGCCCAGACGTAGCTTGCGCCAACCCGGATCACGCGCGCCACGCCCAGGTTGGCGAGCGTGGCGGGGGTAAGCTTGAGCGGATAGTCAAAAAACCTGCGCAAATAATAGATGCGCGACAGCCGCCCGCGCACCATCAGCACTTGGTCGCCGTGGCTGCCGTCGCCGGTCACCGTGCGAGTCTTGTTCTGGTAGGAAATCGCCAGCGCCTCGCCGGCCTTGGCCTCGACCGGCAGGATATCGCGCCACCAGTCCATGACCCAGTCTGACTTGGAGAAAAAGCGGTGGCCGCCGATATCGATGCGGTTGCCCTTGTAGTTGACGGTGCGCGAAATGCCGCCCACGCAATCGTCGGCTTCCAGGACGACGGGGCGGATGTCGCTGCGGCGCAGGAATTCCAACGCCGCGGTCAAGCCGGCGGGCCCGGCGCCGATGATGACGGCGGTTTTGCGTGAATCCGAGTTCATTAATCCAGCGGGGAGGCCGTTGTCTGCTGGAGGGCGGTTTCGTCTTTCCAGCGTGTAAACAGCAGAAGCTTGCGCCCGGTAAAATTGATCAGCAAGGTAAATGCGGCGGCGATTGCCTTGGCCAGCAGGTAGTGCATGCCGAGCCAGCCGGCAAACAAGGCCATTACCCCCAGGCTCGCGCCCAGCCCGATAATGCCAACGAGCAGGAATACCGTGAATTCGATGCGCGTCAGCCTGACAGCCCGGTAGGCGAAGACCCAGCGTATGGCTAGTTGGTAGTTGACCCAGACGCCAATGAGAAAAGCCAGCATGGTGGCCGGCAGATAGTGCAGGCCGGCAAGCGACACCAGGGCCCAGAGCGCAAGAAAGTCGGCAACAAAGGCCAGCCCCCCGGCTACAAGATAGCGGCCAAACTCGGTAACGGGCAGCCGGTTGATGAGATTCATGGTATGTCGGTGAGTGAGCATTTTTCCGTTTAATGGCGGTGATGCGGCGATATTTCTATGTGGGTGGTATGGGAATTGCCGTTTCCGTCGATGTATGGCATTTTATTTGCATTGAACTTGCCGCGAGTGCCAGAGTTTCCGGGTTTTGCAAACAAAAAAACAGAGAAACTCTGAATTTAACGGCTTACGGATATCGCGGCTATTTCTGGAGGGGGAGTGAAATGGGCATGCAAAAGGGTTTTACCCTGATCGAACTGATGATCGTGGTGGCCATCATCGGTATCCTTGTAGCCGTGGCGGTTCCGTCCTACTCGGAGTATGTGGCCCGGGGGCATGACAAGGCAGCGCAGGCCGATGCGCGCAATTTTCTGGCCAATGTCAGCGCCAACACGGACTGACGGATGACGTCAGCAGGTGCCCCTTTTTGTCAGGTTGTGTTGTTGCTCCTGGCGAAGCAACAGTGTGCAGGCAAAGCGCCAGTGCAGGTTTTTGCGAATTGGTGGTGCCGTGGCTAAAGTTGGCATAGTATCTGCTCGTTAGTGGCTGCAAGGCCAATAACATCGTGCCGGGCCCGTCGTGATGATTTTGTCAACAAACTGGAGACGTCCATGAAATCTCTGCAAAAAGGTTTTACCCTGATCGAACTGATGATCGTGGTGGCCATCATCGGCATTCTTGCCGCCATCGCCATTCCGCAGTTCACCGAGTACCAGAAGAAGGGCCAGGACAAGGCTGCACAGTCCGATGCCCGTAATTTCCTGACCGCCGTGTCTGCCAACAGCAACTAATCTTTGACGAGGAGATTTGACTCATGAACGCTAAATTTCTGATCCCCCTGCTGCTGGCGGCTTCCACCGTGGCTCAGGCCGGCACTCTCGCCGCCAACTCCGCTGGCACCAGCGATGGTACCTTCGACAGCGCCGACTGCGCGATGGTGCAGACTGCTTTCGTCCTCAAGCTGTCGCAGAATGTCGGCGCTGCCTGGACCTGCTCGACCACCGCTGCAGCCGTCAATACCGGCAGCACCAAGGGCACCAACAGCTTTGGCGGCAGCACCGCCGGCGGTACGATTGCCAAGTGCAGCACCCCAGTCAATACCAGCAACGGCTATGGCCTGACGCCCGCAGCCGCAACAGACGGCTGCAGCTAAGCCTTAGGTTGCTAGCAAAGCTTAACCCCCTCTGCACAAGAGGGGGTTTTTTATTGGCAGAGCCGATTCCGACAGCAGCAGTTTTCGCGCCTTGAACGTAACGATTCTTTGAAGTGGGGCTGCTTGATATTCATTCCTTGCGTGAAAGACCACGCTTGCCAGTTGGCCGGGTGTGGGGATTCCTGCTTTTCGCCGCGGTCTGGCTGATATGCCATCCCTATCAGGGGATTGCGGGCGATGCGATTTTGTACACGGTGCAGGCCCTGCGCCATTTGCATCCCGAACGCTATGCGACTGATGTGTTTTTTCTGGGCGTGTCGCAGGACGATTACACGCTGTTCAGCCCCCTTTATGCCAGCCTGATCGATTTGCTCGGGCTGGGCAAGGCAGCCCTGACGCTTGCATTTTTCGGCGCGCTGCTCTGGTGTTATGGCGCCTGGCGGTTCGCGAAACAGTGGCCGGACACCTGGAGCCGCAGCCTGTTTCTTTTTTTTCTGGCGGTCATGCCCGTCACTTTCGGCGGCTATGGCATTCTGTCCGCGGCCGAGCCTTTCCCGGCGCCGAGAGTGTGGGCGAATGCTCTGACGCTGCTGGCCTGTGCGCTGTGGCTTGAAAAGAAGCCCTATTTGGCTGGCCTTTCCTGGCTAGCTGCCATGCTGCTGCATCCGCTGATGGCACTGGCCGGCCTCGCTTTCGTGCTATTTCAAGCCTTCCGGTTCAAGCGCGACTGGCTGTATGCGGTTCTGGGTGGAGTGGCGCTGACCCTGCTGCTGGCCGTCTTGCAGGCGCCCCTATTCGGGCGACTGTTCCAGATGATGGGTCCCGAATGGTTCGATCTGGTTTATCAGCGCACCAGTCTGTTCATGTTTCCGTCACGCTGGCGGTTTGCCGACTATGGGGCCATGGCCTTCCACATGACTGTACTGGCCTGGGCGGCATGGAGTGGAAGACGGGAACGGCTTGGCAGGGTGTTCGCTGCGGCGGGCCTGGTCGGGTTGTCGGGCTGGCTGCTAGCGTTGATCGGTGGAGACTGGCTGCACAGTGTGCTGATCCTGCAGGTGCAGCCCTGGCGCCTTCTATGGCTGAGCTATGTCGTTGGCTGGGGGGCGGCAGCATATCTTGCCGTGCGTCACTGGAATGCCAGCCGCCCGCTGGTATTGGCCCTGGCGCTGGCGTGGCTGTCGCACGAGGAGGGCGGTGTGGCATTGCTGTGGCTGGCGCTGCTGATTTGGCATTGGCGCGAAAACCTGCGCCCGTTCCATATGTGGCTGGTGGAAGGGGCGTTGCTTCTCGGTCTGGCAGCGGAACTGTACTCGGCCTGGAGCGAGTTCATGCTTTCGCTGCAGGCGCTGGACGGGCCGGACGACAAGGTCGTCTGGGACAGGCTGTACTATGGCTTCAGGCTGAGCCTGCCGCCGCGCGGCGAGCCGATGGGGATGCTGCTGCTGGCCCCGGTCGCAGTCTGGTTGTGGCAAAAAAGCCGAGCACTTGCGCTGGGCCTTTTCCTGCCTTTGGGTTTGCTGCTGTTGTCGGACTGGGACAGCCATCTGGATGCCGGCAAGCTGTTGCGCCCCGAAACCTATGCCATCCAGCAGGAAGGATTCTGGGGGAGTTCGCCGTTCAACCGCCTGGTCCCGCTGGACGCGGAAATCTACTGGCCCGAAGGTCTGGAGATGACATGGGTGGGCATGGGAAGGTCGAGCTATTACTCGTTGCACCAGTCGGCTGGTCTGGTGTTTTCGGAAGTGCAGGCGAAAGAGATATACCGGCGTTATCTCGCAATGAAACCGCTGGGCGGACGCGACCAGTTTTTCAAGCTCCTGACGCTGGAGGACAGGCTGAAACTGATGGGTTCGGCCGTCCCCCTCGGCACGCTCGATGGTTTGAAACAGGCATGCCATGCCGAGCCGATGCTGGATTATGTGGTGTTGGCCAATCATTATCCGGCCTGGGCCAAGGCCTCATGGTACGCGCCTTTCTTGCCCGGCGGGGCTCATTTATACTCGTGCGACAGTTTCAGGATACATACGACCGGATAGCAGGGCATGAAACAAGCATTCCTGATCGCGCTCCTTTCCGGCCTGCGCAGCCGGGTGTTCCAGAGCCTGTTCGCAGCCGGCCTGCTGGCGATGGGGGCGGCCTATCTCGCGGGCGGCTTTTCTCCGCGCCAGCCGGGCACGGTGACGCTGGACGTGGGCCTGTCCATGATACGCGCCGTGACCCTGGTGCTCGTGCTGTACTGGGCATATGAGCTCATCGGCAAGGAAATCGAGCGCCGCACCATCTACGTCAGCCTCACCTATCCGGTGACGCGCGGGCAGTTTCTGCTGGGGCGTTATTTCGGCATCCTGGCGCTGACTGCGCTCGCAGTGACGCTGCTCGGGCTGATGCTGGCCGCGGTGGTCTGGCTCTCCGGTCTCACTTACGAGCAGACCAATCCGTTGTCGTTGAAATGGCCTTATGTGCTGACGCTGCTTGCCTTGCTGCTCGATCTGGCCGTGGTGGCCGGCTTCGGCTTTCTCGTGGCCTCGGTTTCGGTGACTCCGTTCGTGCCGCTTGCAGCGGGGCTGGCATTCGCCATTTCCGCGCGCAGCCTCGGCCCGGCGCTCGAATACTTGTCTGGCATGTCGCCGGCGCAGGCCGAACTGCAGGCCACCATGACCCCGGTGTTCGAATGGCTGCGCTGGATTCTGCCCGACCTGTCGCGGCTCGATATCCGCTACTACCCGCTCTATGCCTACCAGCCCGACCTTGGCATGCTGGCCGGCAGCGCGCTGATGGCGCTGGGCTACACCGGCATGCTGCTCGCGCTGGCCGTGATGTTCTTCAATCGCAGGCAGTTCAATTGATGCCCATGCTTCGTTCTTCATGCAGGCTGATGCCCCCCGTCGCCCTGGCCCTTTCGCTGGCGGCGTACGTCATCGGCATCGAGCAGACCGAGCAAAGCCGCTGGGTCGCGCCGCCCGAACAAATGCGTATCGCGCTGCCGGCTGAACTGCAGGTGTTCATGGCCTTGGGCGACCGTTATCTGGCCGCCAACCTGGAGGTTTTTCGCGCGCTGGTGCTGTCGATCGACAAGACCGATCCCGTCAGCCTCAAGGTGCTGGCCGAGGTGCAGAAGGGCGCCTCCCGGCTCAACCCCGCGCACGAGGACAACTACTACATCGGCCAGGCGATACTCCCCTGGATGGGGTTTGTCGAGCCCACTCAGTTCATTCAGTCGCGCGCGAGCGACGCGCGGCCGTGGGATTTTTTGCCGGGTTTCTTCCATGCCTTCAACCGCTATTATTTCGAGAACCGTCCGCAGGAAGCCTCCAACATCCTGCTTGGCGTCGCCGATCGCCTTCCCGACAACAGCGGGGTGCTGGAGATCGCCGCGAAATGGCAGGAAAAGGGCGAGGACCCGCATACCGCGCTTGCGGTGATCCGTTCGATGCTGCAGGGCACGCATGACGCCAAGCTGAAAGCCGCCCTGCAAAAGCGCATCGACAGGCTGGAGGGCGTGATCGCGTTGCGCGAAGCCGCGACCAGGTATGAATCGCGTACGGGCCGGAGACTGAAGCATCTTTCGGAGCTTGTCGTTTCCGGGGAAATGAAAGCGCTGCCTCATGACCCGACCGGCCTGGGCTATGCATTGAACGAGCAGGGAGTGCCCGTGCTTTACTTTCCGCCGAAGAAGCAGATCGGAGAGCGCTGAACATGGCTGCTGCAATACTGCTCGACTCCCTGACCAAGCGATACCGCGACAAGCGCCTGCGCGTCGTCGAGGCGGTGAAGAACGTTTCCCTGACGGTCGACGAGGGCGAGGCATTCGGATTCGTCGGCCCCAACGGCGCAGGCAAGACCAGCACCATCAAGGTGATCATGGGGCTCAACCGGCCGGATGGGGGGCGTGCGGAAATATTCGGCATCGACGCCGGCAGCGCGTCGGCGCGCAGGCGCATCGCCTACGTGCCGGAAAACCTCTACCTGTACGACTACCTGACTCCGCTCGAATTTCTCATGTCGGGCGCGCGCATGCACGGCGTCGCGGCGCACGGGCTCAGGCAGCATTGCATGAAATGGCTGGAGCGGTTCGACGTCGCCCACGTCGCCAAGAAGCGCGTGCGCACCTTCTCCAAGGGCATGACGCAGCGCACCGCGCTCGCCCACGCCATGGCCTGCAGCCCGCGCCTGCTGGTGCTGGACGAGCCGCTTTCCGGCCTCGACCCGGTGGGGCGCAAGCTGGTCGTCGAAGTCCTGCAGGAATACAAGGCGCAGGGCGGCACGGTTTTCTTCAGCTCGCACATCCTGCACGACGTCGAGCGCCTGGGCGACCGCTTCGGCATCATCCACAAGGGGGTGCTGCGCATCGTCAGCTCGCCCGAGGAACTGCTCGGCAACGCTGCCAGACTGAGCGTTCTGGTCAGGACCCGGGGTGAAACCGCCGTCGAGGGGTTCACCCCGGAAGGCGGGAACAGGTGGTCGAGAACCGTCGCGCGGGAGAACCTCTGGCCGGTGCTGGACATGGCCAGGCAGGCCGGCCATGAAGTGCTGGAAGTCCAGCCGCAGGGAGTTTCGCTGGAAGAAGTGTTCATGACCTACATCGCAGGGCTGCAGCCGGGGCAATGAGGGATGGCATGAATGCGTCCGCGACCCGAATCGAACCGCTGCAGGAGACGGAGGTAAGCGTCACCGCGGTCATGCCCTGCCTCAACGAGGAAAAGACACTGGGGCTGTGCATCGAGAAGGCGCAACGGGCGTTCGCCGAACTGAACGTCGAGGGCGAAGTGGTGGTGGCGGACAACGGATCGAGCGACCGCTCGGTGGAAATCGCCGAGTCGCTCGGCGCGCGCGTCGTGCACGAGCCGCGCAGGGGCTATGGCGCCGCCCTGCTGGCGGGCATCTCTGCGGCGCGCGGGCGCATCGTGGTCATGGCCGATGCCGACGACTCCTACGACTGGGCCGCGCTCGGCGACTACGTGCGCAAGATCGAGGAGGGTTACGACTTCGTCATGGGCAACCGTTTCAAGGGCGGCATCGAGCCGGGCGCCATGCCGCCACTGCACCGTTACCTGGGCAACCCGGTGTTGTCCGCCCTGGCGCGCGTGATGTACAAAATTCCAATCAGCGACTTCCATTGCGGCATGCGCGCCTTTACCCGCGAAGCCATAGAGCGCATGAACGTGCGCACAGACGGCATGGAATTCGCTACCGAAATGGTCGTCAGCGCTGCCCACGCCGGCCTGCGCATCACCGAGATTCCGACCCGGCTCTATCCCGATAAGCGCGACCGACCGCCGCACCTGCGCTCCTTTCGCGACGGCTGGCGCCACCTGCGCTTCATTCTGACCTACGCGCCGGACTGGCTTTATCTCATCCCTGGGGTATTCCTGTCGGTTCTTGGTATGGCGGGCATGGCATTGTTGGCATCGGGTCCGGCGCAGCTCGGCGGCTTCAGGCTGGGCATCCATTTCCTTGCGCTGGCCAGCCTGTTCACGCTGCTGGGCGCGAACATCATCGGCTTCGCCCTGCTGGCGCGCCTGATCAACGCCGGGCGCAAGCCGATCCGGGAAAGCTCCGCGTTCGGCCGGCTGTTGTCCTGGTTTACCCTGGAGCGCGGGCTAATCATCGGCGGCGCGCTGGCGGCTATAGGCCTGGCGGTCGATGGCTGGCTGCTGGCCAGATGGCTGGCCAGCAGCTTCGGTGACATGGCGGGCACGGTGCATCTCGCATTCGTGGCCACCACCATCATGCTGCTGGGGGTGAATGCGATATTCGCCTCCTTCCTGTTCAACATGCTGCGCGAGGAGCGGATCGAGTGAAGGAGACTTCCCCCAGGGTTTCCATAATCACCGCCACCCTCAATGCGGCAGCGCTCCTGCCGTATACCATCCGCTCGCTGCGCGGGCAGACTTGCCGCGATTTCGAATGGATCGTGGTGGACGGAAATTCCAACGACGGCACCCAGGCGCTGTTGCGCGAGAACGCGGATGTGGTTACGCGCTGGATCAGCGAGCCTGATCGAGGCATCTACGATGCCTGGAACAAGGCTTGCAAAATGGTGCGCGGAGAATGGGTAATTTTTTTTGGGGCGGGCGATGAATTGGCTGCACCGCACACCCTGGCTGAATGCATCAGGCAGCTAGAGAGCGTCAGCCCTGATGCCACGATTGTTTACGGGCGTCAAATTCTGTTGAGCCCCAAAGCACGTATACCGCTCGAAACCATAGGTGTGCCCTGGGCGCAGATGCAGGGCAAGTGGGACATCGGTCGACCAGCCTTGCCACCGCACGGGGCGACTTTTCAGAGTAAAAAACTTTTTGTGGACGAACAACCTTTCGACTTGCGATTTTCCATTGCCTCGGATTCGCATTTTCTGCTGCGTGCCATTCGGAAACAGGTACCGACATTTATTCCCATTGATATCACTCGTTCACCCACGGGGGGCATCTCGCTACGGCTCAGTACCGCGAGGCAGGTAAGCCGCGAAATCGCCGCCATCGATCGCGATCTGGGGCTGACGCCGCCGTTGTCGGCCAGACTGCACGAGACGCTGCGGCTTGCCGTGATCTCGCTGCTCAATTTGCTGCCGCAGAAAACGGCGCATCAGCTGGCGGATTCCATCCGCTTGCTTTTGGGGCAAAGCCGGCGATGGACGATACGCTAGCCATGGCACCGGATGCCAGAGCGCGTTCCATATCTTTCCGGCCGAGCCTTCATGGCAGGGCGGCTGTTGGTTGCAAAGAATGTCGTCGCGCCCCACTTTGCGCATCGCATGAGCAATCGGCAGTAGCCGGCAGCACAATGCCCGGAAGTTTTGCAAGCGACCGCCACGGCCCATGAGAAAACAGCTGTTGGGGAATTTGAACTGGCTGATGGCCGAGCGAATTTTGCGCATCGCCGTCAGTCTGGCTATCGGCATTTGGGTGGCGCGTTATCTCGGTCCGGGCGGCTACGGTCTGCTGAGCTTCGCCCTTTCTTTTGTTGCTCTGTTCGGAATGCTTGGGAAGCTGAGCATGGATCCGGTGGTGATTCGGGAGTTGGCCAAGCATCCGGAAAGAGAGAAGGAAATTCTCGGCAGCGTACTGCGCCTCAAGCTGTGGGCGAGCCTGGCTGCTGCGGCTCTGGCCTTGCCTGCAGCCTGGTTAGCGCAGCCTGATGATCCGTTGTTCCTGCTGCTGGTGGCGATTTCGGCCGTTGGCATACTGTTCAATGCCGCCGATGCCATAGATGTTTTTTACCAGGCCAGAGTGCTGTCAAAATATGTCGTGCAAGCGCGGGCAGTCGCATTTCTCGCTGTCAGCCTTGCCAAGGTGGGACTGATCCTCGGTGGCTTTCCCGTCGTCTGGTTCGCGCTGGCCGGCACGATGGAAATAGTTCTTGGTGCCGGGCTGATGGCATGGGCTTACCATCGTCGGGAAGGCGGCAAGGCCGGCTGGGGCTGGCGGGGCGGTGCCAGCATACAGTTGCTGAAAGACGGTTGGCCGCTGGCTGCCAGCGCCTTGCTCATTGTCATCCACACGCGTATCGACCAGGTGATGATCGGCCAGATGCTGGGCGAGGCCCAGGTCGGGCTCTACAGCGCGGCCGTCGGCATTTCGGAAGCCTGGCTGTTCGTCCCCGGTCTGGTCGTCCAGACAGTCATGCCGTATTTCGTTCGGCTACGCGAGCATGACAAGGCAAGCTATCATTTTCATCTTATGCGGCTCTACAGCGTGATGTTCTGGGGCGGCGTGGCTGCGGGGGTTGTGGCAATATTGCTGGGCGAGCAGTTCGTGCGGTTGTTGTTTGGAGAGGCCTATGCTGGTGCCTATGGGCCCTTGGTATTCATTGTCTGGACGGGCATGTTCATTGCACAGTCGATCGCCAGGGGAATCTGGCTGGTATCGGAGAACCTGCAAATCTTTCGCCTGTTCAACAACCTACTTATTGTGCCGCTGAATGTGGCGCTGAATTATATCTGGATCCCGGAATACGGGATCAACGGGGCCGCCATCGCCAGCTTGGTCAGCGTGGCTGCCGGGTCCTGGCTGGTTCCCTTGATGTTTGCATCCTTGCGACAATCTAACTTGGACATGATGCGCAGCATTGATCCCCGATATCTTTTCGGCAAGAGGCAGGAGCCCCGGCTTGGCTGATTTGGCGCCAATAGCTGTCAGCACGTATGGCAGGGTCTGGCATTTGCAACGGACGGTTGAGGCCTTGCAAAGAAACCCCCTGGCGAGGGAAAGCCAGATATTCTTCTTCTCGGATGCGCCACGGAAGGGGGATGAGGAAAAGGTGGCTGAGGTCAGGCGCTATTTGAATGGCGTCGGCGGGTTTGGGGATGTGACCATACTGGGACGCACCGAAAATGATCGCGTAAAGAACAACCGCGGCGGAATGAAGGAGGTGCTCGACCGCTACGGAAAAATCATCTTTCTGGAAGAGGACGTGGTTGCCGAACCCGGCTTCCTTGAGTTCATGAACCAGGCGCTAAATCGTTACGAGAATGATCGCAGGGTGTTCAGCGTGACGGGATGGTGCCCAAAATTCAGGGGCGGGACGCCCATGGCCGAAGGCAGGGTCTTTTTCATGCCGCGATTCAGCCCGTGGGGATTGGGTATCTGGCGCGACCGCTTTGAGAAAATAAGGGCAATAAGCGCTGACGACTTGAATATGCTGCAGTCAAATCCGCAGGCGATGTCGCGCATCCAGAAGCAGATGGGGCCTGATGTCATGCAGATGATCGTCAACGAATCGCGGGGGCTAACCAACGCACTCGATATCCGCTGTTGTTTCCATCAGGCTGTCAGCGGTGAACTGACGCTCTACCCCTATCCGTCCCTGACCAGAAATATCGGGCTCGACGGCACTGGCGAGCATTGCGGAATATTCATCGAGGATATCAACGGGCCGACTGCCAGGTCCGGACAGAATTATGCATGGCCAGAAGAAGTATCGGTTGACCCTGATGTTGCGGCCCGCTATGTAAGAACATTTACCATGCCGATCCATTTGAAGGCGGCCTATCTGTTGGCCAACAAGGCGATGCAATGGTGGAAAAAATTTTGTTGACTCTGGTCATCGGGGCAAGGCCGTGACGATTCCGTGTCCGCTGTGCGGGAGTCATGTGACCGAGCTTCAGGAAGAGCTTGATGTCGACTGCATCAACCGCGCTTACAAAAAGCTAGCCGGACTGGATGGCTTGTTGATGTCCGAACTGCTGGCATATTGCCGGTGTGGGCAATGCGGACTGATGTTTTTCGACCCGTTGCAAAGCGGGGACGAGTTGTTGTACGAAAGACTGCAGGCGTTTGACTGGTATTACCTGGCAGACAAGCCGGAATACGGCATTGCGCGCAAATACTTGCTCAAAGGTGGCGAGGTGCTGGAAGTCGGGGCGGGTACCGCAGGCTTTTCGCGGCAGCTCGAACCGGGGCTTTATACCGGTCTAGTTCAATGACCGGGCCATAGAGAAGGCCGGGCGCGAAGGGATAAATTTGCTCAAGCAGTCGATTGAGGAACATGCCCGGTCCGGCAGGAAATACGACGCCGTGGTGTCCTTTCAGGTTCTTGAGCATGTCGCGACCCCGGCAAGTTTCATTCGCAGCAGCCTGGAATGCCTGCATCCCGGCGGCTTGCTTGTGCTGGCTGTCCCCGCACAGGATGGTTTCGCTGGTGCCGCCCTCAACAACACGCTCAACATGCCACCACATCACGTTACCCATTGGCCGGAGTCGACGCTGCGGAATCTGGCGCCTATGTTTGGGATGAAGGTGCTGGCCGTTGAATTCGAGCCGATAGCCAGCTATCACCTGCCATGGGCACGCAAGACGATATGGGAATCCAGATTGAGAAAACTGCTGAGGATGCCGCGGCGCTTGCAGGATTGCACTTTTGCGGGAATGCTGGTTTCGAAAGTGTCTTCTCTTATGGCGCGGCTCCTACCCTGCAATGTCGCCCATCTTAATGGCCATACGATCGTTGCCATCTATCAAAAATCAGCATGAATCGTCTCCAAACCGACAGCATGGCAAGGCCGCCAATTCGGGCGGGTTTTGAGGTGGCATGGCCTTGAAAGTGCAAATCATCAGCTATTCGGACATCGGCGGTGGCGCAGCCCGTGCTGCCTATCGCCTGCATCGGTTCCTGTCGGATTATGGGGTCGCGTCGCAGATGAGGGTGCGCAGCAGGAAGTCGGATGACACCGCGGTGCAAGGTGCTTCAGGCCGTCTCGGCAGAGCAGGCAATGCCTTGCGCCCGCACCTCGGCAGTATTCTCGGTCGCTTGCAAAGAAGCACAAACGCGAGCTGGCGCTCGGGCAATTGGCTGCCTTCTGCATGGGCCGAAGAGGTCGACGCCACGGATGCGGACGTGATTAACCTGCACTGGGTGGGCGATGAAACGCTTTCCATCGAGGATATCGGGCGGATACGCAAACCGATGGTGTGGACCTTGCACGACATGTGGCCATTCTGCGGCACCGAACATTATGCATCCGATGACATGGCAGCACGCTGGCGCCATGGTTATGACAGGGGCAACCGACGGGCGGGTGAGGGCGGCCTGGATATTGGACGGCTGGTCTGGCTGCGCAAGAAAAGATCCTGGACACGGCCTATGCATGTCGTCGCGCCCAGCCGCTGGTTGGCTAATTGCGCGCGCGACAGCGCGCTATTGCGGAACTGGCCCATCTCGGTCGTTCCCAACCCTCTGGATATCGGCGTTTTCAAGCCGGCAGAAAGGAATGCTGCGCGCCATGCCCTTGGCCTGCCGCAGGACAAGGCAATCATCCTGTTCGGGGCGGCGGGCGGCGGCAGTGATCCCCGCAAGGGCTACGATCTGCTGCAGGAAGCGCTCGAGCTATTGGCGCGGGATGGCAACATGCCGGATGTGTTGTGCGTGGTGTTCGGACAGGATGCGCCAAAAAACGCCGTTCGCCAGCCCTTTCCTGTGCGCTGGATGGGAGTGGTTCATGAAGATGCGGTTCTGGCCTCCTTGTATGGCGCAGCCGACGTGACGGTGGTTCCGTCGCGCCAGGAGAACCTTCCCCAGACGGCAACCGAATCGCAGGCATGCGGTACCCCGGTGGTGGCTTTCAATGTGACCGGCCTGCCCGATGCCGTGCAGCATGAAGTAAGCGGCTATCTGGCAGAGCCGTATTCGACCCGGGATTTGGCCAGGGGAATCCGGTGGGTACTGGAGGATTCGGCACGCCATGAAAGACTCGCAGTCGCTGCCAGAGAGCGAGCTTTGCGTCTGTGGGCGCCGGAAGTTGTAGTGCCGCAATATCTGTCGATCTACCGGTCGGCAGCCGGCCAGGGTTGAGGAGGAACGCCATGTCGCAGGACCGGGTTGGCGTTGTCATTCCTACATTCAACCGCTGCGGGCAACTGATGTCCGCGTTGGACTCCGTTCTGCAACAGACCAGAGCGGTCGATGAGATCATCGTGGTCGATGATGGCTCGACAGACGGTACGCCGGAAATGCTCGAGCAGTTCGCGAGCAGGCACGCAGACAGGCAAATAAGGATTATCCGCCAGGAAAATCGCGGACCGTCCGCCGCCAGAAATGCCGGCATCAAAGCGGCGAACGCGGAGCTGATCGCTTTTCTCGACGATGATGACATCTGGTTGCCGCACAAAACAGAACGCCAGCTTGCGGTGTTTGCATCAGATCCGCGGCTTGCCTTGCTCGGCTGCGCATCGAACATCGTCAGCCTGTTTGGCGGACTGCATCTGGTGAGAATCGGTGAGTGGGCCATGCTGTTCCGGAACTGGTTTGCAACGCCCACCGTCATGGTGCGCCGCGAGGTTGCACTGGCTTGCGGTGGCTTCCCGGAAGATTTGCGGCAGTACGAAGATTATGCGCTCTGGCTGAAAATATCCGGTGCGCACAAATGTGCCTTTCTCAACGAGAAGCTGGTCAGTTGCGGAGACGGCAAACCACCATTCGGCCATAGCGGACTCTCGGCCGACCTGGAGGCCTGTTATGCGGGTGAGCGCGAGGTGCATCGCCGCTGGCGCAATGAGCGCAATGTCAGCTGGCCTGTTTTTGCACTGGTTTCGTTGCATTCCTGGATGCGTCATGTGCGACGGAAATACATTGCATCAAGGCGACAGGCATGAATGATAGCCGCATGCTCGCCTCCGTGATCATTCTCGCCAAGAATGGAGAAAAATACCTGTTTTCCCTGCTGAAAGCACTTGACCAGCAGGTGCTGGAGGGCGGATACGAAGTCATCGTGATCGACTCGGGGTCGGTGGACGGTACGCTGCGCGTCGTTGCGGAGTTTGCCGGGGTGCGCCTGTACCGGATTCCGCCGGAAGATTTCGGGCACGGTCGAACGCGGAATTACGGGGCCTCACTGGCGCAGGGAGAGTTCCTTGTCTACATTCCGCAGGATGCTACGCCGATCGGCCGGCGCTGGCTGGAAAGTCTGCTGCGTCCCTTTGTGAATCCGAATGTGGCCGGCGTGTATGCCAGACAGATTCCCCGCCCCGAGGCGAATGCCATGGAAAGGTTTTTTCTTGGCGAAACCTATCCGGCAGAGCCCGAAACGAAATCGCTGGACCAAGGCGAGCGTCCTACGCTCGCGCGCTGTTTTTTCTCCACGGTGAGCGGCGCAGTCCGGGCTTCCGTCTGGGCGCAGCACAGATTCCGCGAGGACATCATCATGAGCGAGGATCAGGCCTGGGCGGCCCAGGTGATGGCAGCAGGCCAGGCGATCGCCTATGAACCAGATGCCTGCGTGCTGCATTCGCATCAATACGGGATCGTCGACGTCTTCCGCAGGAATTTCGACAGCGGCTATTCGATTAGGCAGATTTTTTCCGGTGAGACCGGGATTCCATTCAGGCAGGTGTTGGCGAGGCTGGGGAGGGAGTCTGCCGAGGTCATGCGCTCAGGATCTATGGCTGACAAGTTGCGCTTTGTTCCTTACGAGGTTGCCAGGCATGCCGGGTTTGCGCTCGGCGTGCATGCCGAATGGCTGCCGCTGGCCTTGCGCAGAAAACTGAGCAGTCTGCGCTATTTCTGGGATACGGTGCCAGAAAAAGACAAATGATGTTTGCGCACGCCTACAGCATGAGTATTGTGCGGTTATCGCTTTACGGCATGGGCCTGACTATGGCGGCCTTTGTTTTTATCCTGGCCAATGGCATACCGGGTGGCGCCATATTCTGGAACCTGCTCTGGGCAGACATTCCGGCGGCGCTGTTGATGCTGGTGTTCCTGCTGTTTGCGCACTGGTATGGCGAGCAGGTCGAAGATGATGCAAACCGGGTCGAGCGCATGCTGCGCCTGCTGGATGACCGGCGCTATGTTGTCGCCTTCGTTTTGTGGGTGATCCTGTGCGCGTGTGCATTGTGGGTGTACCGTAACCACCCGCTGTCCATGGATGAATATGCCGCGGTGTTCCAGGCCAGGATATTCGCCGCGGGTGCGCTCCACGGCCAGCTTCCACCTGACCTGCTCGACTATCTGATCCCGCCGCTTTTCCAACACGGTTTTCTGAGGGTAAACCCGGAAACGGGCGCGGTGTTCTCGGGCTACTGGCCGGGCTTTTCCTTGTTGCTGGCGCCGTTCGTCTGGCTGGGCATTCCCTGGGCCGGAAACCCGGCGATCGTGGTGGCAAGCCTTCTGCTGATTGCCCGTATTGCGCGCGATCTTGCCGTTTCGCCGCAGGCGGCTGGCTGGGCAATGTTGTTCGCCTTGGCTTCGCCGGCGTTCGTGGCCAACGGCATCAGCTATTATTCGATGCCGGCGCATCTCCTTTTCAATCTCGTCTTTGTCTGGCTGTTGCTGAAGCCGTCGCCTGTGCGCCTCGTGCTGGCCGGGTTGGCAGGGGGCTTTTCGCTGGCGTTGCACCAACCGTTCCCGCATGCTGTATTCGCGCTGCCCTGGATAGTATGGCTGGCGGCACAGCGTGGGCGGGTGCGCAATTTGTCCTTGCTCGCATCGGGTTATTTGCCGGTGTTCCTGTTACTGGTGGTTGGCTGGTTGTTGTGGCGGCAGGATATTTTACGGGTGGGTGTGCATGCTGCCGTTGCCGCGGACATGGGCAGCGGCATGACATTGATTGACCGGGCGATGGGCATGTTACGCGGCTTTCTTGGGCTGTTGCACTGGCCTAATGAACCGATCATCTACGCCCGCCTGGCCGGCCTGGCGAAATTGTGGCTATGGGCGTCTCCCTTGCTGCTGCTGCTTGCGTGGTGGGGCGCGCGCGGCGAGAAGAGGCCGGGCATCAGGCTGCTGGGCGCATCTGCGTTGCTGACCTTCTTTGCCTATTTCCTCATCGAGTTCGACCAGGGACACGGCTGGGGCTACCGCTATTTCCATTCGGCTTGGGGCGTGCTACCGGTCCTGGCGGCGCTGGGCGTGATCAAGCTGTCTGGCGAAGGGCCGCGCGTGTTCCGGCAGGTCGCTTTGCTGGCGATGCTCAGTCTGCTGGCACTGAATGCTCTCCGCCTCGTGCAGATGGGCGAATTCATGCAGGCGCACCTGGCGCAATCCCCCCCCAGGGTGGAAGCGAGCGGGCGAAAAATTTACATGCACTACGGGCGCGGCTATTACGCGCTCGATCTCATCCAGAACGATCCGTGGATGCGCGGCGACGAAGTGGTCCTGCTGGTGAGGAACAAGGCCGATGTGCAAAGGGTGCTGGAATATTTCCCCGGGGCGCGCCAGGTAGCGGACAATCAATACGGCATTACCGCTGTGCAAACGGACCCGGGATGGATGTCGCGCGACGACCGGCCTGATTAGCGCTTCAGGATGAGCCCCTGACCCGTGGGCAGGGGAAAGACGCGGTAGCCGCGCTGATCGAACCACTGGCTTTCCAGGATTTTCTGGCGGCGATAGGCGCCGGACCATTCGTAATCGTCCATGATGATGATGCCGCCGGGCACGACGCGGTCGAACAGCGCTTCGAGCACAGCGATTTCGTAGTCCGCGTGGTTCAGGTCGATGTGCAGATAGGCGATCTTTTCGGGGGAGTTTCCTTCCAGACTCTGCGGCAGCAAGCCCATGACCAGCTTGACCTGGGGGTATTCCGTGAAGCGCAACTTGACTTGCTCGAACAGCCCTTCTTCCTGGCCGCCAAAGCTGTGGCCTTCCACCGGGTTGGTGTCGAAGGTGTCGTAGCCGTAGAACTGCCGGTCGAAATTGTCTTTGCCGATGTAGTCGATCACGGTCTTGATGCCGGTTCCGAACAGGGTCCCGCATTCCACGAAGTCCCCTTCCAGGTACAGGCAATGGTAGGCCGCACAGCAAAGGATGTAGCGCCGCCAGGCGATGGCATGGTCGGCGGCATGCAGGGCATTGCCTTGCCAGGATGACAGGAAGGCGTTGTCCTCGAGTGCGGAATTGTTCCGCCCCCAGACGAACATGTTGTCGCCGAAAAACACGCCCGAGGCGACCAGGGTGGCGGCTTCTTCCATCAGCTGGTAGAAACGCTCGGGCTCCTTGATTCCCCAGGATTGCCGGATCGTGTAATCGAATACGTTGTTTTCGTCGGGGACGTTGAGCTTGGGAAGCTTCGGTGTTTTCATTCCTTGAATAGCCGGTAGATGGTTCGCAGGTCAAACCCCCGGCTCAACATGAAGCGCGCCTGCTTGGGGTCGATTTTTCCATCAACGGGCGGTTCTCCGAATTTCTTTACCCATATCTGTCGCGCGCGTTCCAGTTCGTCGTCACGGGTGTCGCTCAGCACGGCTTCGATGATGCTGCCGTCTATGCCGCGCTGACGCAACTCATAAGCAAGCTTGACCGGCCCGCTCCTGGCGCGGTGGTCGGCGACGTAGCTTTCGGCGAAGCGGCGGTCGGAAAGCCAGTTCCTGGCCTCGAAGTCGTCGAGCAGGGCGGCGATTTCCTCGCTGTCGTGGCCGGCGTGGGCGAGCTTGCGCGCAAGTTCGGCGCGGCTGTGCTCGCGCCGGGCGAGGCAGGCAAGCGCCTGCTCTCGCAGATCGGTCGGTTTCTTTTTTTCGGCCATGATGCGGCTTAACCTTTCGTGTTGCCTTGCCACGAGCCGCCCGGTTGAGCGGGAGTGTTTCGGTGTCGGGGCGGCAAGCGGCCCTTGCTCAGGCGGCGAGCGCCCGCATGACGGCCTTGGGCTCTCGGTCGATCAGGTTCAGGAGCACCAGCGCCGCGCCTTGCGGCTTCCTGTCGCCGCGTTCCCAGTGGCGCAGGGTGGCGACAGAAAATCCGAAACGGGCGGCGAATTGCTCCTGGGTCAGCCCCAGGCGCTTGCGCAATTCGGCCACGTCGACTTCATAGGGTTGATACTCCCTGACTCCCGCCTGCTTGCCTTTTGCGTGCCCGGCCGCCTCGGTCAGACCCTGTTCGATGCTTTGGAATGCGCTCATTCGATTTACCTGCCCAGCCATGCCGCAACCAGCATATTTACCAGTCCGGCCAGTTCATTACGTTCCGCCCTGGTGAGGTTGGTCCGCTCGTTCTTGGCGAACACCGTCAGCAGGTACAGGGGCATCGGATCGGAATGAAAATAGTAGATGACCCTGACGCCTCCGCTCTTGCCGCGGCTTTGCCGGCCCCAGCGCAAGCTTTCGCACCCCGCCCGTGCCTTCCATGATGTCGCCTGCCTTGGGGTTGGCGGCCAGATAGTCCAGAATCTCGCGGCGCTCCGCCCCGGTCAGAAGCTTTTCGGCGCGCCGGATGTACTCGGGCACTTCGGCGATGGTCAGCACGATTTTATTCTAATCCAATGGATTATACGCGCAAGGTGTGGGGGGTGCGGTTTTGGCGTGCGTGAGCCCCCTCCCGTCAAGGGAGGGAGAAACTTCAAGCACTCAGGCGACGGCTTCTTCCTCGCCTGCTTCGGCAGGTGTGGAAGCGGGGTTGTGAATACCCACCGCGGCGCGCACCTTGGCTTCGATTTCCCGTGCGATGGCGGGGTTCTCCTTGAGGAATTCGCGCGCGTTGTCCTTGCCCTGGCCGATCTTCTCGCCGCCGTAGGCGTACCAGGCGCCGGACTTGTCGACGATCTTGTTGGCCACGCCCAGTTCGAGGATTTCGCCCTCGCGCGAGATGCCGTCGCCGTAGAGGATGTCGAAGAAGGCTTCCTTGAACGGGGGCGATACCTTGTTCTTCACCACCTTGACCTTGGTTTCGTTGCCGATGACCTCGTCGCCCTTCTTGATGGAACCCACGCGGCGGATGTCGAGGCGCACGCTGGCGTAGAACTTGAGGGCGTTGCCGCCGGTGGTGGTTTCGGGGTTGCCGAACATGACGCCGATCTTCATGCGGATCTGGTTGATGAAAATGACCAGGGTGTTGGTGCGCTTGATGTTGGCGGTGAGCTTCCTCAGGGCTTGCGACATCAACCTTGCCTGCAGCCCCATGTGGGAGTCGCCCATTTCGCCCTCGATTTCGGCCTTGGGGGTGAGGGCTGCGACCGAGTCCACCACCACCACGTCGACCGAGCCGGAGCGCACCAGCATGTCGGCGATTTCCAGCGCCTGTTCGCCGGTGTCCGGCTGCGACACCAGCAGGTTGTCGACGTCCACGCCCAGCTTCCTGGCGTAGACCGGGTCGAGCGCGTGTTCGGCGTCGATGAAGGCGGCGGTGCCGCCCTGTTTCTGCATTTCGGCGATGACCTGCAGGGTCAGCGTGGTCTTGCCGGAGGATTCCGGGCCGTAGATTTCCACCACGCGCCCGCGCGGCAGGCCGCCGACCCCCAGGGCGATGTCGAGGCCGAGGCTGCCGGTGGAGACGACCTGCAGGTCCTGGGTTTCGGCGTGGTCGCCAAGGCGCATGACCGAGCCTTTGCCGAACTGTTTTTCGATCTGGCTGAGGGCGGCGCTGAGGGCCTTCATCTTGTCTTCCTGGGGGCTTGCCATGTCTGTCTCCTGTTGCGGTTGGGGTGTCGGGTGGGCAGTTTATTGCTGCGAAACGATGGCTCTTGACCGGATTGCCGCGTCGGCTTCGCCTCCTCGCAATGAGGTCATCGCAATGACATCATCGCGCAGCCCATGTCGGCAATTTAGGCGATACTTTTCTCAATGTCAATATAAAATATCACGTATGTAAAAAATACCATGTGATAATTTGTATCATGTTTGCGACAAGGCCATCTATAATCGTCGAATCAATGACTTAAGGTGTCGGTGGATGGCAGCCAGGGAAAAAATGCTTCTGGACGTGAAGTGGGCGACGCGCCAGCGCCTGCAATACATAGAGGTGATGGCCTATTACACCGGGGTGGTGACGCGCAGCGACGTGGCCCGCGCCTTCGGCATTTCCGACCCGGCCGCGACCAAGGACCTCAAGCTGTATTCCGATCTCGTCCCCGGCAACCTCGTTTACACCCAGAGCGTGTTCGGCTTCGTGCCCGCCCCGGATTTCAGCCCGGCCTTTGCCGATCTTTCCCCCGCCGCCGTGCTGCCCATGATCGCCGCCAATCTCGCCGTGGCCGGCGGGCCTTACGGCGCGGCGCCGATCTACGGCCTGCCGGCCGAGCGGCTGCCGCTGCCTGCGCGCCTTCCGCCCAGGGAAGTGCTGGCGCAGATCACCCGCGCCATCCACGGCTTCAGGAAATTGAAAGTGAGCTACCGCTCGCTTACGGACCGCGGCAGCGCGCAGGCCCGCATCCTCGAACCGCACGCCCTGGTGGATACCGGGCTGCGCTGGCATGTGCGCGCCTACGGTGTGGACACCTGCGATTTTCGCGACTTCGTGCTGTCGCGCTTTCTGGAAGCGGAATGCCTGGACGAAGCCGCCGAATCGAGCGCCGAATACGACGAGGACTGGATGGAAACGGTGACGTTGAAACTCGCGCCGCATGCCGGCCTGGATGCGCAGAAGCGCGCGAGCCTGCTACTGGATTACGGCGCGCGCGGCGAAGCGATCGAAGTGGAGGTGCGCCGCGCGCTCATCGGCTACGTGCTGCAGCGCCTGGGCGTGGACACGACGCCGGACCATTCGCTGAGCCCGCAGGCCTATCAATTGATGCTGCAAAACCGCGACGAGATCGAGCCCTTCGCGGGCTGGGCGTTTCGCTGAACCGCAAACTCGCGGACATACGACGGCAAAGTTCGCCAGTTCAGAGCCGCAGGAAAAAAGCTTTGGACAGGGAGGTAAGAGAGGTAAGGGAGAAAACCTTTTTTTGCCTTACTCCCTTACCTCCCGTTCCTCCCTGTTAAACGGGTTTTTAGGTGGGCTCTTTGGCTATTCGATCAGTTCGATCAGCCCGCGCAGGGCGGCGGCCACGGCGCGCGAGCGGATTTCCTCGCGGTCGCCGGAAAGGTGGCAGGTGCTGGAAAGCGGCTCGCCGTCCAGGGTGGCCCAGCCGATGTACACGGTGCCGACGGGCTTTTTCGGCGTGCCTCCGCCGGGACCGGCAATGCCGGAAATGGCCACGCTGATGTGGGCCTGGCTGCGCGTCAACGCGCCGCTCGCCATTTCATTGACGGTTTCTTCCGACACCGCGCCGTGCGCATCAAGCGTCGCGGGGCTCACGCCCAGCATTTCCTCCTTGGCGCGGTTGGAATAGGTGACGAAGCCGCGGTCGAACCAGGCCGAAGAACCGGGAATGGCGGTGACGACCTGCGCCACCCAGCCGCCCGTGCAGGACTCGGCCGTCGCCAGCATCCAGCCCTTGGCATGCAGTTTCTGTCCCAGGGTATGGGCCAGTTGCAGGAGTTCATCGTCGCTCACGCGAGCCATTGCCAGCCTTTGATGATGAGCAGCGCGTAGAGCGCCGCCAGCAGGTCATCGAACATCACCCCGAAGCCGTTTTTCAGACGCGTGTCGAAAAAACGGATGGGCCAGGGTTTCAGGATATCGAAAAAACGGAAGAAACCAAAGGCGGCAAGCCACCAGAGCCATGTTGCCGGCGCAAAAGCCAGTACCAGCCACATGGCGACGATCTCGTCCCAGACGATGCCGCCGTGGTCGGCTGCGCCCAGATTCTTTCCCGCGACCGCGCAGGCCCAGATGCCCAGCGCGAAACCGGCGGCGATGGCGGCAAGCAGAACCGGCAGTTGCAGTCCGGCCTGCAGCAGCAGCCAGTAAAGCGGCAGCGCGGCCAGCGTGCCGAAGGTGCCCGGGGCCCAGGGCGAAAGGCCCGTACCGAAGCCCAGCGCGATGAAGTGCGCGGGGTGGGCGAAGAGGAAGCGGGCGTCGGGGTTCATTGGAAGTGGTCGAAGCCCGCGCGCGCAAGCGGCATGGGCTTGCCGCGGTTGAGGATGGTCAAAAAAGTGCCCTCTCCCCCGCCCTTCTCCCCGGGGGAGAGGGGAGTGATTTGTCCAACCCGTGTCAGGCGCAAGTCGAGCTGTGTGGCCAAGGCAGCGATTTGGTCTCGTTTGTCGGTCGATGCGGTGAACACCAGCTCGTAGTCGTCGCCGCCGGCGAGGATGCAGTCCTGTACGGCCGGGTCGTTGGCCAGGGGGGCGAGTGCATCCGACAGCGGCAGCCGTTCGAACCAGACTTCCGCGCCCACATTGGAACGTTCGAGGATGTGGCCGAGGTCGGCAGCGAAGCCGTCGGACACGTCGATGGCGGCATGCGCGAGCCCGCGCAGGGCGAGCCCTAGTTCGATGCGCGGCGTGGGCACGTAAAGGCGCGGAAAGCATTGCACCGCCTGCGCGGTTTCCAGGCGCAGCCTGCCCTGATGGTGGGCGAGCGCGGCGGCGGCGTCACCCAGCGTACCCGAGACCCAGATGTCGTCGCCGGCTTTTGCGGCATCGCGCAGCAAGGCCTGGCCCGGCGGCACTTCGCCGATCACCGTGACGTTGAGCGTGAGCAGCCCCCCGCGCGTGGTGTCGCCGCCGATCACGCTGACGCCGTATTTCTGTGCAAGGCCGAAAAAGCCGCCGGCGAAGCCCCGAAGAAATTTCTCGTCCGCCTCCGGCAGGGCGATGGACAGGAGCGCGAAGCGCGGCGCAGCACCCATGGCGGCGAGGTCGGAAAGATTCACCGCCATGGCCTTGTGGCCGATGGTGCCGGGACCGTCCGAGGGCATGAAATGGCGCCCCGCGATCAGCATGTCGGTGGAGATCGCGAGTTCCATGCCCGGCGTGGGCGCAATCAGCGCGCAATCGTCTCCCACGCCCAGCACCGCATCGGGCGTGGGGCGGGTGAAGTATTTCGCGATGAGGTCGAATTCGCCGGGCATTGGGGTTAGGGGTCGGGGGTCAGGATTCGGGGGTCAGGGGAGGTGCGGCCAAGGGCCGCGATTTTCTATCGGGCGCGCAGCACATTCCCTGAATCCTGAATCCTAATTCCTGGCCCCTGCCTCATCCGGCCGCATCAGCTTGGCCAGCTTGTCGAGCACGCCGTTGACGTATTTGTGGCCGTCGGTGCCGCCGTATTTCTTCGCCAGTTCGACGGCTTCGTTGAGGGCGACGCGGTAGGGCACGTCGGGGCAGTCGGCGAGCTCAAACGCGCCGATGAGCAGGATGCCGCGCTCGATGGGCGAAAGCTCGCGGATGGGGCGATCCAGATGCGGCGCGAGCTTGAGTTCGAGATCGGCGCTTTCGGTGAGCACGCCGTGGAACAGCGCCTCGAAATAGGCCGTGTTGGCCTTGGCGAAATCCGGGTCCTCGCGCACGTGCGCGGCCACGTCCGCTTCGTCCTGGCCGGAGAGCAGTTGCGCGTAGATGGCGCGCAGGGCGAACTCGCGCGACAGGCTGCGCGAACCGCCCTTGGGAGAGGGCTTCATATGCGCTTCATCAGGTTGGCCATCTCGATCGCCACGCGCGCCGCATCGGTGCCTTTTTCGCTCATGCGCTGATAGCCCTGCTCCTCGTTCTCCAGGGTGAGGATGGCGTTGGCGATGGGCACGCCGGTTTCGAGTTGCACTTCGGTGATGCCGCGCGCCGATTCGTTGGCGACGACTTCGAAATGATAGGTCTCGCCGCGCACGATGGAGCCGATGGCGACGAGCGCGTCGAATTTGTCGCTTTGCGCCAGCCGCTGCAGCGCGATGGGGTGCTCCAGCGCGCCCGGCACGGTCACCAGCAGGATGTCTTCCCTGGCCACGCCCAGGCGGAGGAGTTCGCGCTCGCAGGCCGACAACAGGCCATCGCAGATGTCCTTGTTGAAGCGGCTCATGGTGATGCCGATCCTGAGGCCCTTGCCCTGGTAGGCCGGATCGAGTTCGTTAAAACCGTCGTTGGTTCCCATGTCTGCTTTCCTTTCAGCTGTGTTCAACATAACCCGTGACTTCGAGGCCGAAGCCGTCCATCGCCGGCATTTTCAGCGGGCCGGAGAGCAGCCGCATCCTGCCTACGCCGATGTCCTTCAGAATCTGCGCGCCGATGCCGTAGTTGCGCAAATCGAATTTCTTTCCCGCCGCCTGCACCGGCGGGTTGACGCGACTGAGCAGCGCATCGGCGGTTTCCGGCCGGTGCAATAGCACCAGCACGCCGGACTGCGACTCGGCGATGCGCTCCATCGCACCCATGATGGGCCAGGAGTGGCCGCCGCCGGTGACGTCGAGAAAGTCCATGACGGAGAGGGGCTCGTGCACGCGCACCAGGGTTTCCTGGTCGGCGTGGATGGCGCCTTTCACCAGCGCGAGATGGGTTTCGCCGGTGTTGTCGCGATAGGCCAGCAGGCGGAAGGCGCCGTACACCGTCTGGATCAGGCGGTCGGCCACGCGTTCGACCAGGCTCTCGTTCTGGCTGCGGTAATGGATGAGGTCGGCGATGGCGCCGATTTTGAGGCCGTGCTGCTGCGCGAAGGGAATGAGGTCGGGCAGGCGCGCCATGGTGCCGTCGTCCTTGAGTATCTCGCAGATCACCGCCGCCGGCTCCAGGCCGGCGAGACCCGCGAGGTCGCAGCCGGCCTCGGTGTGGCCTGCGCGCATCAGCACGCCGCCGGGCTGTGCGCGCAGCGGGAAGATGTGGCCGGGCTGGATGATGTCGGCAGGCTTGGCATCCTTGGCCACCGCAGCCCGGATGGTGACGGCGCGGTCCTGCGCGGAAATGCCGGTGGTCACCCCTTCGGCCGCCTCGATGGACACGGTGAAGGCGGTGCCGTGCGGGGTCTGGTTGTCGGAAACCATTTGTTTGAGACCGAGCTGGCGGCAGCGTTGGTCGGTGAGGGTGAGGCAGATGAGGCCGCGGCCGTACTTGGCCATGAAGTTGATGGCATCCGGCGTCACGTGCTCGGCGGCCATGACGAGATCGCCTTCGTTCTCGCGGTCCTCCTCGTCCACCAGCACGACCATGCGGCCGGCTTTCAGTTCTTCGATGATTTCGGTGATGGGGGCGAGGCTCATTTTTTAATCTTTGTCGGAGGGATTCATGAATTGGGCGAGGCGCTCCACGTAGCGCGCGACCATGTCGATTTCCAGGTTCACGCGGCTGCCCGGTTCGAGATGCTTCAAGTTGGTCATGGCCAGCGTGTGGGGAATCAGGTTGATGTAAAAGCGCGCGCCCTCGACGCGGTTCACCGTGAGCGACACCCCTTGCACCGTGATCGAGCCTTTGGCCGCGATGTAGCGCGCGAGTTCCGCGGGCGCGTCGATGGCCAGCAGGTGCGATTCGCCCACCGGCTCGAAGCGCGCCACCGTGCCGACGCCGTCCACATGGCCGGACACGATGTGTCCGCCCAGGCGGTCGATGGGGCGCATGGCCTTTTCCAGGTTGACCTCCGCGCCGGGCGCGAAGCCCTCCGTGCAACGCAGGGTTTCGGCGGATACGTCCACCGTGAAACTGGCGGGGGCAAGCGCGACGACGGTGAGGCACACGCCGTTCACCGCGATGCTGTCGCCCACCGCCACGTCGGACAGATCCAGCCCGCCGCCATCGATGACCATGCGCGCGTCATTGCCGCGCGCCTCGAATTCGTGGATTTTGCCGACGGCCTGGATGATTCCGGTAAACATGGTTAACCCGGATATTTCATCAGATCGCGGGATGGTGGCGAGTCAATTTGCGAGCAGATTTGCGCATCCCGCGCCAAGCCAATAGCCATGCCTATTGGCGCGAAGCGGGGGCGCAAAGATGCCGTAAATTGGCCGACAACACCCGCGAAGGCCGGCGGTACAAATTGGATTTTGGACTGATTACACGCAAAGCCTCTATTCATGCGATTTTCCGTCATATTCTGGGCCGGTCTGGTGAAATATCCGGGTTAAAGAGCGCAATGGCTGGAAAGACCGTCATTTTAGGCTTTTCGGCCTGCGCGGAGAACCCCGTTCCGTACGGAAAAAAACGGCAACGCCCCGACGGCCATGCCGATCGGGGCGCGCGCATCGCTAAGGCAGGGTCGCTTCAGGTGCCGCCGCCGTGGAACTCGACCCCGGGCTGGCGTTCGGGCAGCTCGGCGACCCGCAGTTCGCGCCGGGCACGCTCCAGGGCATCGATGCCCGCTTCGTTCAGACAGGCTTTGGCGTCGGCCAGTGCCGCGGACAGCAGATCGGCGGCAAGCGCTCCGCTTTCGCGCCCGACCGAGCGGGCCAGCGCGCGCAGTTCGAAATATGCCTCGCGTCCGAGCCGGACATCGATGGATTTGGCGCCCGGCTCGGCGGGGGAAGGATGGATCACGCCTTCGATCTTTTCCGCCAGCGACCGGCCCATCACGTCGGCGATTTCCGATGCCGCCGCAGGCGCCTCTCCGGCGGGCTTGAGCCGCACCTTGTTGAGGAAGTATTTCTCGAAATCCACCTTGGCCAGGTGCACCCAGCGCCCCTGGCGCATCCAGTTGATGTCCCTGAGCGGCACCTGCGGCCCGGACAGGTAGGCGGCGCCGTC
Source organism: Pseudomonadota bacterium (assembly GCA_040754425.1). Lineage (GTDB taxonomy): Bacteria > Pseudomonadota > Gammaproteobacteria > Burkholderiales > Thiobacillaceae > UBA6918. The sequence continues at coordinate 28,414 of JBFMCR010000008.1, read as the reverse complement.
TTTGCCCATGTCGGACAGCCAGCGGGCGCGCTGCGGGACATTGCTGAGCAATGACTCGCCATGGATGGCGGCGTGGATGTTGCCGACCGCGGTTTCCACTTCCTTCTGGATGGAATAGACCGAAGCCGGCGCGCCGACATTGAGCGGCGTGCGATCCACGATGCCATGCGCCGCACATACGCCGACTGCATAGACATTGGGGTGGGCGGGGTTTCTCAGGTATTCGTCCACCACCACCAGGCCGCGCCCGTTGGCAAGGCCGACACAGTCGCGTACGCCGGCGACGCCGCGGAAGGCGGGCCAGTAGACCGAATAGGCGAAGGGCAGCGTGTGCGCCTGCCTGTCCTTGCCGGCCTCGTCGAGTTCGACGATGTGCACGGCATCGGCGGTGATACGCTCGGTGCGCGCGTTGCAGATGATACTGATGTCGTTGTCGGCAAGCGCGGCTTCGATCGCTTCGCGGTTTGCGCCGGCGTCGCCCAGGCCCAGATGTCCCGGCCAGGGCTCGGGCGTGACCAGGGTGATGGGCACGCGGCTGCGGATGTTGCGGCGCTTCAAGTCGGCATCGGCAAGGAAGGCGAATTCATACACCGGCCCGAGGATGCTGGAATTCTGCGCCGCGCCGACCACGATGGGGCCGGCGGGATGCCTGGCAAATTCCCTGTAGGCGGCATGCGCGCGCTCCGCCTGCTCGACATGCAGCACCGAGTGGGTGTGCTCGGCAAGTCCCGGAATCTCGTCGAACGCGCCTTCCGCGCCGGTGGCGACGAGCAGGTAGTCGTAAGACAGGCTCTTGCCGTTTTCCAGCTCGACCGTGTTTCTGTCGGGCTGGATGCGCCTGGCCCTGCTGTGCACGAAGCCGATGCCGCGCGCTTCCAGATAGGGCGCGACGGGAAAGGCGATGTCGGCACGGTTGCGCCAGCCCATGGCGATCCAGGGGTTGGAGGGCACGAAATGGAAGTAATCCTTGTCCGAGACCACCGTCACTTCGTCATTGCGGCCGAGCCCGGACTTGAGCGCGTAGGCCGCGGGAATGCCGGCGATGCCTGCGCCCAGAACGACAACGTGTGTCATGGTTTTCTCCTCTCAATCTTTAGCTGCGGGGCCGAACCAGTTGCCAGGCGCGGGCTGCATAAGTCGTTGCCGCGAATCCGCTCCACACGTGCACCAGGCGGGTGAACGGGAACACGAGGAAGATGGTCATGCCGAGGAAGAGGTGGGTCTTGAAGATCCAGCCGGCTCCCTCCAGCAGCTCGACCGCGCCGCCGCGGAAGGTGACGATGCGCTGCCCCCATTCCGCGAGTCGCACCATCATGCTGCCGTCGAGGTGTTGCGCCGACAGCGGGATGGTCGCGAGCCCCAGCAGCAGTTGCAGCCACAGCAGCACGGCGATCAGGATGTCGCTGAACCTGGAGGTGGCGCGGATGCGCGGCTCGGTCAGCCGCCGGTGCAGCAGGATGGTGAGCCCGATGAAGGCGATGAGCCCGGCAGCGCCGCCCGAGACCATGGCCAGCAGCTGTTTGGCGCCGGCGCTGATGAAGGGCTCGTACACCGCGTGCGGCGTCAGCATGCCGACGAAATGGCCGAAGAACAGGAACAGCACGCCGACGTGGAACAGGTTGCTGCCCAGCCGTAGTTGCCCGCGCTTCAGGAGTTGCGAGGAGTCGCTCTTCCACGTGTATTGCTCGCGGTCGAAACGGATCAGGCTGCCGAGGAAGAACACGGTCAGCGCGATGTAAGGGTAGATGCCGAACAGGAAGGTTTGCGAGTAGGACATTTTCGATCCTCCTTTATTCAATGCGTCGAGGATGCGGCAGCCTGCCGGCGCGAGACCGGCATTTCTACCACCGCGACCTGCGGGCGGGGGTTGAGCAGAGGCTCGGTGCCGTCGACCGTGGGGCCGAACATTTCCATCGCCTCGTCCATGTCGCGCACCGGCGGCTCGACGAGCTCCTCGGCGGCCACCGGCGACATCGCTTCCAGCACCTGGAAGGCCGTGGCGTAGGGGCTGCCGTTCCTGTCGAGCTTCCTGCCGACGGCAGCGAGCACGTGCACGGCGTCACCCAGGAGCGGCAGCGCCTCTTCGGTAGGCAGCAGGGAGAGGAATTCGAGGAACAGCGGCACGTAGTCGGGCAGTTCGGAGGCGGAAGCGTCGAAGCCGTGCTTCCAGTATTCCTCCAGCAGGTTGATCATGGCCTGCCCGCGGTCGCGCGATTCGCCGTGGATGTGCTCGAAAAGATGCAGCGAATGCGAAGGGTTGCGGTCGAAGGTGGCGACATAGTTTTCCTGCAGCCCGATCAGCTTCGTGTCGCTCAAGAGCGCGAACAGCGGCGCCATGCGCATAGCCGCATCGTGATTGAAGGCGGATTCCTCCACCAGCGCGGCATGCATGTCGGGCAGCGCGGAGAGCCAGTCGGCTTCCGGGTACATCAAGAGCAGGGACAGTACCTTGAAGGTTTTCATTTTGGGCTCCTTATCCGGTTTTTTTCCTGGCATGCAGCTGCGACAGATCGACCGGCACGGCGTTTTTGCGGTTGCCGAACAGCGTGGCATGGGGCGAGACGCCGTCCGAGCAGCCGTTGCCGAAACTGAAACCGCAGCTCGACTTTTCCTCGAAGGTGTTGATGACTTCCTCGCGGTGGGTGCTGGGGATAACGAAGCGGTCCTCGTAGTTGGCGATGGCCAGATAGCGGTACATCTCGTCGGCCTGGGCGGAGGTGAGCCCCACCTGGTCGAGCGCGGCGGTGTTGGGCTTGCCGTCGACCGACTTGCCGCGCATGTAGGCGCGCATCGCCAGCATGCGGTCGAGCGCGGAGACCACCGGCTGTTCCTTGCCGCCGGTCAAGAGGTTGGCAAGGTAGGTGATGGGGATGCGCAAGCTGGCCGTGTCGGGGATGATGCCGTTCATGCCCATCTTGCCGGACTCGGCCGCGGCCTGGATCGGCGACAGCGGCGGCACGTACCACACCATCGGCAGGGTGCGGTACTCGGGATGCAGCGGGAAGGCGATCTTCCAGTCGATCGCCATCTTGTACACCGGAGACTTGCGCGCGGCGTCGAGCCAGGCCTCGGGGACGCCTTCGGCGCGCGCGGCATTGATGACGGCAGGGTCGTTCGGATCGAGGAAGATCTTCAGCTGCGCTTCGTAGAGTTCCTTCTCGTCGGTGACGCTGGCAGCTTCTTCAATTCTGTCGGCGTCGTACAGGATCACGCCCAGGTAGCGGATGCGCCCCACGCAGGATTCCGAGCACACCGTGGGCTGGCCAGCCTCGATGCGGGGATAGCAGAAGATGCACTTCTCGGCCTTGCCGGTCTTCCAGTTGTAATAGATCTTCTTGTACGGGCAGCCGGAGATGCACATGCGCCAGCCGCGGCACTTGTCCTGGTCGACCAGCACGATGCCGTCTTCCTCGCGCTTGTAGATCGAGCCCGAGGGGCAGGAAGCGACGCAGGCCGGGTTGAGGCAGTGCTCGCACAGCCTCGGCAAATACATGAGGAAGGTGTTCTCGAAGGTGGCGTGCATTTCCTTCTGCACGTTGTCGAAGTTTTTGTCGCGGCCGCGCGAGGAAAACTCGCCGCCCAAGTCGTCTTCCCAGTTCGGGCCCCAGTGGATCTTGTCCATCTTCTCGCCGGTGATGGCCGAGACCGGGCGCGCGGTGGGCGGCGTCTCCGACAGCGGCGCCTTCTGCAGGTGCTGGTAGTCGAACGTGTACGGCTCGTAGTAGTCGTCGATCTCGGGCAGGTTGGGGTTGCCGAAGATGTTGGCGAGGATTTTCACCTTGCTGCCCTGGCGCGGCTCGATCCTGCCGTCAGCGCGGCGCTTCCAGCCGCCGTTCCACACGTCCTGGTTTTCCCACTGCTTGGGATAGCCGATGCCGGGCTTGGACTCGACGTTGTTGAACCACACGTATTCCATGCCTTCGCGCGAGGTCCACACGTTCTTGCAGGTGATCGAGCAGGTGTGGCAGCCGATGCACTTGTCCAGGTTCAGCACCATGGCGATCTGGGCGCGTACTTTCATCATTTTCTCCTTGCCGGCGCAACGGGCTCATGCCCGTTACGCCCGTTGTAAAAAGGCCCGCCCCGGAGGGGATGTGCGGGCAAGGGGTGGAGGAGGGAGTCCCACCGCAAAATCGTCGAAGTTCTCATGAGCGTTCCACCAGCGGACCTTCCATCCACTCCACTTTCTTCATCTTGCGCACGATCACGTACTCGTCGCGGTTCGAGCCCACGGTGCCGTAGTAGTTGAAGCCGTAGGCCAGCTGCGCGTAGCCGCCGATCATGTGCGTGGGCTTGGTGATGGTGCGCGTCACCGAGTTGTGGATGCCGCCGCGGAAGCCGCTCACCTCGGCACCCGGCACGTTGATGATCTTTTCCTGCGCGTGGTACATCAGGCACATGCCGCGCGGCACGCGCTGGCTCACCACCACCCGGGCGGTGAGCGTGCCGTTGACGTTGAACACTTCGACCCAGTCGTTGTCGGCGAGGCCTGCTTCCCTGGCTTCCGACTCCGACACCCACACGTGGGGGCCGCCGCGCGACAGCGTCAGCATGCGCAGATTGTCGGTGTAGGTGCTGTGGATGCCCCACTTCTGGTGCGGTGTGATCCAGTTGAGCACGAGTTCATGATGGCCGTTCGGCTTCCTGCCGAGCATTGGCGCGATGGTCTTGGTGTCGACCGGCGGCTTGTACACGCACTGGCCCTCGCCGAAGTCCAGCATCCACTGGTGGTCCTGGTAGAACTGCTGGCGGCCGGTGAGGGTGCGCCAGGGAATCAGCTCGTGCACGTTGGTGTAGCCGGCGTTGTAGGAGACGTGCTCCGACTCCAGGCCCGACCAGGTCGGCGAGGAGATGATCTTCCTCGGCTGCACCTGGATGTCGCGGAAGCGGATCTTGTCGTCCTCGCGCGGCAGTGCCAGATGGGTGTGGTCGCGGCCGGTGATCTTGGACAGCGCCTCCCAGGCCTTGACCGCGACCTGGCCGTTGGTTTCCGGTGCCAGCATGAGCACCACTTCGCAGGCGTCGATGGCCGATTCGATTTTCGGCAGGCCCTTGGCTACGCCTTCCTCGGTGACGGTGTAATTCAACTCGGCGAGCTGCTTCACCTCGTCCTCGGTGTTCCAGCTGATGCCCTTGCCGCCGTTGCCGATTTTGGTCATCAGGGGGCCCAGCGAGGTGAACTTCCTGTAGGTGTCGCCGTAGTCGCGCGTCACCACTGTCATGCTGGGCATGGTCTTGCCGGGGATGGGGTCGACCTCGCCCTTCTTCCAGTCGCGCACGGACAGAGACTGGCCCAGTTCGGACGGCGTGTCGTGCATGAGCGGCGTGAGCACCAGGTCCTTTTGCGTGCCCAGATGTGTGGCCGCAAGTTCGGAGAATTTCTTCGCGATGAACTTGTAGATTTCCCAGTCGGACTTCGATTCCCACAAGGGCTGCACTGCTTCACTCAAGGGATGAATGAAGGGGTGCATGTCCGAGGTGTTGAGGTCGTCCTTCTCGTACCAGGTGGCCGAGGGCAGCACGATGTCGGAATAGAGGCACGTGGTCGACATGCGGAAGTCGAGCGTCACCAGGAGGTCGAGCTTGCCCTCCGCACCCTTGTCGTGCCATACGACTTCCTTCGGCTTGGCTTCATTGAGTTCGCCGAGGTCGGGGCCCAGCACCGCGTTCTGGGTGCCAAGGAAGTACTTGAGGAAATACTCGTGGCCCTTGCCCGAGGAACCCAAAAGATTCGAGCGCCACACGAACAGGTTGCGCGGGAAGTTCTTCGGGTTGTCGGGGTCTTCGCTGGCGAATCTGATCGCACCGTTCTTGATCTGTTCGACTGCGTATTTCACCGGGTCGATGCCGGCGGCATCCGCCGCCCTGGTGATCTCCAGCGGGTTGGCATCCAGCTGCGGGGCGGAGGGCAGCCAGCCCATGCGTTCGGCGCGCACGTTGAAGTCGATCAGGCGGTAGTCGCCCGTGCTCCTGTCTGCGGTGGGCGACAGGATTTCCGACACCGACAGCTTTTCATGCCGCCACTGGCTGGTGTGCGCATAGAAGAACGAAGTCGAGTTCATCTGGCGCGAGGGGCGGTGCCAGTCGAGGGCGAACGCCAGCGGCGTCCAGCCGGTCTGCGGCCTGAGCTTCTCCTGGCCGACGTAGTGCGCCCAGCCGCCGCCCGACTGTCCGATGCAGCCGCACATCATCAAGAGGTTCATGATGCCGCGGTAGATCATGTCGTTGTGGTACCAGTGGTTCAACGCCGCGCCGAGGATGACCATGGACTTGCCGCGGGTTCTGTCGGCGTTGTCGGCAAATTCGCGCGCAACGGTGATGATGTCGGCGCGCGGCACGCCGCAATGCTTCTCGGCCCAGGCCGGGGTGTAGGGCACGTCGTCGTCGTAGTCCCTGGGGATGTTGGGGCCGCCGAGGCCGCGGTCGACGCCGTAGTTCGCCATCATCAGGTCGTAGACGGTGGCGATGCGCACATCTTTCCCACCGACGCTGATGACCTTGACCGGCATGTTGCGCACCAGCAGCTCGTCGTGGTCCTCGCCGCCGAAATAGGGAAAGGCCACTCCGGCGATTTCGTCATGGCTGCCGAGCAGGGTGAGTTGCGGCTTGACCTCTTTATTGGAGTAGCCGTCGCGCATTTCCAGGTTCCAGGCGCCGGACTGGCCCCAGCGGAAGCCGATCGAGCCGTTGGGCGCGACGAGATAACCGGTGTTCTCGTCGTACACCACCGTCTTCCACTCGGGGTTGTTGTCCTGGCCGAGCTTGCCGGAAAGGTCGGAGGCGCGCAGGAAGCGGTCGGCGACCAGCTTGCCCTCGTGCTCCTTGAGCATCACCAGCATGGGATGGTCGTTGTACTGGCGGCAGTAGGAATCGAAGTATTCGCTCTTGCCCTTGTTGTGGAACTCGGACAGGATGACGTGGCCCATGGCCAGCGCCAGCGCGGCATCGGTGCCCTGTTTGGGGGCCAACCAGATGTCGCCGAACTTCACCATCTCGCCGAAGTCCGAGGACACCGCCACGGTCTTGGTGCCCTTGTAGCGCACCTCGGTGTAGAAGTGGGCGTCGGGCGTGCGCGTCTGCGGCACGTTGGAGCCCCACACCATTAAATAAGTGGAGTTGTACCAGTCGGCCGATTCCGGCACGTCGGTCTGCTCGCCCCACACCTGCGGGGAGGAGGGCGGCAGGTCGCAGTACCAGTCGTAGAAGGAGCCGCACACGCCGCCGATGAGCGAGAGATAGCGGCTGCCCGCCGCATAGCTCACCATCGACATGGCCGGTATGGGTGAAAAGCCATAGATGCGGTCGGGGCCGTATTCCTTGATGGTGAAGACGTTGGCGGCGGCGATGATCTCGGTGACCTCGTCCCAGCCGGCGCGCACGAAGCCGCCCTGCCCGCGCACCGATTTGTAGCGTTTGGCCTTCTCGGGATCGCCGGTGATGGCTTTCCACGCTTCCACGGGGTTCATGGTCTTCCTGGCCTCGCGCCACATCTCCATCAGGCGGCCGCGGATCAGCGGGTATTTCACGCGCTGCGCCGAGTACACGTACCAGGAATAGCTGGCGCCGCGCGGGCAGCCGCGCGGCTCGTGGTTGGGCAGGTCGGGGCGCGTGCGCGGGTAGTCGGTTTGTTGAATCTCCCACGTAATGAGGCCGTTCTTGACGAAAATTCTCCAGCTGCAAGACCCGGTGCAGTTCACCCCGTGGGTGGAACGCACCACCTTGTCCTGCTGCCAGCGGCTGCGGTAGGCGTTCTCCCAGCTGCGGTCTTCGTTGCTGACCACGCCGTGGCCGTTGGAGAACTCGCCGATGTTCTTCTTGAAGAACGTCAGTCTGTCGAGGAAGTGACTCATTGTTTGCTCCTTGCTTTTGCTAGGGATCAGGATTCAGGATTCTGGGGTTGAGCGGTGTTGCCGCGCTTTTCTCCGACCCCCGGCCCCTGACCCCTGGGCCCTCGGTTACGGATTCTTGATGTAGGCGTTCTTGCGCAGGTAGAACCACCAGTTCAGCACCAGGCACACGGCGTAGAACACGGCGAAGCCGTACATGGCGTATTGCGGGGTGCCGGCCTTGAGCTGGTCGCCGATCACCACCGGCGCGATGAAGGCCCCGTAGGCCGCCACCGCCGAGGTCCAGCCCAGCACCGGGCCGGCCTGCGCGCGATCGAAGATCACGCCCACGGTGCGGAAGGTGGAGCCGTTGCCGATGCCGGAGGCGGCGAACAGGATCACGAACACCACCATGAACTGGGTGAAGTAGATTTCCGGGGTGGCCGACTGGTAGGCCTGCAGCATGATCCAGCCGGCGTAGGCGGAGGCCGCGACCATCACCGCCGAGATGATCTGGGTGACGATGGAGCCGCCGACCTTGTCGGAGATCCAGCCGCCGACCGGGCGGATCAGCGCGCCGACGAAGGGGCCAATCCAGGCCCAGGTCAGGGCCGAGGGCGCGTTCGGGTTCTTGACGTGGTTCCAGGTCTGGGTGGCGGCATCGAACAGGTGCTGGTCGCCGAAGATCACCGTGATCGACAGCGGCACGGCTGCGGAGAAGCCGATGAAGCTGCCGAAAGTGACCACGTAGAGCGCGGTCATGGACCAGGTGTGCTTGTTGGAAAAGATGGCGAACTGTTTCTGGATGCCGGCCTTCATTTCGCCGAAAGCGAACAGGCGCATGATGAACAGGGTGCCGACCATGATGAGCGGCAGCGCCACCCACATGTTGAGCAGGCCGAGTCCGCCGGCCTTGGGCGGAAGATAGAGGTAGAGGCCGACGCCGGCGGTGACCATGGCCAGGCCATAGAGCCACAGGATCTTGGCGAAGGCCGGGAGGGTGCCGCCGATGGCGGGTGAGATCGGCAGCAGGTTGTTCATGCCGAAGAAGCCGAGGAAGGCCAGCGGAACCAGCGCCAGCAGCCAGACGAAGCCGGCATTCTGGATGAAAGTCGGCGTGCCGGCGGGAATCTTGCCGAAGAGCCAGCCGGAGTCTTTCACCAGTTCCATCGGGCCGCCTGCAAGCGCGCCGAAGATGCCTGCGGTCATCACCAGGGGAATCAGGACCTGCATGGTGGTGACGCCGAAGTTGCCCAGCCCGGCGTTGAGCCCGAGCGCGGTGCCCTGCAGGCGCTTGGGAAAGAAGGTGGAAATGTTCGACATCGAGCAGGCGAAGTTGCCGCCGCCGATGCCGGACAAGAGCGCCAGCAGCTGGAACACCCACAGCGGCGTGTCCTTGTCCTGCAGGGCGAGGCCGGTGCCGAATGCGGGGATCATCAGCAGTGCCGTGGTGAGGAAGATGCTGTTGCGCCCGCCGGCGATGCGGATGAAGAAGGAGGAGGGGATGCGCAGCGTCGCGCCCGAGAGGCCGGCGATGGCGGTCAGGCTGAACATGTCCTCCTTGGTGAAGGGAAAGCCCAGGTTCAGCATCTGCACGGTGATGATGCCCCACATCAGCCAGATGGCGAAGCCAAGAAGCAGGCTGGGAATGGATATCCACAGGTTGCGGTAGGCGATGGATTTTCCGGTGGATTCCCAGAACTGCGGGTCTTCCGGATTCCATTCCTTGATGTTGGTTTGCATGTCGTTTCCTTTGTCAGTAATCCGGTTGCGGGGTCATTCCATGAGGTCGGCGCGCTCGATGCGCTTCGCTTCGCGCCTCGCGTCCATCGGCCGCACTTCCGTCCAGTACATCCACATGAGCGACACCCACACCACGCCGAACATCAGCATGAAGGCCGAGGAGCGGATGCCGGTGAGGTCGACCAGGGCGCCGAACAGGATGGGCATGAGGAAGCCGCCCAGGCCGCCTGCCAGACCCACCACGCCGGAAACCACGCCGATGTTGTGCGGGTAGTCGTCCGAGATGTACTTGAACACCGAGGCCTTGCCGATGGCGAACACCACGCCCAGGGTGAAGAGCAGAATAGTGAACACCGTCACGTTGAGGCCGACATGAAATGTGTAGGGGCCGGTAACGGTTTGGATGGTGATGCTGCTCTGCGGGTAGGACAGGAAGAACAGGCACACCAGCGAAATCCACAGCACCCACCAGGTGATGGTGTGCGCGCCGAACTTGTCGGAGAACCAGCCGCCTACCGCGCGCAGCACGCCGCCGGGGATGCTGAAGGCGGCGGCCAGCAACGCGGCCGTCTTGAGGTCGAAGCCGTACTCGCTCACATAGTACTTGGTCATCCACAGCGCCAGCGCCACATAGCCGCCGAACACGATGGAGTAGTACTGGCTGTAGCGCCACACGCGCGGATCCTTGAAGGCGGCGAGCTGCTCGCGGATGGTGACGTGCCTGCCCACCTTGTGTGCAGGATCGCTGTAGGTGAAGAACCAGAACAGGATGGCGGTCACCAGCATCAGCACCGCATAGACCTTGGGCACCATGGTCCAGCCGTAGCCGACCACGATGATGGGCGCGACCAGCTTGGTGACGGCAGCCCCGGTATTGCCGGCGCCGAAGATGCCCATGGCCAGGCCCTGCTTCTGCTTTGGGAACCAGCGCGCGCAGTAGGCGATGCCGACGGTGAAGGAGCCGCCCGCCATGCCGACGAAGAGACCGGTCAGAAGGAAATGCCAGTATTCGGTGGCCCGCGAGATCATCCAGATCGGGATGACCGTGGTGAGCATGAGCACGAAGAACACGATGCGCCCGCCGAACCTGTCGGTCCACATGCCCAGCGGCACGCGGATGAGCGAGCCGGTGAGCACCGGCGTGGCGACGAGGATGCCGAACTCGGTCTCGCTCAGGCCGAGCTGCTGCTTGATCGGCACGCCGATGACGGCGAACATCATCCACGCCATGAAGCACACCGTGAAAGCCAGTGTGCTCATGATGACGACCGACCAGGCCTTGGATTGTTGGGATGTCATAAACTGCCCCGCCATGCGCGTGAATGAAGAGTGTGGAGTCTTTATAAGCTGCGAAAGCACGCACCGCCAGAGGGGGTTCCGAGGGGCAAAGCGGCCCCTCTACCTCTTTGGTGGTAGAGGGGGTAGTTGCAAACACATTGATTTGGTTTGCGTTTTTTTCGCGCGCAGGTGCGAGCGGAAAGCCGGTGGGGGAAAAGTGGTATACCCTTTTATTCGCAAGTCTGGAGAAGACATTGAGCCGTCTGCTGAGAAACAAATTGCGCAACTCGCTGCTGCTCAGGCTGGGCGGCATGTTCGTCGCCATCACCCTGCTGGCGGTGGTGAGCATGTCCACCTCGTGGCTGGTGGCGGAAACCACACAGGGCAGCGGCGAGGCCATCAACATCGCGGGCAGCCTGCGCATGCAGAGCTGGCGCATGGCTTCGCTCTATCAGCGCGGCGCAGCCGGGCAGGAAAGCATGCGTCAGGCCATGGCGCGTTTCGAAAGCGATCTGAATGCGCCCTCCATCGTCGGCCTGCTGCCTGCGGACGAAACCGCCGAACTCAATCGCACCTACCGCCGGATCGACACCGCCTGGCGCACGCAGATCAAACCCGGCCTGTCTTCTTCCGCAGGCGACGTGCTGGACCGCATTCCGGACTTCGTCGACCAAATCAATACCCTGGTCAAGCAGATCGAGGACGCCACCGAAGCCAAGATCCTGGTCATGCGCGTCATCCTCGGCGTGTCGGTCATCGCCACACTGCTGGTGGTGGCGCTTTCCATCTACCTCGTCAACAACATCCTGGTGCATCCGCTGCGCGAACTGCTGGATCTGACCGACCAGATCGGCCGCGGCAACCTGGCCGCGCGCACCACGCTCGAGGGCGAAGACGAGATCGGGCGCCTGGGCCAGGCCTTCAACCTCATGGCGGAAGACCTCTCCAAGCTGTACCAGAACCTGGAGGCGCGGGTGGAAGAGAAGACCGCCGAACTCACCATCGCCAACCGCTCCTTGGAACTGCTTTACCACTCCATCGCCCGCCTCTACAGCGGGCCGGTGGCGCACGACACCTACGCCATCCTGCTGAAGGATCTGGAAAACGTGCTCGGCGCCGGTCATGGCCTCGCCTGCCTGGTGGAAACCGGCGAGCATCGCGCCGGCATCATCGCCAGCACGCTCGAACCCGCGCGCGGAGACGTCGACGTGTGCGGGCTCATGAGCTGCGAGGAATGCCTGGCGCACAGGACGCTGACGGTCGACACCATCAGAGGCGGCAAGCGACTGCTGTCGCTGCCGCTCAAGGACGCCGAGCATACCTACGGCGTGTTGCAGATGGAATTGCCGCAGGACATGCAGCTGGCGCCGTGGCAGACGCAGCTGCTGGAAGCGCTGTCGCGCCACATCGGCATCGCCATCGGCACGGCACAGCGCGCAGAGCAGAGCCATCGTCTCTCGCTGCTGGAAGAGCGCGCCGCGATCGCGCGCGAGTTGCACGACTCGCTGGCACAGTCGCTCGCCTACATGAAAATCCAGGTCAGTCGTCTCAAGCCCTACATCGACAGCGGCGGCAGCGAAGCCGCCCAGGTGCTGCACGAATTGCGCGAGGGGCTGAACAGCGCCTACCGCCAGTTGCGCGAACTGCTCACCACCTTCCGCATGCGCATCGAAGGCGGCGGACTTGCCATCGCATTGCAGAATGCCGTGGCGGAGTTTTCCGGGCGCGGCGGCATTCCCATCGAACTGGAAGTGCATCTGGCCGGCTGCATGCTGTCTCCCAACGAGGAAATCCATACCCTGCAGATCGTGCGCGAGGCGCTGGCCAATGTCATCAACCATGCCCATGCCAGCCGCGCCAAGGTGAGGGTCGAATGCCTGGGCAGCGGCGCCGTCTCCGCCGTGATCGAGGACGACGGCATCGGCATCCGCAAGGCCGCGGGCGCGCACCATTACGGCATGAAGATCATGGAAGAGCGGGCCAGGAGCCTCGGCGGCGTGCTGGCGGTGGAACAGCCTGCAACCGCCGGCACCCGCGTCACGCTAAACTTCATGCCTGCGAGCCGAGGCGAAGCGCCGGCGCGCACCATATCCGTCAACTGACCGAGCGCCATGAACGCAGAAGACATCCAGAGCGTCCTCATCGTCGACGACCATCCCCTGTTCCGCAAGGGCGTGATCCAGCTGATCCAGGCGCTGCCCGAACTGAAGTTCGTGGGCGAGGCGGCGAACGGCGCGGACGGCATCCGCCTTGCGCGCGAGCTCGATCCGGACATGGTGCTGCTGGACCTCAACATGAAGGACATGAGCGGCGTCGAGGTGCTGAAGGCGATCAAGGCGGCGGGGCTCGATGCGCGCGTCATCATGCTCACCGTGTCCGACCATGCCGACGATCTGGTCGCCGCCCTGCAGGCCGGCGCCGACGGTTATCTCCTCAAGGACATGGAGCCCGAGGATCTGACGGCGCACCTCGCGCAGGCGGCGCGCGGCGAAATCACCATCACCCCGCGCCTCACCCAGTTGCTGGCGACCTCGCTGCGCGACATCGGGCGGCCGAAAAAGCCTTCGGAGGCGGGCCTCACCGAACAGGAAAGCCGCATCCTCGACCTCATCGCCGAAGGCAGGAGCAACAAGCTCATCGCCAGGGAGCTCGGCATCGCCGAAGGCACGGTGAAGGTGCACGTCAAGCATCTCTTGAAGAAACTCAACCTGCGCTCGCGCGTGGAGGCGGCGGTGTGGGCCGACCGCAGCCGCAGGCAGGCTTAGGTAAAAGCCAGGCACGGGAACGCAGAGACGCAGAGAAATGCAATAACAGGGAGGTTAAGTGAGGAAAGGGAGTAAAGCCCGGTTTTCTCCCTTACCCTCTCATACCTCTCTGTAAAAGATTTAAGGTTTTCTCTGCGTCTCTGCGTTGAAAGATTTTTTGCCTTTAGATTTGAATTTAATGATGGACGACAGATGCGGGCTAATTTAAGATAACACGGTCTTGTTGTAACCATTCGGGGCTTGTGGGATTGTCGTGACCATGCTCGCAGAGCGCATCCATACCTTCGGGCAGGCCATGCTGCAAAAGCACGGCGAGCGCGTGCACAAGGTTGCGCTCGACGCCGGCTTCACCTGCCCCAATCGCGACGGCAGCAAGGGCACAGGCGGCTGCACTTTCTGCAACAACAAGTCTTTTGCGCCGGGCGCGCGCGAGCCGGCAACGCTGGCCGGCCAGTTCGAGCGCGCGCGCGGCCGCATCGGCAAGCGCACCGGCGCGCGCCGCTTTCTCGCCTATTTCCAGGCCTACACCAACACCTATGCGCACGTGGACGAGCTGCGCGCGCTGTATGACGAGGCACTGGCCGAGCCCGGCGTGATCGGCCTGTCGATCGGCACGCGCCCGGACTGCGTGCCGCCTCCGGTGCTGGACCTGCTCGCCGAATACCAGCAGCGCGGCCACGAGGTGTGGCTGGAACTCGGCTTGCAATCGGCCTTCGACAAGACGCTGGCGCGGGTCAACCGCGGCCACGGTTTCGCCGAGTATGCCGAAGCCGCTCGGGCCGCACGCTCCCGCGGCATCCCGCTGTGCTGCCACCTCATCGTCGGGCTGCCGGGCGAAGACGAATGGCACTGCCATGCCAGCCTGGACCGCGTGCTCGATGTCGGCGTCGACGGACTCAAGCTGCACCCGCTGCATGTGGTCAAGCACACAAAGCTCGCGCTCGAATGGAAGCGCGGCGAATACGAGCCGCTCACCGAAAGCGAATACGCGCGCATCGCCGCCGACCTCATCGAACGCACGCCCTGGGAGGTGGTGTTCCATCGCGTCACCGGTACAGCCGCGCCCGACATCCTGCTGGCGCCCGCATGGTGCGCGAAGAAATGGGACGTGCTGAACGGCATCGCGCAGCGGCTCGAACGCCGCGGCACGCGCCAGGGCGCGCGCGCCGGCCAACCCCGGAACGAGGAGATTTGTCGTGCCGCTTGAACTGATCTGCCCCGCGGGCAATCTGATGTCTCTCAAGGCCGCCGTCGACAACGGCGCCGACGCCGTGTACATGGGCTTTCGCGACAATACCAACGCGCGTGCCTTCCCCGGCCTCAACTTCGACGAGGCGCAGGCGGCCGAAGGCCTGCGCTATGCGCACGAGCGCGGACGCCGCGTGCTGCTTGCGATCAATACCTATCCGCAGCCGGACACCTGGACGCGCTGGGTCGGCGCGATCGACCGTGCCGCCACCCTGGGCATGGATGCGGTGATCCTGGCCGATGCCGGACTCATGCGCTATGCGGCGGAAAACCATCCCGGGCTCAGGCTGCATCTTTCGGTGCAGGGCTCGGCCACGAGCTACGAGGCGATCAACTTCTACCGCGAGCATTACGGCATACAGCGCGCGGTGCTGCCGCGCGTGCTGTCGCTGGCGCAGGTGGAGAACGTGGTGAAGAACACCGAGGTGGAGATCGAGCTGTTCGGTTTCGGCGGCCTGTGCGTCATGGTCGAGGGACGCTGCCTGCTGTCTTCCTACTGCACCGGCGAATCGCCCAACTCGGCCGGCGTGTGCTCGCCGGCAAAAGCCGTGCAGTGGAAGGAGACGCCCACGGGCCTGGAGTCGCGTCTCAATGGCGTGCTGCTCGACCGTTACGGCAAGAACGAGAAGGCCGGCTACCCGACCCTGTGCAAGGGGCGCTTCGAAGTCGCCGGCGAAACCTACTACGCCCTCGAGGAGCCCACCAGCCTGAACACTCTCGATCTCCTGCCGGAAATGCTCGCCATGGGCATCGCCGCCATCAAGATCGAAGGCCGCCAGCGCAGTCCGGCCTACGTGGCGCAAGTGACGAAAGTCTGGCGCGCCGCCATAGACGCGGTGAAAAAAAACGTTGCGGGTTTCAAACCCATGCCGGTCTGGATGGCCGAACTCAACAAATTGTCGGAAGGGCAGAGCCACACGCTCGGCGCCTACCATCGGCCATGGAAATGAGAAGCGCGTGAACCTGAGTCTAGGCCCCCTGCAATACTACTGGCCGCGCGAGGACGTGCTGGCCTTTTACGAACAGGCTGCAAAATGGCCGGTGGCGCGCGTCTACCTGGGCGAAAGCGTGTGCTCGCGCCGCCACGTGCTGCGCCTTGCCGACTGGCTGGCGCTGGCGGAGCAGCTCGCCGAAGCCGGCAAGGAAGCGGTGCTGTCCACGCAGACATTGATCGAATCCGAGTCCGATCTCAAAACCCTGCGCAGGCTGGTGGACAACGGCAGTTTCCAGGTCGAGGCCAACGAATGGGGCGCGGTGCGCCTGCTGTCGGAGGCCGGCCTGCCCTTCGTCGCCGGGCCCACGCTCAATGTCTACAACCACGAAACGCTCGGCGTGCTGGCCGGGCTGGGCGCGGTGCGCTGGCTGCCGCCGGTGGAAATGTCGCGCGACACACTGGCCGCGCTGCTCGATCGCGTCCGCAACCCTCACCCCCGCCCTCTCCCGCAAGCGGGGAAGGGGGAAGCAGTGTCGCTGCGCGACGCCCGCCTCGACGAGATCGAAACCGAAGTCTTCGCCTACGGCAAGCTGCCGCTTGCCTATTCCGCGCGCTGCTTCACCGCGCGCCACTACAACCTGCCCAAGGACGACTGCCGCTTCCGCTGCCTCGACCATCCCGACGGCCTTACGCTGTCCACGCGCGAGGGCGAGCCTTTCCTCACCATCAACGGCATCCAGACGCAGTCGGCCGGGGTGTACAGCCTGCTCAACGAACTGGACTCGCTGCGCGAACTGGGTGTCGCCGCGCTGCGCCTGTCGCCGCAGTCGCGCCACATGGGGCGTGTGGTCGAGGCTTTCCATGCGGCGCTTTCCGGCGGGAACGTCGCGGCGGATGTGCTGGCGCGTTTCATGCCCGGCAAGCCGGTGGACGGCTACTGGTACGGCCATGCTGGCCGGGAATCCTCGTTTGACCAGGTCTGATTCATTACCGCGGAGTTCGCGGAGGACGCAGAGTTGCTTCTGCTTTTCCTTCGCGCGCTCTGCGAACTCCGCGTTTGAGTTTGTAAAGGTGCCCGCATGCTGATCACGCGCAGGCTGGAGTTCGACGCCGGCCACCGCATCCCCAACCATGCCAGCCAGTGCCGCCATCTTCACGGCCACCGCTACGCCATCGAGATCACGCTGTCGGGCAGGATCATCGACATCGAGGGCGTATCCGAGCAGGGCATGGTGATGGATTTTTCCGAAGTGAAGGACATTGCCAGGCGCGGGCTGGTTGACCATTGGGATCATGCCTTCCTCGTCTACCGGGGCGACCGCGCCGTGGTCGATTTTCTCGCCACCCTGCCCGGGCACAAGACCGTGGTGCTGGCCGTGGTGCCCACCGCGGAGAATCTGGCCGCCGAGGCCTTCCGCATTCTCGACTCCGCCTACCGCGACAGCTACGGCAACCGGCTGCGGCTTACGCGCGTGCGCCTGTACGAGACCCCCAACAACTGGGCCGATGCGGCGCGGTCAGGCGGGGGCCCTGAATGGGCGTGAAAATCGCATTTGAACCACGGCGATCACGGGGCAAGACAAAAAATGGGATCAACCGCGGAGTTCGCAGAGTTCGCGGAAGGAAAACAAAAAATGCTCCGCGTCCTTCGCAAACTCTGCGGTTGATTTGCTTCCCCCTGACCGCCGTGATCGACGTCAGTTTTCCGGGATGTCTGAAAGGAGCCGCATGATGAACCTCGTCTTCCCGCCGCTGCTGGCCACGGCTGTGGCCCGGCTGCCTGCGCAGCCGCCCAGCCTTGTCTTTTCGCTGGTCGCCAACCGCGTGCTGTGGCCGGCGCTGCAGGAACTCGACTGCCGGCCGCTGATCGGGCGGCGTTACGCCGTGTGCGTGAAGGATCTGGGGCTGACGTTTCGCTTCAAGGTCACGGCGCGCGGCTTTGCCGCCGAGGGCGGCGAGCCCGAGCTCAGCATCAGCGCCGACGCGCGCGACTTCGTGCTGCTGATGTCGCGGCGCGAGGATCCCGACACCCTGTTCTTCAGCCGCCGACTGGTGAGCGAAGGCGACACCGAACTGGGTCTGGTGGTGAAGAACCTGCTCGATGCGCTCGATCCCGATGCCGTGCTGCGCCGGCTGCCGCAGCCGCTGGCCTACGCCGCCCGCCGCCTGATGGCGGGCTGACCGGGCGTCAGCCGGTCAGGCCGGCAGCAGGATTTTGTCGTCGGTGCTGTACTGGTAGTCGCGGAACACGTGCTCCGCGGAGAGCAGTTCGTAGCTGCCGTCCGCTGCCTGGCGCGTGGTGTCCTTGAGCCTGTAGGTGTTCTGCCCGCAGGTCCAGATGTCGAAGTTGCGCATGTGGGTGCACAGGCAGGTCTTGTCCTTGACGGAAATCTTCTTCGCATCCGGATGCAGCGCGATCTCGCGGTTGTAGGCGTCGATGTAGGCGCAGCGTCCCTTGTCGTCCAGCAGATAGCCATAGGCTTCGCAGTTGGGACGGTTGCCGGCGCCGATGCCGGGGCTGCCCTTCAGCATGCGCATGGGGTAACCGGTCGGCGAGATG
Organism: Pseudomonadota bacterium; assembly: GCA_040754425.1. Classification (GTDB taxonomy): domain Bacteria; phylum Pseudomonadota; class Gammaproteobacteria; order Burkholderiales; family Thiobacillaceae; genus UBA6918. The sequence goes on along the minus strand of JBFMCR010000008.1, from coordinate 10,060 downwards.
CCGTTGACCTCGATGTCCTCCTCGCGCGCCTTGAAATATTCCTGCTTGACCTTGTCGGGCAGGCCGCACTCGCGGGTGACGGTGAAGCGCGTCGCCACCTGCACGCCGGCTGCGCCCAGTTCCAGGAAGCGCGTCGCGTCGCTGCCGGTGAAAATGCCGCCGGCGGCGATGACCGGGATGTCCAGATGTTCGGAATGCAGATAGGCCAGCACCTCGCCGACCAGGGTGGCGAGGTCGTACTTCATCCAGTCGTCCAGGCCGAAGCCCAGGTGGCCGCCGGCGAGCGGGCCTTCGACGATGATGTAGTCGGGCAGGCGGCCCAGGCGCGCGTTTTTGCGCAGGAACAACTGCAGCGCGCGGGACGAGGACACGATGATGCCGAGCCTGGCGTGGCGGAAGCGCGGATGGTCCTGCATCAGCGCAAAGGAATTGAGATGCAGGCCGGCCGACAGGGTGATGCCGTCGATGCCGGCGTCCAGCGCCGAGTTGAGGCGCACGCGCAGGGTCTCGCGCGAGCCGTTCATGGTCAGCTTTTCCATGCAGTTGACGAAGATGAGGCCGTCGCCGCGCTTGGCCTCCATGGTCTTGCCGATGTGCATGAGCGTGGCTTCCGCCAGCCTGCCGAGGTCGAACTGGACGTCGGCCTTGTCGCTGCTGGCGACGTTGTACTTGTACTGCTGCAGCTTTTCCTTGACGTGGCGGGTCTTGAAGCGGCGGTCGGAGACCGTCTGCACCATGGCGTCGGAAATGTGGCCGATGCCCCCCAGGCGCGCGGCTTCGAGCGCCAGTTCGGCGGTGGAAATGTCCACCCCCATGCCGCCGATCATGATCGGCACGTATTCCTGCTTGCTGTCCTTGCCGGGAAAGCGCAGGCGGAAATCATCCACGCGTTTCATTGTGTCCTTCTGTATGGTTTCGGCCCGCCGTACTCCGCAGCGCGTCGGACCGTGATAAGACGTATATTGTAGCCGCCCGCCGCCAAAGCGCCGGTATCTCTCGACCATATTGTCCGAAATAAGCCGGGTTAGGCGGGGGGGGCATGCATGAGGCCTTTCCAATTTCCCGCCGTTCTGCTAAATTGGTAAGTAATTGAATACTTACTTAATGCACATGGGCATTCCTGCTTCCCGCACCCGCCTGCCGAGCGAGACGCGCCAGACGGAAATCATCGAGGCCGTGCTGGACCTGGCTGCGCAGGGCAGCCCCGCGGACATTACCACGGCCGACATCGCCGACAGGCTGAAACTTTCGCAGGGCGCGATCTTCAAGCACTTTTCCAGCAAGAGCGCGATTTGGCTGGCAGTGCTGGACTGGGTGCAATCGCGCCTGTTCGCCAGGCTGGATGCCGCCGCCCAGCGTGCCGACACGCCGCTGGAAGGACTGGAGGCGATGTTCATGGCGCATGTGAAATTCATCGCGGCCTACCCCGGCGTGCCGCGCCTGATCTTCCAGCACCTCAGCCAATCCAGGGACACGCCGCTAAAGTCCGGGATGCGCAACATGCTCGCGCGCTATCGCAAGCTTCTCACCGAAATCCTGGGCGAAGCCGAAAGGCAGGGGCAGATACCGGCAGGCCAGGACAAGGCCGCCGCCGCCATGCTGTTCATCGGCGCGATCCAGGGCCTGGCCATCCAGTCCATGCTGAACGGCGGCTCGTCAAAAATGCAGGATGAGGCGAAGCGCGTGCTCAAACTCTACCTGCGGTCTATCGAGGCGAAATCATGAAACTGGCGTTATCGAAGAAACTGGGCTTGGGCGTGCTCGGCCTCATCGCGGCGGCCGCGTTCGCCATGGTGGTGGCGCGTTCCGGGCCGCTGGCGCCCGTGCGCGTGACCGTCGTAGAGGTTGCGCAGGGTCAGGTCGAGCCCGAGCTGTTCGGCATCGGCACCGTGGAAGCGCGGCGCAGTTATCTCATCGGCCCGACTGCGGCAGGGCGCGTGCAGAGCGTGCTGGTCGATGTGGGCGACAGCGTCAAGGCCGGCCAGTTGCTGGCAGAGATGGACCCGGTGGACCTCAACGACAGGGCGGCGGCCCTGCAGGCCTCGGTGCTGCGCGCCGCCAGCGGCATGGCCTCGGCCGAGGCCCAGGTGCACGACGCGCAGGCGCGCCACGCGCTCGCCGTCGCCAATGCCAAACGCTACGTTGAACTGGGCGAGAAAAATTTCATCAGTGCCAGCGTGGTCGAGGCCAAATTGCAGGAGCAGGCTTCGGCCGCCGCGGCGCTGAAAGCGGCGCAAGCCAATCTCGCCGCCGCGCGCCAGGACATGGCGCGGCTTGCGGCGGAGCGCGAAGGCGTGACGCGTCAGCAGCAGAACCTGCGTCTTGTCGCGCCGGCCGACGGCATCGTGATTTCGCGCGATGCCGAACCCGGCACCACAGTGGTGGCAGGGCAGGCGGTATTGAAGCTGGCCGACCCGCAAAGCCTGTGGGTGAAGACGCGCTTCGACCAGGGACGTTCGGCCGGGCTTGCCGAAGGCCTGTCGGCGCAAATCGTGCTGCGCTCCAATCCGTCGGAGGTGTTTGCCGGCAAGGTGGCGCGCGTCGAACCGCTTTCCGACAGCGTCACAGAAGAGCGTATCGCGCAGATTGCCTTCGACGCCTTGCCGATGGGGCAGACCATCGGCGAACTGGCCGAGGTGACTCTGAAGCGCGGCAAGGTCGAATCCGCGCTGGTGCTGCCCAATGCCAGCATCCGCCGCCGGGGCGGCGTGGCCGGCGTGTGGAAGCTGGAAGACGGCGCGCCGCAATTCGTGCCGGTGCGCCTGGGCGAAGCCGGGCTCGACGGCCGCGTGCAGGTGCTCGACGGGCTCAGGGCCGGCGACGAGGTGGTGGTATACAGCGAGAAGGAACTCGCGCCGGGCGGCAGCATCAAGGTCGTCGAAAGCCTGGGCAAATGATCAGTCTTGCCGGCCGCGACATCCTGCATGCCTGGGGCAAGTTCGTGCTCACCGGGCTGGGGCTCGGCCTGCTCATCGGTGTGACGCTATCCATGGCCGGCATCTATCGCGGCATGGTCGACGACGCCAAGGCGCTGCTCGCCAACAGCGGCGCCGACCTGTGGGTGGTGCAGCAGAACACCCTCGGCCCTTACGCCGAATCCTCCAATCTGCGTGACGACCTCTATCGCGCCATCCTCGGCATGCCCGGCGTGGCGCGCGCGGCCAATGCCACCTACTTCACCATGCAGGTGCGCAAGCTCGACGCGACGGGGCCCGCTGGCGATGTTCGTGCCATGGTGGTGGGCTTCGAACCGGGGCAGCCGGGCGAGCCGGGTTATCTGGTGGCCGGCCGGCGCATCACGCGCGGCCATTACGAAGCCGTCGCCGACGTCAGGACCGGCCTCAGGCTCGGCGGGCGCATCCGCATCCGCCGCGACGAATACATCGTGGTGGGCCTCACCCGCCGCATGGTGTCCTCCGGCGGCGACCCCATGGTGTTCATTCCGTTGAAGGACGCTCAGGAAGCGCAGTTCCTGAAAGACAACGACGCCATCCTCAACGAACGCGCGCGCATTGTCGCCAACCCCGCGTTCAACCGTCCCGGCGTGCCGGGATTGAAGGAAGCGGTCGAGGCTTCGCAGACCAGCAACCGCTTCGTCAACGCCGTTCTGGTGCAGGTGAAGGCCGGCGAATCGCCGGAAGCGGTGGCAAAGGAAATACGGCGCTGGAAGCACCTCGAAGCCTACACCATGGCGCAGATGGAGGAAATCCTCGTCGCCAAGCTCATCGCCACCTCGGCCAGGCAGATCGCCATGTTCCTCGTGATCCTGGCCGTGGTCAGCGCCGCCATCGTCGCCTTCATCATCTACACCATGACGCTCGGGAAAATACGCGAAATCGCCGTGCTCAAGCTCATCGGCACCAAGAACCGCACCATCGCCGGCATGATTTTGCAGCAGGCGCTGGGCCTGGGGCTCATCGGCTTCGTCGTCGGCAAGACCGCCGCCACCTTCTGGGCGCCGCTGTTTCCCAAGTACGTGCTCCTGGAATCCGCCGACGCCGTGCGCGGCTTCGTTGCCGTCATGCTCATCTGCGCCATCGCCAGCACGCTCGCGATCCGCGCGGCGCTCAAGGTCGATCCCGCGGAAGCGATCGGAGGCTGACATGGACGGGCAAGCCTACGGCATCCGCATCGAAGGCCTGAGCAAGCGCTACGGTAGCGGCGACACCGCAGTCGATGCGCTGAAGGACGTGAACATGACCGTGGCGCCGGGCGAAGTGGTGGGACTCATCGGCCCCTCCGGCTCGGGAAAATCGACCTTGCTCAAATGCCTGGGCGCGGTGATCGAGCCCAGCGGCGGACGCATGACCCTGGGCAGCGACACCATCTACGACCACGGCTGGAAGATCAGGGACCTGCGCGCGCTTCGGCGCGACCGCATCGGCTTCATCTTCCAGGCGCCGTATCTCATTCCCTTCCTCGACGTTACCGACAACGTAGCACTCCTGCCCATGCTGGCAGGACGGCCCAACGGCGCGGCGCGGGCGCGGGCGCTGGAACTGCTCGCAGCGCTGGATGTGGGCCACCGCGCACGCGCGCAGCCGTCGGAACTCTCCGGCGGCGAACAGCAGCGCGTCGCCATCGCGCGCGCGCTCGCCAACCAGCCGCCGGTGATCCTCGCCGACGAGCCCACCGCGCCGCTCGACAGCGTGCGTGCGCTATCCGTGGTGCGCATCCTCAACGACATGGCGCAGCAGTACCAGACCGCCATCATCGTCGTCACCCACGACGAGAAGATCATCCCCACCTTCAAGCGCATCTACCACATCCGCGACGGCCGCACCTACGAGGAGGCGGGCGAGGGCAGGACGGTGGACTGAACGCCGCCTAGAAAACTGCCGTCGCCAGTTCCAGCGGCCAGCGCACCGCCGCCGCCACGGCGAGCGCGGCAGCGATGGACAGGGCGACGGAGTACAAGGCGTCGCGCCGGCTCAACAGTTTCAGCATCATGGCGAAGGTGGACACGCAGGGCACGTAGAAAGTCAGGAAGGCGAGGAAGGTGGCGATCTGCGTGGCGTCGAGCACGCTGGCGAGATCCTGTGTGCCCAGCGCGGTGAACACCATGAGCAGCGACAGTTCCTTGCGCAGCACGCCGAACAGGATGGGTACGCCCAGCACCGCCGGCAGTCCCAGCCACCAAGAAGTCACCGGCATGAGCGCGAGATTGATCCAGTCGTCCATGCCGTAGTGACTCAGCAGCGCCAGCACCACGCTGCCCGCCACCAAAAGCGGCAGCACGATGGTGACGATGTCGCGGCTGCGTTCCCAGGTGTTGGCGAGCAGCGCGCGCAGGCTGGGCACGGCGTAGGCGGGGATGTCCTGGATCATGCCGGGCGTGGTTTCGGGATAGCGCCGCTTCAGGAGCTTGCCGATCAGGCTCACCACGATGGGTGCCAGCATGAACAGCGCAAATACGCCCAGCCCGCCCAGGTACTTGCCGCCCACCGCCAGGATGATGGCCGAGCGCGCCGAGCAGGGCAGGAAGGTGATGAGCAGCGAGGCCACGGTGCGGTCGCGCCCGTGGGTGACGGCGGCGGTGGCGGCCAGCGCCGGCACGTTGCAGCCCAGCCCCATGAGGAAAGGCAGCGCCACGCCGCCGTGCAGGCCCAGCTTGTGGAAGCCGCGGTCGACCACGAAGGCCACGCGGTGCATGATGCCCGACTCTTCCAGCCACACCAGCAGCAGCACCAGCGGGATCATGTAGGGAATGACGATGCCGATGAGGCCGATGAAGCCGTCCAGCACCGCGCGCGCCACCACGCCGGTGAGATCGGTCGGCTGCCACGGTTCGGCCCACTCGATGATGCGCGCGACGGTGAGGCCGTCGAGGAAGGCGCTCACCTCGAACACGAAGAACAGCACCAGCGCAAACACTGCCAGCGTGCCGACGAAGCCCCAGCGCGGATGCAGGAAGAGGTCGTCCGCCCAGCGCTGCCAGCGCGGCTGTTCGCCTTCCTGTCCGGGGCGGGTCACCGACTCGTAGCACAGCGCGGCGCGATGGTGGCGGTCGGCGTGGATTTCCTCCGCTAGCGGGCGCGGCAGGGCCTTGTCGGCCGCGGCGCGCGCGGCTTGCAGGGCGGCGTATTGCCCGGGGAAATGCGCCTTCAGTTCCTGCGCGAAGTAGTCGTCGTTTTCCGCAAGTTGCAGCGTCAGCAGGTTTTCCGGCACCGCGAAGGCGGCGGCCACCTCGGGCTGGCGCGCGATGTCGGCGATCGCCTGCAGTTGCGCTTCGATGTGCGGGCTGGGCCGGCAGGCGGGGTGCGGCGTTCGTTTGGTCCCGGCCTCGCGCGCGACGCGCAGGGCGGTGGTGTAGAGGTCGGCCAGGCCGATGCCCATGTGCGCCACGGTGGGCACCACCGGCGCGCCGAGCTTGGCCGACAGCGCGGCCACGTTGATGAAGCGCCGCCTGGCGCGCGCCTCGTCCATGCGGTTCAGGGCAAACACCATGGGCCGGCCCAGCTGCATCAGCTCCAGCGCCAGTTCGAGATCGCGCTCCAGCGCCGTTGCATCCATCACCATCATCAGCACGTCGGGGGCGGCGAAGGCGCTTTCCGGCTGGTGCGCTTCGTGCCGCGCGATGGCAGGCCAGCGGTCGCCCCACAAGAGATATTTCAGCGTGACGCGCGAGTCGTCGTCCAGTTGGTGGAAGCCCTCGATGGCAGGCAGGGCGACCAGGGAAATCTGGTCGATGCCGATTTCGACCAGGCATTCCTCGTAGGCGGGACCGATGCCGGCCAGTCGCTCGTGGCGGGTAGAGGTGCTGGCTGCGGCGCGAAAAATGCTGGACTTGCCTGAACCGGCGCGGCCGACGATGGCCACGCGCGGACGCCTCGCGCCGCGCAGGCCCGGGCCGTGGAGGGGAAAGGTGTGCGCGGGCATAAAGGGAATAAGCGATCTTAAATGATAATTAATATCGTTTATAAAAGTTTTCCGGCGAGGTGTCAATGTAAGCGGGTTGTCATGGCGCAAGACCGCGCCAGGGAATTGCGCCAGCTCAGGCAGGCGCGAGCGTAATCAATGCCGGGTCGTCGAAATGGTCGATCAGGATGCGCTTCACCCGCATCTGCCACAGCGTGCCGAATTGCGCGCGCTCGTCCGCGCTGGCTTCGCCCGTCAGCAGCTTCTGCATCAGCGGCGGCAATTCCGGTGGCGGGGGGACGACTTCAGGGTGGTAGGCCACGCTCACGGCAGCGCCCGTATCCATGCGCGTGCATTTCATTTCGATGCCGCTGCCGATGCCGAACAGCAATAAATTGCGCCGGCCGAATTTCCCGCCCAGGCCCTTGAAGCCGCCTTCGCCGGCGGCGCCGGTGAGGAGGCTCGCGACATTGGCGATGACGCCGGTCACACCTTCGTCCTGCGCGGCACCCAATTCGACGCGGATGTTGCCGCGCTCGGGCACGCTGCCCGGGTACAGCGCCTCCAGGGCTTTCAAGGTCATCAGATACGCGCCCGCCACCGTGGGGCAGGAATGGCCGGCGAGCTTCACCGCGTCGAGGTAGCCGTAGCGCAACAAACCGTCGCTCGCCGCGCCGAGGACTTGTGCGAGCGGGTCGCGCAGGGTGAGGGATTTCACTTCGTCGAAAAACGCCGGGTAGCTCATGATGGATTGCTCAGTTTTACAAAAATGAGGGAAGCCGCCGCCTGCAGCAGGAACCACACCAGGGTCGCCGCGGAGAGCAGCAGCCCCAATTCCTGTTTGAAGCCTGCGGCGATGCCGCCGCAAAAAAACAGCAGCGCGCGCACGCCGTTGTAGCGGCCAAGCCGCCTGCGCATGTCGCCGTGCCAGGCGTTCTGCACGCCGGGTTTCAGCCACACCGGCAGCAACTGGCTGGCCGCGCCCGACACCAGCGGCAAAAGAAAACCGGCGATGAACACCATCGCCGGATCGACTGCCATGCCCGCCGTCACCGCCGCGCCCGACAGGAGGCACAGCGCGAAGCCGACGGTCGCCATGGCAAGCGGCGGCGCCGCACCGTGCAGCGCAAAAATCTCCGCGCGATAAAGCCGTAGCCAGACCGCGTCCAGGCGCACCAATGCCGTTCCCCACGCGATCAGCCCCATCCACGCCAGCGGCGCCAGCCAGGCCGAACCGATGGCGATGAGCACCACGCCGCCCAGCGCCAGGGGCAGGTCCTGCTTCAGCCGTGTCGCCGCGCTCGCATCAGGCCGCCCGATAACCGTCGGCATCAATACCGCGAGCGTGCCCACTGCGGTGAGCCCGATGAATCCAAGCGTATTGAGATGCAGATGAAAGCGGCGCAACGCCAGAAAATGCTGCGGCCACAGCGCGCCGGCAAGAATGGCCAGCAGCGCCGCGAACAGGCAGGCGAGCGCGGCTTCGTACCAGGCGAGGCACGCATGCGGGCTGCCCAGCATGGCAGCGCGCCGCCTGCGGCTCCAGACGAACAGCGCCAGTGTTGATGTCATGGCCAGCAGCGCCCCCGCCTGCCAGCCCCAATTGATCCCGCCCAGGCTGAACGCCGCCACCGCCAGCGCACCGCCGGCCAGGGCCAGCACGGGAACGAGGCCGATGCCGCGCTCGGCCTCGCGCGTGCGCGTCAGCACCGGAATGAAATGGCTCATGGCGCCGAAGATCAGCGGCATCGCGCCGGCCGCCAGCATCAGGTGCAAATAAGCAGCGCGGCCGGCATGTGGCGACCAGAACAGGGCCGCGGCGAAGATCGCGAGGGAGAGGAACACCAGTACCGGCAGCATGAGCTTATCGATTCGCATTGAGTGGCTGGATTATCCCGGCTTGCCTTCTTGCCGTACCGTCATCGCGAGGCCCGCAGGCCGTGGCGATCCAGTTCGGCAAAGCCAAGCCAAGCCTTGATTTGACTGGATTGCTTCGTCGGCCTTGCCTCCTCGCAATGACACCCCGCCGTCATCGCGAGGCCCGCAGGGTCGTGGCGATCCAGTCATACAAGGCCAAGCAAAACCAGTGCATTGCATTGTGCCACTTTAAATTGGGGCTGGATTGCCGCGTCGTTGCCGCGCTTCGCTCGCAATGACGTTGCTCCGCCTCCTCGCAATGACGGCGCGGGGTTATAGCAGAGGGCCGTGGCAATCCAGGGTTTCGATTTCAAACCTTAGTTGCGCACGAAATCGATCACGATCGCGCCCGGGTCGCGCTGCAGGTACTCGATCGCCACGGCATCGCCATAACGGTTGCGCAGCTGGTCCAAGAGCGGCAGGGGATCGTGGTCGTTGACGAAGCGCATGCGCTCGCCGGAATTCAGCGCATCCAGCGCGCCGAAAATGGCGGCGTGGCGGAAACGCTTGGCGATGCCGCGCGCGTCGAAGGGGTAGATCATGTCCTGGCGCAGGTGCAGGTGGGGGTGCGAATTCATGGCTTTTCCTTTAAACATGTAAATAGGAAACATATTATAATCACAGTAAAATCAGCCTTGGCAAGATAATCTTTTTCTTATTTACATAATTAGGCATGCAGCTCACCCGCTTCACCGATTACTCGCTGAGAGTGCTGATCTACCTGGGCTCGCACCCCGAGCCGCTGGCCACGGTCGGCGCCATCGCCGAGGAATACGCCATTTCGCGCCACCACCTTACGCGCGTGGTGCACCAGCTCGGCCTCAAGGGCTACATCGAAACCGCGCGCGGCAAGGGCGGCGGTTTCCGCCTTGCGCGCGCGCCCGAACGCATCAAGATCGGCGATGTGGTGCGCGACATGGAAAGCGGCTTCGAACTCGCCGAATGCTTCCGCCCCGGCGAGATCACCTGCCGCCTGATGCCGGGCTGCGCGCTCAAACCCGTGCTGGCCGAAGCCGGCCGCGCCTTCCTCTCCACGCTGGACCGCTACACCCTGGCCGACCTGCTGCCCGCGGAACAGAAGCCGCTGGTGCGGCGCGCGTAAGCCGTCATTGCGAGGAGGCGAAGCCGACGCGGCAATCCAGTCAAACGGCATAGCAAAATTTGCCTCTTTTGAATTTCGAGTGGGTGAACTGGGCTCCGGGCAGGGTGGGTCTGGCCGGGTCAAGGGCGGGCGGAGCCCGGCGAAGGGAACCCTTGACGCGGACAGACGCACCACCACGCTCAA
>JBFMCR010000007.1:0-155603 GCA_040754425.1 Pseudomonadota bacterium | reverse complement strand
GTGGAAGACCATGCCGAGCGCCTTGAACTGATTTTCCTGCCGCCTTATTCACCGGAGTTGAATCCGGATGAATTGGTTTGGGCGCACGTCAAGAAACGCATTGCGAAGGCTACAAGCAACACCAAGGATGCGCTGAAACGCACCATCGACCGGGCGATGCGCAGTCTGCAGAAGATGCCTGATGTCGTCTGTGGGTTTTTTCATGCGCCAACGTGCTCGTATGCAAAATTATGAGGCTTAGTTAACGTAGGTTTTAGTAATTGCTTGGTTCCGGTTTTCCCCGTGCCCCGTGATCAATCATGTTCAAGCCTGAACGCTCTCCCAAAGTTTTTCAAGGCGCTTGGCCGACACCGGGTAGGGCGTCTTCAGTTCCTGCGCGAACAGCGACACGCGCAGCTCTTCCAGGTGCCACCGGAACTCGTCGAGCCGCAGGTCCTGGATGCCGGCCTTGCGATGTTTGGCAAGGCGTTCCTGATAGCGCGCCTCCAGCCCCTGGATGACGGCGGTGTGGCGCGCGTCGCGCTCGCCGGCGCTGGGCAGCTTGTCGAAGCGGCGCAATATCGCGCGCAAATAGCGCGGCAGGTTCTGCCAGCGCTCCCAGGGCGTGGCGCGAATGAAGCCCGGATGGATCAATCGCGCCAGATGCGCCTGCTCGTCTTTCTGCGCATGCGCGAAAGGCGATTTCTGCGCGAGTCTTGCCTGCACCTGTTGCGCAAGGTCCAGACATTCCTCCACCGACTTTAGCAGCGCCTGCGTAACCGGCGCGATCCTCGGTTTGGCGCGTTCCTTCTGCCTGTCGAATTCCCTTTGATTTCTGGGCAGTTCGTCGTCCCCCAGGCAGGCGCGATAAGCGATGGTGTCGGCGAGTTCGGCGAAGAGCGCGTCGGCATTGCCGAAGCCGCGGTATTTCAGCGCCAGCGCGGTCTGCCTGGAAATGTCCTTCTCCAGTTGCTTGAACTGGGCAGCAAGCGCCAGCCGCAAGAGCCGCACCACGCCCTTGCGGCTCTCGGCTTCGGCGTTCTCCCGCGTGTCCAGAAGCTTCAGGGACACGCTGGCGCCGTCGTCCATCAGCGCCGGGTAGCCGGTGAGCTTCTGTCCGCCACGGCTGAAAGCGACGCTCGCCGGCAGATCGCCGAAATCCCAGGCGGTGATGCCTTCGCGCTCGTGCCCGCCGGCTCCCCCGCCCTTGCCGTAAGTAAGACTGGCGGTCTCGCCCAATTGCCGTCGAAGCAGGGCGAGGTCGCGGCCCATGGCGAGTTCCTTGCCGCCGTCGTCGAGCACGCGCAAATTGAGCCTGAGATGGGCAGGCAGCCCGGTTTCGCGCAGCTCGGTTTTCTTGCCGGTGCGGCCTTCCACCCAGGCCGCCACGGCCTGCGCCAGCGGCGCTTCACCCGGCCTGGCATCGGAGAGGAATGCGGTGACCGACTGCGCCAGCGGAATGAAGCCGTTGCGGATGTCCTTGGGCAGCGCCTTGAAGAGCGCGTTGACGCGGTCGCGCAAGAGGCCGGGGACGGCCCAGTCGAGCTGCGCCTCGCTGACGCGATTCAAGAGATACAGCGGCAGCGACAGCGTCGCGCCGTCGAGCGGGTGGCCGGGCTCGAAGCGGTATTTCAGCGCGCACTCCACGCCGTCGATCTGCAGGCTTTCCGGATACAGGCCCTGCGAGAGATCCAGGCCTTCGGCGATGATGTCCTCGCGCGCGAGCTCGAGCATGCCGGGGTCGATGGTTTTCAGCCATTTCTCGAAAGCCGGGCCGTTGTGCATGCCGGCCGGAATGCGCGCGTCGAAAAATCTGTAGATGCGTTCCTCGTCCAGCCACACCCCGGCCTTGCGCGCCTTGTGCTCGAGTTCCTCGATGTGCGCGATAAGTTCGCGGTTGTGCCGGAACCACTCGGCTTGCGTGTCGTATTCGCCCGCCACCAGCGCGCCGCGGATGAAGAGTTCGCGCGCGAGTTCCGGCTCGATCGGGCCGTAGTGCACGCGCCGGCGCGAAGCCAGCGTGACGCCGTAGAGCACCACGCGCTCATAGGCCATGACGCGCGCGGACTTCCTGTCCCAGTGCGGCTCGGAATGGCTGCGTTCGAGCACATGCTGCGAAGCGGCCTCGATCCATTCCGGCCGCACTTCCGCTGCCATGCGCCCCATGAGCCTTCCCACATCCGTCAACTCGGCCGCCACCACCCACTTCGGGCCCTTCTTCGCCAGCGTGGATGCCGGATGCAGGGAGAAGCGCAGGCCGCGCGCGCCCTGGTACGCCCCTTCGCCCGGTTTCCGCGCCTTGACGTCGTCGGACCTGAAGCCGATGTTGCCCAGAAGTCCCGTGAGCAGCGCCTGGTGCAGGACGTCGTAGCCGGCGGGCTTTTCGTTCATGCGCAGGCCCATTTCCGCTGCCTGGGTGGCGAGCTGGCCGTGCACGTCGCGCCACTCGCGCATGCGCCGCGGCGACAGGAAATGCTCGGCGAGCTGGTTGGCGAGCAGACGGTTGGATTTCTTGTGCCTGATCGCATCACTGAACCAGTTCCACAGCTTCACCACCGACACGAAGTCCGAGCGTTCGTCGGCAAAGAACTTGTGCTTCTCGTCCGCGCTGCCTGCACGGTCAAGCGGGCGCTCGCGCGGATCCTGCACCGACAGGAAGCTGGCGATGGCGAGCATTTCGGCGAGACATCCCGTGCGCTCGGCGGCCAGGATCATGCGCGCCATGCGCGGATCGAGCGGCAGCCTTGCGATGCGTTCGCCGATTTCGGTCAGTTCGTTCTTCCCGTTGAGCGCATTGAGTTCGTGCAGCAGGCGGTAGCCGTCGGCGATGAATTTGGCCTGCGGCGGGTCGATGAAGGGGAAGTCTTCGACATTGCCCAGACCCAGCGATTTCATGCGCAGGATCACGCCGGCCAATGAGGAACGCAGCAGTTCGGGATCGGTAAAGCGCGGGCGGCTGTTGAAATCGGCCTCATCAAAAAGGCGGATGCAGATGCCGTCCATCACGCGGCCGCAGCGGCCGGCGCGCTGGTTGCATGAGGCCTGCGAGATTTTCTCGATCAGCAGCTGCTCGACCTTGTTGCGCGCCGAATAGCGCTTGACCCTGGCCTGCCCGGTATCGATGACGTAACGGATGCCCGGCACGGTGAGCGAGGTTTCCGCCACGTTGGTGGCGAGCACGATGCGGCGCGCATTGCCCGGCTTGAAAATGCGGTCCTGCTCTTCCACGGACAGCCTTGCAAAAAGTGGCAGAACCTCGGTGTGCGGCGGGTGGTGTTTCCTGAGCGCTTCTGCGGTCTCGCGTATCTCGCGCTCGCCCGGCAGGAAGATCAGCGTATCGCCCCAGCCCTCGCGCGCCAGTTCGTCGGTGGCATCGAGGATGGCCTGGGCAAGATCGGCTTCTTCACTACCCTTCCCCCTTCCCCCTTCACTTCCCGCCCTTCCCCTCTCACTCCCCAAAGGCCGGTAGCGGATTTCCACCGGGTAAGTCCGCCCCGAGACCTCGATCACCGGCGCATGGCCGAAATGCGCGGAGAACTTCTCCGCGTCGATGGTGGCGGAAGTGATGACCACCTTCAGCTCCGTGCGCAGATCCACCAGCTTGCGCAGATAACCCAGCAGAAAGTCGATGTTGAGCGAGCGCTCGTGCGCCTCGTCCACCACGATGCAGGAATACGCCGACAACATGGGATCGCCCTGACTTTCCGCCAGCAAAATGCCGTCGGTCATGAACTTGATCTTCGTGTCGCGCCGGACTTTATCGGTGAAGCGCACCTTGTAGCCGACCAGCCCGCCGAATTCGCATTTCAGCTCCTCGGCCACGCGGGCAGCCACCGAGCGAGCAGCGATGCGGCGCGGCTGGGTGCAGCCGATCAAACCCTTCTCGCCCAGGCCTGCCTCCAGGCACATCTTCGGTATCTGCGTGGTTTTTCCCGAACCCGTTTCGCCGCACAGGATCAGCACGGGATGGGCCTTGAGCGCGGCGAGGATGTCGTCCCGCCGCTGCGATACCGGCAGGTCGGGGTATTCGATAAGATGATTCATTCAAAAAAACAAAATTGAACGCAGGGCCGCAGAAAAAACCGTAAAAGCATTTACTGGGAGGTATGGGAGGATAAAGGAGCAAACAAAGATTTCTTCCCTGCCTCCCTTAAGCTCTCTGTTATCGAGTTCTTCTCTGCGCCTCTGCGTTCACAACGCCTTTCACTTGTTCTTGATGTAGCGCTCGTCGTCGAAGGTTTCCAGCCATTCCGGCCGGTAGACCGCCATCAGCGTCGCGCCCATGCCGGTGGTCAATGCCTCCGACCAGGCCAGCAGGACGAAATAAACCGTGTAGTTCTCCAGCAGGTAGTTCAATGCATAGGCACCGGACACAGCCAGCACGGCCGTCGATGCGAGCGCTGCCGTCCCGATCGCCAGCGCCGCGCCGAAAAAGCCGTTGGCGAGCACATAGATGAAAAAATGATTGGGCAGCCTGCGGTCGATGAGGCGGTACAGGTGGTGCGTCACCGCGGCGGGCACGGCACAGAAAATCAACGACTCCAGCCCCAGCCCGGCGAGGCTGCCCTTGCCGGTGAGCGCTGCGGCGAGCGCGGCAAGGCTGGCCGCCAGCCAGCCGCGCCAGAAACCGAACATCAGGGTGGCGAGGCTCGCCCCCAGCATGTGAAAAGACAGCCCCGGCTTCACGCCGGTGCGGATCTGCCACATCACCATCAGGGCGACTGCCGCGCCCAGGAACAGATTGAGACGCGCGCCGTCCTTGAGCCTGGCAAGATCGCCCGAGCGCCAGGCGAACCACAGCAGGATGACCACACCCGCCCAGCCCAGCGCCGTCCAGTTGGCGGCAAAAACCGATATTTCCTTGTCCATGAGAGCATTTTAACTGCGGCTATACTTCTTGTTTTACCTGGCTGCAAAACACATGAAATTAGTCCTGTTCGACCTCGACAACACCCTGCTCGCCGGCGATTCCGATTTCGAGTGGGCGCAATTCCTCATCACCAAGGGCGTGCTGGACCGCGAGGTGCACGAGGCGAAAAACCGCGAGTTCTACGAGCACTACAAGGCCGGCACCCTGGACATCCACGCCTTCCTCGATTTCCAGCTGAAGCCGCTGGGGCGCCATCCGCGCGAACAACTCGAAGAATGGCGTCGCGAATACCTGGCCACGCGCATCCTGCCCATGATCACCGACAAGGCCCGCGCGCTGGTCAAGAAGCACCAGCAGGAGGCCGACAAGGTCGCCATCATCACCGCCACCAACCGCTTCGTCACCGCCCCCATCGCCAGGGAGTTCGGCGTCGAACACCTGATCGCCACCGAAGTGGAGGAAGTCGACGGCCGCTACACCGGTCGCGTTACAGGCATCCCCTGCTTCAAGGAGCACAAGATCACCCGCCTGGAAATGTGGCTGGCCGACCAGGGACTGCTGTGGGAGGACGTGAAGGAAAGCTGGTTCTACAGCGATTCGCTCAACGACCTGCCGCTTTTGTCCAGGGTCACGCACCCGGTGGCGGTGGACCCGGACGACACGCTCGAAGCGCATGCGAAGCTCAACGGCTGGCCCGTCATCAGTTTGCGAAAATAAGTGAAGGGGGAAGGGACCGCGCCTGCGGCGCTCAAGGGGGAAGGGTAAAACCCTCCCGGCAGGGAGGGTGGCGCGAAGCGCCGGGTGGGCATCCCCCTTCTCCCTTCCCCCTTCACGACAAATCCCCTTCGCTACACCTGCATACAGGCATCGCTGCCAGCGGCCCCCAGGGGCTGGCTGATATAATTCGGGCTTCCCTGTCTTACCTTTTCTCAATGATCCGTCGTTTCATCCAGCGCGTACTGGGCAATTCCGGCAAGGCCCGCCCAGGCAGGCCCGCCGGCGAGCCGCTGATCCTGCCGCGCGCCAAGCACGGCATCAGCCGCGACAGCATCGATGCCTGCGCGCTCAGAACCTGCGAAACGCTTGCCGCCCAAGGCTTCAAGGCTTTCATCGTCGGCGGCGCGGTGCGCGACCTGCTGCTGGGCAGAAAACCCAAGGATTTCGACGTCGCCACCGACGCCACGCCCGAGGAAGTGCGCCGCCTGTTCCGCCGCTCGCGCATCATCGGCCGCCGCTTCCGCATCGTGCACGTCATGTGCGGGCGCGACACCGTCGAGGTCACCACCTTCCGCGCCGCCGGCACCCCGGGCGGCGAGGAAGAGGACGAGCGCCCCACCGACGAATCCGGCCGCATCCTCGAAGACAACATTTTCGGCAGTCAGGCAGAGGACGCCGCGCGCCGCGATTTCACCGTCAACGCGCTGTACTACGATCCGCTTTCCGAGGAAATCCACGACTATTTCAACGGCGTGGCCGACTGCAAGAAAAGGATTCTGCGCATGATCGGCGACCCGGCCACGCGATACAGAGAGGACCCGGTGCGCATGCTCAGAGCCGTGCGCTTCGCCGCCAAGCTCGATTTCCACATCGACCCGGCCACCAGGGCCCCGGTGGCGGAACTGGCCGGCCTGTTGGACAACGTCCCGCGCGCGCGCATTTTCGACGAGGCGGTCAAGCTCCTGATGTCGGGCCATGCCCTGCGCGGCGTGCACCAGCTGCGCGCCGAAGGCCTGCACCACGGCATCCTGCCGCTGCTGGACACCATTCTGGATGACGAACAGGGCAGGCGCTTCATCGAGGCCGGCCTGAGAAACACCGACGAGCGCATCCATGCCGACAAGCCCGCCTCGCCGGGCTTTCTGTTCGCCTGCCTGCTGTGGCCGCAGGTGCAGCGGCGCTGGAAGGAAATCGAGTCCGGGGGTGAGAAAACCATTCCCGCGCTGTATATCGCCATGGACGAAGTGCTAAAAGCGCAGCGCGGACTGCTCGCCATCCCGCGCAAGCTCGACGGCATGATCAAGGAAATCTGGGCGCTGCAGCCGCGCTTCGAGCAGCGTTCCGGCTCGCGCCCCTTTCGCCTGCTGGAGCACCCGCGCTTCCGCGCCGGCTACGATTTCCTGCTCATCCGCTGCGAGAGCGGCGATGCCCCGCAGGAACTGGGCGACTGGTGGACCGCATTCCAGGAGGCCGACGAGAACACGCGCAAAACCATGCTGGTGGCCGATGCCGGCGCCAAGCCCAAACGCCGCCGCCGGCGCAAGCCAAAGTCTGCGGCAGCCACGGAAACTCCCGCTGCATGACGGTCATCGCCTACATCGGCCTCGGCGCCAATCTCGACGACCCTGCCGCGCAGGTTGAACTGGCCATGGACAGGCTCGCGCGCCTGTCCGAAAGCCGGCTGGCTGCGCGCTCGTCGCTCTACGCCTCGGCGCCGGTGGGCTATGCCGCGCAGCCCGATTTCATCAACGCCGTGGCCGCGCTGGAAACCGCGCTGTCGCCGCGCGCCCTGCTCGAAGCCCTGCTCGGCATCGAACATCACCACGGCCGCAACCGCACCTTCCGCAACGCGCCGCGCACACTCGACCTCGACCTGCTCTTGTACGGCGAAGCACATTTCCACGAGGAAAACCTCACTCTGCCGCATCCGCGCATGCACGAGCGCGCCTTCGTGCTGCTGCCGCTCCTGGAAATCGCCCCCGAGCTCGTCATTCCCGGCCATGGCCGTGCCGAACTGCTGCTTTCCCTCGCAGGCGACCAGTTGGTACGCCGTTACGAGCCGCCGCTGAAAGTGGCGGCAGGAGCCGTCTGATGCCGCGCCCGCGTTTCCGTCACATCGTGGTGGAAGGGCCCATCGGCGTGGGCAAGACCAGCCTCGCACGCCGCTTGAGCGAGCACCTGCAGGCCGAGCTTTTGCTGGAAAACGCCGCCGACAATCCTTTCCTGCCGCGTTTCTACCAGGACCCGAAGCGCTATGCCCTCGCCACCCAGCTGCATTTCCTGTTCGACCGCGCGCGCCAGGTAAGCCAGCTCGCCCAGGGCGATTTGTTCCGCCACAGCATCGTGGCCGACTTCCTGCTCGAAAAGGACCGCCTCTTCGCCCGCCTCAACCTCGACAGCGACGAATACGAACTGTATCGAAAAGTCTATGACGACCTCGCCCTGCAGTCACCCGCGCCCGACCTGGTGATCTACCTGCAGGCGCCGCCGGAGAAGCTGCGCGAGCGCGTGAAACGCCGCGGCATCGACTACGAGCAGGGCATGAGCGGCGACTATCTGGACCGCCTCGCCGCCACCTACAGCGAGTTCTTCCACCATTACGATGCTGCGCCGGTGCTCATGGTCAACAGCGAGAATCTCGATTTCGTGAGCAGCACGGACGACTTCGAACTGTTGCTGGAACGCATGGAAAAAATGCGCGGCCCGCGCGAATTTTTTTCAAGAGCGGCATAATTCATTGAACAAAGAGGACAGGAGGAAACCAATTCAATGCAGTCCTCCTGTCCTCTTGTCGTTTGAGATTGCTTTCATGACCGACACGCACAAACCCGTCACCCTCTCGACCCTGAAGGCCATGCGCGAGCGCGGCGAGAAGATCGCCGTGCTCACCGCCTATGACGCGAGCTTCGCGCGGCTCATGGACGAAGCCGGCGTGGACGTGGTGCTGGTCGGCGATTCGCTCGGCATGGTGGTGCAGGGCCACGCTTCCACCCTGCCGGTGAAGCTGTCGGAAATGTGCTACCACACGCGTTGTGTGGCGCGCGGTATCAAGCGCGCCTTCGTCGTCGCCGACCTGCCTTTTGCCACTTACCAGCAAAGCCCGCAGCAGGCCTACGCCTCCTCCGCCCGGCTCATGGCCGCCGGCGCGCACATGGTCAAGCTCGAAGGCGGCACGGTGATGGCGGAGACCATCGCCTTCCTCGTAAGCCGCGGCATTCCGGTATGCGCGCACCTGGGCCTCACGCCGCAGTCGGTCAATCAGCTGGGCGGCTACAAGGTGCAGGGGCGCGAGGAAGCCGCCGCAAAACAGCTGCTCGCAGACGCCAGGGCCGTCGAAGCGGCGGGCGCGGGCCTGGTGGTGCTGGAAGCCATCCCCGCCGCGCTCGCCGGCGAACTCACGCGCACGATCGCCATCCCCACCATCGGCATCGGCGCCGGCGTCGACTGCAGCGGCCAGGTGCTGGTGATGTACGACATGCTGGGCCTGTACCCGCGCGCGCCCAAGTTCTCGAAAAACTTCATGCAAGGCGCAGGCAGCGTCGCGGCCGCCTTCGCTGCCTACGTGCAGGCGGTCAAATCCGGCGCTTTCCCCGACGCGGAACACAGCTTCTGATGCAGATCCTGCACAGCACGGCAGAACTCAGGCTCTGGAAGGCCGCACAGCCCGACTGCGCCTTCGTGGCGACCATGGGCAACCTGCACGAGGGCCACATCTCGCTGGTCGAGCAGGCGCGCCTCACCGGCCTGCCGGTGATCGCCAGCATTTTCGTGAACCCCCTGCAGTTCGGCGCAGGCGAGGACTTCGAGCGCTATCCGCGCACCTTCGATGCAGACTGCGAAAAACTCCGTGCCGCCGGCTGCGCCGCCGTGTTCGCGCCTGCGCTCGAAGACATGTACCCGCAGCCGCAGAGCTATTTCGTCGAACCGCCGGCGATGGCCAACGAACTGTGCGGAAAATTCCGCCCGGGACACTTCCGCGGCGTGCTCACCGTGGTGCTGAAGCTCTTCAACCTGGTCGAGCCGCGCACGGCCGTGTTCGGCAGGAAAGACTACCAGCAGCTCGCGCTGATCCGCGGCATGGTCAAACAGCTGAACCTGCCGATCGAAATCCGGGCAGGCGAAACCGTGCGCGCGGAAGACGGCCTCGCGCTGTCCTCGCGCAACGGCTATTTGTCAGACACGGAACGCCGGGAAGCGCCCCGGCTTTACCAGCAGCTGAAGCTCATCGCCGACGCCCTGGCCCTGGGCCGGCGCGATTTCGAGGAACTTGAAGTGCAGGCGCTGGATGCGCTCTACCAGCACGGCTGGAAAGTGGATTACGTCAGCATCCGCCGCCCCGACCTCTCCCTGCCTGCCGGAACCGATGCGAACTTCGTGGTGCTGGGCGCGGCCTGGCTGGGCAGGACCCGGCTGATCGACAACGTCGACAGTGAAGGGGGAAGGGAGAAGGGAGAAGGGTAAACCCTCCCGGCAGGGAGGGTGGCGCGAAGCGCCGGGTGGGCATCCCCCTTCACCCTTCTCCCTTCACTCGCGAAGCGCCCTTTCCCTTTCACTTCCTGCATTTCCCCGGCTAGTGGGTTTTATGCACAATCCCTTATAATTCAACTTTATAGATTCATCGGGAGAGCCGCATGACCCGAACCATGCTGAAATCCAAGCTCCACCGCGCGCACGTCACGCATTCGGAACTGCATTACGAAGGCTCATGCGCCATCGACGAGGCGCTGCTCGAGGCCGCCGACATCCGCGAGTACGAGCAGATCCAGATCTACAACGTCAGCAACGGCGAGCGCTTCACCACCTACGCCATCCGCGCCGAGCGCAACTCCGGCATCATCTCCGTGAACGGCGCCGCCGCGCATAAGGCCGAGCCCGGCGACATCGTCATCATCGCCACCTACGCGCAGTACAGCGAACTGGAGCTGGCGCGCTACGCGCCCAATCTGGTGTACCTGAATCCGGAAAATCGCATCATCGGCACGCGCAACGACATTCCCGTGCAGGCGGCCTGAGAGCCCCTGCACCAGACCATGAAAAACGCCCCGGCAGGGGCGTTTTTCATGGCTGTTTCCCGTTCTGACAACCCCGATTTCGTCCTGCCGGTGCGATGCCCGCAATTCCTGTAAGGATTCATGCCCGCCCCCGACCATCTGATGGGAACGCCCTGGCGTTTTCCGCGGCGGGCTTTTGCGCCGTCGTGCCACTGGCTGGCGCCCAAGCTGCTGCTTTGCGGACCTGGCGCCATGTTGTTTCATTCACACAAGGAATCCAAGACATGACCATCCAATCCAAAGGTACAGCACTGGCGGCCACGGCCGCATTCATGGCCCTCTCCATGGCGGCCGGCGCGGCCAGCAACCCTCCCGGCAGCAGCGGCATGGCAGTGGCCGCCAGCGACAAGGTGCATTGCTACGGCGTGACCTCCTGCAAGGGCACGAGCGACTGCAAGACGGCGGAGAATAGCTGCAAGGGCATGAACGCCTGCAAGGGCCATGGCTTCAAGGCCATGGAAGCCAAGGCCTGCTTCGACAAAGCCGGCGTGGTTGCCGATCTCAACAAGTAAGCAGACGTAAAAGCCGGGCCCGCAAGGCCCGGCTTTTCGGCCAAATCATGACATCCGCCTCGCTCAGAAAACCCTCGCCCGGCTTCGGCCTCGGCCTGCGCCCCGTGCATTACCCCGATTTCCTGCGCGCGCCGCAGGCGGTCGACTGGCTGGAAATCATTTCCGAGAACTACATGGTGCCGGGCGGCAAGTCGCTCGCCATGCTCGACGCCATCCGCGAGCGCTATCCCATGGCCATGCACGGGGTTTCCCTGTCCATCGGCTCGACCGACGGGCTCGACCCCGGCTATCTCGCCGAGTTGAAAAAACTGGTGCGCCGCGTCGAGCCGCTGTGGGTCTCGGACCACCTGTGCTGGACCGGCGTGCACGGCCGCAACGCGCACGATCTCCTGCCTCTGCCCTACAGCGAGGAAGCGCTCAGGCTCGTGGTGCGGCATGTGCGGCATATGCAGGACTTGCTGGGCCGGCGCATCCTGCTGGAAAACGTGTCGAGCTACCTGGAATACCGTTCCTCGGAAATGAGCGAATGGGAATTCCTGCGTGAAGTCGCCGAACAGGCCGACTGCCTGCTGCTGCTCGACGTCAACAACATCTACGTCAGCAGCATCAACCACGGTTTCGATGCGCTTGAATTTCTCAAGCATGTGCCCGCGAAGCGCGTGCAGCAAATCCACCTCGCCGGGCACAGCGACCACGGCGATTACATCGTCGACACCCATGACCACCCGGTCGCCGAACCGGTTTGGGACTTGTATCGCCAGGCCTGCGGGCTGTTCGGCGAAGTGGCGGCGATGATCGAGCGCGACGACGACATCCCCGAACTGGGCGAACTGGTCGCGGAACTCGACCGGGCGCGCGGCATTTCCGCCGAGGTCCTGGCGCAACTGGAGCATGCGGCATGAAGACGCCGCTGCCACCCCTGCAAGCCGCGTTCCACGATCACCTGCTCGACCTGCCCAGCGACATTGCGCGCGAAGTGGCGCAAGGCGGCCGCATCGGCGTCGAGCATCGACTGCGCATCTACTACAACGCCTATCGCGTGCGGCTGCTGGAAGCGCTGCAGGATGCCTTCGAGAAAACCTGGACCTATCTGGGCGATGACGCGTTCGAGTCCGCGGCTCTCGCCTTCATCGAAGAAAACCCTCCGCAAAGCCGCAACCTGCGCTGGTACGGCGCGGCATTTCCGGCATGGCTCGCCGGGCGATTCCCGGATGACCTGGATGTCGATGAACTGGCAGAGGTCGATTGGCAGTTGCGGCGCGCCTTCGACGGACTTGATGCCGCGCCGCTGCAGCCCGGCGAACTGGCAAGCCTGCCCCCCGAACAATGGGCAACGGCGGGCTTCCGATTCGCACCCACCCTGTATCTGACCCCGCTGCGATACAACACCGCCGCCATCTGGCATGCCCTCGACCAGGGTCAAACGCCGCCCGCGACGCAGGCCTTGCCCGATGCCGCCTGGCTGTTGATCTGGCGCAAGCAATGGCAGCCGCATTTCCGCAGCATCGAGGCATGCGAGCAAGCCGCCTTGTCGCGATTGCTTGCGGGGGCAAGCTTCGCCGAAGTGTGTGCCGACCTGGGCCGGCAGTTTCCCGATCAGGAAGCCGCCTCGATCGCAGCCCGCTTCCTTCGCACCTGGATCGACGACGAAATGATCGTCGGGCTTGCGTCCTCCGGCACGCCGTCCGCCTGAGCAGTCAACGCACCGTCGAGGCATCCTGCCCGAACAGCACCTTCCTGGCCGCCTCGTCCGGCTGCGTCTGCGTATTGACCTCCGCGGCCCGCGCATAGGCCCGCTGCGTGGCCGGACGCTGGCGGATGCGCTCGAACCAGTTCGCCAGATATGGAAAGTTTTCCAGCTTCTGGCGCTGTCTTTCGTGCGGCACGATCCACGGGTAGCAGGCGATGTCGGCAATGGAATACTCGCCGCAGATGAACTCGCGCCCATCGCCAAGATGCCTGTTCAAAACCCCATACAGCCTTGCGGTTTCCTTCACGTAACGCTCGATCGCGTAAGGCACCTGCTCGGGCGCATATTGCAGGAAATGGTGGGTCTGCCCGGCCATCGGCCCCAGCCCGCCGACCTGCCAGAACAGCCATTGCAGCGCCTGGTTGCGGCCGCGCAGATCCTGGGGAATGAAGCGCCCGGTCTTGTCCGCGAGATACAGCAGGATCGCGCCCGACTCGAACAGGGAAATCGCCTCGCCGCCGTCGGCAGGCGCGTCGTCGACGATCGCCGGGATGCGGTTGTTGGGCGAAATCTTCAGGAACTCCGGCGCGAACTGCTCGCCGCGCCCGATGTCGACCGGCACGATGCGGTATTCCAGGCCGGACTCCTCCAGGAACATGGCGATCTTGTGACCGTTGGGCGTGGGCCAGTAATAGAGGCGGATCATTTCGGCAACCGGGTGCGGGAGTGGAACACGAATCCGACCATTATGGGCTATGCAGACTTGAATTCGCCAGTGCGCAGGTAATGCAAGACCTGGGCATGCACATCGCGCGCCCACAGCATGCCGAAATGACTGTGCGGCAGCACCAGGTGCCGGGTGACTTCGGGCGTCCGGGTTTCCGCCACGGCGACGGTTCCGTCATTGGGCTGCGGCAGGCCACGCGCCACCAGCATGCCCAGGCCGACGGCGCGCGTGCCGGCAATCACGCCCAGTTCGCGCCCGCGCGGCCAGGCCGGCCGTTCGCCCAGCAAGGCATCGAGCGTATGCGGCCCCAGCATCCGGCGGCCCGCTTTCCAGCGCGCGTAGGCGCGGGCGGCATGGCTGCCCGCCAGCGGCGTGCCCAGCATCAGCACGCGGCCGTTCTCCGGCAGCCCGCCCTGTTCGGCCAGATGGCACAGGAGGAGGCCGCCGAGGCTGTGGGCGATCAGGTGCACCGTGTCCTGCTCCAGCCCCCTCAACATTCGGCCAAGGCGCAAGGCGCTGGCGTTGAGGGGGCGGCGGGTGGGATAACGAAAAAACCGCACCGCATAGCCCGCGCTTCTCAGCGACCAGGCCAGGGGCTGCAATTCCAGGCCTTTCATCCACAGGCCATGCACCAATACGACGGTTTCCTTTTTCATTTCGCCTGCAAGGGCGAATGCCCACGTTTGGGCGGCAGCGCCCAAAGCGGCAGCAATACTGCCGCACCGATCGCGCACGCTGCGGAGAAACCGAACGCCATCAGCGCGCCCGCGGCCTGGTACAGCTCACCGAAGATCAGTGAAGCCGGCAGCAGCATGAGGCCCGCCGTCAGGTTGAACCAGCCGAAGGCGGTACCGAGCCGGTCCCCGGGCGCAAGATCGGCCACCAGGGCTTTTTCCACGCCCTCGGTCGCGGCCATGAACACCCCGTAGCCGGCGAAGAGCGCAAACAGCAGCCAGGGCGCATCGGGCGGCGCCAATCCCAGGCCGAGATAGAACAGGCCGTAGGCAGACCAGCCGGCGACGATGAGGCGCAGGCGGCCGATGCGGTCGGACAGCGCGGAGAGCGGCGTCGAGAACAACATGGCGATGAAGGCTACCGCCGCCCATGCCAGCGGCACCTGCGCTTCAGGCAGGCCCAGCTCGCGCGCGCGCAAGAGCAGGAACATGTTGGACGAATTGCCCAGGGTAAACAGCGCCAGCACCAGGAGATAGCGTCTGAAGGCGGGCGGCATCCCGTCCATGCGCCAGGAGAATGCCGGCCTGGGCTGATGCGGGCCGGCGTGTTCCGGCTCCTTCAGCAGCAGGGCCAGTACCAGGCACAGCACGGCAGGCACGATCGCGAACAGGATCACTTCCTTGATCGACCAGCCCAGCCCCAGCAGAAGTGCGGCCAGCAGCGGCCCCGCCACTGCCCCGGCATTGTCCAGGGCGCGGTGCAGGCCGAAGGCGAGACCGCGCGTGCCGGCATCCACGCCGCCGGCCAGCAGGGTGTCGCGCGGCGAGGTGCGCAGCCCCTTGCCTACCCGATCGGCGAAACGCAGCGCCAGCACCGCCGGCCAGCTCGTTGTCAGGGCGATCAAGGGCCGGGCAAAACCCGCGAGCGCATAGCCCGCCACCACCCAGGGCTTGGCGCGGCGGGTGCGGTCGACGATGACGCCGGAGAAGAGCTTCAGCAGGCTGGACGTGGCCTCGGCGATGCCCTCGATGATGCCCAGCGCGCGCGGCCCCGTCATCAAGACCGAGGCGAGGTAGAGCGGCACCAGCGGATAAATCATCTCGCTGGCCGAATCGTTGACCAGGCTGATGAGGCCGATTAGCCAGACGGTGCGCGGAAGGGAGAACAGGGCCTTGAACATCCTGACAGTATGCTACTGAAGACTGGTGCCGGGAGGGGGACTCGAACCCCCACAGTGAGCGGGTTCGATTTTGGCTTGGCCTGCGGCCCGCGCCGAAATCCGCTATCGGGAGCCGCACCGACTGGTGCCGGGAGGGGGACTCGAACCCCCACAGTGTTACCACCGGCGGATTTTGAGTCCGCTGCGTCTACCGATTCCGCCATCCCGGCCTGGATGCGTGAAGCCGCGCATTATCGCCCAAAGCGCCAAGGCCGGGCAAGGCGGAGCCCGTATAATGCCGGCTTTCCGGCGTATTCGAGCCTGCCCGATGCGGCTTTCCGATTTCGATTACTTTCTTCCCGAAGAACTGATCGCGCAGTTTCCCGCCGCCGAGCGCACGGCAAGCCGCCTGCTGCATGTCGACGGCGCGCAGCTGCGCGACCGCACGTTCGCCGATCTGCCGACATTGCTGAAAGCCGGCGACGTATTGGTGTTCAATGACACGCGCGTGATCAAGGCGCGGCTTCATGGCCGGAAAACCACCGGCGGGCAGGTGGAGATACTTGTCGAACGGATTCTGAATGACCACGATGCCCTGGCCTTCGTGCGTGCCGGCAAGACCGCAAAGCCGGGCACGCGCATCGTCATCGGCGGCGATGTCGAGTTCGAGGTGCTGGGCCGCGAGGATGACCTGTTCCGTCTGCGCTGTCACGCAGGCTGCGATCTGCTGCAAGTGCTGGACAGGTACGGCAGGCTGCCGCTGCCGCCCTACATCGCGCACGCGCCGGAGGCGGCGGACGAAACCCGCTACCAGACGGTCTACGCCAGCCAGCCCGGTGCGGTGGCTGCACCCACGGCCGGCCTGCATTTCGACGAGGCCATGCTGTCGCGCCTGGATGCCATGGGCGTCACCCGCGCCACGGTGACCCTGCACGTGGGCGCCGGCACTTTCCAGCCGGTGCGGGTAGAAGATATTCGCCAGCACAGGATGCACAGCGAACGCTTTTTCATCCCCGAAGCCACGGTGACCGCCATCCGCGCGGCCCGCGAAAAAGGCGGCCGCATCATGGCGGTGGGCACCACCAGCCTGCGCGCGCTGGAATCCGCCGCCCGCGACGGCGAGCTGCGGGCAGGCGAAGGCGATACCAACCTGTTCATCACCCCCGGTTACCGCTTCAGGGTGGTCGAGCGCCTGCTCACCAATTTCCATCTGCCCAAGTCCACGCTGCTGATGCTGGTGTCGGCCTTCGGCGGCCATGACAACCTGCGCGCAGCCTACGCCCACGCCGTTGAACAGCGCTACCGCTTTTTCAGCTATGGCGATGCCATGTTGATCGAGAGAAACCAATGAAATTCGAATTGCTCGGCACCTCCGGACAGGCCCGGCGCGGGCGCCTGACGCTTGCCCACGGCACGGTGGAAACCCCGGTGTTCATGCCGGTGGGCACCTACGGCACGGTCAAGGCCATGTCGCCTGCGGAATTGAAGGAAATCGGTGCCGAAATCGTGCTGGGCAACACCTTCCACCTGTGGCTGCGGCCGGGGCTGGAAGTGATCGAGACCTTCGGCGGCCTGCACCGGTTCATGGGCTGGGACGGCCCCATCCTCACCGATTCCGGCGGTTTTCAGGTGTTCAGCTTGGGCAAACTGCGCAAAATCAGCGAGGAAGGCGTCAAGTTCGCTTCGCCCATCAACGGCGACCGCCTGTTCCTCACGCCGGAGGAATCGATGCGCATCCAGCGGGTGCTCAATTCCGACATCGTCATGATTTTCGACGAGTGCACACCCTATCCTGCCGAGCGCAAGGCCGCGGCCTACTCCATGCAGCTGTCGCTCAGATGGGCCGAGCGCTCGAAAAGGGCGCACGAGGGCAATGCCAATGCGCTGTTCGGCATCGTGCAGGGCGGCATGTTTGAAGACCTGCGCGACCAGTCGCTGGAAAAGCTCGCCCAAATCGGCTTCGACGGCTACGCCATCGGCGGTCTTTCGGTGGGCGAGCCGAAGGAAGACATGCTGCGCATCCTCGCCCACACCGCACCGCAACTGCCCCAAGGCAGCCCGCGCTACCTCATGGGCGTGGGCACGCCGGAGGACATCGTCGAGGCGGTGTCGCACGGCATCGACATGTTCGACTGCGTGATGCCCACGCGCAACGCGCGCCACGGCGTGCTGTTCACGCGCAACGGCGATTTGCGCATCAAGAACGCGGTGTACCGCAACGATCCCGCGCCCATCGATGCCGGCTGCCGGTGCTACGCCTGCCGTAACTTTTCCCGCGCCTACGTCCACCATCTCATCCGTTGCGGCGAAATCCTCGGCGCGCGCCTTGCCACCATGCACAATCTGGCCTTTTACCACGACCTGATGCGCGAAATGGGCGCGGCCGTCGCCGTCGGCAGCTTTGCCGACTGGCGCGCCGGCTTTCATGAAGCCCGCGGCGCCGGGTGTTAGAATGCACCGGTTTGAGAATCACCCAATCTGAACAGGAGAACTCCATGATTTTTTTCGCGAAACTTCTGCCCGCGGCCGTTGCGGCCCTTGCCGCGACCGCCGCCCGCGCCCAGGCCGCCGGCCAGCAGCCCGACCCGATCATGAGCTTCCTGCCGCTCATCGTCATTTTCGTGCTGTTCTATTTCATGCTCATCCGCCCGCAGATGAAGCGCGCCAAGGAACAGCGCAAGATGCTGGAAAACCTGCAGAAGGGCGACGAGGTGGTGACCGGCTCCGGACTGGTCGGCAAGATCACCAAGATCGGCGAGCAGTACGTTTCCCTCGAAATTGCCGACGGCGTCGTCACTCACGTGCAGAAGCAGTCGGTGCAGACCCTGCTGCCCAAGGGTACGATCAAAGGCATTTGAGGGGGCGTGATTCAGGGCAAGAGCGGCTCTCAGCCGTGTGCCCGATCCCCGATCCCCGATCCCCGATCCCCGATCCCTGATCCCTGATCCCTGATCCCTGATCCCTGATCCCTGATCCCTGATCCCTGATCCCTGATCCCTGATCCCTGATCCCTGATCCCTGTCCCCGACCCCTAGCCCAACAATGAACCGCTTCCCGCTCTGGAAATACCTTCTCATCGGCATCGTGCTGGTGGTGGCCTTCCTCTACACCCTGCCCAATTTCTTCGGCGAAGTGCCGGCGGTTCAGGTGTCGCCCTTGAGAAGCACCGACAAGGCTGACGCGGCCCTGCTCGCCCAGGCTCAAGCCGCGGTGCAGGCGGCCGGGGTGAAGTTCGACGATGCATTCATCGACGGCAACAGCGTGAAGCTGCGTTTTGCCGACACCGATGATCAGATCAAGGCCAAGGACGCGTTGCAGGCGGCGCTGGGCGAGCACAACACCGTGGCGCTCAACCTCTTGTCGGCCTCGCCGCAGTGGCTCGCTTCCATCCGCGCCCTGCCCATGTACCTGGGCCTGGATCTGCGCGGCGGCGTGCATTTCCTGCTGCAGGTGGACATGAAGGCGGCGCTGGAAAAGGCCGCCATCCGCTTTCAGAGCGACATCCGAACCGAGTTGCGCAACGAAAAAATCCGCTATGGCCGCATCACACGCGAAGGCAGCAAGGTCGAGGTCAAGTTTGCCACCCGCGATCAGCGCGATGCGGCAATCGAGAGGCTTTCCCAGGTCTACCCCGAACTCAACCTCGTCGCCAGCGACGGTATCGACGACTTCAGCCTCGTGGCTACGCTCAAGCCCGAGGGGGAAAAGCGCATCCAGGAATTCGCCGTGAAGCAAAACATCCAGACGCTGAGGAACCGCGTCAACGAACTGGGCGTGGCCGAACCGGTGATCCAGCAGCAGGGCGCCGACCGCGTGGTGGTACAACTGCCCGGCGTGCAGGACACGGCCAAGGCCAAGGACATCCTCGGCCGCACCGCCACCCTGGAAATCCGCCTAGTCGACGAGGAGGGCGACGTCAACGCCGCAGCCGCAGGCCAGATTCCCTTCGGCGACGAGCTCTACCAAAGCCGCGACGGCTATCCGTTGCTGGTGAAAAAAGACGTGGTGCTGACCGGCGATTCCATCACCGATGCCGCGCCCGGCTTCGACAATCAGACCAACCGCCCGGCCGTGCACGTCAGCCTCGACGGCAAGGGCGCGCGCATTTTCAAGGATGTCACGCGCGAGAACGTCGGCCGCCGCATGGCGATCCTGCTGATCGAACACGGCAAGACCGAAGTCATCACCGCGCCCGTGATCCAGGAGGAAATCGGCGGCGGCCGCGTGCAGATCACCGGCATGGAATCGCCGCAGGAAGCCTCGGACGTGGCGCTGCTCCTGCGCGCCGGCGCCTTGGCCGCGCCCATGACCATCGTCGAGGAGCGCACCGTCGGCCCCAGCATGGGCAAGGAGAACATCGAGAAGGGCTTCCATTCCAACATCTGGGGCTTCGCCGCAGTGGTCGCCTTCATGATTTTCTACTACCGCGTGTTCGGCCTGTTCTCCTCGCTGGCGCTGGCCGTCAACGGACTCTTCCTGATCGCGCTCCTGTCCATGCTGCAGGCCACGCTGACCCTGCCGGGACTGGCCGGCATCGCGCTGACCCTGGGCATGGCCATCGACGCCAACGTGCTGATCAACGAACGCATCCGCGAAGAACTCAGGAACGGCGCCACGCCGCAGGCGGCCATCCACGCGGGCTACGACCGCGCCTGGGGTACCATCCTCGACTCCAACCTCACCACCCTGATCGCCGGCGTCGCCCTGTTCTGGCTGGGCTCCGGCCCGGTGCGCGGTTTCGCCGTGGTGCTGTGCCTGGGCATCCTTACTTCCATGTTCAGCGCGGTGACGGTGTCGCGCGCCATGGTCAACCTGACTTACGGCCGCAAGCCGCGGCTGTCCAAAGTTTCCATCTGAGGTCCGCAAGATGATCCGCTTTTTCGATGTCGACCGCGTCATCCCGTTCATGCGCTACGGGAAGCTGACCACGACCATCTCGCTCGGCACTTTCATCTTTGCCGTATGGTCACTCTGGGCGCAGGGGCTCAACCTGGGCGTGGACTTCACCGGGGGCACGGTGATGGAAGTAAGTTACAGCCAGCCGGCGCAACTGGACAAGATCCGCGGCACGCTCGAAGGCGCCGGCCTGCGCGAAGTCTCGGTACAGAATTTCGGCACCTCGCGCGATGTGCTGATTCGCCTGCCGGTAAGCAAGTCTGCCTCCGCCGCACAAACCAGCAACCGGGTAATGGACGCCCTGAAGGCCGACAGTCCGGACGTGGTGCTGAAAAAGGTCGATTTCGTCGGCCCGCAAGTCGGCAAGGAACTCTATGACAGCGGGGCACTGGCGCTATTCGTGGTGGCGGTCGGCATCATGATCTACCTCGCCATCCGCTTCGAGTGGCGTTTCGCCGTCTCGGGCATTATCGCCAACGCCCACGACGTGGTCATCATCCTCGGCCTGTTCGCCTTCTTCCAGTGGGAATTCACCCTCACCGTGCTGGCCGGCATCCTGGCGATCCTGGGCTATTCGGTGAACGAGTCCGTGGTAGTGTTCGACCGCATCCGCGAAAACATCCGCAAGATGCGCAAGGCACCCATCCCCGACATCATCGACACCTCCATTACCCAGACTTTCAGCCGCACCATTATCACCCACCTGTCCACCCAGATCATGGTGCTGGCGATGCTGTTCTTCGGCGGCGAGGCGCTGCACAACTTCGCGCTTGCGCTCACCATCGGCATCATGTTCGGCATCTACTCCTCGGTGCTGGTGGCCTCGCCCCTGCTCTTGATGCTGGGGGTCAAGCGCGAGCATTTCCTGCGCGAGGACAAGCCCAGGGAAGGCGTGACGGCGGACGGGGCGCAGGTTTGAAACCTAGGGGCCAGGATTCAGGGATCAGGATTCAGGGATGGTTGCGCTACGCGCGCTCTTTGAAAACCCCCTGGCCCCTGACCCCTGACCCCTGACCCCTGGCCCCTGACCCCTGGCCCCTGACCCCTGACCCCTGGCCCCTGAAATGCTGCATCAATTTATTGACTGGATTCTCGCCACTGTCCACGACTGGGGCTATCTGGGCATTTTCATCCTCATGGGCCTGGAATCCACGGTGCTGCCGGTGCCGAGCGAAGCGGTGCTGATTCCCGCCGGTTATCTCGCCTACCAGGGCAAGATGAGCTTCAGCCTCATCGTGCTCGCCTCCACCTTCGGCAGTCTGGCGGGCGCCACGCTCAATTACTTCTTCGCGCTGTGGGTGGGGCGGCCCTTCCTCGAACGCTGGGGGAAGTATTTCTTCGTGCGCCCGGAGCTGCTGCACAAGACCGACGCCTTCTTCCTCAGGCACGGCGCCATTTCCACCTTCACCGGTCGCCTGATCCCCGGCATACGCCACCTGATTTCCCTGCCTGCGGGCCTCACGCGCATGAACTACGGCAAGTTCGCCTTCTACACCTGCCTGGGGGCGGGCATCTGGTCGGCGATCCTCACCACCCTGGGCTGGTACATCGGCGGCAACGAGGAACTGATCCGGCAGTATCTCGAGCAGATCACCGTCGGTCTGATCCTCGTTCTCGGCGCCGGCGTCGCGCTATACTGGCGCTGGCAGAAGAGGAAATAGCGCCCGGCAGCAGGCATGATCATCAACCGGATCGAGGCCTTTTTGGGCGCGAGCTTTCGCTTCTGCCCGTCGTCGCAGCCAAGGGGGTGATCTTTCCCCCGCTGCCGCGCGCCAGGGCTGGCGCCCGATTTCCCCGCCCGTGCAGCACCCGCACGCACGCAATCCCTGCCGCACCAGGCCGCCCGCCACAGCACCTTTCGTGCAGATCATTTAAGGAATCTCTGAAAAAGCGTAGCGAGCAAGCCCGAGTGCAAGAAGCCGCGCAGCGAACGACGGGACATATCGATTGGATAGGCGAGGAGTGTGCGGGCACTTGAGGCCGCAATCGGGGTGCGCAGCAGCTTTTGCAGAGGTTCCTTAATCGTCTCTTAATCCGGATTCAACAATATCGGCGGAGTTTTTCCGCCCTGGAGGGAGTCTCCCATGTACATCTATGCGCGCGCCGCAGTCATTGCGGCCATACTGGCCATTGCGCCCGGCGCCATCGCCGCCGCGCCTGCCGTCATCACTGTCGACGCCAGGCAGATCGAGGCGCTCGGCATCGAAACCGTGCCGCTTTCCGGCGCCGGCCAGGGCTCGCGGCGCAGCCTGCCGGCCCAGGTCGTCATCCCCAACGCGCAGATTCGCGTGATCGCCGCCCCGCTTTCTGGCCTGGTGCAAACCATGGCGGTGGCGCCAAACGACACGGTCAGGCAAGGGCAGCTGCTCGCGCGCCTGCAAAGCCCCATGCTGATCGAGGCCCAGCGCGAATTTCTGCAGGCCGCGGCCGAGGCGCGACTCGCGCAGGACAACCTCAAGCGCGACGAGCAGTTGTTCAAGGAAGGCATCATCGCCGAGGGCCGTTATCAGGCGACCCGCGCCCGCCATGCCCAGGCCGCCGCCGCATTGTCCCAGCAACGCCAGTCGCTGCGCCTCTACGGCATGACCGATGCGGCGATCAACGCCCTGCAGTCCGGACGCGGCATGAACAGCACGCTCGACATCGTCGCGCCCATCCCGGGCGTGGTGCTGGAGCAGATGGCGGCCGTCGGCCAGCGCGCCGAGGCCGCAACGCCGCTCTACAGGATCGCGCAGGTCCAGCCGCTGTGGCTGGAAATGCGCGCCACCCCGGCTGCGGCCGCCGGCATCGCCCCGGGCGCGGCCGTGAGCGTGGACGGCGCGAGGGGCAAGGTGCTCTCGCTCGGCCGCCATCTCGACCCCGCCACCCAGACCGTGATGATCCGCGCCGAAATCAGCCAGGGCGCCGAGAAGCTGCGTGCCGGGCAGTACGTGGAAGCGCTGGTCGAGGCCGCGGCAGGCGAGGCCAGGCAATGGCAGGTTCCCGCCCCGGCCCTGGTGCGGCATCAGGGCAAGACCTACGTCTTCGTGGCGAGCAAGGGCGGCTTCGTCGCCAGCGAAGTCCGGGTGCTGGGCGAGGCGGCGTCTTCCGCCACCGTCACCGGCGCCTTGCGCGGCGACGAGCGCATCGCGGTCAAGGGCATCGCCGCGCTCAAGGCGATCTGGACCGGCGGGGGAGAATGATGCTCGCGCGCCTGATCGAATTCTCGCTCACGCAGCGCCTGCTCATTCTGGTGCTGACGGTGGTGCTCATCGGCGCCGGCGTCTACGCTTTCAATGGCCTGCCCATCGACGCCTTCCCGGACGTTTCCACCACCCAGGTCAAGATCATCATGAAGGCGCCCGGCATGACGCCGGAAGAGGTGGAAGCGCGCATCACCACGCCGATCGAACTGGAAATGCTGGGCATTCCGCGTCAGCGCATCCTGCGTTCGGTAACCAAGTACGCGCTCGCCGACATCACCATCGACTTCGAGGACGGCACCGACATCTACTGGGCTCGGCAGCAGGTGGCCGAGCGACTGAACGGCATCATGGGCGAGTTGCCGCCCGGAGTCGGCGGCGGGCTGGCGCCCATCACCACCCCCCTGGGCGAGATGTTCATGTTCACCGTCGAAGGCGGCGGGCTTTCGCTGGAACAGCGGCGCAGCCTGATCGACTGGGTGATACGCCCGCAACTTCGCACTCTTCCCGGCGTGGCCGACGTCAACAGCCTGGGCGGCAAGGTGCGCGCCTTCGAAGTGGCGCCCGATCCCGCGGCGCTGAATGCGCGCGGGATCACCCTCGCCCGCCTGCAGCAGGTTCTGGAGGCCAACAACCGCAACGACGGCGCCGGGCGTCTTGCCGACGGCGAAGAAGTGCTGGTGGTGCGTTCCGAGGGCGCGATCCGGACCCTGGACGACCTGCGCGCCATCGTCGTCTCGTCCGACGGCGGCAAGGTGGTGCGCGTGGGCGACGTGGCGCAGGTAGCCATCGGTAGCCTGACCCGCTACGGCGCCGTGACCAAGGACGGCAAAGGCGAGGCCGCGCAGGGCCTGGTGCTGGGGCTGCGCGGCGCCAATGCGCGCCAGGTGGTGGACGGCGTGCGCGCCAAGCTCGACGAGATCGCGCCCAGCCTGCCGCCGGGCGTGCGCGTGCAGGTCTTCTACGACCGCGGCAGCCTGGTCGAGCGCGCCGTCGGCACGGTGTCGAAGGCCCTGGCCGAAGCCATCGTGCTGGTACTGATCCTGCTCATGCTGTTCCTCGGCAACCTGCGCGCGGCCGTCGTGGTGGCGATCACCCTGCCGCTGGCGGCACTGATCACTTTCATCCTCATGCGCCAGTTCGGCATGTCGGCCAACCTCATGAGCCTCGGGGGCCTGGCCATCGCCATCGGCATGCTGGTCGACGCCGCGGTGGTGGTGGTGGAAAACATCGTCACCCATCTCTCGCACAAGGAGGCGGAAAGCCGGCTGCCGCAGCTGCACCTGGTCTATCGCGCGGTGCGCGAGGTCGCGGTGCCGGTCGCCTCGGGCATCGTCATCATCATCATCGTGTTCCTGCCGCTTCTGACCCTGCAGGGACTGGAAGGCAAGCTCTTCATCCCGGTGGCGCTGACCATCGTGTTCGCGCTTGCCGGTTCGCTGCTGCTCTCGCTCACCGTGATCCCGGTCGCCGCTTCCTTCCTCGTCAGGCGCGGCGCGCACGAAGACCCTTGGCTTGTGCGCAAGGCACAGGCGCTCTATGCCCCCCTGCTGCAATGGGCGCTGGCGAATTCGCGCAAGGTCGTGATCGCAGCGCTGGCCCTGCTTGCCGCGACTGCCGGCGTCTACACCCTGATCGGCAAGACCTTCATGCCCACCATGGACGAGGGCGACATCCTGCTGCAACTGGTCAAGCTGCCTTCGATCAGCCTGGATCAGACGGTCGCGACCGACCTCGCGGTGCAGCGCGCCATCCTCGCGCAGGTGCCCGAGGTGAAAAGCACGGTCGGCCGCGCCGGCGCCGACGAGCTGGGCCTTGACCCCATGGGACTGAACGACACCGACACCTTCCTCGTGCTCAAGCCGCAGGACGAGTGGCGCAGGCCGGACAAGGAATGGCTCACCGACCAGATCCGCCAGGTGATGGCGCAGTTTCCCGGCATCGAGATCAACTTCACCCAGCCCATCGAAATGCGCGTCTCGGAAATGCTCACCGGCGTGCGCGGCGACGTGGCGGTGAAAGTGTTCGGCGCCGACAGCGAGGTGCTGGACCGCCTCGCCCTGCAGATCGAAGCCGTGCTGAAGAAGATTCCGGGCGCCCAGGACGTGTACACCGTGAAGAACGAGGGGGTGCAGTATCTGCAGATCGACATCGACCGGCTGGCCGCCGGCCGCTTCGGCCTCAACGTCGACGACATCCAGAACGACCTGCGCGCCCTGGTGGAAGGCCGGCAACTGGGCGTGGTGGTGGAGCCCGGGCGGCGCACGCCGCTCCTGCTGCGCGGCGCCGACAGCCTGCGCAATTCGGCCGCGGCCTTTGCCGGTCTGCGCATCACCACCCCGGCGGGCGAGTCGGTGCCGCTGTCGGCGCTGGCGCACATTCGCCGCGTCGACGGCCCGGTCAAGGTCGAGCATGAAAACGCCACGCGCATGGCGGTGATCCAGTCGAACGTGCGCGGCCGCGACCTCGTCGGCTTCGTCGAGGAAGCGAAGCAGGCGGTGGCGCAAAACGCGGCTCTGCCGGCAGGCTACCGCATGGAATGGGGCGGCGAGTTCGAGAACCAGCAGCGCGCCGCTTCCCGGCTCGCCGTCGTCGTGCCCATCGCGCTCCTGCTGATCTTTCTGCTGCTGTTCGCCACTTTCCGTTCGGTGCGCCAGGCCCTGCTGGTGCTGACCAACATTCCCTTCGCCATGATCGGCGGCGTGTTCGCGCTGTGGCTTTCGCGCGAGTACCTGTCGGTGCCGGCCTCGGTCGGCTTCATCGCGCTGCTGGGCATCGCGGTGCTCAACGGCGTGGTCATGGTCACCTATTTCAACCAGTTGCTGGAGCAGGGCATGAAGCTGGCCGACGTGGTGGTGGAAGGTGCCAGGCGCCGCCTGCGTCCGGTGCTGATGACGGCGAGCATCGCCGCCTTCGGGCTGGTGCCGCTGCTGTTCGCCAGCGGTCCGGGTTCGGAGATCCAGCGCCCGCTCGCCATCGTGGTCATCGGCGGCCTGGTCAGCTCCACCCTGCTGACCCTGGTTCTCTTGCCCATCCTGTTCCGCCGTTATGGCGTGAGTCCCGCCCAAGAGGTGCTGAAATGAACAACTGCCTGACCATCGTGCTGCCGAAATTCCTCGAAGAGGACATGGTGGACCAATTGCTGGAGCACCCGGAATGGGTGTCCGGCTTCACCACCACCGATGTCAGCGGCCACGGCCGCGCGGTGTCGTATCACGCCGCGGCCGAGGAAGTCCGCGGGCGCACCACCCGCGTACAGGTGCAGATCGTGCTCGATGACGTCAAGGCGCAGGCGCTGCTAGCGCATCTCAGACAAGGTTTTCGCAGCAGCGAGATCGCCTACTGGATCGTGCCGGTAACCGAGTTCGGGAGGTTTGCATGAAGCCATTGCTGATTTGCTGCCTGCTCGCTGCCGCAACGGCCGCACATGCCGCCGATTATCCCGACCTGCCCGCAGGCGACGCGGTCGACAAGGCGCTTGGCCAGTACCTGCCCGTGCTTACGGCCAGATCGGGCATTCGCCTCGAACAGGCCAACAGCCGGCGCCTGCAGGCCGGCCCCCACGAAACCGCACTGCGCCTGTCCGGCCAGCAGCGCGATGTGCGCACCGCGCCGTCGCAGCAGTTCAACGAATGGGGGGTCGGCGTCGAGCGCGCCTTCCGCCTGCCCGGAAAATCCGCGCTCGACAGCCAGATCGGCGAGCAGGACATCGTCCGTGCCCGCCTGGCCTATGGCGATGCCCTGCACGAGGCCGGGCGCGAACTGCTGAAAGGCTGGTTCGCCTGGCTGCGCGAGCGGCAGCGCGCGCAACAGTGGCAGCAGCAGGCCGAAACCCTCCGCCAGTTGCTGGGCGTCGTCGCCAAGCGGGTCCGCGCCGGCGACGCCCCGCAGCTGGAGCAAATGTCGGCCGAGGCGGCGCTGGCACAGGCCGAATCCGACCTGGCGCAGGCGAAATTCCGCGAGCAAAACGCCGCCAGCGAATTGCTGCGCCGCTTCCCCGGCCTGCAGTTGCCCGAAACCGTGTCTCTTTCCGAACCCCTGCCCATCGAAGAGGATGCCGCCTGGTGGCAGCAGCAGATCGTCGAGCACAATCACGAGCTTGCGCTCGCCCGCGCCGACAGCCGGCGCTGGCAGCTTGCCGTATCGCGCAGCGAGGCCGAACAGATGCCGGACCCCGCCCTCGGCCTGCATTACGGCAGCGAACGCGGCGGCGACGAGCGCATCGTCGGCCTGAGCGTCTCCCTCCAGCTGGGCGGCAAGGCACGCGCCGCGGCCGCCGAAGCCGCGCGCGCGCAGGCCGAAATGGCCGGCCAACGCGAGGCTGCGGTGCTGGCCAGGCTCAAGGCCGAAGCCGCCAATCAGTATAATGCCGCGCAATCGGCCTATATCAGCGCGCAGCGCATGCACGCCGCAATGCAACGCGTAACTGCCAGCAGCGAGCTGGCCGCACGCGCCTATGCCCTGGGCGAACACGGCCTCGTCCAAGTGCTGCTGGCAAGGCGCCAGGCGCTGGAGGCAAGGCTTGACGCGGCACTGGCGCAACTGGATGCCAATGAAGCCCGTTATCGCCTGCTGCTGGACGCGCACCGGCTCTGGCCGATCGACGCCGACGAACACGAGGCCCCGCATGGCACAACCGGCTCCTGAATGCCCCTGCGGCAGCGGGCGCCGCTACGCCGAGTGCTGCGGCCGCCGGCATGAAGGCGAGGCATGGGCGGAAACGGCCGAGGCGCTGATGCGCTCGCGCTACAGCGCCTACGTGCTGGGCAAGGAGGCTTACCTGCTGTCCACCTGGCATGCATCGACCCGTCCCGCCACGCTCGATCTCGCCGCACAGCCGGCGCCGAAATGGATCGGACTCAGGGTACTGCGCCATGAACAGCAGGACGAAACCCATGCCGTCGTGGAATTTGTTGCGCGCTACAAGGTCAATGGACGCGCGTACAAGATGCAGGAGGCCAGCCGCTTCGTGAAGGAAGACGGGCGCTGGTTCTACGTGGAGGGCGATACCGAACCCGACACGCCCTGATAAAATCCGACAGACTCAACTTTCCAGACAGATACATCATGCAACCTGGCCAGATCCGCCTGAAGCCCATCTCCGCCCTGCTGTTCGGCAGCCGCTGGCTGCAATTGCCGCTCTATATCGGCCTGATCGTCGCGCAGGCCGTCTACGTCTACCTGTTCTGGGTGGAACTCAGCCATCTGGTCATGGAGACCCCGCACCTGACCGAAGAGAAGATCATGCTGCTGGTGCTGGGCCTGATCGACGTGGTGATGATCTCGAATCTTCTGATCATGGTCATCGTCGGCGGCTACGAGACCTTCGTCTCGCGCCTGGGGCTGGAAGGCCACCCCGACGAGCCGGACTGGCTGTCCCACGTCAACGCCAACGTCTTGAAGGTCAAGCTCGCCACCGCCATCATCGGCATTTCCTCCATCCACCTCCTGAAGACCTTCATCAACGCGCACAACCTCGACGAGAAGACCATGCTCTGGCAGGTGGTCATCCACATGGCCTTCGTGCTCTCCGCCATCGGCATCGCCCTGATCGACAAGCTGATGGGCCATTCCATCGTCGACGGGAAGCACTGACGCGGCGCAGGCCTGAGCGGGCCTGCCGCCGCCGATGGCGGCGAGCATGTCCGCTCATTTCGAGTGCGCGCATGCACCGGCCTGTGGCGCTGCGCGCATGCACGGGTCGCACGAAATCACGGCGCTGCGCCCAGGCAGCCGTGTCCGCGGCATTCGTTCGCTCCCTGGAACGCTTCTTGCTGAACTTCCTGCAGGTTTTCAACAGGGAGTCGATATGCCGTACCGGGGAGTTGCTCTGGCCTTGTTCTGGCTGTTGCCGGAATCGTCGCATGCCGCCGAAGCAGGCGATTTGCAGGCATCCATGGATACCGTGTGGCTGATCACCGCCGGTGCGCTGGTGTTCTTCATGCAGGCGGGTTTCGCCCTGCTCGAAAGCGGCATGGCGCGGGCCAAGAACACGGTCAACGTGATCATGAAGAATTACGTCGACGCCTGCCTGGGCGCAATCGCGTTCTGGATGGTCGGCTACGGGCTGATGTTCGGCATCAACCCCAGCGGCTGGTTCGGCCAGGACCATTTCTTCCTCGGCGATGCCGAGCATCTGGATTACAGCCTGCTGTTCTTCCAGACCATGTTTGCCGCCACTGCCGCCACCATCGCTTCCGGTGCGCTGGCCGAGCGCACGCGCTATGGCGGCTATCTGGTGGCGTCGACCCTGACCACGGCGGTGATCTATCCGGTCTACGGCAGCTGGGCCTGGGGCAGCCTGTACTCGGGCAGCGGCTGGCTCAAGGACATGGGCTTCGTCGATTTTGCCGGCTCCACGGTCGTGCACTCTGTGGGCGGCTGGGTCGCGCTGGCCGGCATCATCGTGCTCGGCGCGCGCCTGGGGCGCTTCGGCCCGGATGGCGCGAGCCGCACGATACAGGGGCACAACCTGCCCTCGGTCGCGTTGGGCGGCTTCATCCTGTGGCTGGGCTGGTTCGGCTTCAACGGCGGGTCCACCACCGCCGCCACCACCAATATCGGACTCATCAACCTCAATACCCATATCGCCGCAAGTTCCGGTGCGATCGGCGCCATGCTGGGCATGGCGCTCTTGGGCGGCCGCATCCTGATGACCAACACCATCAACGGCAGCATCGCCGGCCTGGTCGCGATCACCGCCGGCTGCGCCACCATGGAACCGCTTTATGCCGTGATGACCGGACTGGTGGCGGGCCTGCTCGTTCTCATCGGCAACGCGTTCCTGGAAAAAATCCGCCTCGACGATGTCGTCGGAGCAGTCTCGGTGCACGCCTTCGCCGGGGTCTGGGGCACGGTGGCCGCCGGCATGTTCTACGCCGGCGACCTGTTCGATCCGAACCGCATCTGGGTGCAGTTCATCGGCATCGCCGCCGCCTTCCTGTGGACTTTTCCGGTTGCGCTGATCATGTTCTGGCTCATCAGCAAGGTGATCGGTCTGCGCGCCAGCACGCTAGACGAAGCGCGCGGCCTGGATTACACCGAACACTACGAGATCGGCTATCCCGAGTTCCAGCTCGAAACGCTGCACCAGGGGAAAAACTGAACATGGCCGCGGATCTCAACAGCAATGACGCCCTTGATGTGCGTGTCGCGCGCAACCGCCGCGCCATCTACACGGGCCTCAAGCCCTTCCTGGCCGAAGACGAACTGATGGCGGCGCTTTCGCTCTGGCAGGCACGATACTCCGACGGACCGGCCTATGCGCTGCATGGCTTCGTCAACGAAATCTGCGCCGACGAACCGCTCAGGCAGATGCGCAATGACATCCACCGCAGTCTGCGCCAGGCTCTGTTCGGCCCGGACGAAGCGTTGGACGTAGACCCCCTGTTGCAGATCGAGCGCTGGAACCATGGGCGGGACGGCATGGCTGCGCCGGCTTTGACGAAGCATGTTATGGCCGGCAAGTCCTCCGCCAAGCCGAGCACGCTGATTTTCGAATCGGTGTTCGAGGATTTTCTGCACCTGATCGAGGAAAGGCAGCCGATCAGCCTGCAGATACGCAATTACATCGACATGCACCTGGGCAAGGTGCTGTCCAATGGACCGGTGTCGGTGCAGGTGTCGCGCTGGCTGCGCGGCAAGCAGCCGCGTCTCGACAACGGACTGGAGGTGGCGGAAATGCGCACCATCCTGCACATGGCCTACGTGCTGGCCTGTGAGTACATCGGTCCGACTGCGGCCGACCAAATGCTTGCGCAGGCCGTGCGCCATTGCGAGACACAGGAACTGGCACGCCAGTTCTCGCCGCGGGAACTGCTTTGACGGATGCCGAAAAAGCCAACGGACATGGCGGCTGCGCCCATCCGAATCATGAACGCAGCGCACCGCCGTGTCCGTTCCCTCTCCCCGAGGCAGAGAGGGGGACGAGGAAACGCTTCGCGTTAAACGCGGCGCGCAGCCGCTTCCACCATCAGCCGCTTCATTTCCGCCACCGCTTTCTCCCAGCCGGTGAACAGCGCCTGCGCCACGATGGCGTGGCCGATGTTTAACTCAAACACGCCGGAGATGGCCGCGATCGGCTGCACGTTGTGATAGGTGAGGCCGTGGCCGGCATTGACCGTGAGGCCCAAACCCAGGCCATACGCGACCGCCTTGCGAATGCGGTCGAGTTCGTGCTGTTTCGCCACCGGGTCGTTCAGGTCGGCATAATGCCCCGTATGGATTTCCACCGCCGGCGCGCCGCATTCGCGCGCCGCGTCCAGCTGCCTGTAGTCGGCATCGATGAATAGCGAGACACGCACGCCGGCTTCTTTCATTTGCGCGCAGGCATCGCGGATCCTGTCGACCTGGGCGGCCACATCGAGCCCGCCTTCGGTGGTAAGTTCCTCGCGCTTTTCCGGCACCAGACACACGTCCTGTGGGCGGATGCGCGCGGCAATGCCGAGCATTTCCTCGGTCACCGCCATTTCCAGGTTCATCCTGGTCTTCAATATCTTGCGCAGGATTTCCACATCCTCGTCCTGGATGTGGCGGCGGTCCTCGCGCAAATGCAGGGTGATGCTGTCCGCCCCCGCGGTTTCCGCCAGCAATGCGGCCTCCGCTACGCTGGGGTAGCGGGTCTTGCGTGCCTGCCTTAAGGTGGCGATGTGGTCGATATTGACGCCGAGGTAAATCATGCAAGCAACCTGTTCAGTCGAAAGACAAATGCAAAACGCAAAGGCTTTTGAACAAGGAGGACAAGAGGGCAGGAGCAAAGCAAAAACGATTCACGTCTGAAGTCGGATTTTCCTCTTGTCCTCCTGTCCTCTTTGTAAAAGATTCTGCTTTCCGGTTTTCTCCGTGTCTCTGTTCAACTATGGTTTTCAGGATCATTTTTCGATCAGCTCCTTCAGCATCTGCCGAGTATAAAGCGGCTTGCCGCCAAGGTGGTGGTTGATGAGCGCGCGCATGAGCTGCTTGGCTTCGGCCCGCGTCACCGGCGAATCGAAGCGGTCCTGGTCCATGTCCAGCAGGGTG
Organism: Pseudomonadota bacterium; assembly: GCA_040754425.1. GTDB lineage: Bacteria > Pseudomonadota > Gammaproteobacteria > Burkholderiales > Thiobacillaceae > UBA6918. Next base: position 123,127 of record JBFMCR010000007.1, on the reverse strand, counting down.
CGGCCCGACACCGGAATGCCCGTGCCGCCTTCAGGCCTGGAGTAGGGGCCGCGCTCGGGCACGAAGTAATAGGCCAGATCCTCGCGCACCGGCCGCGCGCTTTCAGCCTCTTCATGAAAGGTCGCCGCATAGCCGATCTCGGACAGCAGGTGGCGCTCGAAGCGGCGCAGGATGCGCTCGAGATGATTGCCTGCAGGCTGCGCCAATTCGCCCAGGGTGGCGTGGTAATAATCGAACAGGGCTTCGTGCGGATCGTCACGCGCCAGCAGCTTCAGCAGTAGTTCGTTGAGATAGAAGCCGCACAGAAGCGCCATGCCGGCAAGCGGCGCCAGCCCGCCCTGCCATTCGGCGCCGCGCAGGGTGCGCACTTCGCTCTTGCCGAACCAAGACAAAAGCAGCGGGGTGAAGGGCTGAACCTGCCCGCGCATGGCCGAACCCGGCCGGCGCGCGCCGCGCGCGACGAGCGCCATGCGGCCGTGATGGCGCGTGAACACCTCCAGCACCAGCGAGGTCTCGCGGTAGGGACGGGTGTGCAGGACGAAAGCGGGTTCGTTGTCAGTGCGGGTCTGGGCCATAAATCAGAATCGAACGCAGAGACACAGAGGCGCAGAGAGAAATTCGATAACAGGGAGGTTAAGAGAGGTAAGGGAGTAATACCTGATTTTCTCCCTTATCCTCCCATGCCTCCCTGTATGCGCTTTAAGGTTTTCTCTGCGCCTCTGTGTCTCTGCGTTCATTGTCCTTCATTCGATGCCGAGCGACTTCAGCGTCCTCACGTCGTCCGCCCAGCCGCCCTTGACCTTGACCCAGACTTCGAGATAGACCTTGGCGTCGAAGGCCTTTTCCATGTCCATGCGCGCCTGGGTGGAAATGGCTTTCAGCTTCTCTCCGCCCTTGCCGATGACGATGGCTTTCTGGCTGTCGCGATCGACCAGAATGGTGGCGAAGACGCGGCGCAGGTTTCCCTCTTCCTCGAACTTGTCGATGACCACCGCCGTGGCATAGGGGATTTCGTCGCCGCACAGGCGGAAGAGTTTCTCGCGGATGAGTTCGGAGGCCAGCACGCGCTCGGTCTGATCGGTGACGTCATCCTCGCCGTAGAGCGCCTCGCCCTCGGGCAGGTGCCGGGCCAGGGTTTTCAGCAGCTCATCGAGCCCGGTGCCGTGCTTGGCGGACACCGGCACGACCTCGGCGAAGGCATGCTCGGCCGCGACCTTCTGCAGGTATTCCAGCATGGCGGCGCGGTCCTTGAGTTCGTCCTGCTTGTTCACCACCAGCAGCACCGGGCGGTCGTCCGGCAGCAGCTTCATAACCTGGCGGTCGCCCTGGTTCAGACGCCCGGCTTCCACCAGTATGAGCACGGCATCGACGTCGGCCAGGGTCTGCCGCACGCTGCGGTTCATGGCTGCGTTCATGCGACCGCCGTGGCGGGTCTGAAAACCGGGCGTATCGACGAAGACGTACTGCACATCGGCATCGGTACGGATGCCCAGCACCCGGTGGCGCGTGGTCTGCGCCTTTTTCGAGGTAATGCTGATCTTCTGCCCGACCAGCCTGTTTAGCAGGGTGGACTTGCCCACGTTGGGGCGGCCGACGATGGCGACGAAGCCGAAGCGGTGAGTCACCTGATTTCGCCAACCTGCTTGAGCGCCGCGAGCGCGGCTTCCTGCTCGGCGGCGCGGCGGCTCCTGCCTTGGCCCTGGGTGGTGATGCCAAGCGCGGGGATACGGCAGGAGACCACGAAAACCTGGTCATGCGCCTCGCCGCGCGTGCCGGTGAGCTGGTAGTCGGGCAGCGTGTGTTTTCTCGCCTGCAGCCACTCCTGCAGGCGGGTCTTGGCGTCCTTGCCCGATGCATTGGGGTCGATGGCGGCGATGATGGGGTCGAACAGGCGCAATACCACGCCCTGTGCCGCCTCGAAGCCGGCATCGAGGAAAACCGCCCCGAATATCGACTCCAGCGTGTCCGCCAGGATGGAAGGACGGCGGAAACCGCCGCTTTTCAGCTCGCCCTCGCCCAACAGCATGTAGTCGCCGAGTTTCAGGCGCGCGGCGATCTCGGCCAGGGTGTCCTGCTTGACCAGATTGGCGCGCATGCGCGACAGCGTGCCCTCCGGCAGGCCGGGGAAGGTTTCGTAAAGGGCGCGGGCGATGATGCAGTTGAGCACCGAGTCGCCGAGAAACTCGAGGCGTTCGTTGTGCTGGGCGCCGTAGCTGCGATGCGTGAGCGCCTGCCTGAGCAGGCTTTCCTGGCGAAAGCCGTGCCCCAAGCTGGCAATGAGACGGGCAAGCTGATTATTCGGCAAGCTTCTGCGCTACCTTGCTTTCCCTGCTGTCGGAACTGGCCGAGAACTCTGCCAGCAGACTGATGTTGGCAATCAAGGGAGTCCGGAAGGTGTAATCGACGGTGATCACGGTCTTGCCGCCTTCACGCGAGATCCTGAGGTCGGACGCCTTGACCGTGTCGATGTTGTCGATCATGGCGCGGCGCGTGAAATGATCGCGGATCTCGGAATTGCTCATGCTGCCGATGCCTTCCTCGCTGCCCAAATCGGAGAGGATTTTGTCGACTGTCATGAATTCGACATAGGCCGGGATCAGCTTCATGGCAAGCAGTGCCACGAAAACGATGATGATGCCCCATAACAACATGCCCACGAGGGTTGCACCGCCTTGCTGCGCGCGATTAATCATGCCGCATCCTCAATTGATTGTCGTTCCTATGCGCTTCAAATCACCAAAGTTCATCCAGATGAGGAACGCCTTGCCGACGACGTTCCGTTCCGGCACGAAGCCCCAGTAGCGGCTGTCGTTGCTGCCGTCACGGTTGTCTCCCATCATGAAGTAATGCCCATCCGGCACGCGGCAGACAAACCCGTCTTCATTGTAGGTGCAGTTTTCCCGATATGGAAAGGCCCCCAACTGCTCGCGCACGATTCCCGGCATGCCGGGAATCGTCATGACGGCGTGTTCATGCTCGCCCAGCTTCTCCTGGTAGACGATGCCGGTGACATAGTTGAGGCCGCCGGTCTCGAAGCTGAAAGTGCCGTTTTCGCGGTAGGCAAGGGGCCGGCCGTTGATGGAGAGGCGCTTGTCGCGATACTCGACGAGGTCGCCGGGCACGCCGACGATGCGCTTGATGTAGTCGACGGCGGGATCCTCCGGGTAATGGAACACCATGACTTCGCCGCGCTGCGGATCGTTGATGTCGATGACTTTCCTGTCGATGACCGGCAGGCGGATGCCGTAGGTGTACTTGTTGACCAGGATGAAATCGCCCGCCAGCAGTGTCGGCATCATCGAGCCGGAAGGGATGCGGAAAGGCTCGACCACGAAGGAGCGCAACAGAAACACCAGCAGGATCACCGGAAACAGGCTGACCGAATATTCCACGCCCGGCGAGCGCACTTCCTCCGCGCCGCGCTTTCTCGACAGCACGAGCTTGTCCCACAGCCAGATGGCGCCGGTGACGGCGGTGGCGAGAAGCAGCAGCAGCGGCAGGCTGACCACGCCCTTGAACACCAGGCCCACGCCTGCCGCGAGGAGCAGCACCAGGATGATCGTCAGCGCATCCATGTCATTTCTCCCCCACCTGCAGGATGGCGAGGAAAGCCTCCTGCGGAATTTCCACGTTGCCGACCTGTTTCATGCGTTTCTTGCCTTCCTTCTGCTTTTCCAGCAGTTTTTTCTTGCGGGTGATGTCGCCGCCGTAGCACTTGGCGAGCACGTTCTTTCTAAGCGCCTTGACGTTCTCGCGCGCGATGATCTGCGCGCCGATGGCCGCCTGCACCGCCACGTCGAACATCTGGCGCGGAATCAGCTCGCGCATCTTGGCGGCGAGCTCGCGCCCGCGATACACGGAATTCGAGCGATGCACGATGAGCGAGAGCGCGTCGACCTTGTCGCCGTTGACCAGGATGTCGAGCTTGACGAGATCGGCCGGGCGGAATTCCTTGAACTCGTAGTCGAGCGAGGCGTAGCCGCGCGAGACGGATTTCAGCTTGTCGAAAAAATCCATCACCACCTCGTTCATGGGCAGGTCGTACTTCAGCATGACCTGGCGGCCGACGTATTTCATGTCGAGCTGCACGCCGCGCTTCTGGTTGCACAGGGTCATCACGTTGCCGAGGTATTCGTCCGGCACGAAGATGGTGGCGGTGATGATGGGCTCGAGAATGGTCTCGATTTTCGACTGGTCGGGCAGCTTGGAAGGGTTCTCCACTTCCACCGTGGTACCGTCCTTCATCCGCACCCGGTAGACCACGGTCGGCGCGGTGGTGATGAGATTCTGGTCGAACTCGCGTTCCAGCCGCTCCTGCACGATATCCATGTGCAAAAGGCCGAGAAAGCCGCAACGGAAGCCGAAGCCCAGGGCCTGAGAGACTTCGGGCTCGAACTGCAGTGCGGCATCGTTCAGCTGCAACTTTTCCAGGGCATCGCGCAGCGAGTCGTAGTCGTGCGACTCCACCGGATAGAGGCCGGCGAACACCTGTGGCTGGATTTTCTTGAAGCCGGGCAGCGGCTCGCTGGCTGGACGGTCGGCCAGCGTCACGGTGTCACCCACCTGTGCCGCCTTCAGTTCCTTGATGCCGGCAATGATGAAACCCACCTCGCCCGCGGAAAGGGATTCCTTCTGCCGCGACTTGGGCGTGAACACGCCGACCTGCTCACACAGGTAGGACGCGCCGGTGGCCATGAGCCGGATTTTGTCCCTGGGCTTCAAGACGCCGTCGACCACGCGCACCAGCATGACCACGCCGACGTAGTTGTCGAACCAGGAGTCGATGATCAGTGCCTTCAAGGGTGCGTTCTCGTCCCCGCGCGGAGCCGGCACCCTGGCGACTATGGCTTCGAGGATGTCGGCGACACCCGCGCCGGTCTTGGCCGAGCAGCGCACGGCATCGGTTGCGTCGATGCCGATGATGTCCTCGATTTCCTGCGCGGCGCGGTCGGGGTCGGCCGAGGGCAGATCGATCTTGTTCAAGACCGGCAGCACTTCCACGCCCAGATCGATGGCGGTGTAGCAGTTGGCCACGGTCTGCGCCTCCACGCCTTGCGAGGCATCCACAACCAGCAGCGCGCCTTCGCAGGCGGAAAGCGAACGCGAGACCTCGTAGGAAAAGTCCACGTGCCCCGGGGTGTCGATGAGGTTGAGGGCGTAGGTCTTGCCGTCTTTCGCCCGGTATTCGAGCGCCGCGGTCTGCGCCTTGATGGTGATGCCGCGCTCCTTTTCCAGATCCATGGAATCCAGCACCTGGGCCTCCATCTCGCGGTCGGACAGCCCCCCGCACAGGTGGATGATGCGGTCGGCCAAGGTGGACTTGCCGTGGTCGATGTGGGCGATGATGGAAAAGTTGCGAATCAGATTTTGCGACACAAACGAACGGGCACGTTTCCGTGCCCGCCAGGGATTAGATAACTGCTCGAATTTTAACGGATTTCAGGCTCGTCCGGTAATCCAGGTTTGCAGTGCCGCCGGATCGAAAAAATGCCGGCAGATCTCGGTCTCTCCCGCCATCAGCACCGGAATGTCCCTGCCGTAGCGGGCCTCCAGTTCGGGCCTGCCGCTGATGTCGACTTCCTCGACGGCAAAACCGAAACGCGCGGCCCAGGGTTTCAGGGCCGCGCGCATGTCTTCGCACAAGTGGCAGCCATCCCGTCCCAGCAAGGTCAGGGCGGGGAGGTTTTCAGTCATTGCCGTTGCCGGAGATCTTCAGCGGGATGTAGAGGGAGGATTCGCCGCGCCGCACCAGGATGGCCGCGCTCTTGCCCACCGCCACTGCGCCGATCAGCTTGCGGAACTGCTCGACCGTGCGCACTTCGGTATTGTTCACGGCCAGGATGACGTCGCCTTCCCGGATGCCTGCGCGCACGGCATCGCCCGAGGCCTCCACCACCAGCAGACCTCCGTTCAATTTCAGTTCCTTGCGCTGCTCGGCCGTCAGTTCCGACAGCATGAGGCCGCCGCGCGCATAGGATTTCTGCTCGGCCGAGGCCACCTTGTCCTCGCCCGGCATTTCTCCCGTCACGACGGTCAGTTCCTTGAGGGCGCGCTTGCGCCACACCTGCACCGATACCTTGCTGCCGGGCCTGGTGCTGCCCACGGCGCGCGGCAGATCGCCGGCGTTCTCGATCGCCTTGCCATTGAATTTCAGCACCACGTCGGAGACCTGCAGGCCGCCCTTGTCTGCCGGGCTGCCGTCCTGCACCTCGGCGATGAGGGCGCCGCGCGGGCGGTCAAGGCCGAAGGATTCGGCAAGGTCGGCGCTGACCTCCTGGATGGCCACGCCCAGCCAGCCGCGCGCGACCTTGCCGCCACTCTTGATCTGGCCGGCGACGTCCATCGCCAGGTCGATGGGAATGGCAAAGGACAGGCCCTGGTAGCCGCCGCTGCGGGTATAGATTTGCGAATTCACGCCCACCACCTCGCCGCGCAGGTTGAACAGCGGGCCGCCAGAATTGCCGGGATTGACCGCGACATCGGTCTGGATGAAAGGCACATAGTTTTCCGACGGCAGCGAACGCCCCTTGGCCGAGACGATGCCTGCGGTCACGCTGTTCTCGAAGCCGAAGGGCGAACCGATGGCCACCACCGCCTCGCCCACGCGCAGCTTGTCGGGATCGCCGATTTTTACCGTGGGCAGATCGGAGGCATTGATCTTGATGACGGCGATGTCGGTACGGGTGTCATAGCCGATCACCCTGGCGGTGAACTTGCGCTTGTCGGTCAGCTTGACCGTGACCTCGTCCACGCCCTGCACCACGTGGGCATTGGTCAGGATGTATCCGTCGCTGCTGACGATGAAGCCGGAACCTGCACCGTGCGTGGGAATCTCGCGCATCGGGCCGCCGCGCGGGAAGGCGCCGGGCGGAAAAAAACGGCGGAAAAAATCGTACATCTCATCGTCGTCGGGCACTGGAAAGCCGCCCTGCGGCGTCTGCACGATCTTGGTAGTGCTGATGTTGACTACGGCGGGGCCGTTTTTCTCGACCAGGTCCGCCACATCCAGTACCGCCGCCTGCGCCGCGGCAAACACCAGCAGCACTGCGCCAAACAGTCCCTTGAGAACGGAATGCTTCATGACCAACCTCTTCAACACGATTTGACGACTACTACAAAGCCTGATTGTCACGCCGCAGCATGACCGGCCGGAAAGCCCGGGCAAAACCGAGGAATTTCTGCGCCAGCGCAGCCAGCAGCAGTCCGCCGGCGGCGCCCGCGACCGCGACCGCATCGCCCTGCAGCTGCTGCCCCAGAAGTCCGCCCGCAAACAGCAGCAAAAGCGGCAGGCCGTAGAGTCGAAGCGCGGACTGCCACAGCGCACCGGGCGGGATGCCGATCACCACGCGTTCGCCGGTTTGCGCCTGCAGCACGTTGTCCACCGGGAAAGCGCGCTCGCGCCGGCCAAAAAGATCGGCCAGCCTGCGCGTGGAACATCCGCCCGCGCCGCAACTGCCGCAGGTGCCGGATTCGCGTGCTTCCACCCAGGCCTTGCCGCCTTCGGTTTTGAGGACGATCGCGTGTTGTTCCAGCATGCCGACGGGCTTATTTCCTGCGCACCGAGTTGGCCGTCTCCAGCAGGGCCGCCGGCGGCACTTCGCCCAAGGCGGTCACCTTGTGGTCGCCCACGCGCCGCGCGTACACGCTCATGGCGCCTTCGGTGGACAGGCCTTCCATGCCGACCTCGCCGTCGATGATGGGTTCGATGAACACCGAGAGGTTGCTCATGCCGTCGGAATAGACGCTGTGCAGTACCGGGCTTTTCACCCCGGGCAGGGGGCGCATGCTTTCGAGGATGCGCACATAGCCCGGCGGAGGAGACAGCTCCCAGACGTCATCCTGGGCGCCGGCAGTAAAGCCAGCTGCCTGCGTGCGCTTGCCGGCCATGCGCACGTCGAACAGGGCCTTGTCCGGGGCTTTGCCGATATCGACCTCGGAGAATATGAACATGGATACGCGCGTGCCGTGCTCATTCACGGTCTGCGATTTCAGCGGCAGCGAGGTGGCGCGGTCGACCCAGACCATCTGTGTATAGCGATAGCCGTCGCGCGGCTCCAGGATCAGTATCTGGCAGTCGCGCCCCGCCACCTTTTCGCGCGCGCCCAGTTTGGGGATGTAATGGGCTTTCAGGCGCGCGGGCTCGCCGGGCAGCACCGCCGGGAAAAAGCGCTGCACCGCGCTCTTGTCGACGCGCACGGTCTTGCCGTCGGCAAGATGGCAGTAGATGTCGTCATCGATGCGGATGAACTCGCGATGCGGGCCGTCCAGCACCTCGACCTTCTGCAGTTCCTTCCTGCCTTCGACGCGATGCGACACGCGCAGCACTTCGGCATGCTCGCCGTGGTGATAGGTATAGGTGCCGGCATAGTCGAGCTGGCGCGCGGCCCTGGCGGCGCGGTTCATCAAATCGACTGCATCGGCCGCCGGCACGGCCTGGGCCGCCAGCAGCAGCGGAAGGAACAGCGCAGCAAGCCGTGACGCCGCGAGCATCATTTCGCCGGCTCTTCCACGCTCATTACGGCACTCTGGTAAGGCGAGGCCACTGCCACGGGCGAGAATTCCTGATGCGCCACCAGATAAGGCGCCATCGCTGTTTCCATCTTTTGCCGGCGTGCGTCCTGGACAAGCCGAGGAGTATCGGCATCATTCAGGCCGGGCAGCATGGCCACCACGGAAACCACTGCCAGGGACGCCGCAAGCGCCATGGCCGCGGGGGCGGCATAGCGGCGCAGGCGCGGCGCCAGCACCGTGGGCTCGGCGGCCAGGCGCGCCCGGAAGCTGCGCTCGAAATCGGGCGACAGTTGCGGCATGCCGCGCATGGCATCGCCGATGCCGTGGTACAGTGACCAGCGCTCGCGCGCGGCGGCATCGCGGCACAGTCGCCTGATGCCGTCTTCGCGCTCGTCGTGACCACCCTCGCCGTCCATCAGTTCGGACAGCCAGTCGGTGTGCGTGTCGTCGGATGCAATTGCTTGCGTGTTTTGCATGGCTACCACCTCTTGTCCTTGCCCGTGCCAAGCATGGGCCGTATTTCCTCCGCGATCGCCTCGCGCGCGCGAAAAATCCGCGAACGCACGGTGCCGATCGGGCAGTCCATCATTTGCGCGATTTCCTCATAGGACAGGCCCTCGATTTCGCGCAGGGTAATGGCCGTCCTCAATTCTTCCGGCAGCTCCTCGACCGCCTTGTTCACCGCATTGGCGATCTGCTTGGTCTGCAGTTCGGCGTCGGGCGTGGCGATGTCACGCAGCAGTTCGGCATCCTCGAAGCCCTCAGCCTCCTCACTGCTGTACTCCGTCGTGGTCGGCGCGCGCCGGCCGCGCGCCACCAGATAGTTCTTGGCCGTATTCACCGCAATGCGGTACAGCCAGGTATAAAACGCGCTGTCGCCGCGGAACTGCGGCAGCGCCCGATAGGCCTTGATGAAGGACTCCTGGGTGATGTCCTCGATCTCGGCCGGGTCGCGCACCATGCGCGACAGCAGGCGCGCGAGCTTGCGCTGGTATTTCGCCACCAGCAGTTCAAAAGCCCGCTTGTCGCCTCTTTGCGCACGTTCGACCAGCTCCTGGTCAAGCTCGCGATCCACAGTCCCCCCTGACAACATGCTTGTTTTGCTTAGTATTATGCGAGCGTATAACGCACTTTCCGACCCCAGGCCGCAAAAAAAGTTCAGTCGGAAAGGCCCTGCCGGGCCTTCCGCCTATATGATTAGCACCCAATCATGCACAATTGCGAAGTCCTCATCATCGGCAGCGGCCTCGCCGCCCTCACCACCGCGCTCCATCTCGCGGAGCACAAGCATGTCACCATCCTGACCAAGCGCGAACTGCTGGACAGCGCCAGCGCCTGGGCCCAGGGCGGCATCGCCGCGGTACTGGACAGCCATGACTCGGTGGAAGCCCACATCCGCGACACCCTGATCGCCGGCGCCGGCCTGTGCGACGAGCAAGTCACCCGCTTCGTGGTCAGCCAGGGCAGGGAAATGATTGACTGGCTGGCGGCACAGGGCGTGGCGTTCACCCACGAGCCCACATCCGGCGGTTATCACCTCACGCGCGAAGGCGGCCACAGCGAGCGCCGCGTGGTGCACGCCGCCGACGCCACCGGGCGCGTGGTACAGACTTCGCTCGCAAGCCGCATCCGCAACCACCCCAACATCCGCCTGCTGGAGAACCACCTCGCCATCGATCTCATCACCGGGCGCCGCGCCGGCGGCGACGAGCGCCGCGTGTACGGGGTGTACGCGCTCAACAACGCCACCGGCAGGGTGGAGACCTTCGCCGCCGGCTACGTGGTGCTGGCTACCGGCGGCGCCGGCAAGGTCTACCTCTACACCACCAACCCCGACACCTCGACCGGGGACGGCATCGCCATGGCCTGGCGCGCGGGCTGCCGCGTGGGCAACATGGAATTCATCCAGTTCCATCCCACCTGCCTGTACCATCCGCAGGCCAAGTCCTTTCTCATCAGCGAGGCGGTGCGCGGCGAAGGCGGCGTGCTCAAGCTGCCCGACGGCACCCGCTTCATGCCCGAGCACGACCCGCGCGCCGAGCTCGCCACGCGCGACGTGGTGGCGCGCGCCATCGACTACGAAATGAAAAAGCGCGGCCTCGACTGCGTCTACCTCGACATCTCGCACAAGCCGGCCAGATTCATCATCGAGCACTTCCCCAACATCTTCCGCCAGCTGTCGGAACTGGGCATCGACATGACCCAGGAGCCCATCCCGGTGGTACCGGCCGCGCACTTCACCTGCGGCGGGGTGGTCACCGACATGTGGGGCTGCACCGACCTGTGCAACCTCTACGCCGTGGGCGAAGTCGCCTTCACCGGACTGCACGGCGCCAACCGCCTGGCCTCGAATTCGCTGCTGGAATGCCTGGTGTTCGGGCGCGCGACCGCACGCCACATCCTGGAGAACTCCCCCTCCGTCTCCGATACCATCCCGGAATGGGACGAGTCGCGCGTCACCGACGCCGACGAGGAAATCGTCATCTCGCACAACTGGGCCGAACTCAGGCGCTTCATGTGGGACTATGTCGGCATCGTGCGCACCAACAAGCGCCTGGCGCGCGCCGCGCACCGCATACGTTTATTACAGGACGAGATCGACGAGTTCTACCAGAATTTCCGCGTGACCCACGATCTGATCGAATTGCGCAACCTGGTGCTGACCGCCGACCTCATCGTCCGCTCGGCCATGCTGCGCCACGAGAGCCGCGGCCTGCACTACAGCCGCGACTATCCCGGCATGCTGCCGGTAGGCGGCAACACCATCCTCAACCCGCGCCCCGGCCTGGTCTGTCCGGGCGTGTGCGAAGTGATGATGCCGGAGTTCTGAAAAGACCCGTCACTTCAGCAGGACGTGCGACTCCGTCTCGACGATGCTGCCGTCCACCATCGCCGAACACACCCCGATCACCATGTATTCCGGCCGCTCGGGCACCGGCATGGGCTCCTTCAGCGTCGAATAAACCCGTGTTTCCGTTGCACCGCTGGCGATGAGATAGTTGTACTGAACGCGAACCACATTGATGTCGGCACGCTCGAGCCTGCGTTCAAAGCTCAGCAGTTCACCCCGGTCGACGGCCGCCAGATAGTTGCGCACCACGCTTTCCGGGGCGGCGAAGTCCGAGGCCGACCCCGCACCGGCCGGACACGGCGGTGGGCTTACCGGCATGTAGGCGCTGGTCAGGCAAGCGATCGACAGCACCAGTGCAATGAAAGCTGTTCTGGATTTCATTTTCATTCTCCGCCGAGTCAGGCCAAAATGTTCCTTACCCGGAAAATTCAACGGCCCCACAGCGGGCCCCATCGAAGCCAGACTCTGAGTTTTCTTTGAAGTTCATTTTCTGCGCTGTCGCGCCAAAGCAGCAGCCTGCAGTACCTGCCGGTTTCCGTCACAAGCCCAAGGCTCACCAGCCATGGCAGCACGACCGGTCGGCCGCGGACATGGGCAGGCTGCCATTCCCCGTCGAACACCTCGATCCGGCCGGACTGGCTGATGCGCAAACGCGACGGCCCGCTCGAGATTTCCCGCCATGCCAAAGACCCGCTGGCCGCAAGGACAAGGCTCAGGGCCGCCCGAGCCCAGAGCGGCAGCTCAGCCAGCCAAAGCCCGACAAGGGCAAAGCCGTGCGCACAGGCCAGCACTGCGGCATAAATCCTGGACGGCCGCAGGGTCAGTTCCAGCGGCAGAAACATGTAGAATTTGCTGTATTCATACGAGGATTGCAGCACCATGATTTCCACTTGGCAAGAATTTCTCGGTCGACAGGGCGCGCGCATCGACGACGGCCGCGTGCTCGATTTCGGCAACCCCGCCGGGGAACTCGCCGCCGCGCAAAACGGCACGGTCGTGTCCGACCTCTCGCAACTGGGCCTGCTGGCCTTTTCCGGCGAAGACACCGCCGAGTTCCTGCAAAACCAGTTCACCAACGACGTGCGCGGCCTTTCCGCCGACGCCGCAGCCTGGAACGGCTACTGCTCACCCAAGGGTCGCATGCTGGCGAACTTCCTGATGTGGAAAAACGGCGCCGACACCTGCCTGCAGATGTCGGGCGACATCCGCGAAGCGGTCTTGAAGCGCCTGAAGATGTTCATTCTGCGTTCCAGAGTCGTCGCGCGCGACGCCACCGACGAGAACGTGCGCCTGGTGTTGGCCGGGCCGCAGGCCGCCGCCGCCCTGGATGATGCCGGCCTGCCCCTGCCCGAGGGCACGATGAAGACCCGGGCCGGCGAGCAGGGACTGACCGTGCGCATCGGCGCCGACAGGTTCGTGCTTTCGCTCGCCCCCGAAAAAGCTTCCGCCGCCTGGACGGCGCTGGCCAAGCGCGCCACGCCCGTCGGCGCCGCGGTGTGGGACTGGGTGCGGGTATCCAGCGGCATTCCCATGATCGTGGCCGCCACCCAAGAGGAGTTCGTGCCGCAAATGGTCAACTGGGAAGTGCTGGGCGGCGTGAGTTTCCAGAAAGGCTGCTATCCCGGGCAGGAAATCGTCGCCCGCACCCAGTATCTCGGCCGGCTCAAGCGCCGCATGTATCTCGCGCATCTGGATGGCGCCGACGCACCCATGGCGGGCGACAACCTCTACACACCCGACATGGACGGCCAGGCCTCGGGCATGGTGGTCAACGCCGCACCCGCCCCAGGCGGCGGTTTCGATCTACTGGCCGTGGCGCAGATCGAAAGCGTGGCGGCGAATCAGCCCATCCACTGGAAAAGCGCAGACGGTCCGGTGCTGTCGCTCAAGCCGCAGCCCTACACCCTGCCTTGAATTACTACATCTACTACCGCGTCAGCGAGAAAAACGCCGAAGAAGCTGAACTGCTGGTGCGCAGCATGCAGGCGCGCCTGGCCTGCCGCAGCGGCATCGGCGGAAAACTGCTGAAAAAACGCGATGAACCCGCCCTGTGGATGGAAATTTACGAAGGCGTCAGCGAACCCGAGCGTTTCGAGCGGCAGCTCGATCAGACGGCGGACGAATTCGACCTTGCCATGTTCCTCGACGGCGCCCGCCATGTCGAATGCTTTCTTGACGACACCGCGCCTGCGGCAAGCTGCCGCAGGCGGCCACGACACGAATAGGTCGCTTCGACATGCTTACGGGAACTGCACATGAAATATCCTGCCTCATAACAACCAGCACACCGCCGTCCATGAAGAAAACGTTCGCCATACTCCTCCCCTGCAGTCTGCTCTCCGGCTGTGCCATGGTCGGGCCGGACTACCAATCGTTCATTCCTTTCCTGCCACAAGGCTGGAGCCAGGCCGAAGCCGGCAAGGAAATCGTGCGCAGCGAAGCGGCAAGCGACATCAGCCAGTGGTGGCGCAGTCTCAACGACCCCCTGCTGTCCGCATTGGTGGAAGAGGCGCTGCAAGCCAGCCCGGACATGCGCAGCGCACAGGCCAGATTGCGCGAGGCACGCGCCCGCCGCACCGTCGCCGAGGCGGGGTTGTTTCCCGGCGTGGATGCCTCACTCGATGCGCGCCGCAGCAAATCCAGTGCGGAAACCGGTACCGGCGCAGCGCGCAACGTCTATGGCGCCGGCTTCGACGCCAGTTGGGAAATTGACGTGTTCGGCGGCACCCGGCGCAGCATCGAGGCGGCCGAGGCCGACCTGCAATCGAGCGAAGCCGGCCTGCATGACGTCCAGGTTTCGCTCGCCGCCGAGATCGCGCTCAATTATGTCGAATTGCGCGCCTACCAGTTGCGCCTGAGAATTGCGCGCGACAATCTCGCCAGCCAGGCCGAGACCCTGCAGCTCACAGACTGGCGCGCCCAAGCCGGGCTGGTCAGCAGCCAGGACGTGGAGCAGGCGCGTACCAACTACGAACAGACGCGCGCCCAGATGCCCAATCTGGAGCGAAGCTATGCCGAGGCGGAAAACCGCCTCGCCATCCTGCTCGGCAATCCGCCCGGCAGCCTGCACGAACGCCTGACCGCGGCGCCCGCGCGCCTGCCCGACGCACCGGCCACGGTCGCCATCGGCATCCCCGCCGACACCCTGCGCCAGCGCCCAGACGTGCGCGCAGCCGAACGCAGGCTGGCGGCGGAAACCGCACGCGTGGGCGTGGCCGAGGCGGCACGTTATCCGAGCATCAACCTGACCGGCTCCATCGGCCTCGAAGCTCTGCGCTTTGGCGCACTCGGCAACGGCGGCGCGGACACCTACTCGCTCCTGGCCGGCATCAGCGCCCCCATTTTCAATGCCGGCCGCCTGCGCGCCCAGGTCGATATCCAGGACGCCGTGCGCGAACAGGCGCTGATCAGTTACGAGCAGACCGTGCTCGATGCGCTGGGCGAGGTGGAAAACGCCCTGGTCGCGCTGGCAAAAAGCCGCGAACGCGAGCGCGCCCTCGGCAATGCCGCCATCTCGGCACGCAATGCCGCGCTGCTGGCGCGCAATCGATACAGCGCGGGCCTCATCGACTTCCAGTCGGTGCTGGACACCGAACGCAGCATGCTGGCGGTGGAAGATAGCCTCGCCAGCACCCGCGCCGACGGCATCTCGGCGCTGATCCGTTTGTACAAGGCCTTGGGCGGAGGCTGGTCGCCGCCGGAAAACCAATCCCAGCGCGGCAGCTGGCCGCCTCGGGCCGAAACCAGTCCCACCGGCAAGGACACCGCATGACGACCCCCCGCATTGCAGAAGCCCGCCACATCGAAGCCGCAAACAAACTCCTGGGCACAGAGGCAGGCGGTCCGTTCACTCGACGCTGGCTGCTGCTTGCAGGCGCCGCACTGCTGCTCGTCATGGGCGTCGGCCTGTATTTACTCTTGTCCGGCAGCGATTCCAAAGCGCCGCGCTACGAAACCGAGACCATCGCCCGCGGCCGCCTCGAAGTCAGCGTCTCGGCCACCGGCAAGCTGCAGCCCACCAACCAGGTGGATGTCGGCAGCGAACTTTCCGGCATCATCGACAAGGTGCTGGTCGACATCAACGACCGCGTGAAAAAAGGCCAGGAACTGGCACGGCTGGACACGGCCAGGCTCAATGACCAGATTGCCAGATCACGCGCCGCGCTGGTCGCGGCCGAAGCCGGCGTACGCCAGTCCGAAGCCACGCTGACCGAAGCGCGCGCCAACCTGCGGCGCCTGCAGGAGGTGCACAAGCTCTCGGGCGGCAAGGTGCCGTCGCGCGCCGAAATGGAAAATGCCGAAGCCCAGCTTGCCCGCGCCGAGGCTGGCCTCGCCAGCGCGAAAGCCAGCGTGTCGCAGGCGCTCGCCACGCTGAGTTCCGATGAAACCAACCTGTCCAAGGCCAGCATACGCTCGCCCATCAACGGCGTGGTGCTGGCCAGGAAAGTCGAACCGGGCCAGACTGTGGCCGCCTCGCTGCAGACACCGGTGCTGTTCACCCTGGCCGAGGACCTGTCGGAGATGGAACTGGAAGTGGACGTGGACGAAGCCGACGTTGGCCAGGTGCGGGAAGGCCAGCAGGCCACCTTCAACGTGGATGCCTATCCCGGCCGCAAGTATCCCGCCACGATCAGCCGCGTCAGCTACGGTTCGCGCGTCAGCGAAGGCGTGGTGTCCTATCCTGCCGTGCTCAAGGTCAGCAACGAGGACCTGAGCCTGCGCCCGGGCATGACCGCCACGGCCGAAATCAGCACCGCGGTTCGGGAAAACGCGCTGCTGGTGCCCAACGCCGCGCTGCGCTACACACCCGCCGCGAACAGTGCCAAGGCGTCAAGCGCCGGCGGCATACTTTCGTCGCTGCTGCCGCGCATGCCGCGCACGACCGGCACGCGCACTCCCCGCAACGGCGAAAAAGGCAACGGCGGCAAGCGCGTGTGGATACTGAAAGACGGCCAGCCTGTCGCGATCAGGATCAAGACCGGCCTGACCAACGGCCGCATGACCGAAGTGCTGGAAGGCGATCTCAAACCCGGCATGGCGGTGATCACCGATTCGGTTACGCCGGCCAAATGACCGCATCGACCGGGCCGCTGATCCGGCTTGCCAACATCACCAAGACCTATGGCCACGGTCAGGCCGCTTTTCAGGCCCTGCGGGGGGTGGACCTGGAAATCGCGGCCGGTGACTTCGTCGCCGTCATGGGTCCCAGCGGCTCGGGCAAGTCCACGGTGATGAACATCCTCGGCTGTCTGGACACACCAACGAGCGGCAGCTATTTCTTCCAGGACGTGCAGGTGGAAAGACTCAGCCGCAACCAGCGCGCACTGTTGCGCCGCAATTACCTCGGTTTCGTGTTCCAGGGCTTCAACCTGCTTTCGCGCACCACCGCGCTGGAAAACGTCGAACTGCCCCTGCTTTATCGCGGCGAGCCTGCCGCCTCACGGCACGCCGCCTCGCGCGAGGCGCTGGAAGCCGTGGGTCTGAAAGGCTGGGAGCACCACACCCCGGGCGAGCTTTCCGGTGGTCAGCAGCAGCGCGTGGCCATTGCGCGTGCCATCGTCACCCGCCCGCAGGTGTTGCTGGCGGACGAGCCCACCGGCAACCTCGACACCCGCACCAGCCACGAAATCATGGATCTGATCGCCGGCCTCAACCGCGACCGCGGCATCACCGTGCTGATGGTCACGCATGAACACGATATCGCCGCCTGTGCCAGGCGCACCGTGCACTTCAAGGACGGCCGCGTCGACATCGACGAAGGCCGGCAGGAGGCACACCCGTGATCTGGAACACGCTGCTGCTTGCGCTGCGCGCCATCCGGCGCAACCTGCTGCGTTCCTTTCTCACCATTCTGGGCATCGTCATCGGCGTGGCGGCGGTGATCACCATGGTCACCCTCGGCAACGGCGCCACCAAGGCGGTATCCGATCAGATTTCCAGCCTGGGCACCAACCTTCTTACCGTGCGCCCCGGCCAGCGCCTCGCCGGCTTCGGTTACCTTGGCGCGCCCCCTTTCAAGATCGATGATGCCGAGGCCCTGAAAAACCAGATCAGCGGCATCAACGTGGTGGCGCCCACCGTCAACCGCTCGGTGACCGTGATCGCCGGCGCCAACAACTGGGCCACCAGCATCACCGGCAGCACCACCGACTATTTCATCGCCGGCAACTGGAAGCTAGCCGATGGCCGCCTCTTCAACGACAGCGAGGTGCACGCAGGCAAGGCCGTGTGCGTGATCGGCGCCACCATCCGGCGCGAGCTGTTCGGCAACATGAACCCCATAGGCGGAGAGATCCGCGTGAAGCAATTCTCCTGCGAAGTCATCGGTCTTCTGGCCCCCAAGGGTCAGTCGGCCATGGGTTCGGACCAGGACGATACCATCGTCATGCCGCTCAGGACCGTGCAGCGCAGGCTCACCGGCAACACCGACGTGCGCGCGCTGATGGTATCGGTCAAGGACGGGGTCCCCACCGACAAGGTGAAGAAACAGATCGAGCAACTCATGCGCGAGCGGCGCAAGCTCGCGGACAACGAGGACAACAACTTCACCGTATTCGATACCCGCCAGATCGCCGACACCCTCACCGGCACCATCCGCGTGATGACCACCCTGCTTGGCGCGGTCGCTGCGGTGAGCCTGCTGGTGGGCGGCATCGGCATCATGAACATCATGCTGGTGTCGGTCACCGAGCGCACGCGCGAGATCGGCATTCGTCTTGCCATCGGCGCGCTGGAAAGGGAAGTGCTGCTGCAGTTTTTGATCGAGGCGGTGGTGCTGTCGGCCTTCGGCGGGCTGGTCGGCATCGTTCTCGCCATGGCGGCCTCGGTGGGACTCGCCTATCTCATGCAGGTGCCCTTTCTGTTCAACCCCGGCATCAACCTGCTGGCTTTCCTTTTCGCCGCCGCCATCGGCGTCATTTTCGGTTTCTTCCCCGCGCGGCGGGCAGCGAGCCTCAATCCCATCGACGCCTTGCGGCACGAGTAGTTCAGCGATGATGGCGCAATGGCGCCGCCAGCCAACGGTGCGCCAGCCAGGCGCCGGCACCGCAGAAAGCCATCACCAGCATGAGCGGGCGCGCAGTGCCGTCATGCCAGAAGCCCACCATGGCACCGGACAGGGTGGCGATGCCGAACTGCAGCGCCCCCATGAGCGCTGAAGCGGTACCGGCCTGTTGTCCATGGGTGGCAAGCGCGGCCGCCGTGGTGTTGGGGCCGATGAAGCCGAGACTGGCAACATAAAGAAAAAAACCCGCCATGGCCAGCGGCAGCGCCAGCCAGCCCAGAATGCTCCCCAGCCCCAGCGCCAGTCCGGCCAATGCCGGCAGCCAGATGGCATGATGCAACAACCAGGTCAGGCTGCGAAATTGCAGCAGGCGGGCATTGACCTGGCTGGCGACGACAAAGCCCAATGCATTCGCGCCGAACACCCAGCCGAAGTGTTCGGCAGGAATGCCGTAGAGCTGGATCAGGACGAAAGGCGAGCCGGCGATATAGGCGAACATGCCGGCAAAAGCCAGGCCGCCGGCCAGAGTGTAGCCGATGAAACCGCGCGACATCAGCAGGCGGCCATAATCCGCCGCCACCCTGGCTGGACGCAGCGGCGGCTCGTGGCGGATGTCGTGCGTTTCCGGCAGGCCGCGATACACGGCGAGGCAGGCGATGGCGCCATACAGGGCCAGCAGCAGGAAAATCTCGCGCCAGCCCAGCCATGCCGCGATGGCACCGCCGATCAGGGGCGCAAGGATGGGGGCCAGCCCCATGACCAGGATCAGCAGGGAAAAAGCGCGCGCCGAATCGCGCGCGCCGCAGCGGTCGCGTACCACGGCACGGCTGATGACCATGCCCGCACAGCCGCCCAGCGCCTCGAGAAAGCGCAAACCCACCAGCAAGGCTGTGTTGCCCGCATAGGCACAGCCCAAGGATGCCAGGACATAGAGGGACAGCCCGGCCAGCAGCGGCCGGCGGCGCCCGAACCTGTCGCTCATTGGGCCGTAAAACAGCTGCCCCAGGGCCATGCCGATGAAAAAGCCCGACAGTGTGTATTCCATCGAACCGGGATCGGCGCCCAGCTCCTGTTCCACCGCTGGAAAAGCCGGCAGGTACATGTCGATGGACAATGGCCCGATGGCGGTCAATGCGCCAAGCAGGATCAGCCAGGAAAGGGAAAGTCTGTTATGCAAACGGGTATTGCCACGAAATTCCGCGCCGGCAAACCGGGCCGGCACCGCAGACACCCATGATACCGGAGCGGCACTGGCCGTCGCCTGCAAAAAAACGCCGGATAATCGGGCGATAATGACGGTTTCAAGGGTTTCATCGGAAACGCCGCAACACTTCCTACTTTCATGCACACAGGCAAACTCCCACTGCACAATGTGATGGACCTGCTGCTCGATGCCATCTGCATCGTGGACCGGCAGGGAAATTTTGCTTATGTCAGCGCAGCGGGCGAGCGCATTTTCGGCTATGCGCCGGAAGAAATGATCGGCCGCAACATGGCGGAATTCATTTACCCCGAGGATCTCGCGCGCACCCTGCGGGTGGCGGAACGAGTCCAGTCCGGACAAACACTGCCGTGTTTCGAGAACCGTTACGTGCGCAAGGATGGCCGCACCGTATACCTCATGTGGTCGGCGCGCTGGTCGGAGGCGGACAGGATGCGGGTGGCCGTGGCGCGCGACATCACCGAGCGCAAGCGTGCCGAATCGTTGCAGGCCGCCCTCTATGCCATTTCCGAAGCGGTGCATGCGGCCGAAGACCTGCCGGCCCTGTTCCGGCAAATCCATCGTATCGTCGGCGGCCTGCTGCCGCTGGCCGGCTTCGGCATTGCGCTTCACGACGGGAAAACGGATGCCCTCGATTTCCCCTACCACGCCAACGCGCACGGCGAAGCTTGCGCAGGGCGGAACCCCTGCATGACGGGACTGTGCGAGGAAGTCATCCGCGGCGAAAAAGCCCGGCAGTTGCCGCCGGATGCCAGGCAAAACTCAGGCACCTGGCTCGGCGTACCGCTCAAATCCGGGCAGCGCATCATCGGCGCACTGGCGGTGACAGCCGGCGACAATGCACTCTACGATCAGGGCGACATGGAACTGATGCAGTTCATTTCCACCCAGATCGCCACCGCCATCGAGCGCAAAAAAATGGAAATGGCGCTGCAGCACAGTGCACGCCACGACCCGCTGACCGACCTGCCCAATCGCGAACTGCTGCACGATCGCGTGTTGAATGCGTTGTGCGCGGCCGAACGCAACGGCATACCGCTGTCGCTGCTCTACCTCGACCTCGACAAATTCAAGATCGTCAATGACAGCCTCGGCCATCATGTCGGCGATCTGCTGTTGCAGGAAACCGCTCGCCGGCTCGTCGAGTGCATACGCAAATCCGACACCGTCGGACGCCTTGGCGGCGACGAATTCCTGGTTCTGCTAAACAACACGCCGGGAACGGATCAGGCCCTGCTCGTGGCCGAGAAAATCCGTTGCGCCCTCAACCGCCCCTTCCATCTCGACGGCCGCGAAATCGGCATCTCGCCCAGCATCGGCATCTCGCTCTATCCCGCCCATGGCAGCGATTGCAAGCAGTTGATCCTGTACGCAGACGAAGCCATGTATGAAGCAAAACGCAACGGCGGCAACCAGTGCCGGCTGCACAAGCCCGGCAAGCTCGCCGCCCGCCAGGAACCCTGGTCCGGCAGCTGACCCCGTTTACAGGGAAAACTCATCAGATACCGGTATCCGGCAGGCAAGAAAAAAGGCGGGACAAGCCCGCCTTTTCTTTTCGGCCGAAGCGTCTCAAAGACTCAGAATCCATTTGGCCAAAGCAGGCGCGTCTGCAGCCGCCTTGGCCTGCGGCGGCATGGGGACTTGGCCGTAGACACCCTTGCTGCCTTTGTTGATGGCATTGACCAGCTTGGCCTCAGCCCCAGCATCGCCCTTGTGCTTGGCAGCGATTTCCTTGAAGGACGGGCCTATCATCTTCTTGTCGACGGCATGACAGCTCGTGCACAGATTCTTCTTGGCCAGTGCTTCGTTGGCCAGCGCGGAACCGGTGCTCAGAAGAGCGGCGGCGGACAGTACAACAGTCATCAATGCTTTCATGGGATATACCTTTCCTCAATCTGTCAGGGGGTTGGAAATACGCGCTTTCCATTAACAAGATACAACAGTCTTGAATGTAGTGTCCATGATCAGGATCAACCCTCCCATCGGGACTGGTCGCAGAAAGCAGCATGGCATGAGGACCTGGTTGGCGCGTGCAACGGCATCAGGCTTCCCTCACCGGCACCTTCCCTCACCGGCACCTGCGGCGCCAGCGCCACATCGGTGCTCTCCGTTGGCAACAACCGCGCTACGGCCCGGTTCTTGAATGCTTCTCCATGTCTTGCCATCGCTCTTCCTTATCGCCTCCAAGTTCAAGATCATATCGAGGCGGCAACTATTCTGACGCGGGGGCGCAACGGACTTGGGCTCGCCTTTTTCGTAAGCGGCGAGGATGTCCTCTTCGAAAGTATCACGCTTCTTCATCTGAGCCAGCTTGCTTCAAATAGTCCCGCGTCGCCTTGCGGCTGGGGATGATCGTTTTCAGAAAAAAGGTCAACCGTTCTCGGTTGACCTTTTCTTGCGCCCTCTCACATGTTCGGGTGACACCTGCGGATTCTCCCCTATCAATTCACCATGCCTTAACTCTTGTGCTCTGCCCTTCCAGCACTGTCAGGCAAGTACCCGGCTCCAGGCTGGCGAAGTTGGGCTTGGACCTGAACATGTTGTTGAGGACTGCGGTACTCGTGGCGTTTGTGCGGAAACAAATGGGCAGGCCGATCTGTTCCATGTAATCGTCCGATTGGCCCTCATAGTCATCCGGACTCTGCGAGGCCATGAACACAGTCAGCCCATGCGAGCGGTGCAGCCTAACCATTTTGCTCAGCCCATCATGCTTCGCCGCCAGCAGCGGACGCGCCTCGTCCACCGCCACTGCCATGCCGATTGCGCGGTGACCGTCACTGTCCATAGGCGCTTCCGGAAGCGTCTGCAGATACCGGTGCAGTGCATCGAACAACAAGAATACTGCCAAGCGCCGACTCTCCTCAGGTGCCCCACCGAAGGCCAGTATCCAGCTCCTGCCGAAGAATTCTGCTGGCCCCATCTCCGGCGTGAACAGGGTGTACTGACACAGTTCATTCAGGATAGTCACAACCCTATCCTGGCGCACGTTGTTTTCCTCGTAATAGCGGTCCATGGCCTGCTTGATGTCCGGCAGAGTGACCTGTTCACGTCTGCCGAACATCGGTTTGAGCCCTTCCAAAACGCGCATTTTCTGATTGTCCGTGAGCCCGTCCCGAAGCGCCTTGTCCAAAGACTCCCTAAAGGCGACAGTGACATCCCTTGCTGTCTCTGAGCTTTCTGTGGAGCCATGGAACATGTCCAAGGGGATGGGTTGCCTGGGAACCTTCAGCACGGTTGCCCCCAGCTCGCGCGCCAAATCGGGCCTATCCGCCAATTCGTCCTTGCCGGCGTCGATGAGCAGGACTAGTGCCCCGGTTTGGCTGCGAAGCTGAGAGAGCAGCTTGAGCATCATTTGCGTCTTGCCGGAGCCAGCTTGTCCCATGATGGCCACATTGGGCGAATACCCACGGCCGTTGAGCAACCATCGGGCTGGCTCGCCCATGTCAACATGCTTACCGAGCTCCAGCCATACCGCTTTGGGCACCATAAGGGGAGTCGGCGGTCTTTCCTTCAACTCGCCCGGCCCTGCAACATCTTCCGGCAAGGCCGCGCGACGGGTGATCAGGAGATCGACAAAGCGCCCGTAATCACCACCCGCATCGTCCCACTCCTGCTGCAGCAGGGATATGCCACGCCGCCAATGATCGCGCACCGCGCTTTGCAACACATCCAAGGTGATAGCCCTCTTGGGAAAATGGCGCTGGAGGCTTTCCACTAGCAGCGCCAGCCAGAGCAGACCACCTACCTTTTCATCACCGAACAGCAGATTCCCCTTGATCATCGGGTTGCCGCGTGCATCGGGAGCCGCTGAAGGGTAATCCGGCTCGCCCAAGGAGCGCCCGATGGCCAGGCGAGCCAGCTGGTAATGGGCCGAGAAGCCCAGACGATTGAACAGTTCCCGCCCCACTTGGGCCGCGTCCGAGCTGGTGTTGTAGTCGGCCCACCAAGCCTTTGTGGTCTCGAAGTCGGTCATGCTCCCCCCCTAAAGTATTCGTTTCCATGCGCCACGGTGCGGTACACCCCCCCGCCCAGCGGGTGGGTCTCTAGGAGGTAGGTCTTGGCGAGATGGGGCTCGAGCGAGCGCGCCAGACCCTCATCCACCTCCCTGTCCTGGGATAACAGGATGACCTGGCGGTCTGGATCGGAAGTCCAGTAGTGCAGCAGGTTCGCCCGATGCTGACTATCCAGCCGGGCGAGCGGCGTGTCCACCACCAGGGGAATGTGGTATCCGGAAACCTGGGCGAGCCCAGCAAACAACGCAGTGGCGAATATCTGGTTTTCACCTGCGGAGCGGTCGAAGCGTATCTCCTCCCCATCCTCAGAGAACAACCGGGAAACACCGCTGGGCTGAATCTCTATGCGCACCACCTGGTGCTTGTGGGCAAGCAGGCAATAACGCTCGGTGACCGCCCTGGAAAGGGATTGTGCCTTCAGCTCAAACAGCTTGGGCAGCAGGTCGTCGATAAGATGGATCACCCGTTCGGCCTTGCGCGCCACAGACTTAGCCGGCTCAGCCTGGATGTAGCGGGCGTTCTATGGTTATTGCTGACAAATCCCCATGAACTTGTGCTTGCGGTGCCAGTCGAGATGCCTTTGGCTTGGACGATGCTCTGGAGCCAGGCGTGACAGATCGACACGACGTGAATGATAAGCTCCAAGTGGCAATTGATTCGGAGCCTCCTCGGTGAAGGCGTGCGACGCCACTATGACCTCGAAGTCGGTTCCAAGCGTCCATAGCCCCTGATCAAAAGCCCAATGATGATTTCGGCACAGCGCCATGCCGTTTGTGATGTCATCGTTCCTGCTCTTGGCAAACTGGTGAATGTGTGCCGCCTCGACCAAGGTAGATCCAGATGGCAACAGCACCTTCACCCCGCAAAGCAGGCACGAGTAGCCGTAGATCGGAACGATTTGGAGGCGGAAGCGTATATCGCGGACACGAGAAATTTCGTCCGGAGGCGGTGAAACAGTGACGTCCGCAGCAACCCTAGTCATGCCTTCCAAGCCAAGCATTTCCACCAGCTTTGCTTTCTCCTCGGGAAGGAACCAGTCCCTTTCAATGAGCACTCGTCGCATTGCATCCCGGTTCTTCCGGTCGAGCATCAAGGCAAACAAATCCGCGGGAATCTCTGCATGGCTGATAACTCGGTTCAGAGAATCGACAGATGTCGGGCGAATACTGGTAAGGGCGGCATCCAGGCCCATATGAGCCACATGGCGAAGTATGCCGTCGCTACGCAAGTGGAAAAACGGTAATTCGACCCGCCCCACCGAGCGACCACGGGCACCGACGATCTCCCAGTAGCCGAGAAAGCGGAAAGCCAATTCGGGTGTGAGCCTGACTTGTGGCGTAACTATTTCGCCATTTCCGACTAAATCCAAGATAGCCAGCAATAACAGTGGCTTATGAGGCGCTGGGGTTTTCGATGCGCGGTCAACGCGCAGGTTTTTTAGCTTGCCAAGCCAGTAGCCGAGCATACTGGGTCAATGCAACCAAGGGGTATGGATACAGGCGAAGTGGCATGGCGCGTCGCTCTGACCCACCACCTCCGGACATTCACCGCCTTCCGCCTCGCGATACAGCCGCACCAAAGCTTCGTGGGTCCCGCCCCAGGGCGGCAGATGTGAGGCCAGGATTTCCCAGACCTCGTCGGTGGTGAGATCGACTATGGGGCGGTAGACGAAGGCACCGGGCAGGTCGGTGTGGGGTGTGAGATTGGAGCCTGCCAGGTTTTTCCTGCGCTCTATGCTCACGCGGCGGGAATGGCTCTCGTCACGACGCACACCCAGCACCACGATGGCAGCCCCGCAACGCGAAACGGAATCGAGGATGTAGCGGCTGGTTGGCTGAATCTTGAGCCTGTCCGTGCACCAGCGCATCGTCTGGTTTGGCGTCGGGTAGCCGCGCCCGATGAGGTTCACCCAGAAAGACTGCTCAAGATCGGGCCGGGTGACGTTAACGGTGACGGGCAGACCGAGGTTGCGCGCGGCATCTCGAACGAGCGCCAGGGCACGGTGCAGGTGTGCCATGACCAGCGGGCTTTCCACAAGTGTGTCGTTGGCCACCACATGGATCGCACGGGTGCGCCGTGAGGGAGCAATGGAAAGCAGCGCTTCGAAGACGGCATGTAGCACCAAGGTGCTGTCCTTGCCTCCGGAGAAACCTACAATCCAGGGGTGATGCTGCGCCGCGGAGAGGTATTCATCGCGAATGTCCGCGACTATGGCCGCAAACTTTTCATGCGCATCACCACTGGCTGCTGGCTTTAAAGCATCGTCGTCAATGGTTGCCGTCAGCAAAAGTGTCTCACCCGCAAAAATTCTGGTTGAAGTTTATCACCCACACTTACAGCTTCACACTACGTCATCACCCTGCGCGATATTTCAGGGAGTTTGTCGTTCTTATCGAGCTTGCATGCGCGGTTTCGGGACAGCAATCGTCAATTTTATTCTTCCCTCACCGGCACCCGCGGCGCCAGCGCGCACAGCAGCTCGTAGCTGATCGTCCCCGCCGCCCGCGCGACTTCCTCCACCGGCAGGCCTTCGCCCCACAGCACCACCGCACTGCCGATGCCCGCATCGGGATCATCGGTCAGGTCGACTGCCAGCATGTCCATGGACACCCGGCCCAGGGTGCGGGTGCGCCGGCCGTTGACGAGGATGGGCGTGCCGGTGGGGGCATGGCGCGGATAGCCGTCGGCATAACCGCAGGCAACGATGCCGACGCGGGTGGCTGCGTCGGCCGTGTAGGCGAGGCCATAGCCAAGCGCCTCGCCCGGCTTGAGGGTTTGCAACGCTATGATGCGCGATTGCAGGGTCATGGCGGGCTTAAGCCCGAGTCGTGCGGCGCCGATGTCGGCAAAAGGCGAGGCGCCATAGAGCATGATTCCGGCCCGCACCCAGTCGCGATGCGTATGGGGATAGCGCAGGATGGCGGCGGAATTGGCCGCGCTGACGGGCAAGCCGCTGGCTTCGGCCCTGGCGATGAAATCTCGCCACTGCCAGTCGATGCCGAAATCCTCGTCCGCCGTGGCGAAGTGGGTCATCAGCGTGATCTTGGCAACCTGTCTGCTCGCCCGCAGGCGTTCAAGGCAGGAATCGAACTCGGCCAGGGGGAACCCCAGGCGGTTCATGCCGCTGTTGATCTTGAGAAAGACATCGAGCGGTTCGGCGGCCCGCGACAGCCATTCGAGCTGGTGAGGCGAATGCAGCACCGGCGTCAAATCGAATTCGGCGCAGGCGGCCATCTCCTCCGCATCGAACGGGCCTTCGAGCATGAGGATGGGCTTTTCGATGCCCATCTGCCGCAAGGCCACCGCCTCGTCGAGGTTGAGCACGGCAAAGCCGTCGCTGGCCGCAAGCGCCTGCGCCGCGCGGGTCAGGCCGTGCCCGTAGGCGCCTGCCTTGATGACGGAAAATATGCCGGCACTGCCGACATGGCGGCGCGCGACGGCAAGGTTGTGCGCCAGCGCATCCGATGAAATGCGCGCGACGATGGGCCGCATCAGAAGCTGCCCGGGAAGGCCAGGTTTTCGAAGCGGGTGTGCTCGCCGAGAAAAGCCAGCGGCACGGTGCCGATGGGACCGTTGCGCTGCTTGCCGATGATGATCTCGGCCTTGCCCTTGTCCTGGCTTTCCGGGTTGTAGACTTCGTCGCGGTAGATGAACATGATGAGGTCGGCATCCTGTTCGATGGCGCCGGATTCGCGCAGGTCGGACATGACCGGGCGCTTGTTGGGGCGCTGTTCCAGCGAGCGGTTGAGCTGAGACAGCGCGATCACCGGGCAGTTGAGCTCCTTGGCCAGCGCCTTGAGGGAGCGCGAAATTTCCGAAATTTCGGTGGCGCGGTTCTCGCCCTGGCTGGAAGAGGACATCAATTGAAGATAGTCGACCACCACCAGGCCGAGCTTGCCGCCGCACTGGCGCATGAGCCGCCTGGCGCGCGCGCGCAGTTCCAGCGCGTTCAAGGCCGGGGTCTCGTCGATGTAGAACGGCGCTTCGTTCAACTTGCCGAGCGCATAGGTCAGGCGCTGCCAGTCGTCGTCCTTCAACTGGCCGATGCGCAATTTGTGCTGGTCCAGCCGCCCCACCGAACCGATCATGCGCATCACCAGTTGCTGCGCGCCCATTTCCATGGAGAACACCGCCACCGGCAGGCCGGCATCGATCGCCACGTGCTCGGCGATGTTGAGCGAGAAGGCGGTCTTCCCCATACTCGGCCGTCCGGCCACGATGATGAGGTCGCCCGGTTGCAGGCCGGAAGTCATGCGGTCGATGTCCGTATATCCGGTGGGGATGCCGGTGACTTCGCTGGGGTTGTCGCGGTGATAAAGCTCATCGATGCGCTCGACCGCGGCGCGCAGCAAGGGCTGGATTTCCTGGAAGCCCTGGTTGCTGCGGTGGCCGGATTCGGCGATTTCGAAAATCTTCGCTTCGGCCTCGTCCAGCAGCTGGCCGGCGCTCTTCCCGGCGGGCGCATAAGCGGAATCGGCAATCGCGGTCGCGGTTTCCACCAGCTTCCTGAGCACCGCGCGCTCGCGCACGATTTCGGCATAGCGGCGGATGTTGGCAGCGGACGGCGTGTTGCTGGTGAGCGAGACCAGGTAGGGCAGCCCGCCCGCGGCTTCCAGCTCGCCCAGCGACTGCAGCAATTCGGCCACCGTCACCACGTCGGCCGGCTTGTTTTCGGCGATGAGGCGGGTGATGGCGCGCAGGATCTGGCGGTGGTCCTGGCGGTAGAAGTCGGATTCGCCGACCTGGTCGGCAATGCGGTCCCAGGCGCCGTTTTCCAGCAGCAATCCGCCCAGCACCGCCTGTTCCGCCTCGACCGAATGCGGCGGCAGCTTCATCGCCGCCAGCGCGTTGTCGGCGGAGTTGTTCTGGTTCAGGGAATACACGGAAGCCATGGATGCATTCTACCCCTGCGAAGCATTGGGTCTAGGGGTAAGGTTGTGGAAAAACCCTGTACAAATGGTGCAAATGAATTTGGCCCGGATTTTCCAACGAAAACCGTCGGGGCTTGCCCGGCCACCAGTCTTTGGCCTTGGAGAATGGTCAGTAGAAAGAAACTGCCTCGTCTTTCACAGGCAGTAAAAAAGGCCGCTTGCGCGGCCTTTTCCACTCAGGATATCCAGCCTCCGATCAATGCTCTCCCAGCACCGAGACGGTGATATTGGCCGTAACGTCGGTGTGCAAGGACAGCACCACCGGGTAGTCGCCGATGGTCTTGAACGGGCCTGCCGGCAGGCGGATTTCGCTCTTGGCGACATCAAAGCCCTGGGCCTTTAGCGCCTCGGCGATGTCGGCATTGCCGACGGAGCCGAACAGACGGCCGTCGACGCCGGCTTTCTGGGTGATCTGCACCATGAGGCCTTCCAGCTTCTCGGCACGGGACTGGGCGGCAGCCAGCTTTTCGGCCTGTTCCTTTTCCAGTTCGGCGCGGCGCGCTTCGAACTCGGCGATGTTCGCCGCGTTGGCGCGCTTGGCATGGCCGCCGGGGATCAGGAAGTTGCGGGCAAAACCGTCCTTGACCTTGACCACGTCGCCGAGGTTGCCGAGGTTGACCACTTTTTCCATCAGTATCACTTGCATCGCGGTCTCCTCAGTGCAGGTCGGTGTAGGGCAAGAGCGCCAGGAAGCGCGCGCGCTTGATGGCGGTGGACAGCTGGCGCTGGTAATGCGACTTGGTGCCGGTGATGCGGGCGGGAATGATCTTGCCGTTTTCGGTGATGAATTCCTTCAGCACTTCGACATCCTTGTAATCCACTTCCTTCACGCCTTCGGCGGTGAAGCGGCAGAATTTGCGGCGCTTGAAAAGGCCGCGGTTGCCGCTGTCGCGGCGGGGTTTCTTGTCTTTTCCAGTAGGACGAGCCATTTTGCTTATTCCTCGGTCAATTGTTCAATCCACATCAATAATGTTCGGCTGTTCGCGCCTGCACGGGTAATCGAGCCTGTCGCCTTGACCCGGCTGCCGGGTTTGAGAGCGGCGAGCCTTTTTGCGGTTTCCCCCTGGGCGGCAACGATCAGTTCGCACTGCATCAACTGTCCGGCCTGTTTCGACTGGTGCTTCAGCGTGGCGCGGGCAATCGGGATGCCGGCCGGGCTGAAGCGCAGGGGTTCCAGGTTTACGATTTCTCCGCCGATAACGAGCCGGTTCTCCAAACTCAGGCGGCGGCACCGGCTTCGGCGCCGGCCTTGGCTTCGGCCTTGGCTTCGGGCTTGGCATCACCTTCCAGCACCGAGCGCGCCTTTTCTTCCTTCATCATCGGGGAAGGCGTGGTCACGGCTTCGTCCTTGCCGATGATGAGGTGGCGCAGCACGGCGTCGTTGAACTTGAAGCCATGCTCGAGCTCGGCCAGGGTTTCCTGGTCGCACTCGATGTTCATCAGCACGTAATGGGCCTTGTGCATCTTGGCGATGGGATAGGCCAGCTGGCGGCGGCCCCAGTCTTCCAGGCGGTGGATCTTGCCGGCGCGCGAGGTGATGTTGGAACGGTAGCGTTCGATCATGGCGGGCACCTGCTCGCTCTGATCGGGATGCACGATAAAGACTATTTCGTAGTGGCGCATGGCTCTCCTTTCGGTTGATTGAGCCCCCCGTTGCGCGACGGTGGAGCAAGGAAAGCGCGGAATTCTACGCGCGAAGCCCATAAAAATCAAGGGGCTAGGGATCAGGGATCAGGGAATGTGCTACGCGCTCAAATTAAAGCGCGGCTTTCGCCGCACTTCCCCTGAATCCTGAATCCTGAATCCTGACCCCTGAATCCTGAATCCTGAATCCTGAATCCTGACCCCAGACCCCTGAATCCTGCCCCCTCAAGCCCTCACGCAATCCACGTGGTACTTCACCCCATTGGTGGTCTGCTCCTTGACCAGGCCGTGGATGTCGGTCTCGAAGCCGGGAAATTTCTCGTTGAACTCGCGCGCGAACTGCAGGTAGCGCACGATGGTCCTGTTGAAGCGCTCGCCCGGAATCAGAAGCGGGATGCCGGGCGGATAAGGCGTCAAGAGCACGCTGGTGACGCGGCCTTCGAGCTGGTCGATTTCGACGCGGTCGATCTCGCGGTGCGCCATTTTTGCGAACGCATCCGAGGGCTTCATCGCCGGCTCCATCTCGGACAGGTACATTTCCGTGGTCAGGTGGGCGATGTCGTGGGCCTTGTAGATGCCGTGGATCTGGTTGCACAGGTCCTTGAGGCCGATGCGCTCGTAGCGCGGAAACTTGGCGACGAATTCCGGCAGCACGCGCCACAGCGGCTGGTTCTTGTCGTAGTCGTCCTTGAACTGCTGCAGTTCGGTGACCATGGTGTTCCAGCGGCCCTTGGTGATGCCGATGGTGAACATGATGAAGAACGAGTACAGGCCGGTCTTTTCGACGATGATGCCGTGCTCGGCCAAATACTTGGTGACGATGGATGCCGGCATGCCCCAGTCGGCGAAGTCGCCGTCCACGTCCAGCCCGGGCGTGATCACGGTGGCCTTGATGGGGTCGAGCATGTTGAAGCCTTCGGCGATGTTGCCGAAGCCGTGCCAGCGTTCGCTGTCGCGGATCGCCCAGTCTTCCGGCTCGCCGATGCCCTCTTCCGCCAGTTTTTCCGGGCCCCAGACCTTGAACCACCAGGTCTCGCCCAGTTCCTCGCCGACCTTGCGCATGGCGCGGCGAAAGTCGAGCGCCTCGGCGATGGATTCCTCCACCAGCGCGGTGCCGCCGGGCGGCTCCATCATCGCCGCCGCCACGTCGCAGGAAGCGATGATGGCGTACTGCGGGCTGGTCGAGGTGTGCATGAGGTAGGCCTCGTTGAACACGTCGCGGTCGAGCTTGCGGGTCTCCGAGTCCTGGATCAGGATCTGCGAAGCTTGGGAAAGCCCCGCCAGCAGCTTGTGCGTGGACTGGGTGGAAAACACCATGGAATCCTTGCAGCGCGGGCGGTCGCGGCCGATGGCGTGCATGCCGCGGTAGTAGTCATGGAAAGTGGCATGCGGCAGCCAGGCTTCATCGAAATGCAGAGTGTCGATCCTGCCGTCGAGCATTTCCTTGATGGCGTCGACGTTGTAGAGCACGCCATCGTAGGTGCTCTGGGTGATGGTGAGTATGCGCGGCTTGCCCTTGCTCTTGCTGGCGAAAGGGTGCGCGGCGATCTTTTTCTCGATGTTTTCCCAGCGGAATTCTTCCTTCGGGATCGGCCCGATGATGCCATAGTGGTTCCTGGTCGGCGTCAGGAACACCGGAATCGCGCCGGTCATGGTGATGGCATGCAGGATGGACTTGTGGCAGTTGCGGTCCACCACGACGATGTCGCCGGGCGCCACGGTGGAGTGCCACACCATCTTGTTGGAAGTGGAAGTGCCGTTGGTGACGAAGAACAGGTGATCGCAGTTGAAAATGCGCGCCGCGTTCAGTTCGGACGCCGCCACCGGGCCGGTATGGTCGAGCAACTGGCCGAGTTCCTCGACCGCATTGCAGACGTCGGCCCTGAGCATGTTTTCGCCGAAGAACTGGTGGAACATCTGCCCCACCGGGCTTTTCAGGAACGCCACGCCGCCGGAGTGTCCCGGGCAGTGCCAGGAGTAGGAGCTGTCGGCGGCGTAGTGGGTAAGCGCGCGGAAGAACGGAGGCGGCAGCGAATCGAGGTAGGAACGCGCCTCGCGCACGACGTAGCGCGCGATGAACTCGGGCGTGTCCTCATACATGTGGATGAAGCCGTGCAGTTCGCGCAGCACGTCGTTGGGAATGTGGCGCGAGGTGCGGGTTTCGCCGTACAGAAAAATCGGGATGTCGGCGTTGCGAAAGCGTATTTCCTGAACGAAGGCGCGCAGCGTGGACACCGCCTCCTCGGCGAGATCGGGGCTGGAGAACTGTTCGTCGTCGATGGACAGAATGAAGGCCGAGGCGCGGCTTTGCTGCTGGGCGAACGAAGACACGTCGCCGAAGCTGGTGACGCCCAGCACTTCCAGCCCTTCCGCTTCGATGGCGGTGGCCAGCGCGCGAATCCCCAGGCCGCTGGCGTTCTCGGAACGGAAGTCTTCGTCGATGATGACGACGGGGAAACGGAATCTCATGGCATTCGGTCAGGGGTCAGGGGTCAGGGGTCAGGGGTCAGGGGTCAGGCAGGATTGTACTCCTCACTCCTTACGCCTTACGCCTTGCTCCTCACGCCTTACTAAATTTTCGGCAGGGTCACGCCGGTCTGCCCCTGGTACTTGCCGCCGCGATCCTTGTACGAGGTCTCGCAGACTTCGTCGGACTCCAGGAACAGCATCTGCGCCACGCCCTCGTTGGCATAGATGCGCGCGGGCAGGGGCGTGGTATTGGAGAACTCCAGGGTGACATGGCCCTCCCACTCGGGTTCCAGCGGGGTGACGTTGACGATGATGCCGCAGCGCGCGTAGGTGGACTTGCCAAGACAAATGGTCAGCACATTGCGCGGGATGCGGAAGTACTCGACCGTGCGCGCCAGGGCGAAGGAGTTGGGCGGGATGATGCAGGATTCGCCGGAGATCTCGACGAAGGAATCCGGATCGAAAGACTTGGGGTCGACGAGCGTGTGGTTGAGGTTGGTGAAGACCTTGAATTCGTTCGAGCAACGCACGTCGTAGCCGTAGGACGAGGTGCCGTAGGAGACGATGCGGCGGCCGGACACTTCCTTGACCTGACCGGGTTCGAAAGGGTCGATCATGCCGTGGCTTTCGGCCATGCGGCGGATCCACTTGTCGGATTTGATGCTCATCCTGCTCTCTGGTTTGGGGCTGAAAAAATGGCCATTATCCACGAAGACGGCGGTGAATTTGCAAAAAACAAAGGGGGCCGCCCGGCCCCCTTTTTGCCATTCCGACCGCCGATCAGGTGTTCTGGATCACGATGTTGGGGAACTTGCTGGTGTGGTCCACCGCCGATTCGCCGATCTTGACCGCCACGCGGCGGGCGATCTGGCGGTAGATGTCGGCGATGCGCGAATCCGGTGCCGCCACCACCGTGGGGGTGCCGGAGTCGGTTTCCTCGCGGATCTGGATGTCCAGCGGCAGCGCGCCGAGAAACTCGACGTTGTAGTCCTTGCACATCCTTTCGCCGCCGCCCTCGCCGAAGATGCGCTCTTCGTGGCCGCACTTGGAGCAGATGTGCAGGCTCATGTTCTCGACCACGCCCATGATGGGAATGCCGACCTTCTCGAACATCTTGAGACCCTTGCGCGCGTCGATGAGCGCGATGTCCTGCGGGGTGGTAACGATGACGGCGCCTGTGACCGGCACGCGCTGGGCCAGCGTGAGCTGCACGTCGCCGGTGCCCGGAGGCATGTCCACCACCAGGTAGTCTACGTCCTTCCAGTTGGTGTCGTTCAGCAACTGCTCCAGCGCCTGGGTCACCATGGGGCCGCGCCATACCATGGGGGTGTCGGGATCGATCATGAAGCCGATGGACATGGCCTGGATGCCGTGGCCCATCATGGGTTCGAGGGTCTTGCCGTCGGCGGATTCGGGACGGCCGTCGATGCCCAGCATCATGGGCTGCGAAGGGCCGTAGATGTCGGCGTCGAGCATGGCCACGGAGGCGCCTTCAGCCGCCAGGGCGAGCGCCAGGTTGACCGCGGTGGTGGATTTTCCCACGCCGCCCTTGCCGGAGGCGACGGCGATGATGTTCTTGATGCCGGGCACCAGCTTCACGCCCTTTTGCACGCTGTGGGAGACGATCTTGAAGCTGACATTGGCCGTGGCGCCGGCAGCGCCGATGGACTTGAGCTTGTCCTCGACCATGGCCTTGATGCCGGCAAGCTGGCTCTTGGCGGGATAGCCCAGCACGATGTCCACCGAAACCTCGTCGCCGTCGACCTTGATGTTCTTGACGGACTTGGTGGAAACGAAATCCTTCCTGGTATTGGGGTCGATCAGTTCCTTGAGGGCGGACTGAACCTGTTGCTCGGAAATAGCCATCGATTGCTCCAGAAAAATACCCGATTAAATCGCTCAAGTATATCGGCTTCGCCTTGCCAAGGCAATATCAGAAAACATTCATAAGCTTCCCTGGCAACAAAAAAACGGCCTGCGGCCGCGGTCAACGTCCGGGCCTTGCGATCATGTGCGCCACCAGCACCGCCTCGGGCAAGTACAGGCGAATGGCGCCGACGATTTCCAGCATCAGCCCGGCGCGGTAGCGGTGTGATACCCACAAGAGGTTGAGCTTCAGGTCCATGTTGGCGAACACGACTTCCTGATGCCGGTTGAGCACGCCCGCGATCCAGTTCTGCGCCTTGCCGACACAACCGGGCTGTTGCAGCTTCAGGCGCGGGATCAGCACCATGAAATCGCACAGCAGCTTCCCGGACTCATCCCGGGTCGGCGCGAGTTTCCACAAGGGTACGCCGGGCTGCATTTGCAGCCCGGAACGGGGCAAGCCCTCAGACCGCGGGCTCCTTGGCAACCGTTGCCGGCCCATGCTCGGCAGCCCGCTGTTCGTTGCGTTCGGGCCGGCGGCGCAGGAAGCGCACGTCCCGATGCAGGTAATGTTCGAGTTCCTCCAACGCCATGCGATAGACATCACGCTTGAACTCCACCACCGAGTCTAGCTCGATCCAGTAGTCGCTCCAGCGCCAGGCGTCGAACTCGGGATGGCTGCTTGCGCGCAGGCAGACGTCGCAGTCGCGCCCGGTCAGCCGGAGCAGGAACCAGATCTGCTTCTGGCCGCGGTAGATGCCCCGGTTGTCGCGACGCGTCCACTGGCTGGGCACGTCGTAGCGCAGCCAGTTGCGGGTGCGGCCCAGGATGCGCACGTGTTCGGGCAGCAGGCCGACTTCCTCGTTCAGCTCGCGATACATGGCCTGCTCGGGCGATTCCCCGGGCTGGATGCCGCCCTGGGGAAACTGCCAGGCATGCTGGTTGATGCGCTTGGCCCAGAACACCTGGTTTCTGGCGTTGCACAGGATAATGCCGACGTTGGGGCGGTAGCCGTCACGGTCGATCATCGCCGCCACCTTTCCAATCAATATTAGTTTCTATGTGCATTGTCCACACCCGGACACAAAAATGCAACCGTGCAGCCTGCGAAACCCGAGCGCCAAGCCTTGATTCGCAAGGTTTTTTATCGACGTTCAGCGCTTTTTGTCCAGGAGCGGCGCCACTTCCCCCGCCCAGTGCAGTTCGCGCCGGAAAACGGCGAAATCCAGCCCCCACTTCTTCGCCAGCTTGTCGATCTCGGCCCGTTCCAGCCTGGCCGGGCCGTCTTCATCCGCAAGGGCAAAGGCGACCACATTGCTCTTGCCCATTACCGGCAGCCAGGCGACCTGCCCGTCGAAAGCCGCGACCAGGCGGGAAAACCAGGTGACGAATTCGGGATCGCGCCCCCACAGGTTGACCGCCAGCACCCCGCCCGGCTTCAGCGCGCGCCGACATGCCTGATAGAACTCGATCGTAGCGAGCGCCTCCACCTGATTGCCGGCGTCGAAACCGTCCAGCAGGATGACGTCGGCGCTGGCCGGATGCGCCGGCACGTATTGCGCCCCGTCTTCCACCAGAACCCGGAGGGTTTCGTCGTCCTCGGGCAGGAAGAAATGGCTGCGCGCGGCAGACACCACCTGGGGCGAAATCTCCACCGCGGTAATGCATGTCTGCGGCCGGTGCTTGCGGATGAACTTGGCGAGCGAGCCGCCGCCCAGTCCGATCATCAGCACCTCGGCAGGCCCGGCGCGAAACAGCAGGAAGGCCATCATCGCGCGGGTATAGGCCAGTTCCAGATCCCAGGGCCGGGAAACGCGCATGGCGCTCTGGATGGCCTGGGTGCCCAGTTGCAGCTGCCGGATGCCGCGCGACTCGATCACTTCGACCGTCATACCGGGGCTGACGGACTTGGCGAGGCGTTTGGAGAAGAGGCGCATTTGTGTGAAGGGGGAAAGGAGAAGGGGGAAGGGTCGGGTACAATCGGGGTTTGCCAATTTTAACCGACCCTCATCATGCGTCTTTCGCAGTTTTTCCTCTCCACCAGCAAGGAAGCGCCGGCCGAGGCCGAACTCGTCTCTCACAAGCTCATGCTGCGCGCCGGCATGATCCGCCGCTTGGGCTCGGGGCTTTACACCTGGATGCCGCTGGGCCTCAGGGTGCTGAGGAAAGTCGAGGCCATCGTGCGCGAGGAAATGAACCGGGCCGGCGCGGTGGAACTCTTCATGCCCGCGGTGCAGCCGGCCGAGCTGTGGCAGGAATCCGGGCGCTGGGCGGTGTTCGGCCCGCAGATGCTGAAGATCAAGGACCGCCACGAGCGCGACTTCTGCTTCGGCCCCACGCACGAGGAAGTGATCACCGACATCGCGCGCAGGGAAATCCGCTCCTACCGCCAGCTGCCGGTGAACTTCTATCAGATCCAGACCAAGTTTCGCGACGAGATCCGCCCGCGCTTCGGCGTCATGCGCGCGCGAGAGTTCCTGATGAAGGACGCCTATTCCTTCCACGGCAGTTTCGAGGATCTGCAGCGCGAAT
Organism: Pseudomonadota bacterium; assembly: GCA_040754425.1. Lineage (GTDB taxonomy): Bacteria > Pseudomonadota > Gammaproteobacteria > Burkholderiales > Thiobacillaceae > UBA6918. The sequence goes on along the minus strand of JBFMCR010000007.1, from coordinate 86,085 downwards.
ACCGCGTGATGTACGACACCTACACGCGCATCTTCACCCGCCTGGGCCTGAAGTTCCGCGCCGTGGCGGCCGACACCGGCGCCATCGGCGGTTCCGGCTCGCACGAATTCCACGTGCTGGCCGATTCCGGCGAGGATGCGCTCGCCTACTGCCCGAATTCCGACTATGCCGCCAACGTCGAACTGGCCGAGGCGCTGCCGCCGGCCACTCCCCGCCCCGCCCCGGCCGCAAGCATGCAAAAGGTCTACACCCCCGGCCAGCACAGCATCGAGGAGGTCTCGGCCTTCCTCAAGATCGATCCCGGCCGCATGGTCAAGACCCTCATCGTCGAGGGCAACGACGGTCCCGTGGCCCTGCTCTTGCGCGGCGACCACCAGTTGAACGAAGTGAAAGCCGCCAAGCTCGAACAGCTGCCGGACGAAGTGCGCTTCGCCAGTGACGCCGTGGTGCGCGAAATCACCGGCGCCGCCCCCGGCTCGGTCGGCCCCGTGGGCCTCGACATCCCGGTGCTGGCCGATCGTGCACTGATGAATCTTTCCGACTTCGTCTGCGGCGCCAACGACACCGGTTTCCACTACACCGGCGTCAATTTCGGCCGCGACCTGCCCGAGCCCGTGTTCGTCGACATCCGCAACGTGGTGGCGGGCGACCCCAGCCCGGACGGCAAGGGCACCCTGGAAGTGTGCCGCGGCATCGAGGTCGGCCACGTGTTCCAGTTGCGCACCAAGTATTCCGAGGCAATGTCCGCGACCTTCCTCGACGAGAACGGCAAGTCGCAGTTCATGGAAATGGGCTGCTACGGCATCGGCGTCTCGCGCGTGGTGGCGGCCGCCATCGAGCAGAGCCACGACGAACGCGGCATCATCTGGCCCGAGTCGATGGCGCCCTTCGCCGTGGTCATCACGCCCGTCGGCTACCACAAGAGCGAACTCGTGAAACAGGCGGCGGATGGGCTATACAGGGAATTGACGGCAAGCGGCGTGGAAGTGCTGCTGGATGACCGCGACGAACGTCCGGGCGTGATGTTCGCCGATGCCGAACTGATCGGCATCCCGCACCGCGTCACGATCGGCGAGCGCGGGCTCAAGGAGGGCATGGCGGAATACCTGCCACGGCGCGAAAGTTCGGCCCGGAACGTGCCGTTGAGCGAAATAACGAAACTTTTGCCGGATACGCTAAAAACCGCATGAAACGACTGACGACCGCAAAGCTCGCTCTCGCCGCTCTGCTCCTGGGTGCGGCGGGGACGGTTTTGGCCGGCGGCCAGCAATACGAGCCGATGTCGGCCTCGGCCCGCGCCTGGCTGTCCAGGTCGCTGGCCGACGTGGCCGTGACCCGGGTTTCGGTGCTGAAGGCGCCCGCAGCCCAGGCCTGGCTCGCGGAAATGTCCAGGCGGCTCGCCAGTCGCATGCCCGACCGGGACGAGCGCCTGGAATTCCTGCAAACCCTGTATTACGAAGCCACGCGCGCCGGGCTCGACCCGGAACTGATGCTGGGGCTGATCCAGGTGGAAAGCGGCTTCAGGAAATACGCCGTATCGCCGGTGGGTGCGCGCGGCTACACCCAGGTCATGCCGTTCTGGCTCAAGGTGATCGGCACGCCGGAGCACAACCTCTTCCACCTGCGCACCAACCTGAGATACGGCGCGCTCATCCTGCGCCACTACATCGACATGGAAAAGGGCGATCTCTTCCGCGCCCTCGGCCGCTACAACGGCAGCCTGGGCCGCGCCGAATACCCGACTCTGGTGGTCAACGCCTGGCAGAAGAACTGGCGCTACATCCCGCCTCCCAAGACCGCCGGGCTCTGAGCCTATCTGGGGACCTTCATCAACAGCAGCTGCCCGCCCTCGACCAGTTCGCCCGGCAGCCTGTAGTGCGCCTGCACCGTGAGCAGGAAGTAGCGGTTGCGCACGGTGTCATACCCTTCGACCCCGCGAAACAGCTCGCTCACCTCGATGATGCCGGACGACTCCTCGTCCTCGGTGAGGAAATCCGCTCCGCCCTTCAGAAAGAAACGCGCATCGTGCTGCGCCAGCAGGGTGAGCCTGCCGGCATCCGGCTCGAATCGCCAGATTCTGCCAAGATGCGGCTCGTTGCCGACGTCTTCCTGCATGTAGACGTTGCCGTCACCGTCGACCGTGATGTTGTCGAGCATCCTCAAGCCCGCTTTCGCGCCGTCCAGCAGCACGCGAATGCGGCCGCCGCGCTCGGGCCGGCGAATGTCGTAAAAGCGCACTTCCCACAGCCGGCTGTTGCCTTTGAAGCCGGCGGTGGTCACAAAGTAGAAACGATCGGGATTGCGCGCATCCCAGGCGCCATCCTCGGGGCGCGCCAGGGTCGTGCCTCCCTCCTCTACGAGCCTGAACTTTCCAACCCTGAATCCCGTAGCCGGATCATCATCGGCATACCCTTCGATCTTGAGTTGGTAGGTACGGCCATTGTTCAGCCCTGCACGCTCCACCGAACTGCCGGAGGTGCCTTTCTCGCCCACATAGAAATACACCTTGTTGTCGCCGCCGTCCTCAGTGGCGGCGACCAGGGTCTTGTCCTGCTCGAACGGATTGGCCAGCAGGTTTTCGAACGGGTGCCGGCCCAGTTTCGGCAATTCGTAGGCGGTGCCGTGTTCATCTGCGCCCACCACGTGGGCAAAGCCGCGCGACATACCGGGACTGTCTTCCTCGCCGTTCAGAAAGAGGCGCGCGCCTTGCAGCCCTTTGCCGCTTGCCCGGTTGAAGAAGGCCGAAGGCGGCGCAAGGTCGGCCGAACAGAAACGGCTGAAGCCTTCACTGGCGCCGGTCGCATAGCCCCGTCCATCCCACAGTTTTACCGTACGGACGAAATCGCGCCCTGCAAGCACCATGAGGTCGCGCTTGCGGATTATCCATTGCGACACGAAAGCGCCGGCTGCGCCGTGCGCCCGCACCGCACCGCTGCCGCGTCGAAGTTCGTGGTTCATCAGCACGGTGAAACTGCCGTCGCCGTTGTCATAGGCCCCGAGGCCGTCGGGCAGGCCGGCCATGCGATAAGTCCCGTCCGCTTGCGCGGCATCGCCGACGCTGAGGATGGCGACGAATTCCACCCCCGGCGCACGCGGCTCGAGGTAAGGCGGAGCCGAACTCGAAGGGCCGCTTGCAGCCAAGGCATTGGCGGCAAGCCCCGCAAACAGGCAGGCGGCAATCAGGCTTGTCTTCATTTCTGCATCCTCATGGCAATTTCCGACCGCCAGTATGATCGGGCCAGATGAACGCAGGATGAAATACTCAGGATGAAACCCTAGCGGGTTTTCTCCAGCACGATCAGGGTCGGCGGGTTGAGGTCGGCCGGCACGTACAGGCCCGGCTCTGCTTCGCGTGCACTCACCACGCCGTCGAACGGCGCCCTGAGCACGCAGTCCTGCAGGTTCTTTCTGGCGACGATCAGGCGCGCCTCGGCCTCTTTCAGGCCGGCGGCAGCACGCGCCTGACGCAGTTTTGCGGCATCCAGCTCGGTGGTGGAACTGACCCCACGGTCATAAAGCTCTTGGGCGCGCTTGTATTCGCGCTCGGCCTCCTCGTACTCATGCTTGGCGCGCATCAGGCCTGCCTCGGCCTCCATTGCCCGCGCCCTGAAGAGGGTATCGTCCAGCGCCAGCAATTTGGCGCCCTTTTTCACCTGCTGGCCGGCCTCGACATATACCGCCTTCACCACGCCGGAAACGGGCGTGGTCAGGTTGACCTTGTCCGCCGCCCACGATGTGGCAGCCAGCGGCAGTAACAGCAGGAACAGCGTGGCCTTGATCATGTTTTGGACTGTGTTCATCATTTTTCCGAAACCTTCAGTTGCGTTGCAATTTCGCTCAAGGGCCTGCCGACCAAGGCTTCCAGCCGGGCCAGCGCAAGCGCCAGCCGGTATTCGACCTCGGCCGCGCGGACAGCTGCAGCCTGGGTTTCCGCCATGGTGACGCCGAGGTTGGTGCGCATTTCCAGTTCGTATTCGGCACGCGCACGGTCCAGCGCCTTGTCACGATAATCGATCTGCACCCTGGCCGCAGGGCGCGCCGCAGTGCGCAGCCACTCGATTTCCTGCAGGGTTTCCAGCAGGCTTTCGTCCAGTTCGCGCCTGAACTGCTCGACCTGCGCCTCCAGGCGCATGCGCTGCGCAACCTCGCGGGCTAGGCGGCTGTCGATGCGTGCCCCCTGGTAAATCGGCCAGTTGAATATGAGGCCGCCGCTGAGATTGTCGCGCGTGGTGGTATCTCGACTGTAATCGCCCGCCATCAGCTCCATCTCGACCGTGGGCGAACGCTCGGCGCGGATCGACTCGGCGCGTGCAACCACCGCACTCAACTGTGCCTGCAGCGCCAGCAGCTTGCGGTTGGACTCCAGCGCCAGCGGCAACATGTCCTCGTAGGGCGGAAGTTTCACATCGTTCTGCCTGAGTTGCGGCGGCACCAGTTCGCTCGGCAGTTTGCCCGGACGGTTGAGCGCATTGGCCAGTTTCTGGCGCATTACGCGCTGCAGCATCATGGTGCGGTTGCGTTTCTCGCGCTGATCCTGATAAAGCGCCTCGAGTTCCGCAAGCTGGCTTGTGTTCAACTCCCCAAGCTCATGGCGTTTCCTGGAGTCGTCCCAGCGCACGTAGTACACCGCCATGAATTCGTTCTCGGCGCCGTAACGCATGTCTGCCAGCAGCACGTCGAAGAAACGCCCCATGACGTCGATGCGACGCGCATCGCGGGTGTCCATCAACGCAAGCTGGCGCGCATTCACGAGCTGGCGCGCGGCATCGACCTGGCCTTGCCGTCGACCGAAATCGAACAGGGTCTTGCGCATGACCAGGCGGCCGAGGTTGTCGGAACGCCAGTCCTCCGTGCCCACCGTCGTCCGGCCTTGGCGCAGCACGCCTTCGAAGGCGAGGTTGAGGTCATTGCCGCTGCCAGCGAACCGCTCGTCCGCCAGCGCCATGTCCAGATCGGCCTGCGCCGCCTGCATCAGGGGATGCGCGGCGTCCACGGCAGCCAGCGCCTCCTCCAGGGCCAGGGGCTTTTCCGCGGCCTGTGCGCATGCCGCGCCCAGCAACAGCGCCGTGAAGATCAGGCGCTTCATCTGGCGCCGGCCCGGGCTTTCTTGTAACGCTCGTAAGGCATCTGCCGGTAAGCGCCCTCGACCACGTAGCGCCCGAGCATCAGGAAGTCATCCTTGTCCTTGCTCGGGCCGGTATGGCGCGCCACCGGGTTGCCTTCAAGATCGAAGAACATGATCACCGGGGTTGCCCGCACGCGCTGCTGCAGGGCAAAGGTTTTCTCCACGGTTTCCCTGCCCTTGAAATCGGTCATCGGCACGTCACCTTGGGTGTCCACCGGAAAAATCAGGAAGTGCTTGCGGAAATAATCCTGCACCTCGGACTGGTTGAGGATGGTGTTTTTCATGCGCGCACAGAACGGGCAGTCATCCATTTCAAAGAACAGCATGATGCCCTGCTTGCCCTGCTGCCTGGCAACCGCCAGCTCTTCCTGGAAATTTCCGAGCTTGGGATCGAAAAAATGGGTTTCCGGGTCGCGCACTTCCGCAACCGCCGCGAGAGGCAAACACAGCAGCAAACCTATCAGCCAGTGTTTCATGTCGATTCCTTAACTTAAACTTATTTACGCGTCGTTTTCTCCGCTTTGCGGATGAAGTTCTCCACATCCGCCCGGGTAATGGCGCCCACTTGGTGGGCAACCAGCACGCCTTGCGGATTATAGAGGTAAGTGGTGGGCAAGCCGTCGACGGGACCGATCCGCGCCGCCATCTTGCGATCGCCCAGGATGATGGGGTAGCTCACCAGCATGCTGTCGGCAAACTGCTTGACCTGTTCGCCATTGCGGTAATCGAGCGCGATGCCGAATACCACCAGGTTGTTCTTCTTGTTTTCATGCAGTTCGATGAGGTCGGGAATTTCCTCCAGACAGGGCGGACACCAGGTTGCCCAGAAATTCACCAGCACCCACCTGCCCTTGTACTGGGACAGCTTGTGCACCTTGCCGGTGGTGTCGGTCATGGCGAAGTCTGCGGCGCTGGCAGGAAATGCCAGGAACAGCATCAGGCTCAGTGCCAAGAGGTAAAATGAGGGTTTCTTGTTCATGGTTTGAGCGTCATGGCCGGATTTCGTATCGAGAAAGACTCGTTGGGCAGCTATCAAGTTCCGCAGGATGCCTGGTACGGCATCCAGACCGCGCGTGCGGTGGACAATTTTCCCATTTCCGGGCGGCGCCCGGACAGCGATTTCATTCGTGCCCATGTGCTGATCAAGCTGGCCGCGGCGCGCGCCAACTGCCAGCCCGGCTGGCTCTCCGCGGAAAAGCGCGACGCCATTGTCGCCGCCTGCGAGAAAATCCTGCAAGGGGAATATCTGGACCAGTTCGTGGTCGACCGCTTCCAGGCCGGCGCCGGCACCAGCCACAATATGAACACAAACGAAGTGGTGGCCAATCTCGCCAACGTCGCGCTGGGCGGGGAAAAAGGCGCTTACAAGCCGATCCACCCCAATGACGACGTCAATATGGGGCAGTCGACCAACGACACCATCCCCACCGCCATTCGATTGGCATGCCTCGCCAAGCTGCCGCGCCTGGTCGATGCCTGCCAGCGCATGGCCGCCGAATTCGAGCGTCTCGCGGACCGCGAAAAGGACACGGTCAAATCCGGCCGCACCCATTTGCAGGACGCCGTGCCCACCACCATCGGCATCGAATTTTCCGCCTATGCCTGGACGCTGCGACGGGCGGCCGCCAATCTCGCTGCATGCCGCGGGAAGCTCGCTGAAATCGGACTGGGCGGGTCGGCTGCCGGCACCGGCCTCAACACCTCGCCCGGCTACCCGGAAAAAGTCGCGGCCGAACTGGCGAGTCTCACCGGCGAACCCATCGTTTCCAGCCATCTTGCCGCACAGATGCAGTCCATGCTCGACCTGCAGGACCTGTCCGCGCGCACCCGCGGCCTCGCCCTCGAACTCACGCGCATTGCCAACGACCTGCGCCTCTTGGCCAGCGGGCCGCGCACGGGTCTCGGTGAAATCACCCTGCCTGCGATGCAGCCGGGATCCTCCATCATGCCGGGCAAGGTCAACCCGGTGATGTTCGAGATGCTAAACCAGGTCTGCTACCAGGTGCTGGGCCAGGACCACGCCGTGGCACTGATGACCCAGGCCGGCCAGCTGGAACTCAACGTCATGATGCCGGCCATGGGCAGCGCCCTGTTCGACGCCATGGACTGGCTCACCAATGCCATGAACGCGGCCACGGAAAAGAACCTCAAGGGCATCGTCGTCAACCGCGAGCGTTGCGCCTTCTTCATCCACCAGAGCGTGGGGCTTGCCACCCTGCTCAACACGCGGATCGGCTATATGCAGGCCGCCGAGATCGCCAAGGAGTCGGAAAAATCCGGGCGCCCGGTGAAGGACATCGTGGTGGAAAAAGGCCTGATGAAAGCCGAGGACTTCGACGCACTGGTGCTCGCCGCAGCACACGGCGCAGGCTCTGGCGGCGGGGGGGCTTAGGTGCTGCCCTTGCCCAGCCAGCGCCGGCGCAAGGCAGCCGGTGCATGGCGTGCAGCCAGCACCACCAGCGCAATCCCCAATAGCGCCGCAAAAAAGGCTTTCTGGGCAGCTTCGCCCTGCAAGCCCGATATGCCGACATCTATGCCGGCCAGTGACGCACAGGCAATCAGGATTGCCATGCGATTGAGCGCAGGGTGGCATTTCGCCATACAGCGGCCGGCGATGGCCATGGCGCAAATCGCGAGCGCAGCATAGGCCAAGCCATTTGCCGGCAGGGGAGACATTCCGCCGGATTGCACGTGCCAGACCGGTATCAGTGCCCAACCGCCCGCAAACCCTGCCGCCCAAGCCACACAAGAAAGCGTCACATCGCCCCGCTTCAAAGTAAAATTGAACCATTCTAATTCACCGCGGGAGTGATACGCTCGGCCCATGCAGCTCGCCCTGTACACGCCCAAGCCAGAACAGGCCCTGCAGCAGGCGCCTGAAATCCGCCCGGCAGCGATTGCGGGCTGGCTGAAGCTGCTGCCCGACTCTAATCCCGAAGAAGCCGCGCACAGGCTGCTGGCCGAACTGGGCAGGTTGAACCGCAGCGAGCTTGAAGAAGACCTTCGCGCCAAGCTGATACTGCTCTACGAGCCGGCGATCGAGCAGCTGATCGAAGCGCTCCTCGCCACGCTGCCGGAAAACGGCATGCCGCAATCGCCGGTACATCGGCAAGCCGCCACCCTGGCCTACGAGCTGGCGGTCGAACTGACTTATGCCTGGAAACTCGTTTGCCTGGGGTTGCAACAAAGGCGATCCCTGTTTGGCAGCGCCAAGGCCCGCCAGACGGCGCTCAGCCGTCTGCTGACCGCCCTGTCAGGGCAGATCTGCACCAGCTATCGCAGCTACACTTCCCCTCCCGTTTACAGCTGGCACGAATTGCACCAGGTGCGCACGGCAATCGCCGAGGCAGGTCTGGCGGAAAGCGGCGACCCCGACGGCCGCACGCCGGACGCAATCTACAAGAGCACCGTACTCCTTGCGCTGGCGCATCCGTTCAGGTTCACCCGGCCCGAAATCGAGCTCACCCTGGCCTATCTGAAAAAATTCGGGCGCCTCGCCGAGCTCGCCGAGGCGGGCAAGGGCAAAAAGTCCGTGTTCCGCATCGACACCGACGCCGACTCGCCCTCCGGTTCCGACGAGAACGAAAACCCCGCCGGGCTGTTGCTGGACACACACGCGCTTTGCAAACATTTGCGCAGCCTCATCATCAAGCTGAAGACCGGTGAGGCCTTCCGTAACCTCGGCCTGGTCGAGGTGCCGCAGAACGTCAACGCCCTGCATCTGCTGAGCCGCCTGCATCAATCCTGGCGCGGCAGCGCCAAGCGCGGCTTCAACCGCTACACTCCCGGCCAGAGCCATGTAGACGTCATCAGCGGCATACCCGCCATCCACCGCCTGTTCGACACCAAACAGAATGGCCCCGCAGCACCGTCCTCCGACAGCCCGGAGGCTGCCGCACGCTGGCGTATCGTCAATGACAGCGCCGGCGGCCTGGCCATGTCGGCGCACGCCCTGGAGGTTGCCCAGGTGCGCATGGGCAATCCCGTTGCCTTGCGTGAAGTGGACGCCGCGACATCTAACTGGATGCTGGGCGTCATTCGCTGGGGCAAAATGTCCAAGGGCCAGATTGTGGTAGCCGGCGTGGAAAAACTGGCACCGAGCGCCAGTTCCGTCGTGCTGCGTTTTACCGAAGGCAGCGCCGCCAATATTGGCCAGCCCGCCATGCTGATACCTGCCAATCGCGCGCTGCAGACCGAGGAACGCCTGCTGTTGCCTCTGGGCCTGTACCGGCGCGGGCGGACGGCTGACATGTGGCTTGACGGCGAGCATCGCCGCATCGGCCTTGGCAGCTTGGTGGAACAAACCCCTTTTTACGACCTCGTTGAACTCATCCCCGCGTAATGACAGAAATACTCGTGCTTTACTACAGCCAGGACGGCAGCGTCGCCGACATGGCACGCCTGATCGCGCGCGGCATCGAATCCGTGCCGAGCGCCGCTGCCCGCATCCGCACCGTGCCCAGGGTCGCGCCCAGAACCGAGACTGCAGAGCCGCCAGTACCCCCCGAAGGCGCGCCCTATGCCGAGCTGCGCGACTTCGAAGAATGCGCGGGTCTGGCCCTCGGCAGCCCGACGCGCTTCGGCAACATGGCCGCTGCGTTGAAATATTTTCTCGACGGCACCGGCGGTCTGTGGATGCAGGGTACCCTCGCCGGCAAGCCCGCCTGCGTGTTCACCTCCACCGCAAGCCAGCACGGCGGCCAGGAAACCACGCTGATCTCGATGATGCTGCCGCTCATGCACCACGGCATGATCCTGCTGGGCCTGCCCTACACGCTCGCCGAACTCAACACCACCGCCAGCGGCGGCACACCCTACGGCGCAAGCCACGTCGCAGGGCCCCGGGACGACAGGCCGCTCAGCGACGAAGAACGCAAGCTATGCATCGCCCAGGGCAGGCGTCTTGCCGAAGTCGCGTTGAAACTGAGTGCCTGATGCCTTCTGCGCGCACGCTTTCCTTCATCGCCAGCGCCAGCCTCGTCGCGCTGATCCTTCTATCCCTCGCCTGGGAACTGTGGCTCGCGCCCCTGCGGCCGGGCGGTTCCTGGCTGGTGCTCAAGACCCTGCCGCTGCTGCTGCCGCTGATGGGCATACTCAAGGGCCGCCGCTACACCTACCAGTGGGCCTCGATGTTCATCCTCATTTATTTCACCGAAGGCGTCATGCGCGCGTGGTCCGACCCGCAGCCGTCCGCCACGCTGGCGTGGGCAGAAATATTTCTGTCGGTGGCGTTTTTTTTGGCGGCGATCGGCTACGCGAAAAAAACCGCCCCCTCCAAAGACGGGGCGGTTTAACAGGCTGTTAACGTTTGACAGGGAGAAGTAAACGTCACACCTGCGGGTGCGCCCGCTCCAGCTTGGAATGCAGCTTGTTCAGCGCATGCAGGTAGGCCTTGGCCGAGGCGACCACGATGTCGGTGTCCGCGCCCTGGCCGTTGACGATGCGCCCGTCCTTGGCCAGCCGCACGGTCACCTCGCCCTGCGCGTCGGTGCCGCTGGTGATGTTGTTGACCGAATAGAGCAGCAGGTTCGCGCCGCTTTGGACCACCGATTCCAGCGCCTTGAAGGTGGCATCCACCGGACCGGAACCGTCGCTCTCGGCCGATTTCTCGGCGCCTTCGTCGGCAATTACCAGCGTGGCATGCGGTACTTCGCCTGTTTCCGAGCAGACTTTGAGCGACACCAATTTGAAGCGTTCATGCTCGGCAGTGTAGCCCTCGTCGGAAACCAGCGCCTGCAGGTCCTCGTCGAAAATCTCGCGCTTCTTGTCGGCCAGGTCCTTGAAGCGCTTGAATGCGGCATTCAGCGCTTCTTCGGAGTCGAGCACGATGCCCAGCTCGGCAAGCTTGGTCCTGAAGGCGTTGCGGCCGGAAAGCTTGCCCAGCGTCAGGCGGTTGGCGGTCCAGCCCACGTCCTCGGCGCGCATGATTTCGTAGGTCTCGCGGTGTTTCAGGACGCCGTCCTGGTGGATGCCGGATTCATGCGCGAAGGCATTCGCCCCGACGATGGCCTTGTTGGGCTGCACCGGGTAGCCGGTGATGGTGGACACCAGCTTGGAAGCCGGCACGATCTGGGTGGTGTCGATGCGGGTGTCGCAGTTGAACACATCGCGGCGCGTGCGCACCGCCATGACGATTTCTTCCAGCGAGGCATTTCCGGCGCGCTCGCCCAGGCCGTTGATGGTGCACTCGACCTGGCGCGCCCCGTTCATCACCGCGGCGAGCGAGTTGGCCACGGCCATGCCGAGGTCGTTATGGCAGTGGGTGGACCAGATGACCTTGTCCGAATTGGGCACGCGCTCGATGAGCTGACGCATGCGCTCGCCCCACAGGGCGGGGATGGAATAGCCGACGGTATCCGGAACGTTGATGGTGGTGGCGCCGGCCTTGATGACTTCCTCGAAAATGCGGCACAGGAAGTCAAGGTCGGAGCGCACCGCGTCCTCGGCGGAGAATTCCACATTGTCGGTGTATTCGCGCGCGAGCTTCACCGCCTTGACCGCCGCCTCCACCACCTGGTCGGGCTGCATGCGCAGCTTCTTCTCCATGTGGATGGGGCTGGTGGCGATGAAGGTGTGGATGCGCCCACCCGCCCGATTACCTTGGCTCGCCGGCCGGATCGCTTCGCCCGCGGCGTGGATGTCGCGCTCGTTGGCGCGCGCCAGCGAACACACGGTGGACTCCTGGATGGTTTCGGCAATGGCGCGAATGGCCTCGGCATCGCCGGGGCTCGCCGCGGCGAAGCCGGCCTCGATCACGTCCACACCCAGCTTTTCGAGCTGGCGCGCGATGCGCAGCTTCTCGTCGCGGGTCATGGAGGCGCCGGGGCTTTGCTCGCCGTCGCGCAAGGTGGTGTCGAAAATGTATAAACGCTCAGTCATGCTGTTCTCCTGGCATACGCCGGGTTGGCGAATTCAATCCCGCTCACGCGGGGCTCGGATACGAATGGGGAGGGTAAAAGGCGGCGTCTACTGCTTGCGCAGCAGCAGGGTGCCGAACAGCATGTTCGACAGGCAGATGGCGTAGGAGGGGGAAGCCACATTAGACATGGTCTAAATTGTATTTATTTTTTCTCATCCGGCAAGGGGGGCGGCGATTTTTCCCTGCGATGCAGCCAGTTCCATGTGGCATAAACATAGCCAGACAACCCGTACAGCACGAAAATCAGCAGCAACACCTCGGGGGGACTGGTCGACACCAGAATGAAGAACAGCACGATGAGTATCACGACGAAGAAGGGCACGCTCTTTCTGAGATTTATCTCCTTGCCGCTGTAGAACTTGAAGTTGGTCACCATGCTGATGCCGGCGAACAGGATGACGGCGGCTGCAAGCCAATCCACCTCCGCACCGCTAAAGCCGTACTCGACCATCACCCAGACGAAGCCCGCCACCAGCGCGGCAGCGGAGGGCGACGGCAGTCCCTGGAAAAAGCGCTTGTCGGCGACCTCCAGCTGGGTATTGAAACGCGCCAGCCGCAAGGCCGCACCCGCGCAATAGACGAAGGCGGCGATCCAGCCGAACTTGCCCAGGCCTTTGAGCGCGAACACGTACATGATGAGCGCGGGCGCGACCCCGAAAGACACCATGTCGGACAACGAGTCAAGTTCCGCACCGAAGGCGCTTTGCGTGCCGGTCATGCGCGCAACCCGGCCGTCGAGTCCATCCAGCACCATGGCGATGAAGATCGCCACCGCCGCATGTTCCCAGCGGCCGTTCATGGCCTGCACGATGGCGTAGAAGCCGGCGAACAGTGCGCCGATGGTGAACAGGTTGGGCAGGATGTAAATGCCGCGGTCACGCATGCGCGTGTGTCCCGCTTCACTTTTGCTGTGTTTGAAATCGAGCATGTGCCGATTGTAGACCGTGCCGGGAAAGAAAGGAGAGAAATCGCTTCTCAATTCTCTTGCCGGAGAAAACAAAGAGGCGCAGAGTTTCACGGAAAACCCCGCGTCCCGGCGCCTCCTGAGCGTAAACGCCTCGATCAATTCTTGGACTGGTCGACCAGCTTGTTCTTGCCGATCCACGGCATCATGCTGCGCAGCTTGGCGCCCACCACCTCGATCGGGTGCTCGGCGTTGAGGCGGCGGCGTGCGGTCATTTCCGGGTAGTTGGTGCGGCCTTCCAGGATGAACTGCTTGGCGTAGTTGCCGTTCTGGATGTTGTCCAGGGCTTCCTTCATCGCCCAGCGCGACTCGTCGTTGATGACCTTGGGGCCGGTCACGTACTCGCCGTACTCCGCGTTGTTGGAGATGGAGTAGTTCATGTTGGCGATGCCGCCCTCGTACATCAGGTCGACGATGAGCTTGAGTTCGTGCAGGCACTCGAAGTAAGCCATTTCAGGGGCGTAGCCGGCGTCCACCAGGGTGTCGAAGCCGGCCTTCACCAGCTCCACGCAGCCGCCGCACAGCACGGCCTGCTCGCCGAAGAGGTCGGTCTCGGTCTCCTCGCGGAAGGAAGTCTCGATCACGCCGCCCTTGGTGCCGCCGTTGGCCGCCGCGTAGGACAGCGCGATGTCCTTGGCTTTCCTGGACACGTCCTGGTACACGGCGATGAGCGAAGGCACGCCGCCGCCCTGGGTATAGGTGGAACGCACAAGGTGACCCGGGCCCTTGGGCGCGATCATGATCACGTCCACGTCCTTGCGCGGCACGATCTGGTTGTAATGGATGTTGAAGCCGTGGGCGAAAGCGAGCGCGGCGCCCTTCTTCATGTTGGGCTCGATCTCGTTCTTGTAGAGGTCGGCCTGCTGCTCGTCCGGCACCAGGATCATGACCACGTCGGCTTCCTTCACCGCCGCAGCGATTTCCTTGACGGCAAGCCCCGCCTTCTTGGCCTTGTCCCAGGAGGCGCCGCCCTTCCTGAGGCCGACCGTGACCTTGACGCCGGAATCCTGCAAGTTGTTGGCATGGGCGTGGCCCTGCGAGCCGTAGCCGATGATGGCGACCTTCTTCTTCTTGATGATGGAAAGGTCGGCGTCCTTGTCGTAATAAACTTTCATGATGGTTTCCTTGCTAGCTAGGTTTGAATTCAGACTTTGAGAATGCGGTCGCCGCGGCCGATGCCGGAAGCGCCGGTGCGCACGGTTTCCAGGATCGCGCTCTGGTCGATCGCTTCGAGGAAGGCGTCCAGCTTGGTGCCGGGACCGGTCAGTTCGATGGTGTAGGTGAGATCGGCGACATCGATGATGCGGCCGCGAAAGATGTCAGCCATGCGCTTCAATTCCTCGCGATCCTTGCCGGCGGCGCGCACCTTGACCAGCATCAGTTCGCGCTCGATGTGGCTGCCCTCGGTGAGATCCAGTACCTTGACCACGTCGATCAGCTTGTTCAGCTGCTTGATGATCTGCTCGATGACGTCCTCGGAGCCCACGGTGACAATGGTCATGCGCGACAGCGTGGCGTCCTCGGTGGGCGCAACGGTGAGCGACTCGATGTTGTAGGCGCGCGCGGAGAACAGGCCCGCCACGCGCGACAGCGCCCCGGCTTCGTTTTCCATCAACAGGGAAATGATGTGGCGCATGTCAGAGCTCCTCGGCCAGGATCATTTCCGACAGACCCTTGCCGCCTTCCACCATGGGGAACACGTTTTCGGTCTGGTCGGTGAGGAAGTCCATGAATACCAGGCGCTCCTTCATGGCGGGCGAGAAGGCTTCTTTCAGCGCGGCCTCGACATCGGCGGTTTTCTCGATGCGCATGCCCACATGGCCGTAGGCCTCGGCCAGCTTGACGAAGTCGGGCAGAGAATCCATGTAGGATTCGGCATAGCGGCTGCCGTAGAAGAATTCCTGCCACTGGCGCACCATGCCCATGTAGCGGTTGTTGAGGTTGACGATCTTCACCGGCAGGCGGTACTGCTTGCAGGTGGACAGTTCCTGGATGCACATCTGGATGCTGGACTCGCCGGTGATGCAGGCGATGGTCGCATCTGGGTGCGCGAGCTGCGCGCCCATGGCGTAGGGCAGGCCCACGCCCATGGTGCCGAGTCCGCCGGAGTTGAGCCAGCGGCGCGGCTTGTCGAACTTGTAGAACTGCGCCGCCCACATCTGGTGCTGGCCGACGTCCGAGGTCACGAAGGCGTCGCCCTTGGTCACCTCCCAGAGCTTCTCCACCACATACTGCGGCTTGATGATCTCGGATTCGCGGTTGTACTTGAGACAGTTGCGCGAGCGCCACAACTCGATCTGCGTCCACCAGGTATTGAGCGCGGCTTCGTCGGGCTTTTCCTTGCTGGCCTTGAGCAGCCTGAGCAGTTCGTCCAGCACCTGCTGCACGTCGCCGACGATGGGCACGTCGACCTTGACGCGCTTGGAAATCGAAGACGGATCGACATCGATGTGGATGATGCGGCGCTGCTCGCGCGCAAAGTGCGCGGGATTGCCGATGACGCGGTCGTCGAAGCGCGCGCCCACCGCCAGCAGCACGTCGCAGTGCTGCATGGCCATGTTGGCCTCATAGGTGCCGTGCATGCCCAGCATGCCGAGGAACTGGCGATCGGTGGCGGGATAGCCGCCCAGGCCCATGAGCGTATTGGTCACCGGATAATGCAGAAGCTTGGCCAGCGCGGTGATCTGTTCGGCGGCATTGCCAAGGATCACGCCGCCGCCCGTGTAGATCATGGGGCGCCTGGCTTCCAGCAGCATCTGCGCCGCCTTCTTGATCTGGCCGCTGTGGCCCTTCAGCACCGGGTTGTAGGAGCGCATCGCGACCGTCTCGGGATAGACGAACTCGGTCTTGTGGTAGGTCACGTCCTTCGGGATGTCCACCAGCACCGGACCGGGACGCCCGGTGGCGGCGATGTGGAAGGCCTTCTTGATGGTGCTTGCCAGTTCGCGCACATCCTTGACCAGGAAGTTGTGCTTCACGCAGGGGCGCGTAATGCCGACGGCATCGACTTCCTGGAAGGCGTCGAGACCGATCGCGGCAGTCGGCACCTGGCCGGAAATGATCACCACCGGAATGGAGTCCATGTAGGCCGTGGCGATGCCGGTCACGGCGTTGGTCGCGCCGGGGCCGGAGGTGACCAGCGCCACGCCGACTTTGCCGGAGGCGCGCGCGAAGGCGTCGGCCGCGTGCACCGCCGCCTGCTCGTGGCGCACCAGCACGTGCTTGAACTTGTTCTGCTTGAAGATTTCGTCGTAGATGTTGAGCACCGCGCCGCCGGGATAGCCGAAAACGAATTCGACCCCTTCCTCGGCCAGGCAGCGCGTGACAATCTCGGCGCCGGTCAATTCCATAAAAAAACGCCTAAAAACAATGTTTTCCGTAAACCGCCAAGGGTATACGTTTTACCCCGCCACGGTCAAGGAAAGATCGGGTTTCAGGCCGTTTCCGGCAGCAAGCCCCCGTCACGGGGCCAAAATACTCAATCGTGTGCGGCTTCTGCCAAGGCTTTCATGATTTCCTGCAACGAACCCTCCCCGTTCTGCACCATGCAAACCATATTGCCCATCGAGCAGATGCTCATTTGCCCGCCGAGCACGATCCAGCCTTGCGACGGCGCCCAGCCATGCATCTGCGAAAACAGCGAAAGCAGGTCGGTATTGCCCGACACCAGGCGGCGATACCACTGCGCGAATTTGGCCAGGCGCTCCATCATGTCGTTCGGCAGCATGCCGGCAGCGTCCATGATGCCGCCGTCATCCTGAAAACGGCAAACCGCGACCACGCCGTCCAAAACCAGCAATTTCCTAAGCGGCATGCGTCCCCCTACGCGGCGCTGCAAGCCTGAATGGCATTGAACGCGTCTTCGTAATTGACGTCGCGATTTTTCATGATTACGCCGCAGCGGCCGTTTACCACTGCCGACCATTCCAGCCCCACCATGGAAAACCCCTGCAGCGGCTCGAAGCCCTTCTGTCCTGTCAAGGCTTCCCAGCCTCTCGCCTCCATGGTGGCGATCGCCATGTTCGCCACGCAGGAATGAGCCAGCAGGTCGAGCACCTCGCGCGTGATTTCGCTGCCTTCACGCACGCGATGATCGACCAGATCGCCCTTGTCGGTGTAGGAAAAAGCCGCCAGCGCGCCGGGCAGGTCCATCAATTGGTCCAGTTTCATGTCGTCCTCGTTGTTTTTCTGTTCAGTACAGCGCTTCTTTCACATCGCCACCGATCCTGGCATACAGGTTGACAAGCAGGTCGTCGCCGATATCGCCAACCTTGGCGCGCATGATCGTCATGACGTCGTTGAGAAGTTCCGGGCGGTTTTCGATGAAGGCGAAATAATTGCCGATGTTGCATACGCTGGCCTGGCTGCCGCGCACGATCCACCCCTGCGTCGGCCGGCATCCGCAATGCTCGGCAAAGGAATCGAATATCTCCGATTGCATGTTGACGCTCATGGTATTGGAGCGGCAAAGAATCGAGGCCATGCGCGCAAACTCTGAGGTAAGCGCGCCCTCATACGAGAAGCGGTCGCCGCGATAGGCGAACTCGCCGGCCGCGATCACGCCCGGAATGGCCATGAGTTGCTTTACGATATGCATCGTGCCCCCTCCATATCGATTTTTTTCGTTTGATTTTTTTATGTCCCCGCGGCAGATTGCCTCAGCGGTTAATGCAAATATAGAACCATCATGCGCGAAAACGCAACCACTCTGCTTGCACAAGCCGGCCTCGGACGCAGACTTGCCGCCATGCTTTACGAATCCATACTGTTGTTTGCCTTGCTGCTGCTGGCGGGATTTTTCTATATCCCGATCTTCGGATCCGTTCATGGCCCATTTCAAAAAGCGGCATTCCAGTTCTATCTGCTCATGGTCATGATGATTTACTTTGTCGTGTTCTGGAAACGCGGCGGCCAGACGCTGGCCATGAAAACCTGGCACATCCGCCTGGTGAGACTGGACGGCAAGCTGCCCTCCACACCTCAGTGCATCGTACGTTTCAGTCTGGCAACACTGGGGCTGCTTTGCGCCGGCGCAGGTTTTTTGTGGGCATTGATCGATCCGGAGCGGCAATTCCTGCATGACCGCCTGTGCAGGACGAGGCTGATCCGGACGGAATAGCAACCGGCTTGACGCGAAACAAAGCGCAGCGTTTCCTCGTCCCTCTCTCCCGCGGGGAGAGGGAACGGACACGGCGGTACGCTGCGTTCATGATCCGGGGGCGCGGCCACCGTGTCCGTCAGCGCCGTTCCATGCGCTTTAACACCAGCACCGCAATGCCCAGAAACAACAGCGACGGCATCGAGGCGGTAAAGAACGGCGGCCAGTCATTGAGCAGGCCGACATGCGAGAACAGCCGGTTGCCAAGATGGAACGCCAGCCCGACGAGAATGCCGAAGAAAATCTTCAATGCGATGCTGCCGGAACGCGGCGAATGGAAAGCGAACGGCAAGGCCATGAGCATGATGACCGGGATGGCCAGCGGGTAAAAAATTTTGGACCACAGCGCGACTTCATAGCGCGTGGTGTGCTGTTTGTTTTCCCTCAGGTGTTTGATGTAGCCAATCAGCGCCGGCGTGGACATTTTCTCCGGTGTGACCAGCAACACGCTGAGGATATCCGGGCTCAGCACCGATTTCCATATGCGTCTTTCTTCCCGCACCACCTCAATGCCTTGCGCCGAGAAGCGGGTGTCGACGACTCGGCCAAGCCGCCATTGGCTGTTGTTTTCCCAACTGCCGTCCTCGGCCGTCATGATTCTCGCAAGCTTCCAGTCATGATCGAACTCATAGACCTTGAGGCCGCGCAGGCTGGTGTCCGGCAGCACCTCGCGCGCATTGATGAAGGCGTTGCCGTCCTTCACCCACAGGCCGGAACGAAAGGTCTGCGCCACCACGGACTCCGTGGCGCGCAGCTTCAGGCGTTTGGCGGCCTGCTCCGACCAGGGCGAGATCAATTCGCCGACAGCCAGGGTAACAAGCGCAAATCCCACGCCGGCAGCACACAGCACCAGGGCAACCTGCCAGCTCGAGATTCCGGATGCGAGCATGACTGCAAACTCCGAATTCATGACCAGCCGCGACAAGGCGAAAAGCGCCCCGATCAGCGCCGCGATCGGCACGATTTCGTAGACATGCCCCGGCACGTTGAGGGCCACATACATCACGGCCTTGCCCAGGCCGTAATCGGCGCGGCCGATGCTGTCGAGCTCGCCGGCCAGATCGAAAAAGGAAAACAGCAGCAGCAGCGCCAGAAACACGAAGCCGGCGGATGTCGTGACCTCCTTCAGGACATAGCGGGAAAGCAGGTTCATTTTTTCCCTTTCCGGACGGCGAAAGGCTTCGCGCGCAGGCGATACGCATACAACGCGGCAGCCGCAACCACCGCGGGCAGATGGGCGAGCAGCATGCCGGCGAGCAGGCCCATCTGCCCCTGCGCGATCCATGTCTGCGTGACCGACATCAGATTGTGGTAGATGAAAAACACCAGCAGTGCGCCAAGCAGGCCATACGAACGTTTCGCGCGATTGTTCACCGGGCTGAGCGGTATGGCCAGCATCGCGAGCACCAGCAGGCTTATCGGCACATTGAGGCGGCCGGCCAGCTCGCCCTTGGTGTCAGACGCCGTGCTGGCCCACAATTCCGCGGTGCTTTGCTGGCGGATGTCGCGCCTGCGTTCCATGGCCTTGATCTCTACCGGATCCAGCCTGATCCAGTAGCGATCGAATTCGATGATGCGGTATTCCGCCTGCCCCGGCTCGCCTTCGTAACGGCGGCCGTTGCTCAACACGAGAAAGCGGGTGCCGTCGTCGGCCTTCTTCTGCGCGCCTTCGGATGCCACCACCACACCGGGTCTTCCGCTGTCGCGCGACTGCATGAATACATTCCGCACCGTGCCGGTGAGGGGGTTCAGGCCCTCGACAAAATACACCCTGTCACCGCCCTGCGATTCCGCAAATATGCCCGGCACCACAAGGGAGGCATCGTTGCGGCTGAGCAGTTCGGTCCTGTAGACATCCTTCTTGTTGGCCGCCCAGGGGATGATGGTATTGGTGAGCAGCAGCAGAATCAGTGCCATGGGCAGCGCAAAGGCAAGCATCGGCCTGACCCATCCGGCCGGCGACAGCCCCGAGCTCAGCCAGATGACCATTTCGTTGTCGCGCCAGTAACGCATCAGGGTGAGCATCGCGCCGATGAACATCGCCACCGTCAGCAACACCGGCAAAAAATGCAGCAGGCTGAATCCGAGATAGGCGAACACCGCCTCATTGGCCAATTCGCCGCGCGCAGCCTCGCCCAGCAGTCGGATGAACAGGGTCACCAGTGCAATCGCAACGAGGATGACGAGCGAGGCGCCGCTCGAAAGGCTGAGTTCCTGCAGCAGCGCGCGCCGGTAAAGCATGGGGGGTTCGAGGGGGGTTTTGACTATCTGGCCAGGGTTTGCAAATATGAGCGCATTCTTACTCGCAAGAAATGATCCCCATGTCCGCAAAAGAAAATTCTCCGAAATTTAGCATAAAAACCGGGTCGCCCGAGAAACTGAAAAGCGACTGCATCGTCGCCGGCGTATTCGAGGAGGGCAAGCTTTCCGCCTCGGCTCGCGCGCTGGACGGGGCCTCCGGCGGCCGGATCGCGGCCGCGGTGAAAAGCGGCGACATGGACGGCCGTGCCGGCAGCACCCTGCTGCTGCGCGATCTGCCGGGCGTGGCGGCCGCCCGCGTGCTGCTGGCCGGTCTCGGCAAGGAAGGCGAGTTCGCGGAAAAAGCCTATCGCGATGCCGTCGCCACTGCGGTCAGAACCGTCGACGGCACCGCCGCCAGGGACGCGCTGATCACGCTCACCGAGATCGAGGTCGGCAAGCGCGGGGCTGACTGGAACATCGCCCAGGCCGCCATCGCGTCGGGCGATGCGCTCTATCGCTTCGAACGCATGAAGAGCAAGGTCGACAGACCGGCAAGGCTTGGCAACATCGGCTTCCTCGCCGAAGACAAGGCTGCCGCCGGGTCTCTGAAACAGGGCGCCGCCATCGTCCGGGGCATGTCGCTTGCGCGCGACCTCGGCAATACGCCTTCCAATGTCTGCACGCCGCTCTATCTCGCAGACCAGGCCAGAGAGCTGGCCAAGACCCATGGCTTCAAATGCAAGGTGATGGACAGGGCCGCCTGCGAGAAGCTGGGCATGGGCTCCTTCCTGTCGGTGGCCAAGGGCAGCGACAAGCCGCCGATGTTCATCGAGCTGCGCCATGATGGCGGCAGGAAGGGCGAAGCGCCCATCGTGCTGGTGGGCAAGGCCATCACCTTCGATGCCGGCGGCATTTCGCTGAAACCCGCCGCCGACATGGACGAAATGAATTACGACATGAGCGGCGGCGGCGCCGTGCTCGGCGTCTTCCGCGCCATCGGCGAACTGGGCCTCGATCTCAACGTAGTCGGCCTCATCCCAGCCTGCGAGAACCTGCCGGACGCGCACGCCAACAAGCCGGGGGACATCGTCACCTCCATGTCCGGACAGACCATCGAGATCCTCAACACCGACGCCGAGGGCCGTCTCATCCTGTGCGATGCGCTCACCTACGCCGAGCGCTTCAAGCCCGCAGCCGTGGTGGACCTCGCCACGCTGACCGGCGCCTGCGTCATCGCCCTGGGCCACCATCCCAGCGCGCTGTATGCCAACGACGACAAGCTGGCGCAGGCGCTGGAACGGGCCGCCGACCATGCCTGGGACCGCGTCTGGCGCATGCCGCTGTGGGACGAGTACCAGGAACAGCTCAAGAGCAACCTAGCGGACATGGCCAACATCGGCGGCCGCGCCGCCGGCTCCGTCACCGCGGCCTGCTTTCTTTCCCGCTTCGCCAGGAACTATCCCTGGGCCCACCTCGACATCGCCGGCACCGCCTACCGCAGCGGCCGCGACAAGAAGGGCTCCACCGGCCGCCCGGTGCCGCTGCTGGTGCAATATCTGATCGAGCAGGCTGGCAGGCGCGCGTGACCGGGATCAGTTTTTACAGCCATGCTCAGGACAAGCTGAAGGTCGCACGCCAGCTTGTGGCCAAGGCCTGGGAGCGAAAACTGAATGTTCTGATCTACACTTCGGATGCCTCCGTTGCGGCCGACATCGACCGCCTGCTGTGGACGCAACCGGCGCTGTCCTTCATCCCGCACTGCCGCGACGACAGCCCCTTGGCGGCAGCCACGCCTGTTATCATCGGCGAGAATGCCGATGCGCTGCAAAGCGCCGACCTGCTGATCAACCTGGGTGACACCCCGCCGCCCATGTTCAGCCGCTTCGAGCGCCTCGCGGAAATCGTCACCGAGGACGAAAACGACGTCCGCAACGGCAGGCATCGCTACCGTTTCTACAAGGACCGCGGCTATGAACTGGTCAACCACGACTTGCGCAACAGGGGACAGTACACAGGGAGCATCAAATGAGTGATCCGCTGCTCGATAAGATGGACGCACTGCTGAAAAAGCACCAGGGGAGCGCCGAAGCCACGGCCAACGAGCCAGCCCCGGCCTCGCCGGCATCTGCAGCAGCTCCAGCTCCGCCCCCCCTGCCGGAAGACGCCTGGCTGCCAGTGCTGACCGATGTGGTTGCAGTCGGCGAGCCCGCAGTCCTGACACCCGCCTCCGCAATGGAGGCCGCCTCTGCGACTGCGCCGCCGCTTCCCGCCCCGGACCCGATGGCGCTGGTGGAACAGATCATGAGTGAACTCGAACCCCGCCTGACCTCACTGCTGCGCGATCGCCTTGTCACGGAAGTACGCAACAGCCTGGACGACAGCCTTTCCGCCCTGCTCGCACAGATGGACGTGCATATCCGCGAAATCGTGCGCGAAGCGGTGGCTGAACAGCTCGGCAAATCCTGATGGACATGGCGAATCGCCGCCCCGTGGATGAAACGCGCGCTTCGACCTGTGCCTTTCACCGACAGTGACGGGTGACGTGACTTGTCACTTGTCACTTGTCACTCGCCACGCTAACAGTCCCTGGCCGGCCGGTATAATGGCGGGTTTACGAATCCGCCGTCATCCCGAATGGAACTCGCCAAAGCCTTCGAGCCCAAAGACATCGAATCCCGCTGGTATGCCCGGTGGGAATCCGCCGGCTATTTCAAGCCCTCGGGCGACACGAACAGGCCCGCCTACTGCATCATGCTGCCGCCGCCCAACGTAACGGGTACGCTGCACATGGGCCACGCCTTCCAGCACACCCTGATGGACGCGCTCATCCGCCTGCACCGCATGCAGGGCGACAACACACTGTGGCAGCCGGGCACCGACCACGCCGGCATCGCCACCCAGATCGTGGTCGAGCGCCAGCTCGACGCCAAGGGCATCTCGCGCCATGATCTCGGCCGCGAGAAATTCCTGGAAAAGGTGTGGGAGTGGAAAGAGCATTCCGGCTCCACCATCACCCGTCAGATGCGACGTCTGGGCACTTCGCCAGACTGGAGCCGCGAGCGCTTCACCATGGACGAAGGACTGTCCAAGGCGGTGACGGAAGTTTTCGTCAAACTGTACAGGGAAGGCCTGATCTACCGCGGCAAGCGCCTGGTCAACTGGGACCCGGTGCTGATGACGGCGGTGTCCGACCTCGAAGTCGTGAGCCAGGAAGAAGACGGCTTCATGTGGCACATCCTCTACCCCATCGAGGGCGAGGAAGGTTTCGTCGAAGTCGCCACCACGCGCCCGGAGACTCTGCTGGGCGACGTTGCCGTCGCCGTACATCCGGAAGACGAACGGTACAAACACCTCGTCGGCAAACACGTGCGCCTGCCCGTCGCCGAGCGCAGCATCCCCGTCATCGCCGACGAATACGTCGACCCCGCCTTCGGCAGCGGTGTGGTCAAGATCACCCCCGCGCACGACTTCAACGACTATGCCATCGGCAACCGACACAAGCTGACCCCCATCAGCATCTTCACCCTCGATGCGAAGATCAATGAACTCGGCCCGGCCGAGTACCAGGGTCTTGACCGCTACGTTGCGCGCGAGAAAATCCTCGCCGAACTCAAAGACAAGAATCTCCTCAAGGCCGCCAAGCCGCACAAGCTCATGGTGCCCCGCGGCGACCGCACCCATGCCGTGATCGAGCCCATGCTCACCGACCAGTGGTTCATGGCCATGGAAGGCCTGGCCAGGCGCGGGTTGGATGCTGTCAAATCAGGCGAGCTCAAGTTCGTGCCGGAGAACTGGACCATCACCTACAACCAGTGGCTGGAGAACATCCAGGACTGGTGCATCTCGCGCCAGCTGTGGTGGGGCCACCGCATTCCCGCCTGGTATGACGAGGACGGCAACGTCTACGTCGGCCACAATGAAGCGGAAATCCGCGCCAACCCCGCCTACGCCTTGCGCCTCGCGCCTTACGCCTCACTCAAGCAGGACGAGGACGTGCTCGACACCTGGTTCTCCTCCGCGCTGTGGCCCTTCTCCACCCTTGGCTGGCCGGACGACACGCCGGAACTCAGAACCTTCCTCCCCGGCTCGGTGCTGGTCACAGGCTTCGACATCATCTTCT
This sequence comes from Pseudomonadota bacterium, assembly GCA_040754425.1. Taxonomy (GTDB): domain Bacteria; phylum Pseudomonadota; class Gammaproteobacteria; order Burkholderiales; family Thiobacillaceae; genus UBA6918. The sequence continues at coordinate 61,558 of JBFMCR010000007.1, read as the reverse complement.
TCTGGGTGGCGCGCATGGTGATGATGTCGCTGCATTTCACCGGCAAGGTGCCGTTCCGCGAAGTGTATGTGACGGGCCTTGTGCGCGATGCGCACGGCAACAAGATGAGCAAGTCCAAGGGCAACATCATCGACCCCATCGATCTGATCGACGGCATCAGCCTGGACGGGCTCATCGCCAAGCGCACCACGGGCCTCATGAACCCCAAGCAGGCCGAATCCATCGCCAGGCAGACGCGCGCCGACTATCCCAACGGCTTTCCTGCCTTTGGCACCGATGCCTTGAGATTCACCTTTGCCAGCCTCGCCACGCACGGACGCGACATCAAGTTCGATCTGCTGCGTTGCGAAGGCTATCGCAATTTCTGCAACAAGCTGTGGAATGCCACCCGCTTCGTGCTGATGAATACCGAGGGCCGCGACTGCGGGCTGGATGCCGCCCTGCCAAGCGAGCATTCCTTCGCCGACCGCTGGATCCTTTCACGACTGAACGAGGCCGTGAGCAATGTGCTTGCCGCTTTCGCCGACTACCGCTTCGACATGGCTGCCCGCGCCATCTACGAATTCGTCTGGGATGAGTACTGCGACTGGTATGTGGAACTGGCCAAGGTACAGCTGCAAACCGGTAATGAAGCGCAGCAGCGCGCCACCCGCCACACGCTCATCAACGTGCTGGAAACCGCGCTGCGCCTGGCCCACCCCATCATCCCCTTCATCACCGAAGAGCTTTGGCAAAAGGTCGCGCCGCTCGCCGGCAAGGGCGGAAAGAGCATCATGCTGCAGCCCTACCCGGCCGCGGACGACAAGGCGCAGGATGCCGGGGCCAGCGCCAAGGTACAGGCACTCAAGGCCCTGGTCGATGCCGTACGCGGCCTGCGCGGGGAAATGAAACTCTCGCCCGCCGAGAAAGTGCCGCTCGCCATTGCCGGCGATGCCTCGCGCTATGCCGAGTTCACGCCCTATCTTGCCGCGCTCGCCCGGCTCGCCAAGGTCGACATCCAGCCTGGATTGCCGGCAGGCGATGCGCCGGTCGCCATCGTCGGTGATTGCCGGCTCATGCTGCAAATCGAGATCGACAAGGAAGCCGAGATCGCGCGCCTGAACAGGGAAATCGCCCGCATCGAAGGCGAGATCGCCAAGTGCCATGGCAAGCTTTCCAACCCCAACTTCGCCGACAAGGCGCCGCCGGCCATAGTCGCGCAGGAAAAGAAGCGCCTGGATGACTTCAGCGCCACGCTGGAAAAGCTGAGTGACCAGCTAAACCGCCTGAACATAAAAAAATAGGGCCGCACGGCCCTATTGAAACTTTTGCGCTTAAAAAAACCGGGCCTTGCGGCCCGGTTTTGATTCGGCCAGTACAGCCGGAGTTACATCTTCCAGCTGTACTGGATGCCGATGGCATTTTGGTACATCTCGATTTTGTTGCTTGCACCAGGGCCAGTGGGAAAGTAAACGTTATCCGGGCCGTTCACATCGTTGCTGAAGCCATGCATATAGCTCATGGTTACTTCATCACCAGAAGCGAGCGTATGCGTGAAGCCAAGAGTCACGTGGTCCGTGATAACGCCCGGAGCCAGGGCGTTGAATACCACATCAGGGCTATCGATGGGGTTGTCGCCATGGTTATAGCCGGCACGGAACGTCCAAGCCTTGTTGTATTTATACTCAACACCAAGTTTCCACACATTGATATCGTTCCAGCCAAAGCCGATACCACTTGCGCCACCCAGACAGCCTGCCCCAACACCAGGACCAAACGGCGGTGCCGGTAGGCAACCAGGCATATTGCTGATATTGGCTACGGAGTCAACGCCGGAATAGTTGATGCGCTGGTAGTCAAGCGCAAGCTTGACCGCCGGAGTTGCCTGCCAGGCCACGCCAAGGTTGAAGTTCTCGGGAATATCGAAGTCGCCCTGCTCGGCAAACAGGCCGCGATAGTCGTCAAATTCATCAAAATCCATCTTGCTGGCATAGGCCGCGCCGATGGTCACAGTGGGGCTGATTTTGCCCATATAACCCACGCGCACACCGTAGCCAAAGGCATCATCATGACCATTATTGGTCAGGTTGGCCGGGCTCGAAGAAATGGCGGCGAATGCTTGCAAACCTTCGGCAGCAAAGCGCTGATAACCAATCAGCGGGGAAATACCGATGGAGTGATTGGGGTTAACCTTGTAAGCAGCTGTAGGCGCAACAATCAACTGCATCAGGTCAACGCCCAGACGGCCAACGCCACAAAGCATGTTGCTGGCAGGAGTACCGGGGCCACAAAAGCCTGCGGGAATCTGTCCGCCAGCATAGTCCGTGTTCATGCCACCATTGCCATAGACAGTCACACCCAAGGCGAGGTTTTCATTCATCACCCTGTTGAAGCCGAATTCAGGTATGAAATGGTAGTTGGAATCACTTTCGACATTACCCGGCAAAAAGCCACCAGTGCGAGTGAATTCACGAATCGGGCTGAACAGGTCCACGCCGAGATCAGCGCGGTTGCCGGCAAAAGCCGCAGCAGCAGGGTTGTTGGCGCCAAAAAAGGCGTCATCGTGCGTGGCAGTGGAAGCGCCAGCCATGCCCTTCGCTTTCATGCCGTAGCCATGGGAGAAATAACCGTTGGTGGCGTGAGCGCCGACGGAAAGACCGGCCAGAGCCACAGCCAGTGCGATGCGATTCAATTTCATGTTGCCTCCGGAGCAAAATCGTTATTTGGAACCAGCTTGGTAATAATCCATTACAAGCTTTTGCGATGTTACAGGTTCGTCCGTCTGGTAGAACGCTACCAGGCACGAATCTCGCAACCCCGCATCCGCCTTTGTTGCGGGAATACTACATAGAAGAGAATGCTAATAAACAAGCCCCCGACCTGCGGGGGCTTGTCAACTTACGGCCTGCGCTGTTTTAGATAAACAGGCAGATATCGGATTCGCCGGCAAATTCGAAGAAGGTGGCGGCGCCACCGTATTCAAGGCCGTCGATGAAATCGCCGTGTTCGAAGCCAAACAATTCGACCGTCATCTGGCAGGCAATGAACTTCACGTCCGCTTCCTGGCACAGGCTCCTGAGCTCGGGAATGGTGGCCACGCCGTTGTTGGCAATGGTCATTTTCATCAGGCTGGTGGCGACATTCTCATAGCCGGGAATGATGGACTGGACGGCGTTGGGGATGTTCCAGTTGATGCCCTTGAACCATTTGGGCCCGAAAGGCATTTTCATCGGCATGCCGGGGTTGCCCAGGGGACTCACCTTGAGGCCGGAAAGGTCCTTGCGCAGGAGTTGCAGGCCGTAGAAGGTGAAAAAAATTTGCACTTCGTAGCCCAGTGCTGCGGCGGTCGAAGCCAGGATGAAGGGCGGGTAGGCCCAGTCCAGCGTCCCCTTGGTGGCGATAATCGCGAGTTTTTTGGTTTCCATTGCGTGTCTCCGCTTTTTTCAGACAAAAAAGGCGCCTGACCTCGGGTCGGCGCCTTTTCGTTTTGCTTACTTCTTTTTCATGAAGAAGGTGTACTCACCGCCGGCTTCTGCGGAGTTGATCAGATCGTTGCCTGTCTGCTTGGCAAAAGCCTGCATGTCCTTGACGGAACCCGGATCGGTAGCGATCACTTTCAGGATTTCACCGCTGGCCATTTCAGCAAGCGCCTTCTTGGTACGCAGGATGGGGAGGGGGCAGTTCAGGCCGCGGGCGTCAAGTTCTTTATTGAATTCCATTGTGTCTCTCCGAAAACGGGTTAATAAAATCAGGAAATATTAACGTTAACGCACGCATCGAATTATTGCAATACGAGCCGGCTTATCAAGAAGCCAAGGCCTTGCCGTCACGCGCCCAGCTCATGATGCCGCCTGCGAGGTTATAGACATTCTCGATGCCCTGTGACATCAGCCAGGCGCAAGCCTGCGCCGAGCGGGCCCCCGAGCGGCAATAAAACACGATCGGCTGGCTAGCGCTCTTCAGGTCTTGCAGCTTCAGGGGCAGCATGTGCAAAGGAATGTGGGTGGAACCTTCAATTTTGGCCTGGGCGTGTTCAGCCTCGGTACGTACATCAATGAGTTGCACGCCGGTCTTCAGCGCCTGTTCCAGTTGATGGGAATCGATTTCGCGAATGCCAAACATTATCTATAGCTCCTGGAATAGCGAAATTAAGAATTCGCTAATATAGCAAAATCCCCAGCAAAATCAAGTCTTAAGCCATGCCAGGTGTGGGGATTAAGCGGTTTCAACAACGTTGGGCGCCATGGTACAGGTTCACGACATGGCGCGCTTCCGCGAAGAACAGCCAGCGCTCAGCCACCAGGCCGGCAAACACAGAAACCAGCGCTGCGATGCCCAGCATCGGCGCATGATACTCCAGGGCAAAGTAAAGCAGCACCAGCGGCACGGCGAAAGCCAGGAACATGGAAATCAGGCGCAGGCTGACCGCAGTCAGTTTCGGCACGACATATCCGAACTCCTGGGTGAGGAAGGTGCCATGGGTATGGCCGGCATCCAGGAGCTTGACCTGCGCACGGGTGAACCCGGTGGCGGTGTTGATGGTGGAGCCCACACCCAGACGACCTATCCAGTAGTAGTAGATCGCTTTCACGAAAGCGGCGACGAAGAGCTGGAACAGCGACAGCAGCACGAAGGGCAGGGTCTGCACCCCGGCCAGCATGGCCACCACCAGCAGGATCATGCCGCCGGAGAAATGGCCGAGCGAGAGATAAGCCGCAGGCACCAGCGGGGTGTTCCAGTGACGGATGGTCTTCAGGCTGGCGTAGATCATGGCGGTGGAGAAGATCGTCAGCCAGGCCAGGATCGTCGCGATGGCGCCTGCAAAATGGCGTACCACCGGCCACATGTCCAGCCAGTAAAGGCCCAGGTAGGCCAGAGCGAAGGGGTAGAAGGCAACCGACAGCACACCCTCGCGCGACAGCCAAGAAGTGCGCCAGCGCGAGAACGCGCGCCAGGCATTCTTGGGGTTGGCCAGATGGAAGGTCGAGGACAACAGGCCCACGCCGACCATGACGATGGCGAGCACCCCGGTCCAGAACACGTAAGCGCCCGGCAGCCCGCCGCCCAGCTTGAAGAGATCAGCCAGGTAGATCAGGGCAAAGAGCCCGAAGCCGGCCCCGGACAGCACGGTAAAGAAAATGACGGAAAATGCCGGATGCATATTTATTTAACTCCTGAATTAACAAGATCCGGCATTTCGGTGAAGGCTAACCTTCAGGTTATGCCGGAACCAGAATGCAGGATGCATGGGTTACTCCTTAACGCTTGACCATGCGGTTGACGAATTGCTTGAGCTTGCCGGCCAGTCCCGCCTTGTCCGCACCGATGTCGGTAGGGATGGGCTTGTGCTTGCGCGGCGGCAGGTAGTGGTTGGTAGGGTTGTAACCAAGTTCAGGCATCAGCACATAACCCTCCCGCTCGCGTACCACCTTGCTCACTTCTGAATCGGGGTCGTCAAAGTCGCCGAACATGCGCGCGTGCGCCGGGCAGGTCAGCACGCAGGAAGGCTGGCGCTCTTCCTCGGGGATGGCCTGGTCGTAGATGCGGTCCACGCACAGGGTGCATTTCTTCATGGTGCCGGATTCGCGGTCGAGCTCGCGCGCGCCGTAGGGACAGGCCCAGGAGCAATAGTTGCAACCCATGCACTTGTCCTGGTCCACCAGCACGATGCCGTCCTCCGCGCGCTTGTAGCTTGCACCCGTGGGGCAGACGGTGACGCAGTCGGCGTCCTCGCAGTGCATGCACGACATCGGGAAGTTGACGGTCTTGTTGTTGGGGTAGGTACCCACCTCGAAATGGCGAATGCGGTTGAACCACACGCCCGAAGGCTCGGCGCCATAGGGTTGATAGTCCGTCAACGGGCCGGTGGTGCCGGAGGCGTTCCACTGTTTGCAGGACACCGCGCAGGCATGGCAGCCCACACAGACGTCCAGGTCGATAACCAGTCCTAGTCTCATCTTGATTCTCTAATCAAATCCTTAACAAAGAGGACATGAGGACAAGAGGCAATGCATGAGGAGTTTCCTCCCGTCCTCTTGTCCTCCTTGTTCAATGCCTTTCAGTCTTTCTCGCAGCTTTGGCGTGCGTCATAGCGCAGCACGTCCGGACGGGAATAATGGTCGGTGGGCAGCTTCTTCACGCGGTCAAACTGCGGCCAGCTGCCGGTCTCGCCCGCTTGCGCCTTGTAGATTTTCACGCGCAGGTCGAACCAAGCGGCCTGGCCGGAGACGGGGTCGGAGTTGGTGAGGCGGCGCTCGCCCTGCTTTTCCGGCAAGAGTTCGGAAATCAGGTGGTTGAGCAGGAAGCCCTTGGTCGCTTCGGAGGCGTCTTCCTTCAGGCCCCAGGTACCCTTCTGTTTGCCGATGGCGTTCCAGGTCCACACCGTGTCTTCCTGGGTGCCTTCCATGGTCTTCAACTGGCAGCGGATCCTGCCGTTGTGCGACTCCACCCACACCCAGTCGTAATCCTTGAGCCCCATGTCGGCGGCCTTCTTCGCGTTCATGTAGAGGAAGTTCTGGGCCATGATCTGCCTGAGCCACACGTTCTGCGAATCCCAGGAGTGGTACATGAACATGGGGCGCTGGGTCAGCGCGAAGAAGGGATATTCCCCGGCGTCCACGCGCTGCTGTTCGAGCGGCTCGTACCACAGGGGCAGCGGATCGAAATACCTGGCGAGGCGCTCCTTGTCGGCAGGGTCCTTCGGCTGCGGGCCGTCGTACAGGCCCTGGCCGGCGAGGCGGAACTTCTGCAGCGGCTCGGAATAGAACTGCATGATGATGGGCTCGACCTTGCCGACGAAACCGGCATCCGCCGCCACTTCCAGATAGTCGCGGTTCACGAAGCGCATGTACTTCTGGTTGTCCGGCCAGTGGTGGGCGAAGAAGCTCTGGTTCTCGATGTACTTCTGCCACTGGTTGGGATTGGGCTCGCCCTTGAGGAACTTGTCGCCATCCTTGCCGCGCCAGCCGGAGAGGAAGCCTACGCCGGGCGAGCGCTCGTAATTGACGATGAAATCGGGGTAGTCCTTGAACTTGCGGCTGCCGTCGGGCTTGGTGAAGGCCGGGAACTTCAGGCGCGAAGCCAGTTCCACCATGACTTCCTGCCAGGGCCGCACGTTGCGGTCCGGCGTTACCAGCGGGTAGCGGATGGCATCGGCGGCCGCGTCCGGCTCTGAAATCGGACGATCCAGGAGCGAGATGCAGTCGTGGCGCTCGAGGTAGGTCGTGTCGGGCAGCACCAGATCGGCGAAGTTGACCATCTCTGAATGGAAGGCGTCGACCACCACCAGGAAGGGAATCTTGTACTGGCCCGGCTCTTCCGGATCCTTCTCGCGCAGCATGTCCTGAATATTTTTCGTATTCATGGACGAGTTCCACGCCATGTTGGCCATGAACAGGATCAGAGTGTCGAGCGCGTAAGGATCGTGGTTGACGGCATTGGTGATCACCATGTGCATGAGGCCGTGCGAGGACAGCGGCGCCTCCCACGAGAAGGCCTTGTCGATGCGCAGCGGATTGCCGTGCTCGTCGATCACCAGATCTTCCGGTCTGGTGGGAAAGCCCAGCGGCGGACGCGACAGCGCGGTATTGGGCGCATTGATGATGTCGAGGTTGTTCTCCGGCAGTTGGTGCGGCGGGATCGGCTTCGGGTACGGCGCGCGGGCGCGGAAGTTGCCGGGGCCGTCGAGCGCGCCGAGCAGCATCTGGATGAAGTGGATGGCGCGGCAGGAATGGAAGCCGTTGGAGTGCGCGGAAATGCCGCGCATGGCATACATCGCCACCGGGCGACCGATCACCTTGTCATGCTTGCGTCCCCACACGTCGGTCCATTCGATGGGCAGCTCGATGGCTTCCTTGAAGGCGACGTGCGCCATTTCCAGGGCGATGCGCTCGATGGTCCCGGCCGGCACGCCGCATTCGGCGGCGACATTGGCGGGAGCGTAGCGCTCGTCGAGATAGCGTTCGGCCATGAGCGTAAACGCAGTCTTCAGGCGGCGGCCGTCCTGGGCCACGAAGTCGCCGAACAGCGCCGGGGTGATGCCCACATCTGCGCCGCTGACGAAGGTTTCCTTTTCCAGGTCCCACACCTGCGGATTGCCGTTCCCGTCGCGCAGGAACAGGCCGTCATCCTTGTGCCCGGGGTTCTGAATCACCAGCCAGGGGGCGTTGGTGTAGTTGATGAGGAACTCGTAGTCGAAGAGCTCGCGCGAAAGCAGCACGTGCACGATGGACATGGCGAAGAGCCCGTCCATGCCCGGCCTGATCGGCACCCATTCGTCGGCGATGGCGGAATAGCCGGTGCGCACCGGGTTGACCGACACGAACTTGCCGCCGCCGCGCTTCAACTTTTCCAGGCCGATCTTGATGGGGTTGGAGGAATGGTCCTCGGCCACGCCCCAGAGGATGAAGTACTTGGCGTAGTCCCAGTCGGGGGCACCGAATTCCCAAAACGAGAAACCGATGGTGTAGAGACCGGCGGCGGCCATGTTGACCGAGCAGAAGCCGCCGTGCGCCGCCCAGTTGGGGGTGCCGAACTGCTGCGCCCACAGGCCGGTCAGTGCCTGCATCTGGTCGCGGCCAGTGAAGAAGGCCAGCTTGGACGGGTCGGTGGCGCGGATTTCCGCGAGGCGCTCGGTGAGGATATCCAGCGCCTGATCCCACTCGATCGCCTCGAACTCGCCGGTGCCGCGCTCGCTGCCGGGCTTGCGGATCAGGGGCTGGCTGAGCCTGGCCTTGGAATACTGCTTCATGATGCCGGCCGAGCCCTTGGCGCACAGCACGCCCTGGTTGGTGGGGTGGTTCCTGTTGCCCTGGATGTAGCGCACCCTGCCTTCGTGCAGCGTCACCTTGATGCCGCAGCGGCAGGCGCACATGTAGCAGGTGGAATACTTGATTTCCTGTTTGGAATGATCTTCGACCGGTATGCGTGCGTTCATGGTTTATAAAGACAAATTAAGCGCATCCCCCGGAAGATTCCGCGGGAAAAGTCCAGCATAGTGGATCACCGCCCGAAAAGCTGTGTGATTGACGGCCAAGAAGTCCCGGTCAGCCCGACCGGGGATGCGCTAGGCAATAAAAAAACCGCCAATAAATATTAACGGTTTCGAATATGGCATTATTCTGCTTGAACAAATTCGTTTAAGCAATCAACGAATTAAATTCATACCCAAGCAAATTAAATCGTTATTTGCAGTAAGGTTTTGGTCTATTTGAGCAACTCCTCGATCAGGGCCACGGCCTCGCCCTGGTCCCATTCAGTGGTACCGGTCAGCGTATAACGCACCCTCCCCTGGCGGTCGATGAGAAAGCTGCTGGGCAGCCCGAACACTTTCCAGCGTTTGGTCGCCGCGCCATCGCCGTCGAGCAGGATATCGAAATCCACCTTGACGAGTTTCAGGAACTCGGCCAGGTCTTCGGCCGACTCTCCCGAGTTGACGCCGATCATGACAAAGGGCCGGCCCGCCATCTTTTCCTTGAGCCGCTGCATGGAAGGCATTTCCTCGCGGCAAGGCGGGCACCAAGTGGCCCAGAAATTCACCAGCACGACCTTGCCGCCGTAAGCGGCAAGCGAGTGGCTTTTCCCCGCGATATCCCTGAGCGCCAAAGGCGGCGGCGACACGCCGTCCACCTTGATAAACTCCGCCGCCTGGGCGCCTGAGGCCAGCAACGCCAGCAAGGGCAACAGCCAATACAGTCGACGCGTCATCATTTGAACAATCCTCCCCACTCGGCGATACGTTCCGCCAGGTGCTTGCCCTCGGCGATTTCGAACTCGTTCGCGCTTTCGCGCACCCAGAAACCCTCACGCACGCCTTCCAGCATCAGCAGCCGCACCTTGGCGCCCTCCTTGCGCAAGGCAGCCATCCGGTCGTCCACCCAAGGGGTCGCGGCCGAGCGGCGCGGCTGCAGAATGATCGCATCGACTCCGCTCAAGTTCCCGAAAGACAGATAATCCGCCCCCACCAGCGTGTCCACGCTGGAGTAAAAATGCGGATGCATGAGCAGGACGCGCATGCGCTGCACGCCATCGCCGCCCGCCAGTCCCCTCAATACCGGCACGGCTGCGCGATTGACCGCATACACCGTGACCCTGGCGCCGGTCTTGCGCGCCGCATCGAAGATTGCCTGCATGTCCCTGACGGCGATGCCGTCCATGCTGGTGTTGGTCTGCGGCAGGAAAAACGCATTGACCAGATCGAACTGCCATACTTCCGTACCGCGGGCCGCCAGATCGCGTGCCGCCCGCTCCTCCATCGGCGCAAGGCCGCGCTCGGAAGCAAACCACAGCAGCAGATCCCCGCCTTCGGCCGGATAACGCGAATAAACGAGCGTCTCGCCGGATGGAAGCGCAAGGCTGGCATCCTTGGCATGCGCGGGCACCGCGAACAGCAAAGCGCCGACAAAAGCAAAAATGAATTTCATGTTCTTGTTCTCGCGCCGGCCTGCGCTTGCAGGCCGGTGAAGACCGGTCAAATGCACCCTGCGGTCAGGAGGCCTCCCAGCGCCCCGATTTTCCGCCTTCTTTGCTCAACAATCGCACACCCTCGATGACCATGCCGCGATCCACCGCCTTGCACATGTCGTAAATGGTGAGCAAACCCACACTTACGCCGGTGAGTGCCTCCATTTCGACCCCGGTCTTGCCGGTGAGTTCAGCCGTTACCGTGCAGTGCACACAGGATTTTCCCATGTCCGGCTCGAAATCGACCGCCAATCGCGTCAGCGCCAGCGGGTGACACAGCGGAATCAGTTCGGACGTGCGCTTGGCCGCCTGGATCGCGGCAACACGCGCCACCCCCAGAACATCGCCCTTTTTTGCGCTACCTGACACGATCATCTCCAGCGTGTTCTTTTCCATGCGAATGATCCCGGTCGCGACCGCACGTCTGGCCGTATCCTGCTTGGCGCCGACATCGACCATGATCGCGCGCCCCTGTTCATCGAAATGGGTGAAGTCTCCACTCATTGCTACACTCCGTGCTGAACTCTTGTTGAATCGGGCCATCTTAGCATCGTGAGAAAAATCACAACCCTCTTGCTCGCCGGGCTGCTGGCCATGCCATCCGGTATGGCCGGCGACCTCCCGGATTTGGGCGAGTCCTCCCGCCAATACCTGTCCGACAGGCAGGAAAAGGACATCGCGCGCTCCATCATGCGCGACATTTACGCCAGTCCGCTCTACCTTGCCGATACAGAAGTCGAAGCCTACCTGAACAACCTGGGCAGGCGGCTGGCGGCGGAAAGCACGGCAGGCGGGCGCAACCTGACTTTTTTCGCCATCCGCGAACACTCCATCAATGCCTTCGCCCTGCCCGGCGGCTATATCGGCGTGCATACCGGGCTCATCCAGTCCGCCGAAAGCGAATCGGAACTGGCCGGCGTGCTTGCGCACGAAATCGCCCACGTATCTCAGGAACACCTGTCGCGCATGATCGCCCAGCAGGACAGGAATTACCTGCCCACGCTTGCCGCCCTGGCAGTGGCCGTGCTGGCGGCACGCTCGGATGCCAACATCGGTTCGGCCGCTCTCGCCACCAGCCAGGCGCTGAGCCTGCAAAGCCAACTGAACTTCACGCGCGAGAACGAACGCGAAGCCGATCGCGTCGGGCTGGACATCCTCACCGAGGCCGATTTCGACCCGCGCGGCATGTCCAGCTTCTTCAACCGCCTGCAGCGCACTAACCGGCTTTACGACAACAATGCGCCGGATTACCTGCGCACCCACCCGCTCAGCAGCCAGCGCGTAGCCGACATCGACAGCCGGGTGGAACGGCTGCCTTACAAACAGGTGCGCGACTCCGACGAATTTCATTTCGTGCGCGCACGCCTTGCGGCCATGGACGGTACCGCCGACGAAGCCGTCGCCCGTCTGCGCGACCTGGTGCAAAACAGGAAAACGCCGCTCGAAGCGGCCGGGCGTTACGGCCTGGCCTTGGCGCTGGCACGGCAAAACAGGCTTGCCGATGCCGAAAAGGAGGTCGCGCAGGCCATGAAAACCAGCGAGTCACCGATGCTATACAATCTGCGCGCCGAACTCAGCGCCAAAAGCGGGGACTTCGAGCAGGCCCTGGCGCTCTACCGCTCCGCCCTCGCCCGCTACCCCCAGCATCTGCCGCTGGTTTACGGCTACGGCAACGCCCTGCTCATGGGCGGACAGGCCCAGCAGGCTGCCGACTTTGTTTCGAGCCAGACCCGGCTGCGCCCTGACGATCCCCGCCTGTGGAAGCTCCTGGCCCAGGCCCATGCCATGCTCGGACATAAACTCGCCAGCCACCAGGCGGAAGCCGAGGCCTTCGCAGCGCAAGGCAATCTGCCGTCCGCTCTGGAACAAATCGATCTCGGGCTCAAAGCCGGAGACGGCAATTTCTACGAACTCTCCGCTGCCGAGGCACGCCGCCGCGAATGGCGCCAGCAACTCGCGGCAGAAAGTGCGAAATAACGGACATGGCGGCTGCGCCCACCGAATCATGAACGCAGCGCACCGCCGTGTCCGCTCCCTCTCCCCGTGGCAGAGCGGGACGGGAAAACGCTTCGCGTTGCTTCACGTCAAAGGCTTCTGCGCTCACGCCCCCGTTAAGGAAATCACTGCGCGAATAGTATTAATCTACTTGCGCAAAACCCGCCAAAAACCCCTCTTGACTATTGCATAGGCAAAACATCCTGCTCTATGCTTGGGGCATCCCTAAAGGATGACCTGTTGCCAGATAAGGATTTCCGCATGTTTCTGGCGACGCGTTTGACACTTCAATAGCCAATTAACGGAGGATGACTATGCGGATAATCAAACTGGCAGTGGCAGCAGGTATCGCTGGCATGATGGTAATGGCTTCGAGCGTCCAGGCCGCAGACGCCCCCAAAAAGGAAGAAACCGGCAAGGACATCGCCTTCAACCGCTCGAAAGGCAACTGCCTGGCTTGCCATGGCATGCCCAGCCAGCCCGACGCCCAGTCCACTGGCCTTTACGGGCCCCCGCTCATCGCCATGAGCGCCCGTTATCCCGACAAGGCCAAGCTGCGCGCCAAGATCTGGGATGCTACCGCCTCCAATCCGAACACCTCCATGCCCCCCTTCGGCAAGCACAAGGTGCTGACGGAACAGGAAATCGACAAGGTCGTAGACTTTATTTACAGCCTCTAATTCAAGGAGATATTGCATGAACGCATTGCGTAGAAACGTACTCAAGGGCGCCACCGGCGCCGGCGCGGTTGCCGTTGCGGTTGCCGCAGGCCTGATCACGCCCACCCGCGTGCTCGCCGCCGCCCCGCGCGCAGCCTTTGATGCCAAAGGCATGCCCGACACCCTGAAAGCCCTGGGAATTTCTTCCCCGGCCGACTCCAAGGACATCACCATCAAGGCCCCCGACATTGCCGAAAACGGCGCCGTGGTGCCGGTGGAAATCACCAGCAACATCCCCGGCACTTCAGGCATCGCCATCCTGGCCGAGAAGAATGCCCAGCCCCTGGTTGCCGATTTCGGCTTCACGAATGGTGCGCAAGGCTTCATCTCCACCCGCATCAAGATGGCCAACACCTCCCTGGTGCGCGCCATCGTGACGGCCGGCGGCAAAACCTATACCGCCGCCAAGGAAGTGAAAGTCACCATCGGCGGCTGCGGCGGTTAAGCCTCCCGCAAACGCAATCGATCGAACCGTATTCAGAAAGGAAGCAAAAATGGCTGAACCAATGAAAATCCGCGCCACCATGCAGGGTGACGTGGCCGATGTGAAAGTACTGATGAACCACCCCATGGAAACCGGCCTGCGCAAGGACGCCAAGACCGGCCAACTGGTCCCCGCCCACTACATCAGCACCGTGACCGCCAAGCTCAACGGCACCGTCGTGCTGGAAGGCAACATGGCCGGCGGCGTGTCCAAGAATCCCTACCTGGGCTTCAAGGTCAAGGGCGCCAAGTCCGGTGACACGATCGAAATTTCGTGGGAAGACAACAAGGGTGACAAGCGCACCGACACCGCCAAGATTAGCTAAGCCCAATCTGATGTGGTAATCGGCCGGGGCGGGCGTCCCGGCCAGATTTGAAGCAAACCGCCAAATCTCCGGAGGATGATATGAAAAAAGCAATACTGGGGCTGATCGGCCTGGGTCTGTTGGGAGGCGCTGTCAATGTAATGGCTTCGCCGGAGTCCGATCGTCAGGAAACGATCAAGTATTTCACCACCAAATACCCGAACATCAAGCTTGAAGACTACGTATATGGCGCACTGGCATTCGATCAGGACTCCAAGGACCAGTACGATGCCATCATGGAGTTCCCGCCCTTCGAAGCCGTGATCGAAAAAGGCAAGAAGATGTGGGAAACCCCTCTGAAGAGCGGAAAGACCTACGCCGATTGCCTGCCCAACGGTGGCAAGAACATTGCCGGCAACTATCCCTACTTCGATGACAAGGCCGGCAAGGTCGTCACGCTGGAAGACGCCATCAACGCCTGCCGCGTCGCCAACGGCGAACAAGCTTACAAGCTGGGCGACAAGGCCACCATGGGCACCCTGACCGCCTACATGCGCACGCTGTCCGATGGCATGCTGATGAACATCAAGGTCGAAGGCCCGAAGGCACTGGCTGCGTATGAAGATGGCAAGAAGACCTTCTACAGCCGTGCCGGCCAGCTCAATTTCTCCTGCGCCACCTGCCACGTGCAGAACGCCGGCGTGCGTCTGCGCTCCGAGCTGCTCTCGCCGGTCATCGGCCACACCGTGCACTGGCCGGTGTTCCGCGGCGGCGACACCTTGGTCACGCTGCAGACCCGCTATGAGGGCTGCTTCAAGAGCGTGCGTCACATCTCCGCACCGCAAGGCAGCGACAAGCTGAACAATCTGGAGTACTTCCACTCCTACATGTCCAACGGCCTGCCCATGAAGGCTTCGGTGTTCCGCAAATAAGCAGCAACACAGTGCAAAAAAGGCCTGGTGCAACCAGGCCTTTTTTGTTTGGGCCACATGGCCCATAGCTACTATTTACCACTCTACCCGGGCGGCCGACAATGCGTGTTAGCTGACCCGAAACCCCTTCAGGAGATACTTCCCATGATGAACCGTCGCGAATTCCTGCAAATTCTTGCCGTCGCCGCCACTTCCGGCATGGCCATCGACAGCAAGAAGGCCCTGGCAGGCGACCTGGACATGTACGACCTGCCGCGCTTCGGCAACGTGTCGCTCATGCACATGACCGACTGCCATGCGCAGCTTTTGCCCATCTATTTCCGCGAGCCCAGCGTCAACATCGGCGTGGCAGGCGCATCCGGCAAGGTTCCCCATCTGGTGGGTGAAAACCTGTTGCGACATTTCGGCATCAAGCCGGGCACGCGTGAGGCACATGCCTTCACTTACCTCGATTTCGCCCAGGCTGCCCGCACCTACGGCAAGGTCGGCGGCTTCGCGCACCTGAAGACCCTGGTCGACCGCATCCGCGCCTCGCGCCCCGGCTCGCTGCTGCTCGACGGCGGAGACACCTGGCAGGGCTCCGCCACCTCGCTGTGGACCAACGCCCAGGACATGGTCGATGCCTGCATCGCCCTGGGCGTCAACGTGATGACCCCGCACTGGGAAATGACCTTCGGCGCCGAGCGCGTCATGGAAGTCGTCAACAACGACTTCAAGAAGGCCAACATCGATTTCGTCGCGCAGAACATCATCACCGCCGACTTCGGCGACCAGGTGTTCAAACCCTACGTCATCAAGAACATCAACGGCGTGAACGTGGCCATCATCGGCCAGGCCTTCCCCTACACCCCCATCGCCAATCCGCGCCACTTCGTGCCCGACTGGACCTTCGGCATCCAGGACGAGAACATGCAGAAATGGGTCAACGAAGCACGCGCCAAGGGCGCCCAGGTCGTGGCCGTGCTGTCGCACAACGGTATGGACGTGGACATCAAGATGGCCAGCCGCGTCACCGGCATCGACGTCATCCTCGGCGGCCACACCCACGACGGCATGCCGGCGCCGGTGCAGGTCAAGAACGCCAAAGGCATTACCCTCGTGACCAATGCCGGCTCCAACGGCAAGTTCCTCGGCGTGATGGACTTCGACGTCAGGAACGGCAAGATCGCCGGCTGGAAGTACAAGCTGCTGCCGGTGTTCGCCAACCTGCTGCCGGCGGACGCCTACATGTCCAACCTGATCGCCAAGATTCGCGCGCCCTACGAGAAAAAGCTCGGCGAAGTGCTGGCCGTGTCCGACGAACTGCTCTACCGCCGCGGCAACTTCAACGGCACCTGGGACCAGCTGATCTGCGACGCGCTCATGGAAGTCAAGGGCGCCGACGCCTCGTTCTCGCCGGGCGTGCGCTGGGGCACCAGCATCCTGCCGGGCGAGGCCATCACCTACGAACGCATGATGGACCAGATGGCGCTGACCTATCCCGCCACCACGCTGACCAATATGTCGGGCGAAATGATCAAGACCATCATGGAAGACGTGTGCGACAACATCTTCAACCCCGATCCCTACTACCAGCAGGGCGGCGACATGGTGCGCGTGGGCGGCATCCAGTACACCGTCAACCCCAACGCCAGGATCGGCAAGCGCATTTCCAACCTGATGCTGAACGGCAAGCCGATCTCCCCCACCAAGACCTACAAGGTCGCCGGCTGGGCTTCGGTGCAGGAAGGCGTCACCGGCGTGCCGATCTGGGACGTGGTGTCCGAGTACCTGCGCAGCAAGAAGACCATACGCAACGTCAAGCTCAACACGCCGAAGATCGTCGGCCTGGGCAAGAATCCGGGCCTGGCCTGATTCTCCGGCGTTGACGAACGGGGCCTTACGGCCCCGTTTTTTATTGGCCCGCCCTCACTTTGCCCCGGGCCGGCTGATAAAATGGCGGGGTTCTGCCTGACGCTTTCCATCCATGACCAGCAACGAAATCCGCAAGCGCTTTTTGGACTTTTTCGCGTCCAAGGGCCATACCATCGTACCCTCCAGCCCGCTGGTACCGGGCAACGACCCCACACTGCTGTTCACCAACGCAGGCATGGTGCAGTTCAAGGACGTGTTCCTCGGACTGGAGACCCGCCCCTATGTGCGCGCGGCCTCGTCGCAAAGATGCGTGCGCGCCGGCGGCAAGCACAACGATCTGGAGAACGTCGGCTACACCGCACGCCACCACACCTTCTTCGAAATGCTGGGCAATTTCAGCTTCGGGGATTATTTCAAGCACGACGCCATCCACTACGCCTGGGAATTCCTCACCGGCGAACTGAAGCTGCCGGCCGAGAAGCTCTGGGTCACGGTCTACCAGGACGACGACGAAGCCTACGACATCTGGGCCGGCGAGATCGGCGTGCCCCGCGAGCGCATCGTGCGCATCGGCGACAACAAGGGCGCCAAATACGCTTCCGACAACTTCTGGCAGATGGGCGACACCGGTCCCTGCGGCCCCTGCACCGAGATTTTCTACGACCACGGCCCCGAGGTCGCCGGCGGACCGCCCGGCTCGCCCGAGGAGGACGGCGACCGCTACATCGAGATCTGGAACATCGTGTTCATGCAGTTCAATCGCGACGAGGCCGGCGTGCTGCATCCGCTGCCCAAGCCCAGTGTCGACACCGGCATGGGGCTGGAGCGCATCTCCGCGGTCATGCAGCGTGTGCATTCCAATTACGACATCGACCTCTTCCAGGCGCTCATCAAGGCGGCCGCGCGCGAAACCGGCTGCAAGGATCTTGCAAGCCCGTCGCTGAAAGTCATCGCCGATCACATCCGTGCCTGTTCCTTCCTCATCGTCGACGGCGTCATCCCCGGCAACGAGGGCCGCGGCTACGTGCTGCGCCGCATCATCCGCCGCGCCCTCCGTCATGGCCACAAACTCGGCCAGAACCAGCCCTTCTTCCACAAGCTGGTGGCCGATCTCGCCGCGGTCATGGGCGACGCCTACCCGGAACTGCGGGAGGCGCAGGCGCGCGTGGCCGAAACCCTGCTGCAGGAGGAAATCCGCTTCGGCGAAACCCTGAGCCACGGCATGAGCCTGCTGGAGGAGGCGCTGGCCGGCGGTGCCGGGTTGCTGGACGGCGAGACCGCCTTCCGCCTCTACGACACCTATGGTTTCCCCCTGGACCTTACCGCCGACGTCTGCCGCGAGCGCGGCGTGGCGGTGGACGAGGCCGGCTTCGACGCCGCCATGGAAAGGCAGCGCGAACAGGCGCGTGCGGCCGGCAAGTTCAAGGCCCACGGCACGCTGGAATACAGCGGCCAGCCGACGAGCTTTCACGGTTACGACAGCCTCAACGTCGATGAGGCCACCATCACCGCGATCTATGTCGACGGCAGCGAGGTCGGGGAAATTTGCGCCGGACAAACCGGCGTCATCGTGCTCGACAGCACGCCTTTCTACGCCGAGTCCGGCGGACAGGTCGGCGACACCGGCCTCATCGTTTCGCTCCCCTCCCCCTCGGGGGGAGGGGCCGGGGGTGAGGGCGCGACGCGCTTCGAAGTCACCGACACCCAGAAGATTCGCGCCGACGTGTTCGGCCACCATGGCCGGCTCGTGGAGGGCGCGCTCAAGGTGGGCGACAAGGTCGCCGCGCGCGTCGACGGCCTCACCCGCGCCCGCACCATGCGCAACCACTCCGCCACCCACCTCATGCACAAGGCCTTGCGCCAGGTGCTGGGCGAGCACGTGCAGCAGAAAGGCTCGCTGGTCGATGCGGACAAGACCCGCTTCGACTTCTCCCATACCGGCCCCATGACGGCGGAACAGATCCGCGCGGTGGAAGCGCTGGTCAACGCCGAAATCCTGCAAAACCAGCCCACCCGGGCGCGCGTCGTGCCCATGGACGAAGCGCGCAAGCTCGGCGCCATGATGCTGTTCGGCGAGAAATACGGCGACACCGTGCGCGTGCTCGACATCGGCTCTTCGCGCGAGCTGTGCGGCGGCACCCACGTGGCGCGCACCGGCGACATCGGCCTGTTCAAGATCGTGATGGAAAGCGGTGTGGCCGCAGGCGTGCGCCGGGTGGAGGCCGTCACCGGCGACAATGCGCTGGCCTGGCTGCAAGGCATCGAGCGTCAGCTTGACGAGGCGGCTAGGGCACTGAAGGTGCGGCCGGCCGAACTGCCGCAAAAGATCGCCCAGGTTCTGGACCAGGTAAAATCGCTGGAAAAGGAACTCGCGCGCACGAAGGCCAAACTGGCCGCAAGCCAGGGCGAAGACCTCGCCAGCCAGGCAGTAGCAGTGGGCGACATCAAGGTGCTGGCGGCGCAAATCGAGGGCGACGCTCAAGCCCTGCGCGAAACCGCCGATAAATTGAGGGACAAACTCAAGCCCTGCGCCGTCTTGCTGGGCTCTGTCGCCGATGGCAAGGTCAGTCTCGTGGCCATGGTCAGCCAGGACCTGACAGCGAAGCTCAAGGCCGGCGAACTGGTCAATTTCGTCGCCGGTCAGGTCGGTGGCAAGGGCGGCGGGCGTCCCGACATGGCCCAGGCCGGCGGCACCGATCCTGGCAGTCTCGGATCGGCACTGGCCTCGGTGCACGGCTGGATAGCAGAGAAAATGAAGACCTGACTGAACAAACAGCCCCATCCAGGACATGGCAGCCCGGAAGCCCTCCCTCTCGGAACGTTTTGCGCGCCTGATGCGGCTGCGCGACCCGGACGATCCGCTCTCGAGCGTGCAGGCGACGACACGCTGGGCCGAGCACTTGCCTTTGGGCGATGCATTGAAGGCGCAAACCGAGATCCTGGTCGAGGTCAAGCGCTACAACGACGAAGACGCGCCCCGCAGCAAGGAGCGGCTGCTGATCCTGATGCTGCTGGACGAAAAGGGCCAGCACACCCAGGCTGTACTGAGCCGGCAGTACCTGCGCAATCCGCGCATGTCGCGCAGCGTGGAAAGCCAGCTCTGGCACGCCATCTATCACCTGAACTGGGAAATCCTGCGCGCCTATCACGGCTACCTCATCGAGTACGCGCGCAATCCGGGCAAGTCGCGCATCAAGGCCATGGTACCCATGATCACCCTGCGCGCCCTGCGCGGATTCCGCCGCGCCATCAAGTGGCGCTCGATACGCTATCTGCATGCCGGCACGAAAACCTGGGCCAGGCTGCATCAGCTCTACCAGCTCGCCGAAACCCAGGGCTTCCACAAGACCCGGCTGCTGGCTTATCCCGATGACGCGCAGGAAAGCACCTGCGAGGGCGAATATCTGCACACCCTGATGCTGGAGCAATCCAACATCGCTTCGCTCTACCCGCGCCAGATCGACCTCATCGACACCTGGCTCACGGGTTGGCGCGACCTGCTCGAACTCGAGAGGACTCTCGATATCGAGCGCCATGTTCTGGCCGTCGACTTCACCAAGGATCACGGTGCAAAACGGGTGCGCGACGACGACCCCGATCTTTCCGCGCGCTACTGGTCCACCCAGCCCCTGCTGGACAAATTGAAAACCCTCCAGGCCAGCCTGCATGCGGGCATCGCCCCGGCCCGCCTCGGTCTGACCGAACACGTGCGCGTTTCGGAAAGCCTCGAACTGCTGGAGCATCTGGCGCGCCAGTGGGCGCCGCTGAGCGCACACGAGAAACGCCGCGCCCCGCGCAAACCGGTGAAGAAAATCGTGGAAATCGTGCACGGCCTGGCCGCAGCCCTCGTCCAGATCCGGGCGGACGCCGCAGGCGAAGGAAGCGGCCAGCCCAAGGAGCGGATGGATTATGACGACCACACGTCTCTGGGCATCTACGGCTTCGTCACCAACCGATCGCTCAACCGCCCTCCTTATGCCTCGGCCCAGAAGCCGGAGACTTCCGAAATCGAGCGCTGGGTGGTGGAAGACGAAAGCGAACATGGCTTCGGGGCGAACATCGAAGCGCTCGACAAAGACTGGCTGCGCATCGGTATGCTGGTCGGCGTCCGCGCCGACAAGTCAGCGGGCTGGTCGCTTGGCGTGATCCGCCGGCTGGCCAGACAGAGCGACACCGAAAGCTCCGTGGGCATCGAAACCCTGCCCGGAAGGCCGCGCGAAATTTTGCTGTACACACGACAGGCACAGGCCTACACGGTCGACGGCATGGGTCACGGCAAGGCATCGAACGGGATAGCATGTCTGCTCTTCGATGAGGGGCGCGACCCCCCCTCTATCGTCATGGACCCGCTCCACTATCAGCGCAAAAGCATTGTCGAATATCGCCAGGGAGAAGCAAACCTCACCATCCAGCTCGACGACCCCATCGACCATGGCGAGGGCTGGATTCGCGTCGGACTGACGCGGCTGGGTTAACCCGCAGCCAGCAGGCGCTTCAGCCAGGCGGCCAAGTCGGCGACTTCCTCTCGGCAGATGGTGTGCGGCATCGTGTATGCATGCCAATCGACCGCAAGGCCGGCCTGCACCAGCGTCTCGCAGCCTGCCTTGCCAAGTGCGAAGGGAATCACCTCATCCTGCTCGCCGTGCGCCATCATCACGCTTTTGCCGCGCAAGCCGGGCAGCGCGGGCTGCAGAAACCGCGGCACATAGCCTGACATGGCCACGAGGCCGGCAAGGCCGGGGACGCCGCAGGCTGCGGCGACCAGGCTGATCACCGCCCCCTGGGAGAAACCGCCCAGCACCACCGGCATCGCAGCATCCCTGCGCAAGGCGCGCACCAGTTCCGCCACCCGGCCGGCGGACGCCAGCATTCCCGTACTGTCTTCCTGCACGCGCAAGTCAGGTGCAGCGATGTCGAACCAGGCACGCATGGACATGCCGCCGTTGATCGTCACAGGCCGCATCGGCGCATGCGGAAACACATGGCGTACCCCGCTCAGTCCCAGCATGTCGGCCACCGGTTCGAGGTCATGGCCGTCCGCACCCAGGCCGTGCAGCCAGACCATGAGGGCCCGGCAATCTCCGCTGCCGCCGTGTTCCAGATAATCGAGCATGGGATCTCCGCATCAAAATACAGGCCAGTCTAACGTGAAACGACGCGTGGCGTTTCCTCGTCCCCCTCTCCCTCGGTAACATACAAGGGAACGGACAAGGCGGTGCGCTGCGTTCATGATTCGGGTTGACGCAATCGCCATCATGTCCGTTAGCCGAACTGGCTCCCTCCGAAACAGCTGCGCAGGCATGCTAGTATTCCGCCATGCCCAGGCATGTCTTCCCGCCCCTGTTGATTCCCCTGCTCAAGCGCATGTCGGACGGCCGCTTCCATTCCGGCCAGGATCTGGCCGGGCATTTTGGAGTATCACGCGCCACCGTTTTCAACCTGTTGCAGGCAGCCGGACAACACGGCGTGGCGGTCCATGCCGTGCGCGGCAAAGGCTATCGTCTGGCGCAGCCTCTTTCCTGGCTGGATGCACCGGTGCTAAAGGACAGGCTGGCAAGCCATGGCTACATCCTGAAAACCGTCGAGCACACGACGTCGACCAACACCCTGCTCACCCAGGAAGCACTGGCCGGGGCCCCGCACCGCAGCGTGCTGTATGCCGACTTCCAGCTTGCCGGACGCGGCCGCCGCGGCCGCCGCTGGCAGTCGCCGCTGGGCGGCGGCCTCACATTCTCCGTGCTGTGGCGCTTCGAATGCGGCATGGACCGGTTGTCCGGCCTGAGCATCGCAGTCGGGCTGGCGCTTGCACGCGTGCTGGCGGTGCATTGCCCCCTGCCCGTCAAGCTGAAATGGCCCAACGATGTACTGGCCGGCTATCGCAAACTTGCAGGCATCCTGGTCGAAGTCCAGGGCGAACTGTCCGGCCCTTCCTTCGCCGTCATCGGCATCGGCATCAACGAGCGCCTGCCGCCGCTTCAGCGCCAGGAAATCGATCAGGCCGTCGTCGACCTGGCCGAGATGGGCGTCACCGTCAGCCGTACCGAACTCATGCATGCCATCCTGTCCGAGCTGGCGCATGGCATGGAGACCTTCGAACGCGAAGGCATGCGTTCCATTCTGGACGAATGGCCCCGCTGGCACGCCCATGAAGGCCGCGCCGTATCCTTGCGCACACCTGACGGACAACGCCATACCGGTACCGCCAGCGGGCTGGACGAAGCCGGCAACCTGCTGCTGACCCTGGGTGGCGGCGAAATGCGCAAGTTCGGCGCAGGCGAGGTCAGCCTGCGCCCGGTTGCAGCAAAATGAGCAACACCGTCCTGCTGCTCGACATCGGCAACAGCCGCGTCAAATGGGCCCTGGCGGAAGGTGCGCAGTGGCTTGCCGAGGGCGCCTCCACACATGCCGAATCCGGCCATTTGTTCGACGAATGGGACCGCTTCCCGGCGCCGTCAATCGCCGTGGCCTCCAATGTCGCCGGAAATCGGCGCGCACAGCCCTTTTCGGCCTACTGGCAAGCGCGCGGGGTTGCGCTGCACTGGATGCAGGCCGGTCCGGAAGACGGCGGCGTGCGCAATCTTTACCAGCCGCCGCAACGACTGGGCAGCGATCGCTGGGCAGCACTCATCGGCGCACGGGCCAGAGTGCATGGCGCATGCCTGGTAGTCTCCGCCGGCACTGCCGTCACCGTCGATGCGCTCAGTGAAAACGACGAGTTCCTGGGCGGCCTCATCCTGCCGGGCAGGCGGCTGATGCAGGAAAGCCTCGCCGGCGGCGCCCATGCGCTGGAAAATTCTGCAGGGCACGCCGTCGACTTTCCGCGCAACACTGCCGATGCCGTGGCCAGCGGCATCGCTGCCGCCCTGACAGGCTCGGTGCAGTCGGGCTACCGTCGCCTTGCCGCAGTCAGCGCAAACAAGCCGGCCTGTATCCTCACCGGCGGCGACGCAGAATGGCTGGCGGGACAATTGTCTTTTGGCGTTATCATCGCGCCCAAACTGGTTTTGGAAGGTTTGTTGATCATGTATCGAGGGAAAGCCCCGAAATGAAGTGGATCGCAGGCGCGCTGCTGCTGCTGAACCTGATGGTGGGCGCTTATTTCTACTGGTTCCAGAGCTGGTTCAGCGCCCAGGCCGATGCCTACTCGCCGATCAATGCCGACAAGATCGTCCTGCTGTCGGCACGCCTTGCCAACGGCCAGCCCCCCGCGGCTGTGCCACCCGCGCAGGCGCCGGCGACGGACGAACCCGTTTGCGTGGAATGGCGCGGCCTTGGCGAAGCCGATCTCCAGCGTGCGCGCGAGGCCATCAAAACCCTGGCTGCGCAGCGCGTGCTGTCAGCCGAGGAACTGCCGGTCGAGCGGATGTACTGGGTGATTTTCCCGCCGCTGCCGACCGCCGCAGCCGCACAGGTAAAGCTCAAGGAAATCGCAGCCCTCAAGGTGAAGGACGCCTTCATCATCAAGGACGGGGCCTGGAAAAACGGGATTTCCTTCGGCCTATACTCCACCGAGGATGCCGCCCGCCGTTACCTGCGCGAACTCGAGGGCAAAGGGGTTTCCGGCTTGCGTCTGGAAACCAAGCCCAAGGAGGGAACGACTTACTTCTATCTGATCAGAAGCGAAGACGCCGCCACGCTGCGCGACCTCGATGCCATCCGTGCCAACCTGCCTGCGACCACGCTGACGCGGGTAGCCTGCAGGAAATAGCGCCGGACCGTCCCGGATAATTCACCGGGCTAACGGCCGGCGAACATGTCGACAGCCAGGCCGGCGAACACGGCAAAACCAAACCAGGTGTTGTGCAGGAAAGCCTTGAAGCAGGCGGCACGCTCGCGCTTGCGGATCAGCCACAGGTGGTAGGCCGCGATGACGGCGGCAGCCAGCAGGCCGGCGCGAAACACCCAACCCAGTCCGGCCTGCTTGCCGACATGCTCCAGCAGGCCCAAGGTCATCGCGTAACACAGGGCAATGGCGGTGATGTCGAAGCGGCCGAAGGTGATCGCCGAGGTACGAATGCCGATCTTGATGTCGTCAGGCCGATCCACCATGGCATATTCGGTGTCGTAAGCCACCGACCAGAACACGTTCGCCAGCAAGAGCAGCCAGGCTTCCTGCGGCACCTCGCCGCGCGCGGCGGCATAAGCCATGGGGATGCCGAAACCGAAGGCAATACCGAGATAGGCCTGCGGGATGGCAAAGAAGCGCTTGGTAAACGGATAGCTCGCGGCCAGGAACAACGCGGGGAAGGACAGCAGGATCACCAGCCGGCCAAGCGGAAGAATCAGCAGGAAAGCCAGCAGCGCAAGCCCCGCCGCCAGCAGCAGGGCTTCACGCTGGCTGACTTCGCCGGCAGCGAGCGGACGCAGGCGGGTGCGCTCGACATGGGCATCGAAATTGCGGTCGGCAAAGTCGTTCACGGCACAGCCGGCCGAGCGCATCAGCACCACGCCAAGGACGAATATCCCCAGAATGTGCAACGGCGGCGGCCCGCCGGCCGCGAACCACAAGCCCCACAAGGTCGGCCACAGCAGCAACAGAATGCCGATGGGCTTGTCCAGGCGCAGCAGGCGAAGATAAGGATGGCTCAACATGCCTCCTTCACCCTCAGGATTGCCGGCAGAAACACCTCGGTCACCATGAGCGGATGTCCTTGCAGGGAGAACAGGGAACGCCGCGCCCACAAGACCGCGCGCGGGGGCACGACTCCGGCGCGCACCGCCTGCCACAGCAAGGGGTGGCGCGCATCGACGCGTCGGTATTGCAGGCGACCGCGCACGACGCGGGGATTGCTGAACAGCGCCTCGCCCAAAGGGCGGCAGCCCAGCCGTGTGAGGCCGGCCCAGGGGCCGCGCAGCGCAGCCGCACCCGCCACGCTGTGTGCAAATACTACCGGCCGGCCGTTGCATGTCAGCAGCACTTCGCGCACATAAGCCAGTTCATGGGGCTGCAGGTGCAGGGGCATGCCTTCATCGCGGTTCGGTCGCATGAAACCGAGCCGGCTAAGGCGCACGGAAAACCCCCGGCAACACTGCCGCAACCTGCGCGTCAGGGAACCTTGGCGGGCCAGCCAGGTGCGGTACTCGCGGGGAACGGCGAACGGGTGGTCAAGCCAGCCCTGCGCGGCGGCTTCTGCTTTGAAACGCAATGCGGCTTTTCCGGAAAAACAAAACCGCATTATCCCGGAAACGACTGCCGGACGCACCCGTCGACGCGCCTTGTCCGGGGCTTATTTCTTGCTGTCTGCCAGGAGCTTTTTCACGCCTTCGTAATCCGCCAGACTGGCGGCCTCGAAATTGGGAAAGCCGGTACGCTTGAAATAGCCATTGGCCATGCCGGCATCCTTGTGCGCATTCAGCAGCGCGTCCTTGAGCCGTTTTTTGGTTTCTGCGGGCAGGTCGCCGCGCACGGCGAAGGTCAGGTGCGGCGCTCCCGAGGACTGCAGCACCAGGTTGAGGTTGTGGCCCTGCGCACTCCAGACGTTGTACAACCCGGAATTGGCCACGCCGACGTCGATCATGCGCAGTTTCAGCGCGCTGATGACGTCGTTGGCGTCGTTGAACACCATGACATTGGAAAAATACTTGCGCGGGTCAACTTTCATTTCGCGCAGCTTGGCGAAGGCAAGCATGGTCATCATGGAGTTTTCTTCCGGCATGCCGATGCGCTTGCCCTTCATGTCTTCGGGAAAGGCAATCGGTCCGTCCGCCAGGCTCATGAAGGCGGCCGACAACAGTCCGGGAACTTTCGCCACCGGCTCGTAGCCTGCCAGGGCGTTAGCCTCCATCACCATGGTAGGCGGGCCGTACATGAAGTCATAGCGTTTTTGTCTGGCGCGTTCCATATAACGCTGATAACTCTGCACCGGCTCCACCACCACGGGCTGGCCCATTTTCGCGCTGAGGTATCTGGACATGTCACGAAATTCCAGCGCCATCATGCGCGGGCTCTTGCCGTAATCCTGCACGCCCAGCACCAGTTCGCCTGCCGCCATGGCGGCCTGGGTGATCAAGCCCGAAACCAGCAACAGGACAATCCCGGCAACATGAGAAATTTTGTACATGACCATCTCCGCTATGATTGTTTATCAGCCAAAAAAACGGGCAATGGCATAAAAACGGCCGCGGGTACCATTCCTGAAGGGTCCGGCATGAAAAAAAGCTGCCCGCCAAAACCAGCCGGAGTATTCGAAACCCTGTTGAAGCGGCGCACAACGCAGGCGTAATGGGCAATTGAGAAGGCAAACAGCACCAAGCCGATGGGCCTTGGGGGAGGCCGAGCAAACCTGCATGGAGCTGGCCATCGAGCGGGACGCTTATGGCGTGGATGGAATGGTGCACCGCGCGCATGGGGCATCAATTCCCTGTCAGGATCGGGTTTTTTTATAATCCGTATTCCAGTCGATTACTTAAGGACATCAATCATGATCATGCGCCCGTGGCTTGCCTTTGTGGGGATTATCCTTTGCGTCCCCTCCGTATACGCGCTCGATGCCGGATTATCTGCCGGAACGAACCTGTTTGGGGAGGACAAGGACGCCAACGCGCTCGAACTGCGCCTGCGCAGCGGCACCCTCTGGCAGCCCAGGACTTGGCTGCAACTGCGACTGGAGGGCGCGATCGGGGCCCTGGAGAGCGATGACGATGCCATCTGGCGCATCGCCGTCGGCCCCACCGTCAGCCTGCGGCCGGAGGGCGCGGCATGGCGGGTTGAGGTCGGCTTGCGTCCCACCTATCTTGGCGATCGCCGCTTCGGGCAGGTCGATCTGGGCGGCAGATGGCAGTTCGATTCGCACCTTGGCCTGCGCTTCGATCTCGGGCCGCGCGCGAGCCTGGCCTACCGCATCCAGCATATCTCCAATGCCGATCTGTACGATGAAAACCCGGGGCTCAACATGCAATCTCTCGAGCTCGGTTACCGGTTTTGAGCCCTGATTCCGCCCTGGCGCCGAAAAGATCGCGGATCGCCGAGGCGGCGCAAGTCCGGCGGGCTAGCCCGCCGCCAGCTTCGCCCTGGGGCCCAGCCAGCGC
Source organism: Pseudomonadota bacterium (assembly GCA_040754425.1). Lineage (GTDB taxonomy): Bacteria > Pseudomonadota > Gammaproteobacteria > Burkholderiales > Thiobacillaceae > UBA6918. Next base: position 33,802 of record JBFMCR010000007.1, on the reverse strand, counting down.
GCAAGATGCGACTCGACTGCATGAGGATGGCGTTCGAGCAGTTGCGGCCCCAGGCGCGCCGCCAATTCCAGCAGATCGCGGTCGCGTTCGGGGTTGGCGAAACGCAGCATGGGCACCCCGCTTTGGCGCGCGCCCAGCAGTTCACCGGGGCCGCGCAGCAGCAGATCCCGGCGCGCGATTTCGAAACCATCCGAGGATTCGTAAATCACTTTCAGGCGATTGCGCGCCTCCTCGGACAGCGGATTCTGGAAAAACAGAATGCACACCGATTCGCGCGCGCCGCGCCCCACCCGTCCGCGCAACTGATGCAGCTGTGACAGGCCGAAACGCTCGGCATGCTCGATGATCATGAGCGAGGCATTGGGCACGTCCACTCCCACTTCGATCACGGTGGTGGAAACCAGCAACTGGACTTGGCCGGACTGGAAGGCCGACATGACCGCCTGTTTTTCCGCGGCCTTCATGCGCCCATGCACCAGGCCGACAGTCAGTTCCGGCAGTTGCGCCTGCAGCATCGCATGCGTGTCCATCGCCGTTTGCAGATCGACCTTCTCCGATTCCTCGATCAGCGGGCACACCCAGTAAACCTGCCCGCCCTCGCGGCACACCGCACGCACGCGCCGCAGGACTTCGTCACGCCGCGTATCGGCCACCAGCTTGGTGGTCACCGGACTGCGGCCGGGCGGCAGTTCGTCGATGGTCGACACATCGAGGTCGGCGAAATAGCTCATGGCGAGGGTACGCGGTATCGGCGTGGCCGAAAGCATCAACTGGTGCGGCTCGGCGCCCTTTTCGCTCAAGGCCAGGCGCTGTTTCACGCCGAAGCGGTGCTGCTCGTCCACGATGGCAAGGCCCAGGCTGTGAAAATGCACGCCTTTCTGGAACAGCGCATGGGTGCCGACGGCAAGTTTGGCCTCGCCGCCGGCAATGCGCGCCAAAGCCTGTTTCTTCCGTGCCGGGCTCAATGCAGACGACAGCCAGGCCAGTTCGACGCCCAGAGGTTCGAACCAGGCCTTGAGCTTGCGGTAATGCTGTTCCGCCAGAATCTCGGTAGGCGCCATCACCGCAGCCTGCATGCCGTTTTCCACCGCCTGCAGGCAAGCCAGGGCGGCGACGATGGTTTTGCCGCTGCCGACATCGCCCTGCAGCAAACGGCGCATGGGACGCGTGCCGCTCAGGTCCCTGCCGATTTCCCGCCAGGCGTTTTCCTGCGCGGCGGTGAGTTCGAACGGCAGCGCTGCGCGCAAAGCCCCGGTCAGCCGGCCCGTGGGCTTTAGCGCCGCCGAATGCTTTTGCGCCCGCGCTTCGCGCGCAAGGCGCAGGGAAAACTGCTGCGCCAGCAGCTCGTCGAAGGCCAGGCGCCGGAAAGCAGGGTGCCGGCGATTTTCCAGTTCGTCCAGCGGCACGTCAGGCCCGGGGTAATGCAACAGGCGCACCGCCTCGGCGAAAGCGGGCAGGCCCGTGCCGGCATAGACCTCCGCAGGCAGCGTTTCCGACAGGTCGACACGCTCGAGTGCCTTGTCGACCAGCCTGCGCAGGCTGGCCTGCGGCAATCCTGCCGTGGTGGGATAGACCGGCGTCAGCCGCTCGGGCAGCGGCGTGTCCGCCTGAACCGGTTGGCAGCGCGGATGCACCATTTCCAGGCCGAAAAACCCGCCGCGCACCTCCCCGACGATGCGGAAAAGCCGCCCCGGTTTGAGTGACTGTACCTGGCTGGGATAGAAATTCAGAAAGCGGAGAATCAACTGGCCGCTGCCATCCGCCACGGTTGCCACCAGTTGGCGGCGCGGCCGGTACAACACTTCAGCCTCCAGCACCCTGACCTGCACGACCGCCGTCTGTCCGTGAACCAGGTCACGGATGGCGGTGATGCGGGTTTCGTCCTCCCAGCGCAACGGCAGATGCAGCGCCAGATCGGCGTCGCTGCATAGCCCCAGTTTGTCGAGCCTGGCCTTGAGCGTCGCCGAAACGGGGAAGGAGAAAACCATCCGGGACCCGTCCGGTTGAAATGTCCGGGCTAGAGCACGAGCACGCCGTCGGCTTCCACCAGCGCACCGCGCGGCAGACTCGCCACGCCGACTGCGGCGCGCGCCGGATAAGGCTCACGGAAATACTGGCCCATGATTTCGTTGACCTTGGCGAAGTTGCCAAGATCGGTCAGGAAGACGTTGAGTTTCACGATATCCGCAAGCGACCCGCCCGCCGCTTCACATACTGCGGACAGATTCTTGAACACCTGATGGATTTGCGCCTCGACGCCGTCAACGAGCTGCATGCTGGCCGGATCGAGTCCGATCTGCCCGGAAAGATAAACCGTGCCGCCGACCTTCACGGCCTGGGAATAGGTGCCGATGGCGGCAGGGGCATTGGTAGTGGAGATGATGGTTTTCATGATAGGGGGTAGGGATCAGGATTCAGGGGTCAGGATTCAGGGAGCAGGGAATAGATTACATTTTTTTCGAAAAAAAATGCGGCCGCAGGCCGCCCCGCCCTGAATCCTGACCCCTGAATCCTGACCCCTGAATCCTGACCCCTGAATCCCGGCTATTGCGCCTGCGCACGCCCGTCACGCCTGCCCTTCATGCGAAAGATGCGCACCACTTCCGGCAGCTGGCGCAAGGCGCGCATGATGCGCGCAAGATGCATGCGGTCTTCCACCTTGAGGGTGAAATAGAGCACGGTATAGGGGCTGCCGTCCTCCTCCTCCATGGCGACATTGCCGATATTGGAACCCTGCTCGGAAATCGCGGTGGCGACACGGGCCAGCACGCCGCGCTGGTTGGCCACCACCAGCTTGATCGAGACGTCGAACAGACTGCCCGGCACCGCCTGCCACTCCACATCCAGCCACTTGTCGGGATCGGAGCGGAAGCTGTGAATGGCCGGGCAATCGTGGGTATGGATGATGAGGCCGCGGTCCTTGTGGATGAAGCCGAGAATGGGGTCACCCGGAATCGGGTGACAGCAGGAAGCGAGTTCCACCGGCACCCCTTCGGTGCCGCGTATGGTGACCGTCATCGGATGCGGGGCGCGTCCGGTCTCGTCCCCCATGAGATGCAGCAACTGGTGCGCCACCACCATGGCGGGCTTGCGCCCAAGCCCTATCTCGGCATACAGCTCGTCCGCGGACTTGCTGTTGGTCTCGCGCAGCAGCTTCTGCAAAAGCACTGGCGAAGGCAAGGGTGCCTCTGGGTTGAGTGCCTTGAGCGCATTCTCAAGCAGGCTCTGGCCGAGTTGGGCCGACTCTTCCGCCTTGGCCGTGCGCAGGAACTGGCGGATGTGCGAGCGCGCCTTGCCGGTAACGGCGAAGTTGAGCCATGCGGAATTGGGCGCGGCGTTGGCTGCGGTGATGATCTCGACGCGGTCGCCGTTCCTGAGCTCGGTGCGCAACGGCATGAGCTCATGGTTGATCTTCACCGCCACGCAATGGTGGCCGACATCGGTGTGCACGGCATAGGCGAAATCCACCGCCGTCGCGCCGCGCGGCAGCGCCATGATCCTGCCCTTGGGCGTGAACACGTAGACGTCATCGGGAAACAGGTCGACCTTGATGTGCTCGAGAAATTCCGGCGAATCCTTGTTGTCGGCCTGGATGTCCAGAAGCGACTGCAGCCAGCGGTGGGTGCGCTGCTGCACATCCGACAGCGCGGCATCCGAACTCTTATACATCCAGTGCGAGGCCACGCCGGTTTCGGCAAAACGGTGCATGTCCTGGGTGCGAATCTGGATTTCGATCGGCGTGCCCTGCGGCCCGAACAGGATGGAATGCAGCGACTGGTAGCCGTTGGCCTTGGGAATGGCGATGTAGTCCTTGAACTTTCCGGGGATCGGCTTGTACAGCGCGTGCAGCGCCCCCAGCGCCAGATAGCAGGAAGGGATGTCCTTCACCACCACACGGAAGCCGTAGATGTCGAACACTTCGGAAAACCCCAGGTTTTTTTCCTGCATTTTCCGATAGATGCTGTAGAGGTGCTTTTCGCGTCCGGTGACCGTGGCCTCGACGCCCGCCTGGGTGAGTTTCTCCTGGATGGTCTCGCGGATTTTTTCCACCAGTTCGCGCCGGTTGCCGCGTGCGGCCTTGACCGCCTTGCTGACGACCTTGTAACGATTGGGATAAAGGTAGCGGAAACCGAGATCGTCCAGTTCCTGGTATACCGCGTGCAAGCCCAGGCGGTTGGCAATGGGGGCATAGATTTCCAGCGTCTCGGCGGCGATGCGCTTGCGCTTTTCCGAAGGCAGGTCGCCCAGCGTGCGCATGTTGTGCAGCCGGTCGGCCAGCTTGATCAGAATGACGCGGACGTCGCGCGCCATGGCCAGCAGCATCTTGCGGAAATTTTCCGCCTGCGCATGCTCCTCGCTGGCAAAGGAAAGCTTGTCGAGCTTGGACACGCCTTCGACCAGATGGGCGACCGACTTGCCGAAGCGGGTCTGGATGTCCTCGACGGTGGCGCTGGTGTCCTCCACCACGTCGTGCAAAAGAGCCGCCGCCAGGGCCTGCGCATCCAGATGCCAGCCGGCGAGGATGCCGGCTACCGCCAGCGGATGGGAAATGTAGGGTTCGCCGCTCTTGCGGAACTGCCCGGCATGGGCGTCGCGGCTGACGTAGTAGGCGTCGCGCACCAGCTCGATGTCCGCCGCCGGCAGATAGACGAGCTGGGGGGCGAGTGCGGAAAAATCGGCCGATGTCCGGGCACCGGCCGAATGGCCGGCTGAATCGTTGCCTGGATTGACAGGCGGGGGACTAGGCCTTGCCCCGGTTGAGGATTTCAAGTCCCACCTTGCCTGCTGCAATTTCGCGCAGCGCGGTGACCGTAGGCTTGTCGCGGCTGTCCACCAGGGGCTGCGAGCCCTGGGCCAGCTGGCGCGCGCGATAGGTCGCCGCCAGCGTCAGCTCGAAACGGTTGGGGATCCTGGCCATGCAGTCATCAACGGTAATGCGTGCCACTTTCAACTCCTTGTTCACCCCCGGCTGAAGCGTTCGAACAGCGGTTTGAGTTTCTGCGCCTGACGCGAAGCAACAAGGCGCGAAGCCCTCACCACCGCCAGAAGGTCCAGCAGGGCTTGGTCAAAGTCATCATTGACGATTATATATTCGAACTCGGCGGCATGGCTGATATCGTCCCTGGCGGCCGCCATACGCCTTTCAATGACTTCCGCGCCGTCCTGGCCGCGATTGGAAAGCCGCTCGCGCAGCGCCTCTATCGAGGGCGGCAGAATGAACAGGGTCACCGCCTCGGGAAAATGTTTCTTGACCTGGCCCGCGCCCTGCCAGTCGATTTCCAGCAGGATGTCGCGGCCGGCGGCGATTTCGCCGGCGATCCAGGCCTGCGAGGTGCCATAAAAATTGCCATACACCTCCGCGCTTTCCAGAAATTCGCCGCGTGCCGCCATGGCCTTGAAATCATCGATGCCGACGAAGTGATAGTCGATGCCGTCCACCTCACCCGGTCGCGGCGCCCGTGTGGTATACGACACCGACAGGCGGATGGCCGCATCCTTCTTCAGCAAGGCCTTGACCAGGCTGGTTTTGCCTGCGCCGGACGGCGCAGCCACGATGTATAAAACCCCTGCGCTCATGCTTCACTCAATGTTCTGTATCTGTTCGCGCATCTGTTCGATCAGGACTTTGAGTTCGACCGAGATGCGGGTGGTTTCCGTCGACACCGATTTGGAACCGAGGGTATTGGCCTCGCGGTTCAGCTCCTGCATGAGAAAATCCAGGCGCTTGCCGACCGCCCCGCCTTTGTCGAGGGTACGGCGAACCTCCTTGATGTGGGCCGAGAAGCGCGACAATTCCTCGTCCACGTCGATTTTCTGGACAAACAGGGCGAATTCCTGCGCCAGGCGCTCATTCGCCGGTTCTCCCAGGGCATCCTTCAGGCGGGCGGAGAGCTTTTCCTGGTAAGCGGAGAGTATGCCGGGCAGAAGGGCGGCAGCTTCGGCGATCAGCGCTTCCGCACGGTCAAGGCGCTCGGCAATGTGCCGGTACAGTTTCTCGCCTTCGCGTTCGCGGCTGGCTGTCAGATCGTCCAGTGCGGCTCCTACGGCCGCAAGCAATTCGGCCGCGACATCCGCCGTTCCGGTTTCGGGCAAGGCCAGCACGCCGTTCCAGCGCAGGATTTCCCCCGCCGTCAATGGCGCCGCATCGGGAAAGCGGCCGCGTACTTCGTTTTGCCAGCGCGCCAGCGACTCAAGAACGGCGCCATTGAGTCCGATATCCCGGGCAGCCTCGGGCAACGGCGTCTGGCTGATGCGGCATTCGACCTTGCCGCGCGACAGGCGCTGTACAATGGCTTCGCGGATGAATGGTTCCTGTGCGCGCAGTTCGTCGGGCAGGCGAAAGCCGATTTCGAGATAGCGCTGGTTGACGGAACGCAGCTCGATCGTGACCAGCGCCTTGCCCACTGCGGCGGTATGGCTGGCATAACCGGTCATGCTGAAAATCATGGGGGGAATTCCTGTGCTTGCAGGTTCGGGTTAGGATTCAATAAAGTATTGCGCCGCAACAGGATAATAACAGCTTTCACCAAATCAATTTATGGCGACCCAACCCAACCAGGCACTGCCCAACGGTTACCGGCTGAACGAGTACACCATCGTGCGCAAGATTGGCGGCGGCGGCTTCAGCATGGTTTATCTCGCCACCGATGACCAGAACAATCTGTATGCGATCAAGGAATACCTTCCCGGCGCGCTGGTGCTGCGCACTGCCGGGTCGGTAGTGGTGGAAGCCAGTTCGGACGAGAATCGCAACATCTTCCGCCACGGCATGAAGTGTTTCTTCGAGGAAGGGCGGACGCTCGCCAAGATCAACCACAGCAACGTCGTGCGCGTGACCAACTTCTTCCGCGCCAACGAGACCGTGTACATGGTCATGCAGTACGAGCGCGGCCGTACACTGCAGCAGTATATCCAGACACATCGCGGCAACATCCGCGAAAGCTTCATCCGCCGCGTGTTCGCGCAAATGCTCACCGGCCTGCGTGAAGTGCATACGCACAAGCTGCTGCACCTCGACATCAAGCCTTCCAACATCTACATCCGCCAGGACGGTTCACCGGTGCTGATCGATTTCGGCGCGGCGCGGCAAACACTCAATCAGGATGAGAATCGCCTGCAGCCCATGTACACGCCTGGCTTTGCGGCGCCCGAGCAGTACCACAACCGCGAGCGCCTCGGCCCCTGGACCGACATCTACAGTACCGGTGCCAGCATCTACGCCTGTCTCGCCGGTTTGCCGCCCCAGGCGGCCGACAGCCGGCTGGTCAATGACAAGCTGACACCTGCGGCCAAAGCCTGGGCAGGGGAATATTCCAGCCAGTTGCTGGAAACCGTGGACTGGTGCATGCAGTTGAACTACATGGAGCGCCCGCAAAGCGTGTTCGCCCTGCAAAAGCGGCTGATGGACGATTCCGCGCTGCAGCCCGGCAAGCCCTCCTTGCTGAGCTCCATCAAACGCTCCCTGAACAAGGAAATTTTCTGAGCGCCGCATCATGAAATTCACCATTTACCAGGCTTCCCGGCAAGGCGGGCGCAAGAACAACCAGGATCGCGTGGCTTACTCCTACAGCCGCGACTCGCTGCTGATGGTAGTGGCGGATGGTATGGGCGGACACATGCATGGCGAAATAGCCGCCCATCTTTGCGTGCAGACGCTGACCGACCATTTCCAGCGCATCGCCAATCCGCGGGTGCCCGACCCGTCGCGCTTTCTCGAAGACGTCATCCAGCGCGCACACTATGCCATCAATGACTATGCGGTCGAGCACGACCTGCTGGAAATCCCCCATACCACCTGCGTTGCCGCCATTGTGCAGGACAACACTGCCTACTGGGCGCATGTCGGCGATTCGCGCCTGTATTTCTTCAGCGACGGCAAACTGGTGTCGCGTACCCTCGACCATACCGCGGTGGCGCGCATGGTCAAGGACGGGCTGATCACGGAAGAAGAAAGCATACACCACCCCAACCGCAACCGCGTCAGCAATTGCCTGGGCGGCTATGTCGCCCCCGAAGTGGAATGCGCCCCGCCCATGCCCATCACCGACGGCGATACCATGCTGCTGTGCACCGACGGCATCTGGGGCTCGGTCAGCATCCCCGAAATCGCGGCCATCCTGCATTCCTACACCCTGGAAGACGGGGTGCGCCACCTCATGGACCATGCCGAATTCCGCGGCGGCGAGAAGGGCGACAACCTGTCGCTCGTGGCCATGACCTGGGGCGAGTCGCGCAGGCCCGGCACCGAGGCGATCTCCACCCTGTCGCTGCCCGAATACGCCTTCACCACCGAGATCAAGAAGCCCGAGCCTTCCCGCGCGCCGGCGATTTCGGACGACGAAATCGAGCGCGCGATCGCGGAAATCCAGGAAGCCATCAAGAAAATCAGCGGCACCAGCTAGCCGGCTGCGTGGCGTACAACGCCCCGGCCAGAGTGTGAAGGATCGACCGCGGAGTTCGCGGAGTTCGCGGAGGACGCGGAGTGTCATAGGTTTTCCTCCTCTGCGCACTCAGCGTACTCCGCGGTTAAAAATTGTTCTTGCCGGTTGCGCCAGCCCGGTAAAATCCCCTCCTTGAGAGAACGTCGCGTCAGCGACACGCCACCCCCCTCGCCCGCTTGCGGGAGAGGGCCGGGGTAAGGGAAACGGGCGAGGCAAGCGGCGACGATCATGATTTTGGGCGGCGCCGATCGCCATTCCCGTTCCAGGAGGAATTCTCAGTGAACCATCGTCCCAGCGGACGCAGCCCCGACGCCCTGCGCCCGATCCGGATCACCCGTTCCTACACCCGCCACGCCGAAGGATCCGTGCTAATCGAATGCGGCGACACCAAGGTCATCTGCACCGCCAGCGTGCTGGAAAAGGTGCCGCCGCACAAGAAGGGCTCGGACGAAGGATGGGTCACTGCGGAATACGGCATGCTGCCGCGCTCCACCAACACCCGTACCGAGCGCGAGGCCGCACGCGGCAGGCAGTCCGGCCGCACCCAGGAAATCCAGCGCCTGATCGGGCGCTCCCTTCGCGCGGTGGTCGATCTGGCCAAATTGGGCGAGCGCACCATCCACATCGACTGCGACGTCATCCAGGCCGACGGCGGCACCCGCACCGCCAGCATCACCGGCGCCTGGGTGGCGCTGGCCGATGCGGTGAACTGGCTGCTGGCTCAGGGAAAAATCAGCGAGTCTCCGCTCGCCGACCAGGTAGCAGCCGTTTCCGTCGGCATCTACCGGGGCGTGCCGGTGCTCGATCTGGATTACGCCGAGGATTCCGGCTGCGACACCGACATGAACGTGGTCATGACCGGCAGCGGCGGGCTCATCGAAGTGCAGGGCACGGCCGAAGGCGCCACCTTCTCGCGCCAGGAACTCAATGCGCTCTTGGACCTGGCCGAGGCCGGCATCCGTCAGCTCACCGCGGCGCAGCGATCCTCTTTGGAAAAAACTGAACAGGGTGGTTAAGGGAGGCGTGGGAGATAACCATTTTCCATCCTCTCCCTGAACCTCCCCTCCTCCCTGTTGAAAGGATTCAAGATGCAAAAAATCGTCATCGCCTCGGGCAATCCCGGCAAGCTTCGGGAAATCCGCCGCATCCTCGAACCGCTGGATTTCAACGTGGTGCCGCAGTCGGATTTCGGCGTGCCCGAATGCCCGGAGCCGCACGTCACCTTCATCGAGAACTGCCTCGCCAAGGCGCGCCACGCATCGCTGCACACCGGACTGCCGGCGCTGGCCGACGATTCCGGCATCTGCGTCGATGCGCTCAATGGCGCGCCCGGCGTGTATTCCGCGCGCTATGCCGGCGAACCCAAGTCGGATGCGCGCAACAACGAGAAGCTCATCGCCGCGCTCGCCAATGAGCCCAACCGCCGTGCGCATTACTATTGCGTCATCACTCTGGTGCGCCACCCCGACGACCCGCAGCCGCTGATCGCCGAGGGCAGCTGGCACGGCGAGATCATCGATACGCCCAGGGGCGAGAACGGTTTCGGCTATGATCCCCATTTCTACCTGCCAGAATTTGGAAAAACCGGTGCCGAGCTCGACCCCGACCACAAGAACGCCATCAGCCACCGCGGTCAGGCGCTCGACCTTTTGGTCAGAAAACTGCGCGCTCTGGCTGCATGATCTACCGGCTGCTGGCAAACGCCCTCGTCCTGCTGCATCTGGCGTTCATCCTGTTCGTGGTGGGCGGCGGTCTGCTGGTAGCATGGAAAAAGCCATTCATCTGGCTGCATCTGCCCGCCGCCATCTGGGGCGCACTGATCGAGTTCATGGGCTGGGTCTGTCCGCTCACCCCGCTGGAAAACCGTTTCCGCAAACTTTCCGGCGGGGCGGGCTATGAAGGCGGATTCATTGAACATTATCTGCTGCCGCTGATCTATCCCGAAACGCTGACGGCCGCCACGCAATATGTTCTGGGCGGGCTGGTGCTGGCGATCAACTTCCTGATCTACTTCTGGCTGTGGCGACGAGGCACGTGGAAACCAAACCCTTGATGCGCGCGGGCGCAGGGCTGACGACCCCGCCGCCGCTCACGCTCTACATACACCTGCCCTGGTGCGTGAGGAAGTGTCCGTATTGCGACTTCAATTCGCATGCGACGAATGGCATTCCCGAAGCCGCCTACATCGACGCGCTCGCGCGCGACCTCGAACTCGCCCTGCCGGAAATCTGGGGACGCAAAATCCATGCGGTATTTTTCGGCGGCGGCACGCCCAGCCTGTTTTCACCCGAAGGCATCGACCGCATCCTCACCACCGTGCGCACGCTCACGCAGCTGGAGCCGCTGGCCGAAATCACTCTGGAGGCCAATCCCGGCAGCGTGGAAACCGGGCGCTTCAGGGGCTATCGCGAGGCCGGCGTCACCCGCGTGTCCTTGGGCATCCAGAGCTTCGACGACGAGCTGCTGCGCCGCATCGGGCGCATCCATGGCGCAACTGAGGCCAGACAGGCCGCGGAACTGGCGGCAAAGACCTTCGACACCTTCAATCTCGACCTCATGTACGCCTTGCCGGGACAAACCCTGGACATGCTGCGCGCCGACATCGAGACCGCGCTGGCCTTCGACCCGCCGCACCTGTCCTGCTATCACCTGACGCTGGAACCCAACACCGCCTTCGGCCACACGCCGCCGCCCAATCTGCCGGACGACGATGCCGCCGCCGCCATGCAGGAATGGCTGGAGGAACGCCTGGGCGACGCCGGCTTTGATCACTACGAAACCTCCGCCTTCGCCAAGCCGCGCCACCACTGCCGCCACAACCTCAATTACTGGACTTTCGGCGATTACCTCGGCATCGGCGCCGGCGCCCATTCCAAGCTCTCGTTTCACGACCGCATCGTGCGCCAGATGCGGGTGAAGCACCCGGCGCAATACATGCAAGGCGTCGAACGCGGCGGACATATTGCCGAAACCCGCATGCTCGCACCCGGCGAGCTGCCTTTCGAGTTCATGATGAACGCGCTCAGGCTCAACGAAGGATTTCCGAGCTCGCTGTTCGCCCGACATACCGGGCTACCGCTGACCGCCTGTCTGTCCGGCCTGCAAGAGGCGGAAGAAAAAGGCCTCGTCGAGCACGACCCGGACACTTTGCGCCCTACCGACAAGGGCCGGCGCTTTCTGAACGAACTGCTGATGCTGTTTCTTTGAGATAGGCAAGTGTTGCCGACAGGTGCTATCTTTCCCTAAACCCCAACACATAAGGAGAAAAACCATGAAATGGTTATTGTCTTTGTTCCTGCTCCTGCCCCTCGCCGCCCAGGCGACCGTGGTCGGCAAGACCGTCGAATACGTCGCCGACGGCGTAAAGATGAAGGGCTACATGGCCTACGACGACGCCTTCCGCAGCAAGCGCCCGGGTGTGCTGGTGGTGCACGAGTGGTGGGGACTCAACGACTACGCGAAAAAACGCGCCAACATGCTGGCCGAGGCCGGTTATGTGGCGCTGGCCGTCGACATGTACGGCGACGGCAAGACTGCGGACAATCCCAAGGATGCGGGCGCCATGGCCGGCGCAGTCAACAAGAATCCGCCGCTCATGCGCGCGCGCTTTGCAGCCGCGCAGAAATTCCTGGATGCGCAGCCCATGGTCAAACGCGGCCAGATCGCCGCCCTGGGCTACTGCTTCGGCGGCGGCATCGTGCTGAACATGGCGCGCATCGGCGAACCGCTCAAGGGCGTGGTCAGCTACCACGGCATTCTGGCTTCGGACATACCGGTGAAACCCGGCGCCATCAAGTCCAAGGTGCGCGTGTTCACAGGCGAAGCCGATCCCATGGTGCCGCCCGAGCATGTCGAAGCCTTCAAGACCGAGATGACCAACGCCAAGGCCGACTGGCAACTGGTGTCCTATCCCGGCGCGATGCACACCTTCACCAACCCCGAAGCCGACGTGTATGCCGCGAAATTCAGCCTGCCCTTGAAATACGACGCGCACGCCGACCATAGTTCCTGGGCGCACACCCTCGACTTCCTGAAATCGGTATTCAGGTAATGGCCGACGAAACTGCCTGCGGAAGGTGTGACGACGACCACCATGGCGGCGCCCGCCCCGCGGGCTACGGCATCGCGCAGACCGGCAGCTTCGATGCCGAGGCCTTCGAGCGCGCGGTCAGGGACCTCCTCGCCGCCTGCGGCGTGCCCTCGGACACGGTGCACACCGGGCGAACCGCGCAGCGCGTGCGCGAACTCTGGCAAAAGCGGTTGCTGGGCGGCTACGCGCTCGACCCCGGCGAAGCGCTGGGCGAGGGCTTCGAAGACAGCCGCCGCGACATGGTGGTGGTGCGCGGCATCGCCATCCACGGCGTATGCCCGCACCATCTGGTGCCGTTTCGCGGCGTGGCGCACGTCGCCTACATCCCCGGCGGCAGGCTGCACGGCTTCGGCCGCATTGCCCGGCTGGTGGATGCCATCGGCCACCGCTTCACCTACCAGGAGTGGATGACGCGCGACATCGCCGAGGCCATGATGGAGCACGGCAAGGCAGCTGGGGCGGCCTGCATCATCGAAGCCGAGCAGCTTTGCCTGCTCTTGGGCGAGGATCGCCGCGGCGACGAGCGCGTGGTGACCCAGGCCTTTTCCGGCTGCTTCGGAAGCAGCGACCAGTTGCGCAACGAATTCCTGCGCGCCATCCAGGGGGCGCGCATTTGATCTTGCATAGCTTCAAGCGTGTCTGCCTGCTGTACGGGCTGCTCTTTACCGCTTCCGCACATGCGGCGCCAGTTCAGGAAGGCATTACCCGCCACAGCGTCGACCCGGATACCGGCATCCCGACCTGGGAGGTCGATACCCAGGGGGTACACTTGCGACTCACTCTGATCACTCCCGAGCAGGCACGTGCGTTCATGCTGAACCGCGGTATGGACAAACAGTCCGTCGATGAATTCGCCCATGCATGCGTCTACATGACGGTGGTGCGCAACGAAGGCAAACAAGCCATCGAGCACAACCTAGCCGACTGGCATTATCTGCCCGAGGGCAGTGGTCGGCCGAAAGCCTTGCTGACCAAGCATGACTGGCTCACCCGCTGGCAGCCGCGCAATTTTTTAAGGCCGGTGAAGCTCGCGTTCGAATGGTCGCAGTTCCCGGTGGAGCAGACCTTTGCACCCGGCGACTGGAACCAGGGCATGACCACGTTCGCGTTGCCGGCCGGCAGCCGCTTCGACGTGCTCTATCGCTGGAAGCAGAACGGAAAACTTCATGAAGGAAAGATGCAGAATGTTCAGTGCCCGCCATCTTTTGACTAGCCTGGTGTTGTTCGCCCTGCCGGGCCTGACAATCGCCGCCGAACCCCCGCTGCAGTTTTCGCACACCCCGTTCAAGCCGCGCATTACCACGCCGGCCATGACGTTGAAGGACATGGATGGCAAGACAGTCGAGCTCGCCAGGCTGCGCGGCAAGGTCGTCATCGTCAATTTCTGGGCCACATGGTGTCCGCCCTGCCGGCGCGAATTCCCTTCCATGGAACGCCTGCGGCAAAAAATGGAAGGCAAGCCCGTGGTGATCCTGGGCGTCAACGAAGGTGAAACCGTCGACATGATCGACCAGTTCAATTCCACCCTCGACCTGCAGCCGCAGTTCCCCATCCTGCTCGATCTTGACGGCGAGGCCATGAGGCGCTGGCCTGTGCGCGGATTGCCGACCACCTTCTTCGTCGACAAGCGGGGCCGCCTGGCCCATGGCGCGATCGGCGGCAGGGAATTCGACCACCCAGAGATGCTGCGGCTAATCGAAAGCATGCTCGCAGAGCAATGACCCGCGACAACCGCAAGCGTCCCGCCACCCTGCTGCCGCCGCCGCTGATCTACGTGGCGGCATTGTGGGCGGCATGGGAAGTACACGAACGGCTGCCGCTGCCCTTCCCCAGGCTTCCGGGCATCGGCTGGATGCTGGTCGCGCTGGGCAGCGTACTGATGCTGTGGGCGGCATGGACAATGTTCCGCCACCACACCACGGTGAACCCCTATAAAGGCGTGGCCCACCTTGTCCAGCACGGGCCCTTCGCCTTTTCCCGCAATCCCATCTACCTTGCAGACAGCACGATCTATTTCGGCGTCATGCTGATCTGGGGCAATCTGTGGCCGCTGCTTCTCTACCCCGTCGTATGGGCCGCCATTCGCTATGGCGTAATCCGCAACGAAGAAGCGCATCTTGCCGCCAAATTCGGTGAGGCCTATCTGCAATATTGCAGGCGCGTCAGGCGCTGGCTGTAAGCTTCAGCACCTTCTCTGCATTTTCGGTCGTGCGCGCGGCCACCTCCTCCGCGCCGATGCCGCGCAGTTCGGCCAGCACCTGGGCGATTCCCGGCAGCTCAGCCGGCTCGTTGCGCCGTTTCGCGATCCACTCGGGCGGAATGTCCGGCCCGTCTGTTTCCAGCACGATGGATTCCAGCGGCAATTCCGTCGCCAGCTTACGCAGGCTGGTAGCCCGCGTATAAGTCATGGCGCCGCCGAAGCCGAGCTTGAAACCGAGCTTGAGATATTCCCGGGCCTGCTGCATGGAGCCGTTGAACGCATGCGCGATGCCGCCTGGCACCTTGATGCGGCGCAGCTGCTTGAGTATCTGGTCGTTGGCACGACGGATGTGCAGAAGCACCGGCAGATCGTACTTGGCCGCCAGCTTCAGTTGTTGGACGAAAAAGAATTCCTGCCGATCGAGATCCTCCTCGTGCACGCCGGGCCGATCTATGCACGACTGAAAACGATCCAGGCCGATTTCGCCGATGGCCAGCGGATGCTCCCTCCGAATCGCCTCATCCAGCAGTGTCAGGTGTTCCTCGCGGTGCACATGCACATACATGGGATGCATGCCCAGCGCGACATCGACACCGGCATGGCGGCGGCAATCCACCACAGCCTGGAAATTGAAAGCGGCAATTGCGGGCACGACAATGCGCCCGACGCCGGCCTCACGCGCGCGCCGAGCTACTTCGTCGCGGTCTGCATCGTATTCCGCGGCATCGAGGTGGCAATGCGTGTCTATCAGCATAAGCTCATTATGCGGCGAGTTTTTCCAGAATGGTTTTCACCGGTTTGGGTATGGCGGCCTCCATGGCATCGGCATGATCCATCCAGACGGTGCCAGGCTCGGCTGCCGAGGATGCGCGCGCGTCGAGCGCAAGCACGAGCGGCAGGATGGACAGGCGAAAATGCGTAAACGTGTGGGTGAACCCCTGCAATTCTTCAACGCTTGCCGGCATCTGGCCGGTCAACTGCATGCAGGCGGCCGCACTGTTCCCTTCTGCTTCCGGCAGGCTCCACAAACCGCCCCAAATGCCGGCTGCCGGGCGTTTGACCAGCAGCACGTCGCGGCCATGGCGAATGACCAGCAGGGTGGCAGTGCGCTCGGGCAGGGCTTTCTTCGGGCGCGGCGAAGGCAGGCTGGCAACGCGCTCCTGCTTCAATGCAACACAGTCCGCCGCCAGCGGGCAGTGTCCGCACTTCGGCTTGCTGCGGGTACAGATCGTGGCGCCCAGGTCCATAAGCGCCTGGGTGTAGGTTTCGATTTCTTCGGCAGGCAACAGGCTTTCGCTCAACTGCCACAGGCGGGTTTCCACTTTCCTGTCGCCGGCCCAGCCGTCGACGCCGAAAACGCGCGCAAGCACCCGTTTCACATTGCCATCAAGGATGGCGCGATGTGCGCCGAAGGCAAAGGCGCTAATCGCAGCGGCAGTCGAACGGCCGATTCCCGGCAAGGCGACAATCTCATCGAATTCGCGCGGGAAAACCCCGCCATGCCTTTCCATGACCTGTTGCGCGGCCCGATGCAGATTGCGCCCGCGCGCATAGTAGCCAAGGCCGGCCCAGAGGGTGAGCACTTCCTCTTCGGTGGCTTCGGCAAGCCGGGCGATATCCGGGAAGCGCGTCATGAAGCGCTCGAAATAGGGAATCACGGTGCCGACCTGGGTCTGCTGCAGCATGATTTCCGATACCCAGATTCGATAGGGATCACGGCTTGACTGCCAGGGCAGGTGGTGGCGCCCGTGGCGATGTTGCCATTCGACAAGTTTTGCGGAAAAAGTCATGCCAAGATGCTACCAAAACGAGTCGGCGCAGGCAGCGCCTTCGACGAGTTTCGAGCGGAGCGGCCAAACGAGTCGGCGCAGGCAGCGTCTTCGACGAGTTTCGGGCGGAGCGGCCAAACAAAAGCAGGCCAGGTGGGCCCGCTTTTGCTATCGTTGCCGCGCGTACCGCTCAGGCCGACATGACGCGCTGCTTGAAGAAATTGACGAGCTTGCCGAAGGCGGATTCGGTCACCGAATCGCGCGCCGCCAGTACAGCCTGTCCGGCGCGCATCTTGTCCGCCAGTCGCTGCGGACTGATGGAAAACATGTTGTGGCCGTTCATGTCGGCAAACAGGTAATTGCCCTTGAGTCCGCTTACCCACACCACGCCGACCCAGCTGGAGCTGCCATCGTCATGGTGCAATTGCAGCTTGTCACCTTTTTTCAGCGCCTGCGCGCAAAGCGTGAACTCATCCTCGATCTCCGGCAGCGGCTCTGCATATGTCGGCTCGTTGGTGTTTGCCGCAGCGGTCTCATCGGCCGGCAAATCGTCCAGCAGCACCTCAGCTTCCGGCAGCGGCACCGTCAGGGAGCTCGGACGCACGGCATTGGCATGCAGCGTCACCAGTTCGGCGAAGAATTTTTCCACTGCCTCGGCGGGCATGCCGACCTTGTCCACGCCCTCGCGCAAGCGCTTGAGCAGGCCCGGCAGAATGCGCACCATCATCAGGCGGCTGTCCATGTCCGGCTTGTTCTGGACGCTCCAAAGCAGTTCGCGCATGGTTTCGATGTGCGCGGAAAGATGCGGTGAGCTTTCCCCTTCCTCGACATATTCGTTGGCCAGAAGGCGCGCCCAATGGTCGCGCAGGAAAACCGCGATGGATTCGGGCGCCGGCTGCTCGGCCAGCGCATTGCGGATATGGTCACGCACGACGGCGTGCGCGATCTCGCTGCGTTCGGTACGCTGGATTTCGGCCACACTGTCGGCAATACCCGATTCCAGTTCCCGCTCACGTCTGGCTTCGATCTCCGCCAATGCAGCGCAGGCTTGCTCGAATACTCCGGCATCTCGGTCGAACTCGTTGATGATCTTCTCGATCACGGCCTCGACCTCGGCCTGCAAGGGGTCTGTCTTGCCTTCCTTGCCGGCAGGCTGCACCGCAAGCGAAGCGATCATGTCCAGCACGCGGCGCGCAGGATGGTCACGCTGGGTAAAAAAGCCGCGTTCGAGAATGGCGACCTTGAGCACCGGCACCTGCAGCTTGGCAATCAGCTGCTTGAGATGTTCGGGAATGGCCTGATCCTCGAACAGATAGTCGAACAGCATGGCCACGGCATCGATCATCACGGTTTCGATCTGGCTGGCCGACAACATGGCCGGGCTTTGCTGCAATTCGCGCACCACATTGGGAAAACCGCCCGCCCCGGTCAGGGAACTGCGCAAATCGATGGTCACCCCGCCGGGCAGGCTGAGTGCGCCCACCTGCAGGCGATTGAGCGCTTCCAACATGCTGATGCCCAGCAAGGCGGCGCCCGCCCCGGCAGTCTGCTGTCCGCCCCCGCCAATGCCCGGGGTGGAACTGCCGGTGCCTTGTCCTGACGCCATCTTTTCGAACAGCCCCAGCAGTTCGGTCTGCTCGGGCTGGCGAGACTTCACCCGCGCAGCCTGGTCGGGGCGGTTGCGTATGCCGGCCTTGAAGTCGGGCAGGACGCCCTTGCCGAGGAAGAAACGGTTGATTTCCTGGTAAATGACAGGAAGTTCAGGATAGAGCACCAGGTCGAACTGGTTGAGCAGCACCAGTTGAACCTTTTGTTCGATCTTCAGCCGGTTCATGCCCTCCAGCAGGGCCTCGCACACCAGCTTTGTACCGAAAGGATTGTCATCGGCGGCAAGCTGGGGACGTCCGAGCAGAACGCCCATGCGCGCGTCCAGGCCGACCAGTTCCTCGGCACAATTGAAACGCAGGCGCGAGCTCGACTTGTTGATGGCAAGCGTGGCTTCGTAATCGGTGTCATCGAGCAGGCTGAGTTCGGCCGGCATTGCCGGCGTCTGTGCCGGCGTCTCGCCCCACGCCGCGTTGATCGTTTCGACCAGCGCCTGCTTGCAGGACTGAAAAAGCTCGGTGCCCTGGCGGCCAAGCACGCCCAGCGCATGGAAATAGACATCCCGGGTTTCGGCCAATGGGGCATGGTCCGCCAAACCAAGCAGGCTGCTCTCCATGGCCTCGGTCTTTCCCGACAACTCGCGCATGATGCCGGTTGCCAGCATATCCCTGCCTTCGTGCAGGAGGTTGAGGTGCTCAGCGCTGAGCATGATGCGCCGCCCCTTGCTGTAGTCGCTCAAATTGACAATGCCACTATCCGACATTTGCTTCTCCTCGGCATGCTCCCTGAGTCGCTGGGGCCGGAAGCCAAGAACAAGGGCGCCAGATGCCGGCGGGGGTTCGCGCCTGAATCATCCGGCGATCCCGCTATCTGGGTACCTTCCCCAGACCGGAGATTTTGCGTCCCCGCCTCACGACGGGTTTGCCCTTGTCAGATGCTTTCCGGGTGGCTGATCAGCCATGTCCCGTCATACTCAACTTACGGTTGAAACCGATAAAACTTTAAGGTGCTATATCTCTTGGCAAGCACACAAAAAAACTGCACCAGTTTTTTTGATCAGTGGCAGGTTAAGTCCTACCAAAGGCGGGCGAAGGGAGTGCCCGACTTGGCGTTGCATCCGCCAAGCCTCGGCCCTGCGCGCCGTCCGTCGCAAGCTGTGCTTGCTCCGCGAACCCCTGGGTTCTCCTCCACCCTGAAATCCAGTTCGAATGGCCCGTTGTAACGGGCCATTCGAACTGGAGCGGGCGAAGGGAGTCGAACCCTCTTCATCAGCTTGGGAAGCTGAGGTAATGCCGTTATACGACGCCCGCATGATAAAATCGCATTTCTCGCCGGATGTGCCTGGCCCGGATATTTCACCGGACCTGCCCCGAACAGGGTGAAAAGCGCAAGGCGAGCGGAATTTTAAAGCCTATTTCCCGCGATATGGAAGCTTTTTCCCTGGTCATAAACGGCGAAAGTCGCAGTTTTCCCGCGCCCCTGACCGTTTCCGGCCTGATGGAGGCCCTGGGCTATGCAGGCAAGCGCGTGGCCATCGAGCGCAATGGGGAAATCGTGCCGCGCAGCCGGCATGGCGAAGTGCGGCTTGAAAGTGGCGACAAACTGGAAATCGTCGTCGCGGTAGGCGGCGGCTGAACTGGAATACACATGGATCGACTGGTCATTGCAGGCAAAACCTATTCCTCGCGCTTGCTGGTGGGTACCGGCAAGTACAGGGATTTCGACGAAACCCGCCGCGCGGTGGAAGCCAGCGGCGCTGAAATCGTCACCGTGGCCATCCGTCGCACCAACATCGGCCAGGATGCCGGAAAGCCCAGCCTGCTGGACGCGTTGCCGCCCTCCCGGTACACCTATCTGCCCAACACGGCGGGCTGCTACACGGCAGACGATGCCATCCGCACCCTGCGTCTCGCGCGCGAACTGCTCGATGGCCACAGCCTGGTCAAGCTGGAAGTGCTGGGCGACCCGCAAAGCCTGTATCCCAACGTGGTGGAAACCATCAGGGCTGCGGAAGTGCTGGTCAAGGACGGCTTCCAGGTCATGGTCTACACTTCCGACGACCCCATCATCGCCCGCCAACTGGAAGACATCGGCTGTGTCGCCATCATGCCGCTGGCCTCGCTCATCGGTTCGGGCATGGGCATCCTCAATCCCTGGAACCTCTCGATCATCATCGACCGCATCAAGGTACCGGTGGTGGTCGACGCCGGCGTGGGCACGGCTTCGGACGCCGCCATTGCCATGGAGCTGGGCTGCGACGCGGTGCTGATGAACACCGCCATCGCCGGCGCGCAAAATCCGGTGCTGATGGCACAGGCCATGAGGAAGGCCGTGGAGGCGGGGCGCGAAGCCTTTCTGGCCGGGCGCATGCCGAAAAAGGTCTATACCGCCAGCCCCAGCAGCCCGACCACCGGTCTCATCGGTTCCTGATCTTGGAAACAACCGGGCAGGACGTGCGCCGGCGCCGCATCCGCAGCTATGTGCTGCGCCAGGGCCGCATGTCCGACGCCCAGCGCCGCGCCTGTGAAGACGGCATGGCCCACTGGGGCATCCCTTATTCGGACGCACCGCTCGACCTTGCCGCGGCTTTTGGCCGCACTGCTCCGACCATCCTCGAAATCGGCTTCGGCATGGGCCGCACCACGGCCGAAATCGCCGCGGCCCATCCGCAGAACAACTATCTCGGCGTCGAAGTGCACACCCCCGGCGTGGCCAGCCTGCTGAGGGAAATCCGGACTCGCGCCCTGACCAATATCCGCATCATCCGGCACGACGCAGTGGAAGTGCTGACGGGCATGCTGGCGGACGGCACGCTGGCCGGGATCCACATCTATTTTCCCGACCCCTGGCCCAAGAAGCGCCACCACAAGCGGCGCCTGATCCAGCCCGCTGTGGCTGCCCTGATGGCGCGGAAACTCGCGCCCGGAGCCTACCTGCATTGCGCCACCGACTGGGAGGACTACGCCATGCAGATGCTGGAAGTATTGAGTGCCGAGCCGCAACTGAAGAACACCGCCGACGGCTTTGCGCCGCGCCCGCAATGGCGGCCGCTCACCAAGTTCGAGCAACGCGGGATCGAGCTCGGGCACGGGGTCTGGGACCTGCTGTTCGAAAAGTCCTTGTCAGCCGAAAACTGTAGTTAAGCCATGATGCGCAGGGGCAAAGGCAAAAAAAACAGAATCGACCGCGGAGTACGCCGCGTTCGCCAGGGAAGGCAAGAAGCAACTTCCGCGTCCTCTGCGAACTTTGCGGTAAATCGTTTTTCTTGTTTCGCGACGGGCGCCTCGATCAAAGCGGTCTAATCGATCGCGTCGTAGCGCACTTCCAGAATCTCCAGCTCGCGCTTCCCCGCCGGGGTCATCAGGCCGACGGTGTCGCCCTCGCGCGCTTTCAAAAGCGTGCGCGCCATGGGCGAAATCCAGGAAATGCGGTTTCGCCCAGGCTCGGCCTCGTCGATGCCGACGATGGTGTAAGTCGCCTGCGCTCCCAGATCGTCCAGTACCGTGACCGTGGCGCCGAAGAACACCTGGTCGGTTTCTTCGCGCGCCGCGGGATCGACCACTTCTGCATTCTCCAGCCGTTTGCCGAGGTAGCGCAGGCGGCGGTCGATCTCGCGCAGACGCTTTTTGCCGTAGATATAGTCGCCGTTCTCCGAGCGGTCGCCGTTGCCGGCGGCCCAGGCGATGGTTTCCACCAGCCTGGGGCGCTCCTCCTTCCACAGCCGTTCGAACTCGGCCTTCAGGCGCGCATACCCTGCCGGGGTCATGTAGTTTTTGGCGCCGGCAGGCAGCGCGCTCGCGCCTTCTTCCCCGTCTTCTTCCGGCGCAGCGTCGCTTTCTTTGGTAAAAGCCTTGCTCATGGCTCGATCGATCATTCAGGTCGAAGCTATTTTGCGTTTTGCCGCAAAAACTGGTCGATGATGCGCAGCCGGGCAAGGCTGTCGTTCATTTCCAGCAGGTCCTGCTTGACCGAGAGCTTGAACGGCAAAAGCTCGGACAGACGGCAACCGACCCAGACCGCGTCCTCATAATCGGTTTGCTCGGGCTCGATCCGGTGCTCGGTCAGCAGATACTTCAGCACTTCGCCGCACAGCCTGAGGTCTTCCGGGACGGGGCAGGTTTTTTCCGTGCTCACCGCTTCGACCTCGGCTACCAGCAGGCCGTTCGGCTGCGCTGCCCAATTGCGCGCAATATAGCGCTGCATCCCCTCGACCACAACATGAAACATTCCGGGTTGCGGCATGTCCCATTCAACGATGCGACCCTCCGTGCCTACCGCATAGGGAATGGCCGGTTCGCCGACCTCGCCGCCTTGTCGTATGGCGCAAATGCCAAATGAGGCATCGTCCGCAAGACAGGATTTTGCAAGATCCATATAGCGCTGCTCGAAAATCCTGAGCGGCATGCGCCCGCCGGGGAACAGGACAGTGGAAAGCGGAAACAGTGGCAGGCGGCGCACCGACGGCGCAAACAGCTTGCCGAATTTTTCAAACATAGAAGCGGCTCATGTCGTCTCGCCCCAGCGCGGAATCAGTCCGTTTTGCATACCCAGCTGATCGAGGATGCGCGCAACGATGAAATCGACCAGATCCTCGATGCGCTGCGGGTGGTGGTAGAAGCCGGGACTGGCCGGGAGGATGACGGCTCCGGCGCGCGCCAGCCTGAGCATGTTTTCCAGGTGCAACGCGGAAACCGGCGTCTCGCGCGGCACCACGATGAGCTTGCGGTTTTCCTTGATGGCGACATCCGCCGCACGCTCGATGAGATTGTCCGACAGCCCCTGTGCAACGGCAGCCAGCGTGCCCATGGAGCAGGGGCAAATCACCATCGCGTCGCCGACCCCGCTGCCCGAGGCAACGGGCGCGAACCAGTCTTCGCGGCCGTACACGCGCAGCATCCCCGGCAGGCCGGGGTAGCGTTCACGCAGCCAGTTTTCCAGTTCGCCCGGGCGTGCAGGCAGCGTAAGGCGCAGTTCCTGTGCCGCCACCACATGCGCGGCCTGGGACACCAGCAGCCGCACATGCGCCCCCTGCGCGAGCAGGCACTCGACAAGACGCAGGCCGTAGGCCAGGCCGGATGCGCCGGTCAGTGCAAGCGTGATCGTTTTAGGCATGAGTCGATTGTGCGCCCGGCGCTGCGCCTTGTGCAATCAATCCGGCGACGATCAGTCCGTTTGTCATGCCGAAAACCAGCGCTGCCAGCGCAAACGGCGGCAGCAACATGCCGATGTCGGCGCTTGAAAAAAGCCAGAACTTGGCCAGTAGCAGTTGGCCGGATATGTGCGCAAATGCCATCGAAATCGAAAACGATACCGGCCCGAACAGCCTGCGCGGGGCAAAGCGCGAAAAAAGAAGCACCCCCATGCTGGCTGCAGCGCCGGCAACGGCCAGCCAGAAGCCGGGGGAAAGAAAAGTGCCGAGCATCAGGCTGGCCGCCAGGACGCGAATGGACATGACCCAGGCGGCGGCGGCAAAACCGTGGCGCAGCATCACCAGCAATACCACGATATTGGCCAGCCCCGGCTTCACCCCGGGCAGCGGAGTGGGCAATGCGGATTCGGCGACGGTCAGCCCGACCGCCAGCGCCGCCAGCGCCGCTATGAAGTGGTCCTGCGCCGTCACCTCCAGGCGTATTTCCCGCTGTTTCATCAGTAGCTCACCGTATCGAAAGCCTTGCCGGCGCCGGCGACTTCAAGGCTGACCTGGTTGGCAAGACACAGCGCGGCCTCGCCTGCGCGGCTTAACCATCCCTGCCTGACGCATATCTGCTTGGGGCCCGGATCCGCAGCCACGCGCACGCGCCCCTGCCGCACCTCGATGCGGCTGACTCCCAGCCGGCCCGCCACCTCGTACTCGGCGTCCCGTCCCAGCTCGGCGCGCACCATGATCCTGCCCTGCGCACGCACGACCACCGAAGTGCCGGCAGGCTTTGTCCAGGCATGGAAAAACAGTCCGGCGGTAAACAGCGCCGCCAGCAAAACCACCCCCCAGTCGCCCGGCTTGAAGAGCCCCTCAAGTGAGTTCACGGTGGCGCACCAGCACCTGCTCGTGCCCCTGGAACTGGCGCCCCAGCGACTCGACGAAATACACCGAGCGGTGCCGCCCCCCGGTGCAGCCTATCGCCACGGTCAGATAGGCGCGGTTGTCGCGTATGAAGCAGGGCAGCCAGCTTTCGACGAAGCCGCGGATGTCGGCCAGCATTTTCATGGCGTCGGGGCTGGCCTCGATATAAGCGCGCACCGCCTCGTCCTTTCCGGTCAGCGGGCGCAGCTCCGGCACATAATGCGGATTGGGCAGGCAGCGGACATCGAACACGATATCGGCATCCAGGGGTATGCCGTGCTTGTAGCCGAAGGACTGGAACAGCAGCGTGATGCGCGAACGGTCCTGCGTGACCAGGTCCCTCACCCAAAGGCACAGGGCGCT
This sequence comes from Pseudomonadota bacterium, assembly GCA_040754425.1. Lineage (GTDB taxonomy): Bacteria > Pseudomonadota > Gammaproteobacteria > Burkholderiales > Thiobacillaceae > UBA6918. Next base: position 9,273 of record JBFMCR010000007.1, on the reverse strand, counting down.
TGGCGCAAGATCGCTGGTGTCGATGCGGTGCGCATGCTGCATGACATCGACCAGCTTGTCGCGCTCCAGATCGATGGCCTCCGCCAGCGAAACCTTGTCCGAAGTCAGCGGATGCTTGCGGCGTGTTTCCGAGAAGCGCTTCACCAGAGTGGGCGTCTTGGCTTCCAGGAAAATGATGCGCACATCGAAACCGGCGTCCCTGAGCCTGTCCAGCAGGGCGTGGAACCCTGCGAAATCCTCGCCGCCGCGGGCATCGACGGCAATGCCGATCTTCTTCTGCCCGGCCCGGGAAAGATGCAGCACGACCTGCTCGACCAGGGACAGCGGCAGATTGTCTATGCAGTAATAGCCGGCATCCTCGAGCACGGCAGTGGCAATGCTTTTGCCGGAGCCCGACAAGCCCGACACGAGCACCAGTTGCATCAGGACTCCTCTCGCATGAAGGCCTCCTGGCGCGCCATGAGTTCGGCGACAGGATCGATTCCGCGGCTCTTGAGGATATGATTGCGCACCGCTACTTCGACCAGCACGGCAAGGTTGCGGCCCGCCGCGACCGGGATGCGCACGGTCAGCACGTCCACGCCAAGAATGGTCGTCTGCGATGCCTCCATGTCCAGCCGGTTCATCGGCTCGTTGCCCTGGCCCGGCTTGACCAGCAGGACAATGAGCTTGAGATTCTTCTTGAGCTTGACCGACGCTTCGCCGAACAGGGAACGGATATTGAGAATGCCAAGGCCGCGCACTTCGAGGAAATCGCGCAGCATGGGCGGGCACGTGCCTTCCAGCGTATCCGGCGCTACCCGACGCAATTCGACCGCGTCGTCGGCCACCAGACGATGTCCGCGCGTAACCAGCTCCAGCGCCAGCTCGCTCTTCCCGACCGCAGCCTCGCCCTGAATCAGCACGCCAAGCCCGGTCACTTCCATGAACACGCCATGCACCACCGTGGTTTCGGCCAGGTTCTGCATGAGGTAATGACCAAGATGCGAAACCACGACCGGGCTCGGATGGGCGGAGGCGAACAGGGGGGTGTTCGTTTTGGCTGCGGTCTCCCGCAATACCGCAGGCGGCTGTTCGCCGTCCGCCACCACGACAGCGGCAAGCTCTTCCGAGAACATGTGGTGCAAAGCCTCTTCCAGTGCATCAGCGCTCAGTTTGCGCAGATAATCCATTTCCGCGCTGCCGAGCACCTGCACGCGATTGGGATGCACCAGGTTGAGGTGGCCGATCGGCGCAAGATTGGTTTTGTGCAGCGCTTCCGAGGTCAGCACACGCCTGCCCCCATCCTGCCCCGTCAGCCAGGCCAGATCGAGCGCATCGGCATTGTCACGAAACAGCTTGTCGACCGTGACAATGCTCAGGGCGTCCATGTAGTCAGCAGTTCGTACAGTTCCGCCGGCCCGGCCGTCAGCAAGCGTTCGCGCACGCCGGCATCACCCAGCATTTGCGCAAGCTCGCCCAGAATCTGCAGATGCAATTCGTTTGCATCCTGCGGCACCAGCAAGATGAAACACAGCGCAATCGGGAGGCCATCCGGCGAGTCGAACTCCAGCGGCGGTCTCAGGCGATAAAACGCGCCCGCGGCCTCCTTCAGGCCCTTGATGCGGCCGTGCGGTATCGCAACACCATGGCCGAGCGCGGTCGATCCCAGACGCTCGCGCTCGAACAGGCTGTTGAACACTTCCTGACGCTTGAGGCCGACCAATTGCTCGAACAAGTCGGCGGCATGTTCGAACAGCCTCTTCTTGCTGGAGAATGCCTGGTCGGCAACGATGCCGTTGCGGTTCAGCAGTGGCGCCATCAAGTTCATGAATGATCCGGGCCGGAAATCCGGCCCGCTAGCTTGCTTCTACGCACCCGAAACCTGGCGCTTTGCCGCATCCTCGGCATGGTGGTCGACGTTCTTTTCCTTGTGCTTCACGATCTGGCGGTCCAGCTTGTCCGCCATCATGTCGATGGCCGCATACATGTTGCCATCTTCGGCATGGGCATGAAAATCGCGGCCGCTGACATGCAGATTGACCTCCACCTTGTGCACCAGCTTCTCGACTTGCATGATGACTTTTGCATCGATAACCTGGTCGAAATGGCGCTTCACGCGCTCCAGCTTTTCCGCCACATAATCGCGAATGGCCGGTGTTACTTCGAGATGATGGCCGGAAATATTGAGGTTCATGGTGTCTCCTGAAAAAAACCGCCCACTGCGGGACGAAAGCAAATTAGATGAACATGGAAACCAAAAGGAAACCCACATTTACAAATTAAGTGGATTTTGCCGTATTTTCAAGCGTCTGGCGAGTGCAAGGCATTCCGGCATCAACCCGACTTGCGCATGTTGGCGGTAGGGATATGCAGGGATTCTCGGTACTTGGCCACCGTGCGCCGCGCAACCACGATCCCCTGGCGGGCGAGGACTTCGGCAATCTGGCCGTCGGAAAGGGGTTTTTTCGAATCCTCCGCAGCCACCAGTTGCTTGATGAGGGCACGGATGGCCGTGGAGGAGCAAACGCCCCCCGCCTCGGTGGCAACATGGCTGCCGAAAAAATACTTCAGTTCATAAAGGCCGCGCGGCGTCATCATGTACTTTTGCGTGGTGACGCGTGAAATGGTCGATTCGTGCAAATCGACCGCCTCGGCAATTTCCCGCAGCACCAGAGGGCGCATGGCCACTTCGCCGTGCTCGAAAAAATTCCTTTGCCTGTCCACGATGGCCTGCGAAACGCGCAAAATGGTATCGAAGCGCTGCTGCACGTTCTTGATCAGCCACTTCGCCTCTTGCAACTGGTTGGCCAGTTGTCCCGCATTTTCACGATGACGCGCCAGAATGTCCGCATAAACCCGGTTGATGCGCAGCCTGGGCATGGCATCGGGGTTGAGGCTGGCAATCCAGGTTCCCTTGTATTTCCTGACGTACACGTCCGGAATGACATACTGGGTGTCGCCTGCGGCGAACTGTGCACCCGGCTTGGGGTTGAGCCTGAGTATCAACTGACGCGCCGCACGCAACTCTGCGTCGTCGATATGCAGGACTTTCTTGAGCTTCCCGACATCGCGCGCTGCCAGCAGATCCAGCAGGCCATCGGCTATTTTCAATGCCGTAGCCCGCGCCGGTGTTGATTCCGGCAGGGCCTTGAGCTGCAGGCTCAGGCATTCGCCCAGACTTCTCGCGCCGACTCCGGTGGGATCGAGGTTTTGCAGGTGCTTGAGCGCCGCCTCCATTTCCTCGTGCTCGATCGGCGGGTCGGCCTGGAAGCTGGCAGCGACATCGTCGAGGGATTGCTCGAGATAGCCATCCTCGTCAAGCGCGTCAATCAAGGCGCCGATCAAGGCCCGGTCACGCGTCGACAGCTGCAGCAAGGCGGCCTGGGCAAGGAGATGCTCGCGTAGCGTGGCGGATGCCGCCGGGGTTTGCAGACCGCCGTCCTCATCCACCTCGCCTGCGCCGGCGCCATAGTCATTCCAGTCAAGGTCTTCCAGCCCCGGCCGGGATTCTTCTTCCATGGGCAGGGCAGCTTCGTCACCGGCGGAAGCCTGCTCTGCCACATCTTCCGGCGCGACCGCCACCACGCCCTCTTCTTCTTCGCCTTCGCGCTCGAGCAGCGGATTGTCCTGCAGCATCTGCTCGATCTCCTGGTCGAGCTCCAGCGTAGACAACTGCAGCAGCCGGATGGACTGTTGCAGTTGCGGGGTCAGCGCGAGATGCTGACCGAGCTTGAGCTGGAGATGGGGTTTCATTCGAAAAAAAATGGGCAAATACGAGCGGGATGCATCAGTATGCCATACGCACCCGCACATGCCGCAGGGCATTTCGGGCGCGTTTCTACAGCCTGAAGTTCTCGCCCAGATAAACCTTGCGTACCGTCTCGTCGCGAATGATTTCGTCCGGATGGCCAAAGGCGAGTACGCTGCCGTCGTTGATTATATATGCGCGGTCACAGATGCCCAGGGTTTCGCGCACGTTGTGGTCCGTGATCAGCACGCCGATGCCGCGCTCGGTAAGAAAGCGGATCAGTTTCTGGATATCGAGCACCGCAATCGGATCGATTCCGGCGAACGGCTCATCCAGCAGGACGAAGCGCGGGTTCATGGCGAGCGCGCGGGCGATTTCGACACGCCTGCGTTCGCCTCCGGAAAGGCTCATCGCAGACGCATCGCGCAAGTGTCCCACGTGCAGGTCCTCCAGCAGGTTGTCGAGGTGCTGCTCGACTGCCTCCTCGTCATAACCCTTCAGCTGCAGGACGGCGCGCACGTTATCGGCCACCGTCATCTTGCGGAAAATGGAAGGCTCCTGCGGCAGATAGGAAAGCCCGAGACGCGCACGTTTATGGATCGGGGTGTGGGTGACGTCATGCCCATCGAGACGGATGGAGCCGCCGTCCGCGATCACCAGCCCCACGATCATGTAAAAGCAGGTGGTCTTGCCGGCTCCGTTGGGGCCTAGCAGACCGACGATTTCTCCGCTGCCCACCGCAAGCGATACGTCATGCACGACCGTGCGTTTTTTGTAGTTCTTTTGCAGATGTTCTGCAATCAGCTGCTTCATGGCTTGGGAACCCGGCTCTTGTCCTGCCCCACTTTCGGCTTGGGGCGGATGATAACCCTGACCCTGCTGCTCGGGCCCACCGTGCCCTCCTGCCCGATCACCTTGTAGAACTCGGTATTGGCGTCATAGCTGATCTGGTTGCCGCGGATCTCGTCGCCGCCCTTGCGCAGTCGCGCATCACCGATGAGGCGCAGCTGGCTTTGTACATTGTCGTATTCGATCCGCCTGGCAAACCCTTCGATATATTCCTCCACGCCGTCGCGCTTCTGCCGGAAGCTGACCGGGCTGCCCCATGCAGTGATGTTCCGCAGGCCATCATCGCCCTGTCTTGCCTCCAGCCGATCGGCACGCAGCGCCAAGGTGCCCTGTATGAGCAGGACATTCCCATCGAAAGTGCTCACCTTCCTGATGTCGTCCAGCGTGACATTGTCAGCCTCGAGATGCACGGGCTTCTCGCGGTCGGACTTTTCGGCAAAGGCCGGCAGCGACAAGGCCGCAAGCAGGGGGATGAGCAACAGCCTGTTAAGCACGATTTGCATTCTGATATCGGGCCTTGACCCGACCCTTGAGTTTGAGCACCCGCGTATCGGCAAACAAGTGCAAGCCGGACGCATTGATCTGCATGCCCGGCTGCCGTATCACAACCGGCTGCGAGGTGAATGCTTCATTTTTTTCCGTCGACACTTCCAGGGAAGAGGTCTGCATCGACAGGGGCTTGCCGCTGGCGCCGTCGGGTCGAAGCAGTTCCACCTGTCCGGAAAAAACCACCCTGTTCCCGTCAGGCGTGACATTTGCCGTGCTGGAAGAAATTTGCATTTCCCCCTGCTTATCGTGGAAGTGGGTGAGTTTCGGTTTGTCCAGCAAGGTCAGCTTGTTGCTCGAGTAATGACTGAGTTTTTCCGCCGCCAGACGGTAACGGGGAATTCCCTCGGGATCGGTGCTGATTGCCAGAAAATTCTCGATGATCGAATCAGGCTCATTCAGGTTGACACCGTTGCGTCCGCCCGCTTCCTTGACGCTCTGGTCGATCCAGAAGGTCAACAAGCCGAGTGCGGCCAGCAAAGCCATCGGCAGCCACATTGCAAAACGATCGATCATGACAGATACAAAGCCATTTGCGCATCAAACGTGCCTTGGGCACGCATGATGAATTCGCAGGCCTCGCGCACCGCTCCGCGCCCGCCCTCGCGCCGGGTGACATAGTGCGAATGCGCCTTCACCAGATCCGGCGCCGCGGGAACGGCAATCGCCAGTCTTGCGCGCCGCATGACAGGCAAGTCGACGACATCGTCTCCCATGAAGGCAGTTTGTTCCGGACCGATGTCCAAATCCTCCAGCAACTGATGGTAAATCGTCAGCTTGTCATGCGCCCCCTGCTGTAGGTGCGCAATGCCCAGGTTACGCGCGCGGTGAACGACCACCTGGGAATTGCGTCCCGTGATGATGGCCAGTTCCACCCCTGTGTTTTTCAGCATTTTCAAGCCATGTCCGTCAAGGGAATTGAAGCCCTTGTACTCCTGGCCGTCGTCCGCCAGAAAAAGCGTACCATCGGTCATCACGCCGTCCACATCAAATATGATGAGCTTGACGTCGCGCGCACGCTCGATCGCATCCTGGGTCATACCACCCCCGCCTTCAGAAGATCGTGCATGTTCAAGGCGCCGACCAGCCTTTGATCATTGTCGACCACCAGCAATCCGTTGATCTTGAGTTCCTGCATTCTTTCCGCCGCCTCGACAGCCAGTTGATCAGGGCCGATGCTCTTGGGGTTGCGCGTCATGATTTCGGCAATGCCGACCGCGTGCACATCCACCGCCTTCTCCAGCGTGCGGCGCAGGTCGCCGTCGGTAAAAACCCCCGCCAGCCTGCCGCCGGCATCGACTATGGCCGTCATGCCCAGACCCTTGCGCGTCATTTCCAGCAGCGCATCCTTGAGTGACGCGGTCTCGCTCACGACCGGCAACCTGTCTCCGCCATGCATGACATCGCGCACATGCACCAGCAGCCTGCGGCCCAGGCTGCCGCCGGGATGCGTACGGGCAAAGTCATCGGGGGTAAAGCCGCGCGCGTCCAGCAACGCAACTGCCAGTGCATCGCCCAGCGCAAGGGCTGCTGTAGTGCTCGCCGTCGGCGCCAGGTTGTGCGGACAGGCCTCCTTGTCGACGGCCGCATTCAGGTGCACATCGGATTCCCGCGCCAGGGTCGAGGCGGGGTTGCCGCTCATGCCGATGAGCTTGGCGCCGCGCCGCTTGATGAGCGGCAGTATGGCGATGACTTCCGCGCTCTCGCCGGAATTGGACAGCGCAACTACGACATCGTCCTGCGTAATCATGCCCAGATCGCCATGGCTGGCCTCGCCGGGATGCACAAAGAACGCCGGCGTGCCGGTACTGGCAAGCGTGGCGGCGATCTTGCGGGCAATGTGGCCGGACTTGCCCATGCCGGTGACAACCACCCTGCCCTTGCAATTGAGGATGATCGCAATGGCGTTCTCGAACTGGCCGTCAATACGCGCGGAAAGCTTGCGCACAGCATCGGCCTCGATGGCCAATACCTGGCGAGCCAACTCCAGGGAGCGGGAAGAGTCTGCCGTTTTCATTTGGAACGTAAGTATACTAGCTAAGCTCATGCAGACCACTCTGGAACTCGTTCTCATCCTCCTCGCAGCCGCGGTTATCGTGGCCGTCGTGGCGCGCACCTTCAAGCTGCCGACCATGCTGGGCTATCTGCTTACCGGCATCGTGATCGGCCCCAACGCCCTTGGCTGGCTGCCTGATACCCCGCAAACCCGCTACCTGGCTGAATTCGGCGTGGTTTTCCTGATGTTCTCGGTCGGGCTCGAGTTCAGTCTGCCGCGCATGCTGGCCATGCGTGGCGTCGTATTCGGCTTTGGCGGCGCCCAGGTTGCCATTGCCATCCTGTCCACCCTGGCGCTGTCAGCGATGCTGGATTTGGGCCTGGCGGCCGGCGTGGCGCTGGGCGGCGTGCTGGCCATGTCATCCACGGCCATCGTTTCCAAGCTCCTGTCAGAACGCGTCGAATTGCAATCGTCTCATGGCCGCCTCGCCATGGGCACGCTATTGTTCCAGGATCTGGCCGTGGTTCCGCTGCTCATCCTCATCCCTGCATTTGCCATGCCTGCCGACTCCTTGGCGAGGGAGCTTTTCTGGGCACTCCTCAAGGCCGCGGCAGTGCTGTCCGTGTTGCTGTTTTTCGGGCAAAAGATCATGCGCAGCTGGTTTCATCGCATTGCCGAAACCAAGTCGCCCGAGCTTTTCACACTCAACCTGCTGCTGATCACCTTGGGGCTTGCCTACCTTACCGAACACGCGGGCCTGTCGCTCAGCCTGGGGGCCTTCCTCGCCGGCATGCTGGTTTCCGAGACCGAATACCGCTATCAGGTGGAAGACGACATCAAGCCATTCCGCGACGTGCTGCTCGGTTTGTTCTTCGTCACCATCGGCATGCGCCTTGACGTGGCGGTGATATACAACCACATTTTGCTGGTCATGCTGCTCCTTGCCATCGTCATCCTCGGCAAGGGCATTTCCATCTGGCTGCTAACGCGCCTGTTCAAGCATGGCCAGAATACAGCGGTTCGCACAGCCCTTGCCCTCTCCCAGGGCGGCGAATTCGGCCTCGTGCTTCTGGCGCTGGCCGCCGACCACAAGCTGATGGGACCGCAGATCACCCAACCGGTCCTTGCCGCACTGGTCATTTCCATGCTGCTTGCCCCCATCCTCATCCACCGCATGGAATGGATCACGCAAAAGCTCTCCGCCAGCGAATGGACCAACCGCGCCAAGGAAGTTCACGACATCGCGATCAAGACCTTCGGCAAGAACGGACACGTCATCCTCTGCGGCTATGGACGCAGCGGCCAGAGCCTGGCGCGCTTTCTCGAAGCCGAAGGCATTCCCTTCGTGGCGCTCGATTCCGATCCCACCCGTGTCAGAGCCGCCGCAGCAGCCGGCGAAAGCGTGGTATTCGGCGACCCCTCCAAGCGCGAAGTCCTGATCGCGGCCGGCATTTCGCGCGTTCGCGCCATGGCGATCACATTCTCCGACCTCAACGCCTCCATGACCATCCTGCGCCATGCGCGCGAACTCAGACCCGAGTTGCCCATCGTCGTGCGCACCGTGGACGACACCCATCTGGACAAGCTCAAGGAGGCCGGCGCCACCGAGGTGGTGTCCGAAGTCATGGAAGGCTCGCTCATGCTGGCCTCGCACGCACTCATGCTGCTCGGGGTACCGCTGTCTCAAGTACTGAAACGCATTCGCTCCGTGCGTGAATCGCGCTATGCCTTGATGCGAGGGTTCTTCCGGGGTGCGACAGACATCAACGAAGATCTTGGCGACGAAGCCCAGCCGCGTCTGTTTTCCCTGCTGATCACCCCCCAGGCTGCCGCCATCGGGAAGACCCTCGACGAACTCGCCCTGGACGAACTGCTGGTCGAAGTCGCCGCCATAAGGCGCCACGGCATACGCGGCGTCAATCCGGGGCCGGAAACCTGCATCGAGGCGGGCGATGTCATCGTGCTGCGCGGCACCGCGGAGAATCTTGCCGCCGCCGAAATCAGGCTCCTGCAAGGCTGACCCCGCATTCGCGTAACCCTTGCGCCACGGCAATATCCTCAGGCCCCAGGTCAAGGATGGACGCACCACTTTGCTGTATTGCTCCGGCGCTGAAGGCAAAAAAGCCCTCCGAATGGAGGGCTTTTTTTGGTG
>JBFMCR010000006.1:0-47312 GCA_040754425.1 Pseudomonadota bacterium | reverse complement strand
CCAGTGCCGGCTGGCGCTGGGATTCGACCGGCTGTGCCGGCTCGGTCTTGGGCTGTTGCTGGCGTGACGAGGATTTGGGTTGGCGCGGGGGTTTTTCCTTGCTTTCCTGGGGCCGGGTTTCACCGGTTTCTCCCTGCTCGGAACGGCGCGATCCGCGGCTGGAACGGGAAGAGCGCTCGCGTTTTTCGCTGCTGCGCTCGCGGCTGCTGCTTGGCCTGCGCTCTTCGCGTCCGGGCTCGATCGGCTCGGCGGCAGCCGGGGCCGCCGTTTCGCCTTTCCTGAACCAGCCAAGAATGCGGCTGATGAGGCCGGCCGATTCGGCGCCTGACGGTGCGGCGGCGGGCTGGGGCGCGGCCAGGGGCGCAGGCTGCGCAGGGGTAATGCCCTTGACCATGGCCTCAGGCGCGGCAGGTTTCTGTTCGCGCGCGGCAAAGGGCTTCTCGGTTTCGGGCACCACTACCATCTTGTAACTGGGCTCGATGACGCCTTCGCGGTTGAGATCCTCGTGCTTGATGCGCTCGACCGTGTAATGCGGCGTTTCCAGGTGGATGTTGGGGATCAGCACCACGTTGATCTTGAAGCGCGCTTCCAGGGCATGGATGTCCTGGCGCTTTTCGTTCAGCAGGAAGGTGGCGACTTCCACCGGCACTTGGGCGTGGATGGCGCCGGTGTTTTCCTTCATGGCTTCTTCCTGCAGGATGCGCAGGATGTGCAGTGCGGTCGACTCCGTGCCACGGATGTGTCCGGTGCCGCCGCAGCGCGGGCAGGGCTGGTGGCTGGTCTCGCCCAATGACGGTTGTAACCGCTGGCGCGACAGTTCCATCAGACCGAAGCGCGAGATCTTGCCCATCTGCACGCGGGCGCGGTCGTGGTGCAGGGCGTCGCGCAGGCGGTTTTCCACATCGCGCTGGTTCTTCTGCGACTCCATGTCGATGAAGTCGATGACGATGAGGCCGCCGAGGTCGCGCAGCCTGGCTTGGCGCGCGATTTCATCGGCCGCTTCCAGGTTGGTGCGGTAGGCGGTTTCCTCGATGTCGCCGCCCTTGGTGGCGCGTGCCGAGTTGACGTCGATGGACACCAGCGCTTCGGTATGGTCGATGACGATGGCGCCGCCCGAGGGCAGGTTGACCTGGCGCGAGTAGGCGGATTCGATCTGGTGTTCGATCTGGAAGCGCGAGAACAGCGGAACGTCGTCTTTGTACAGCTTCACGCGGTTGACGTTGGCCGGCATGACGTGGGCCATGAAGCCCTGCGCCTGCTCGAACACGTCTTCGGTGTCGATGAGGATCTCGCCGATGTCGGGCTGGAAGTAGTCGCGGATGGCGCGGATGACCAGGGAGCTTTCCTGGTAGATGAGGAGGGGGGCTGGCTGGCTGGTGGCCGCGCCCTCGATGGCTTTCCACAGTTGCAGCAGGTAGTTCAAGTCCCACTGCAGTTCCTCGGTGGTGCGGCCGATGCCGGCGGTGCGCCCGATCAGGCTCATGCCCTCGGGCACTTCCAGGCCCGCCATGGCGTCCTTGAGCTCGTTGCGATCCTCGCCCTCGATGCGGCGCGACACGCCGCCGCCGCGCGGGTTGTTGGGCATCAGCACGAGGTAGCGGCCGGCGAGCGAAACGTAGGTGGTGAGTGCGGCGCCCTTGTTGCCGCGCTCGTCCTTTTCCACCTGCACGATGAGTTCCATGCCCTCGCGAATGAGGTCGGCGGGGCGGCCGGAGCCCTTGACGCAGGAACGGGCGATTTCCTTGAACGGCAGAAAGCCGTGGCGCTCGCAGCCGTAGTCGACGAAAGCCGCTTCCAGGCTGGGCTCGATGCGGGTGATGACGCCCTTGTAGATGTTGCTCTTGCGTTGCTCTTTTGCAGAGGATTCGATATCCAGGTCGATGAGCTTCTGCCCGTCGACGATGGCCACCCGCAGTTCCTCCGCCTGGGTGGCGTTGAATAGCATGCGCTTCATGTTTTACTCCCGCGCGCACGCATACGGGACGGAAAAACCGTCAGGGTCTGTGAGGCCTGTGAATGGGGGTCAGCAGAACGGTCATCAAAAAATAATTGAAGGGTTTTTCAGTCCGGTCAAAACGCCGCGGAGATTGCTCGACGCGGGCGTTGCTTCTTAGACCTGGTAAGGTCGACCAGGCCAGTCGTATGCGTAATGCACGTTACATTAAGTTAGTATCACCACTTTTTCCTTCGCATCATGTCGGGCGCGGGCATCGCGGTGCTGAGTTTTTCAGGCCGCGCGGGCGCGAAAGATACGGATGCAAAGTGCCGGTGGGTGAAAACAACCGGTGAATTCGGGTTCGATGGCGGCCTGAAGCCCCCAGGAACCAGCGCAGTATATATAAAAATGAATGACTTAGGCAAAGTTTCGGTCAAGCGGGTGAAAGTCGACGAAGCGCACGAAGGCCAGCGCCTCGACAACTTTCTGCTCGGCCAGTTGAAGGGCGTGCCCAAAAGCCGCATCTACAAGCTGGTTCGCGGCGGTGAGGTGCGGGTAAACGGCGGCCGCGCCGAGGCCAGCTACAAGCTGAAATCGGGCGACGAGGTGCGCATTCCGCCGGTGCGGGTGGCCGAGTCCTTGCCCAAGGCCACCACCCTGCCGCGGGACGTGCCGCGACTGGCCCCGCGCATCCTCTACCAGGACGAGTACCTCATCGTGCTGAACAAGCCCGCCGGCATGGCCGTGCACGGCGGCAGCGGCATCTCGCGCGGGGTGATCGAACAGCTGCGCCTGGAATTCCCCCAACACCGCTTCATGGAACTGGCACACCGCCTGGATCGGGAAACCTCGGGCGTGCTGGTGGTGGCCTTGAAACGCAGTGCGCTCACCGCGCTGCACGAGATTTTCCGCCAGCACCGCATCGACAAGCGTTATCTCGTGCTGGCCACGGGGCGCTGGCGTGACGAAGTGCGCAACGTCAAGCTGTCCTTGCGCAAGTTTGTCACCCCCGGGGGGGAAAGAAGGGTGAGCGTGGACGAAGGCGGGCAGACCGCGCACACGGTGTTCCGCCGCGTCAGAACCTGGCCGGGCTTCGCATTGCTGGAAGCGGAGCTCAAGACCGGCCGCACCCATCAGATCCGCGTGCATCTGGCCTATCTCAAGCACCCCATCGCCGGCGACGACAAGTATGGCAATTTTCCGCTCAACAAGGAACTGGCCGGGCAGGGACTGAAGCGCATGTTCCTGCATGCCGCGAAACTCAGCTTCAACCATCCGGTCACGGGAGAGCCCTTGATTTTCGAGGCGCCGCTGCCAGATGACCTGCAACGGTTTTTGGATAAACTCGATAAAAATGCCCAGACAGTATGAGCTTTTGATTTTCGACTGGGACGGCACCCTGATGGATTCGGCAGGCTTCATCGTCGATTCCATCCAGCGGGCTTGCGCCGACCTTGGCATCCCCGTGCCGGGCGAGCGCGCCTGCCGCCGGATCATCGGCCTGGGCCTGCAACAGGCCCTGCAAACCCTGTTGCCCGACTTGCCGGAAGGCGATTACTCCCGGCTGGTGGAGCGCTACCGCCATTACTATCTGGGACGCGACGCCGAGATTCCGCTGTTCGAAGGGGTAGAGGAGGGCATACGCGAACTGCATGGCGCCGGTTTCATCCTCGCGGTAGCGACCGGCAAAAGCGTGAAAAGCCTGCAGCGCGCGCTGGATCATTCGCGGCTAAGGACGTATTTCTCCGCCACGCGTTGTGCCGACCAAACCCATTCCAAGCCGCATCCTGCCATGGTCGAGGAAATCCTCGACGAGCTGATGCTGGAAAAGCGCCAGGCCCTGGTGATCGGCGACACCGGCCACGACATGCTGATGGCCCGCAACGCCGGGGTGGACCGCCTGGGCGTGACCTACGGCGCCCACCTGCCGGAGGACTTGCATGAGCATGCGCCGGTTGCAGTGCTGGACTCCTTCATCGAAGTGAAAACATGGCTGATGGAACGCGCGTGAACGAGGAGCGCGTGATCTGCGCTTCCGGCGATTTGCAGGACGGCGGCAAAGGCGTGCGCTTCATGGTGAAATGGCATGGCCGGCCGGCCGCTGCTTTCGTCATCCGCTACCAAGGCGAACCGTGCGCTTTCCTCAACCGGTGCGGCCACGTGCCGGTGGAACTGGACTGGCGGGAAGGCGAATTTTTTAATGCTGACGGCGTATACTTGATCTGCGCGACGCACGGCGCCCTGTACAGCCCGAAAGACGGGCAATGCGTCACCGGCAGGTGTGGCGGCCGGGGCCTCACCCGCCTGCCGGTGGAGGAGCGCGACGACCGAATCTGTTTAACTGAACATCATCTGGCAAACACATGAGTGACACGGACAACAACTGGGAGCGGCAGGCGCTCGAGAAGGTGGCGCTGGCCGCCGTGCAGGAGCAGCGCAAGTCGCGGCAGTGGGGGATTTTCTTCAAGTCACTCACTTTCCTTTATCTTTTCATCCTGCTGTTCGCCTTCATGGGCCTGATGGACCAGGGCGAGAAAGTGCTCGGCAAGCATACGGCGCTGATCGACATGCAGGGCGTCATTTCCAGCGACGAGGTCAGCGCCGACATGGTGGTCACCGGCCTGCAATCCGCATTCGAGGACAAGCGCACCCAGGGCGTCATCCTGCGCATCAACAGTCCCGGCGGCAGCCCGGTGCAGGCGGGCCAGATCCATGACGAGATCAAGCGCCTGCGCGCCAAGTACCCGTCCACACCGCTGTACGTGGTGGTGGACGACATCTGCGCCTCCGGCGGCTATTACGTGGCCGCCGCCGCCGACAAGATCTTCGTCGACAAGGCCAGCATCGTCGGCTCCATAGGCGTGCTCATGGACGGCTTCGGTTTCACCAAGGCCATGGACAAGCTGGGCGTGGAGCGGCGACTGCTGACCGCGGGCGAAAACAAGGGCTTCCTCGATCCCTTCTCGCCGGTCGATCCAAAGCAGGAGGCCTATGCCAGGTCCATGCTCGAGGAAATCCACCAGCAGTTCATCGACGTGGTGCGCAAGGGTCGCGGCAAGCGCCTGAAGGAAACGCCGGACATGTTCAGCGGCCTGGTGTGGAGCGGCGCGAAGAGCATCGAGCTGGGTCTTGCCGATGCCTACGGCAGCACCGACTACGTGGCGCGCGAGATCATCAGAGCCGAGGACATCGTCGACTTCACGCCGCGCGAGGATCTGGCTTCGCGCCTGGCCGACAAGCTCGGCGTTGGTATCGCCAAGGCCTTGAGCCCGTTGACTGAAAGCAGGACCCCCTTGCGTTGAACCAAGCCTATCAACCGATAACCTGCGCAAATCATGAACGGCTGGAGTTCGCCGTGCTGAGGAAACAATGGCTGGATATCGAGGTCTCGGCCGGCGAGCGTGCCGGCCGATGGCGTCTGCTGCCGCTGGACGTTTATGCGCGCGATGGCGCGGAATGGCTGGAGGCGCGGACCGAAACGGGAGAAAAGCTTGTACTCAGGCTGGACCATCTGCGTTTTTGACTGCCCCGGGGGCCTCGATGCAGGCCCGGCGGCACTGCCGACGGCACCTTGATCTGACAATATCGATCGGCTTGGCGGAGATGGCGAGACTGGCGGTTTTCAACTGCAAGGGAGGCGTGGGCAAGACCACGACGGCGCTCAATCTTGGCGCGGCGCTTGCCCGTTCTGATCGGAAGGTCTGCCTGATCGACATGGATCCCCAGGCCCATCTCACGCGCATTTTCAACAAGCTTCCCGATACCGCCGACGCCAGCGTTTTCGCCCTGTATTCCGCCAGCGCGACTTTGCGCAGCCTGGTACAGGAGCTGCCCGGCATAGGGCTGCTGGTTCCCGCCCATGGCCAGCTGACCAAGGTCGATTCCATGTTCGGCAAGGGGCCGGCGACGCTCAACCGGCTGCGCCAGGGCATCGCCGGCATGGAAGTCGAACATGCATCGCATTATCTGATCGACTGCTGCCCTTTCGTCGGGGTGCTGTCGTTGAGTTCGATCTTCGCCGCCACCGGCGTGCTGGTCCCGGTATCCAGCGATTATCTCTCGCTGCAGGGGGCCTTTCAGATCGATCACGTGCTGAACTCGCTGGAGCCGGTGCTGAGGCGCAAAATGCCGCGGCGCTACCTGATTACCCGTTACGACAGGCGGCGCAACATGAGCGAAGACATCCGCGCCAGACTGAGCGAGGCTTTCGGCGACAGGCTGTGCCGGACGGTGATATCGGAAAACGTTGCGGTGGCGATGAGCCCGGCGCAAGGCAAGGACGTGTTTTCCTATTTGCCGGGCTGCAAGGGGGCTCAGGATTACCTGGCGCTGCGCGAGGAATTGCAGGCCGACGGCTTCCTGGACTGAGTTCAGTTATTCAGAAGATCGGCCAGATCTTCGAAGGACAGGTTGGTTTGCGTCGCGGCTTCGCCTTCGCGCCAGCAGGACAGAATCTCGCTGCGCGGATACAGGCGGAACAGCTTGGTGCGGCCGGCTTCCTCGGACTGGGCCTGGATCATTACCCGTTCGATGATGGCGCCGTTTTGCGCACGCACGCGAAACCCGAATTTTGCCATTTGCATGTTTTCCCCCTGTGGCCGGTCAGACCCCGACCCCAAAAACCACCAAACGGTCTTTTATGGCCTCGGCTTTAGCCTTCCAGTCACGGGCGTTGCGGGTTGCGACGAACTGCCCCGGCAGGCTCAAGTCGGCGCCCACGCTGACCAGCACGTCCGGCGCAAGGGTGGCGGCCAGCGTTTCCAGCAAAGCGGCGCTGCGATAGGGGGTTTCGATGAAGAGCTGGGTGGCGCGGTCGCGGCGCGCGGCCTTTTCCAGTTCGCGGATTTTCTGCGTGCGTTCCGGCTCCCTGGCGGGCAGGTAGCCGTGAAAACAGAAGCGCTGGCCGCCGAGGCCTGAGCCCATCAGCGCGAGCAGAATGGAGGAGGGGCCGACGAGCGGCGCCACGGTGATGCCTTCACGGTGTGCGGCGCGCACCAGTTCGGCGCCGGGATCGGCGACGGCGGGACAACCGGCTTCCGACATCAGCCCTACATCCTTGCCGGCTTTCAGCGGCGCCAGCAGGGCGGCGATTTCGCCGGCCGGCGTGTGCTCGTTCAGTTCACTGATGGTCAGTTCCTGCAAGGGCCTGGGATGGCCCATGGCCTTGAGATGGGCGCGCGCGGTCCTGGCGCGTTCGGCGACGAAGGTGTCGAGCCGGCGCGCAACCGCCAAGGTGTCTGGCGGCAGGCAGGTTTCCGGCGCGGCCGGGCCGAGCGGGACAGGAATCAGGTACAGCGTGCCCGTTGTCACTTCAAGACGTCCACGCCCTCGTTCATGAGCATCTCGGTCAGGGCCATGAGCGGCAGGCCGATCAGCGCGGTGGGGTCGGGGCTGTCCATGCGCTCCATGAGCGCGATGCCGAGCGATTCGCTCCTGGCCGAGCCGGCGCAGTCGTAGGGTTCCTCCTTCTTCAGGTAGGCCTCGATCTGGGCGTCGCTCAATTTGCGCATGTGCACGACGGTGGGTACGTCGCGGGTCTGTATGTGGCCGGTGCGGCTGTTGAGCAGGGTCAGCGCGGTGTGGAACACCATGGCCTTGCCCTGCATTTTCTTCAACTGCGCGAAGGCATTGTCGAAATTCCCGGGCTTGCCGAGCTGCTCATCGCCCAGCATCAGCACCTGGTCGGAGCCGATGATGAGCGCGTCGGGAAACTGTTGGGCGACGGCCTGCGCCTTCAGTACGGAAAGTCTCAACGCAGTCTGCGAAGGCGATTCGCCCGGCAGCGGGGTTTCGTCGACATCGGGGGAAACCACATCGAAAGGCATGTGCAGGCGTGAAAGCAGCTCGCGGCGGTAGCGTGAGGTGGAGGCAAGAACGAGTTTCATGAATGCAAAAGGCCAAGGGCAAGAAGCGATTCTACTGGCGTTCTTTATTTTTGCTTTTGAATTTTCTTTTGAATTTTGCCTTCTGATTTGTTTTTCGGTCATTCCGGCTGGATTTCGATCAGGGCCATGTCCGGCGTCACCGCTTCGCCTTTGGCGGTGAAGATGCCGCTGACGGTGCCGGACACGGGCGCCTGTACTTCGTTTTCCATTTTCATGGCTTCGATCACCAGCACCGGGTCGCCTGCGTTGACCTTCTGCCCGGTCTTCACCAGCACGTCGACGATGGTGCCGGGCATGGCGGCGGTGACGTGGCCTTTGTGCGTGGGGCGCGGTTTCTGCCCTGCCGCGTGGAGCTTGCGGTCCGGCTTGCTGCTCGTGCCCGGCTGTCCGCCCGCGATTTCGACTTCGTTCAGCGCCTCGACCAGCACTTCCTCGGACACGCCGTCCACGGTCACGAAGTAGGGACGCTGGGTTTCGCTCGCGCGGCCGCTGGCGGAAAGCTTGATGTGGTAGGTCTCGCCGTGCAAAGTGATGTTGAATTCGTCGGCGGCGAAGCGCGGCGCGCCTTCGCCGTTTTTCGCCTCGATGGGCAGCAGCGGCTCGGGCCTGAGGCTGCCGGCGGCGCGTTCCTGCAGGAAGGTGCGGCCGAGATCCGGGAACATGGCGTAGGTCAGCACGTCTTCATCCGACTTGGCCAGGCTGTCGACTTCGCCGCGCAGCTTGTCGAGCTCTGGCGGAATGAGGTCGGCGGGGCGGCCGCTCATGACTTCGAGGTTGCCGATGGCGAGCTGGCGCACTTCCTCGTTGACCCGGCCCGGCGTGGCGCCGTAGCGGCCTTGCAGATACAGCTTCACTTCCTGGGTGATGCTCTTGTAGCGCGCGCCGGTCATGACGTTGAGCACGGCCTGGGTGCCGACGATTTGCGAAGTGGGGGTGACGAGCGGCGGATAGCCGAGGTCTTCGCGCACGCGCGGGATTTCTTCCAATACCGCATCCATCCTGTCGAGCGCGTTCTGTTCCTTCAGCTGGTTGGCGAGGTTGGAAATCATGCCGCCGGGAACCTGGTTGATGAGCACGCGCGTGTCCACGCCGGTGAACTCGCTCTCGAACTGCCAGTACTTCTTGCGCACTTCCCTGAAATAGGCGGAGATTTCTTCCAGTAGCGGCAGCGACAGTCCGGTGTCGTATTCGGTGCCGGCGAGTGCGGCCACCATGCTTTGCGTGGTGGGGTGGCTGGCACCCTCGGCGAAGGCGCCGATGCAGGTGTCGATGATGCTGGCGCCGGCTTCCACTGCCTTGAGGTGCGCCATGTGCGACAGTCCCGAGGTGGCGTGGCTGTGGGTGTGCACGGGCAGGCCGGTCGCCTCGATGATGGCCTTGACCAGATCAAAGGCGGTGTACGGCGCGAGCAGCCCCGCCATGTCCTTGATGGCGATGGTGTCGCAGCCCATTTCGGCGAAGCCTTTCGCCAGCTTCACGAAATGCGGGATGTCGTGCACCGGGCTGGTGGTGTAGCAGATCGCGCCTTCGGCGTGCTTGCCGGTCTTTTTCACCGCCTCGATCGACACCTGCATGTTGCGCAGGTCGTTCATGGCGTCGAAGATGCGGAACACGTCGACGCCGTTGTCAGCACTCTTCTGCACGAAGGCGCGCACTACGTCGTCGGAGTAATGACGGTAGCCGAGCAGGT
Organism: Pseudomonadota bacterium; assembly: GCA_040754425.1. Taxonomy (GTDB): domain Bacteria; phylum Pseudomonadota; class Gammaproteobacteria; order Burkholderiales; family Thiobacillaceae; genus UBA6918. The sequence goes on along the minus strand of JBFMCR010000006.1, from coordinate 37,801 downwards.
TCTGGCCCCTGAGCAGCATCTGGATGCGGGTGTTGGGCAGGGCGCGGCGCAATTTCCTCAGGCGTTCCCAGGGGTCCTCCTTGAGGAAGCGCACGCAGGCGTCGAAGGTGGCGCCGCCCCAGGCTTCCAGCGACCAGAAGCCGACCGAATCGAGCTTGCCGCAGATGGGCAGCATGTCCTCTGTGCGCATGCGCGTGGCGATGAGCGACTGGTGGCCGTCGCGCAAAACAAGGTCGGAGATATGAACTCTGGGCATGGCTAATCCATTTCAGTCAGGGGTGTGGAAAAGCAATTTACAGGAAGCTTAAGAGAGGTAAAGGAGCAAGGCGGGGTTTTCCTCCCCAAACCTCCCGTACCTCCCTGTGGTTGTTCGGGGTGTTTCAATTTTCATAGTCCCTGGTAAGCCGCGATGGCTGCGGCGACGGCGGCCGCCAGCATTTCCGGCGGGTTCTTTTCTTCGTACTGGATGAGTTCGGGGTGGGCCTCGACGAAACCGGTGTTGAAACGCCCGCTCTGGAAATCCGCATGATTGAGGATTTCCTGGTAGTAGGGGATGGTGGTCTTGACGCCGTACACCACCATGTCCGAGAGCGCGCGCCGCGCGCGCGCGATGACGCCCGGCCAGGACAGGTTCCACACCGTGAGCTTGGCGCACAGCGAATCGAAGTAGGGCGGGATCACATAATCCGTGTACATGGCCGCGTCCACCCTCACCCCCGGGCCGCCGGGCGCGTAATAGCGGGTGATGCGGCCGAAACTGGGCAGGAAGTCGTTCTTCGGATCTTCGGCATTGATGCGGAATTCGATGGCGAAGCCGCGGTATTTTATGTCTTCCTGCCTGTACTGCAGCGGCAGGCCGTCGGCTACACGAATCTGCTCCTGCACGATGTCCACGCCGGTGATGCTCTCGGTGATGGTGTGCTCGACCTGCAGGCGCGTATTCATTTCCATGAAATAGAACTGGTTGTCCCGATCGAGCAGGAATTCCACCGTGCCGGCGTTGACGTAACCCACTGCGCGCGCGGCCTGCACCGCCAGCTTGCCGATGTACTGGCGCTGGGATTCGGTGAGCTGGGGCGAGGGCGCGATCTCGATGAGCTTCTGGTTGCGGCGCTGGATGGAACAGTCGCGCTCGAAAAGATGTACGGTGTTGCCCTGGCCGTCGGCCAGGATCTGCACCTCGATGTGCTTGGGATTGACCACGCACTTTTCGATGAAGACCTCGGGCTTGCCGAAGGCCTTGGTGGCTTCGGACACCACACGGTCGTAATTGCGGCTGAGTTCCTCCTCGCTGTCGCAGCGGCGGATGCCGCGCCCGCCGCCGCCGTTGGTGGCCTTGAGCATGACCGGATAGCCGATTTTGGCGGCAAGCTGACGCGCTTCCTCCAGGCTTTCCAGGTTGTGGTCGGAGCCGGGCACCACCGGGATGCCGGCCTTGATCATGGCCCGGCGCGCCTCGATCTTGTCGCCCATCTGCCGAATCAGTTTGGCCTCGGGGCCGATGAACTTGATGCCGCGTTTGGCGCAGGCGTCGGCCAGGATGGGGTTTTCGGACAGCAGGCCGTAGCCAGGATGCAGGGCGTCGCAGCCCGAAGCGGCGGCGAGGTTCACCAGATGGTGCGGGTTGAGATAGCCGGCCAACGGGTCCTTGCCGATGTGGTAGGCTTCGTCGGCCTTCTTTACATGCAGGGCGTGGCGGTCGGCATCCGTATAGACGGCGGCGGACTCGATGCCCAATTCGGAACAGGCGCGGATGATGCGTACCGCGATTTCTCCCCGGTTGGCGACCAGTATTTTGCGTATCACGCCTGTCTTTCCCCGTATTGGTCTTTGACAAAACTACTGCGAAATCATAAAATTGCGCGCTTATGCTCGAACGACGCTACCAAAATGTTTGAAAGGCCTGTCGTTTCGCCGTCGAACTTTGCCGAGAAGTCCCGCTGTTGGGAAGGCAATACGATGGTAGGTGATTTCGAGCGACTTGCTCAAGAGTTTGTGAACCCGGAAGCGATGTTGCACTACCGGGTTTGCGGCGGGCGAGATTCGCGCGGGCGTCCGCAGTTGCACTGCAGGGTGAAAGCCGTTGTGGAAATGCAATGCCAGCGCTGCCTCAAGCCGGTCAGCGTGGCGGTCGACAGCGACCGGCTGCTCTACCTTGCCGCCAGCGAAGCGGATGCCGACAGATTGGAGGCGGCGCTTGCCGACGAAGACATTGAAGTGATCGTTGCCGGCCAAAATTTTGATCTGGCCGGCGTGGTTGAAGACGAAGTGCTGCTCACTCTGCCGATCGTCCCCATGCATGCGGATTGCAGCATGGAGCCTGAGGCGGGTGCTTAAACAAGGAGTTTGAAATGGCTGTTCAACAGAACAAAAAGTCCCCTTCCAAGCGGGGCATGCATCGTGCGCACGATTTCCTGGCCAACCCGCCTCTGGCGGTCGAGCCGACCACGGGCGAAGTGCACCTGCGCCATCACGTGTCGCCTTCCGGCTACTACCGTGGCAGGAAAGTGGCCAAGGCCAAGGGCGAGTAAGCCCCATACCGGTTCCGGCCGCCCGGCAGGAACCCGAATCGCCCTTACTGGAACCAGTCAGACCCGATGAGGGAAATCACTGTCGCCATCGACGTCATGGGTGGCGACCACGGCCCCCGTGTCACCATTCCCGCCGCCATCAAGTGTCTGGCGCGGAATGTCAACCTAAATATCATTCTCGTCGGCCCGCAGGATGCCATCGAGGCGGAGCTGAAGACCAGGCATGCCAAAACCGGCCCGCGCCTGCGCGTCCGTCATGCTTCGGAAGTCGTGGCCATGGACGAGTCACCTGCGCTCGCCCTGCGCAACAAGAAGGATTCTTCCATGCGCGTGGCCATCGACCTCGTGAAATCCGGCGAAGCCGATGCCTGCGTGTCCGCCGGCAATACCGGCGCGCTCATGGCGACCGCACGCTTCGTGCTCAAGACCCTGCCCGGCATCGACCGCCCGGCCATCGCCACCTTCATGCCCAGCCTCAAGGGGCCGGTGTTGATGCTGGATCTTGGCGCCAATGTCGACTGCACCGCAGAGCACCTGTTCCAGTTCGCGCTCATGGGTTCGATGCTGGCTTCTGCGGTTGAACACAAGGAGCGTCCCAGCGTGGGCCTGCTCAATGTCGGCGAGGAGGAGATCAAGGGCAACGAAATGGTGAAGCGCGCCGCCGAACTCATCCGCGCCAGCCATCTGATCAACTTCCATGGCAATGTCGAGGGTGACGACATCTACAAGGGCACGGTGGATGTCGTGGTATGTGACGGCTTCGTGGGCAACGTGTCGCTCAAGACCGCCGAAGGCCTGGCCAAGATGGTTTCCACCCGGCTCAGGCAGGAATTCCGCCGCAATCTGCTCACCAAGCTGGCCGGGCTCATCGCCCTGCCGGTGATGAACGCATTCAAGCGCCACGTGGATCCGCGCCGCTACAATGGCGCCACGCTGCTGGGACTGCGTGGCGTGGTGGTGAAAAGCCACGGCGATGCCGACCGCTTTGCCTTCGAGCACGCCATCGATGCCGCCGCCGAGGAGGTGGAGGGCAGCGTGCTGAAACGGATTTCGGACCAGTTGCACCAACTTACCCCCGTGGAGCAGGCATGATCCATGCGCGCATCATCGGCACCGGCAGTTATTTGCCACAACGCCTGCTGACCAACGCCGACTTCGAGAAAATGATCGACACCACCGACCAGTGGATCGTCGATCGCACCGGCATCAGGGTGCGCCATGTCGCGGCCGAAAACGAGCTCACCAGCGATCTTGCCGTCGCCGCCGCGCGGCGTGCGCTGGAGGCGGCCAACGTGGTGCCGGCCAATATCGACCTCGTGATCATCGGCACGACCACGCCCGACCGCATTTTTCCCAGCACCGCCTGCATCGTGCAGGCCAAGCTCGGCATCGCCAACGCCTGCCCCGCCTTCGACGTGCAGGCGGTGTGCAGCGGCTTCGTATACGCCCTGGCCACCGCCAACAACTTCATCAAGGCCGGCCAGGCCAGGACGGCACTGGTGATCGGCGCAGAGACGCTCTCGCGCATCACCGATTACACCGATCGCACCAACTGCATCCTGTGGGGCGACGGCGCCGGCGCGGTGGTGCTTTCCGCGAGCGACGAGCCGGGCATCATTTCCACCCACATCCATGCCGACGGCCGCTACCAGGAACTGCTGTACGTGGACGGCGGGCCGTCCATGGGCAACGGCGACAAGGCGGCCATGCGCATGCAGGGCAATGCCGTGTTCAAGATGGCGGTGAACACGCTGGATGCCATCGTCGACGAAACCCTGGCCGCCAACGGCATGGAGAAATCCGACATCGACTGGCTGGTGCCGCACCAGGCCAATATTCGCATCATCCAGGCCACCGGCAAGAAGCTGGGCCTGCCGCCCGAACGCGTGGTGGTCACGGTGGACCAGCACGGCAACACCTCCGCCGCCTCGATTCCTCTGGCGCTTGATGCCGCCGTGCGTGACGGCCGCATCAAGCGCGGCCAGACCCTGCTGATGGAAGCCTTCGGCGGCGGCTTCACCTGGGGTTCGGCATTGGTTAAATATTGAGTTAAACCTTTTCAACAGGGAGGAAAGGGAGTAAGGGAGTAAAGCTGATATTTTGTTTTTCCTCCCGTTCCTCCCTTACCTCCCTGTGTATCGCTTTTGAAACTTATACAGATGAAAACTGCATTCTTATTCCCCGGTCAGGGTTCTCAGTCCGTCGGCATGATGAATGGCCTCGCGCAGTTTCCCGAAGTGAAGCAGACTTTCGACGAGGCTTGCGCCGCGCTGGGCGAGGACTTGTGGAAGCTGGCGACCGAAGGACCCGCCGAGACGCTCAACCAGACGACCTACACCCAGCCTGCCATGCTGGCGGCCGACATCGCCACCTGGCGCGTGTACCTGGCGCAGGGCGGCGAGAAGCCCGTCGTCATGGCCGGCCACAGCCTGGGCGAGATCGCCGCGCTCACCGCAGCCGGTGCACTGGACTTTGCCGATGCGGTGAGGCTCACGCGTTTTCGCGCCGAGGCCATGCAGAACGCCGTGCCCGAGGGTGTGGGTGCCATGGCCGCGGTGCTGGGCCTGGATGACGATGCCGTGCGCGCCGTGTGCAGTGAGGCCGCCCAGGGCGAGGTGCTGGAAGCGGTCAACCTCAACTCCCCCGGCCAGGTGGTGATCGCCGGCAACAAGGCCGCGGTCGAGCGCGGCATGGCATTGGCGAAAGAGAAGGGTGCGAAGCGCGCGCTGCCGCTGCCGGTGTCGGTGCCTTCGCATTCGGCGCTGATGAAGCCGGCGGCCGACCGGTTCAGGGCTTACCTCGACAGCGTCAATCTGCGCGCGCCGGAAATCCCCGTGCTGCAGAACGCTGACGTGATGGCCTTTGGCGACCCTGCCGCGATCAAGGATGCGCTCGCGCGCCAGTTGCATTCCCCCGTGCGCTGGGTGGAAACCGTGCAGGCCCTGGCCGCCCGGGGTGTCACACGCTATGTCGAGTGCGGCCCCGGCAGGGTGCTGACGGGTCTTTCGAAGCGCATCAACGACATCCCCTGTATCGCCTTGGTGGATGAGGCTGCGCTGCATGCCATAAAAGCATAGGCACAAGGAGAAAAATTTCATGGAAGGAAAAATCGCACTGGTGACCGGCGCATCGCGCGGCATCGGCCGGGCCTGCGCGCTGGCGCTGGCGAAGGAGGGCGCCGCCGTGATCGGCACGGCGACTTCTGACAAGGGCGCGGAAGCCATTGGCGCTTATTTGCATGAGGCTGGCGCCAAAGGCCGCGGCATGAAGCTCGACGTCACCATTGCTGCCGAGGTCGATGCCGTGATCGATGCCATCGAGAAGGATTTCGGCGCCGTCACGATCCTGGTCAACAACGCCGGCATCACCCGCGACAACCTGCTCATGCGCATGAAGGACGAGGAGTGGGACGAGATCATGGCGACCAACCTGACCTCGGTGTTCAGGCTGTCGCGTGCGGTGCTGCGCGGCATGATGAAGGCGCGCGCCGGCCGCATCATTTCCATCGCCTCGGTGGTGGGCGCCATGGGCAACGCCGGGCAGACCAACTACAGCGCGGCCAAGGCCGGCATCATGGGCTTCACCAAGTCGCTCGCGCGCGAGGTCGGCAGCCGCAACATCACCGTCAACTGCGTGGCTCCGGGCTTCATCGACACCGACATGACCCGCGCCCTGCCCGAAGCGCAGCGCCAGGCCCTGCTCGGGCACATTCCGCTGGGCCGTCTGGGTGCTGCGGAAGACATCGCCCAGGCCGTGGCCTTCCTGGCAGGCGACAAGGCGGCCTACATCACCGGCGCCACGCTACACGTGAATGGCGGCATGTACATGATTTGACCCGGATAATCCATTAGGCGGCTCTTCGAGCCTATGCGAGCGCTGGCGGGCGATTTGCGGTCATTTCCGCCGCTTGCTCGGCGCCCATAGGGGCGCCCTGGAGCGTTGCACGAGGGGCCCCACGAGAGTGGGGATCGGGCAGCGGAAGGGATGCCGCGCGCCGCGCCACGGGCGCCTGCATCCCGCTACGGGGCCGCACCTCGCTGCGCAAGGCACTGCTCCGCCCTTCGCGGTCGCGCTATGGGCTTCTCCCAAGCGACGAAACTGCCTCGCAAATCGCCTCGCCATCATCTCGCGCCCTAATGGATTATCCGGGTTTAAAAGAGCTTGCTGAACCTGGTCGCTTTTCGCCCAAGTTTGGTAGAATTCTCCCGTTTTGGCCAAGCCAAAACCCGTAACAACCAAAGAGGACTAACATGGATATCGAAGCACGCGTCAAGAAAATCGTTGCAGAACAACTGGGCGCCAATGAAGCGGATGTGAAGAACGAATCCTCCTTCGTGGACGACCTGGGCGCCGATTCGCTGGACACCGTGGAACTGGTGATGGCTCTGGAAGAGGAATTCGAATGCGAAATCCCCGACGAAGAAGCCGAAAAAATTACGACCGTTCAGCAAGCCATCGACTACGTCAATTCCCACAAGGGTTGATGCCATTCCAGCTTTTTCCGAGACAAAATCTTGTCTAAGCGCCGTGTCGTAGTCACCGGCCTGGGGATCATTTCCCCGGTCGGCAACACCATTCAGGAAGCGTGGGATGCGCTGGTGGCAGGCCGTTCCGGCATCACCCGCATCACCCGTTTCGATCCTGCCGCCTTCGCCTCGCAGATCGCGGGCGAGGTGAAAAACTTCAATGTGGATCAATACCTTAGCGCCAAGGAAGCGCGCCGCATGGATGTGTTCATCCAGTACGGCATGGCGGCCGGCATTCAGGCGGTCAGGGATTCCGGGCTCGAGGTCACCGAGGCCAATGCCGAGCGCATCGGCGTGAATATCGGCTCCGGCATCGGCGGCCTGCCGATGATCGAGGATACCCACAATACCTATATTGCAACGGGTGGCCCGCGCAAGATTTCGCCCTTCTTCATTCCCGGCACCATCATCAACATGATTTCGGGCAACCTGTCCATCCTGTACGGGATGAAAGGGCCGAACCTGTCGGTGGTCACCGCGTGCACGACCGGCCTGCACGCCATTGGCCTTTCCGCGCGTACCATCCAGTACGGCGATGCCGATGTCATGGTCTGCGGAGGTGCAGAGTCCGCGGTCTGCCCGCTGGCTGTGGGCGGTTTTTCCGCTGCCAAGGCATTGTCCACCCGCAATGACGACCCCGCCACGGCCAGCCGTCCCTGGGACAAGGGACGCGACGGCTTCGTGCTGGGCGAGGGCGCCGGTGTCATGGTGCTGGAAGAATACGAGCATGCCAAAAAGCGCGGCGCCAGGATATACGCCGAGGTGGCAGGATTCGGCATGAGCGGTGATGCCTACCACATGACGGCCCCGAACATGGACGGCCCGCGCCGCTCCATGGTGAACGCGTTCAGGGATGCCGGCATCAATCCGGACCAGGTACAGTACGTCAACGCCCATGGCACTTCGACGCCGCTGGGCGACAGGAACGAGGCCGATGCCATCAAGGCAGCCATGGGCGATGCCGCCTACAGGACGGTGGTGAACTCCACCAAGTCCATGACCGGCCACCTCTTGGGCGGCGCGGGCGGCGTAGAATCCGTCTTCACCGTGCTGGCCGTGCATCGCCAGATCTCGCCGCCCACCATCAACGTCTTCGAGCAGGACCCCGAGTGCGACCTGGACTTCTGCGCCAATACCGCACGGGAAATGAAGATCGACCTGGCGCTCAAGAACAACTTCGGTTTCGGCGGCACCAACGGTTCCCTGGTTTTCAAGCGGGTGTAGGCCGAAACAGGCGCCTGCTCGTGGAGATACTGGCCTGGCCTGACGTGCCGGATCTTCTCGCGCTGAAGACGGCCCGGCCCGACCGCTATCCGGCCCTGTTGCGGACCGGCGGCGGGGGCGGCTGGGACATCCTGTTCGCCTTTCCCCAGGCTGACATGCGCCTGTCGCGTGAGGCGGGCCGGGATGAGATCGTTGCCTTCTTCGACAGCCTGCCTCAGCCTGCAATTTCCCAGGCGCAATCCTCCCTGCCGTTTCGCGGCGGCTGGCTGCTTGCGCTCGGCTACGAACTGGGCGGACTGCTCGAACCCGCCGCGGGCATGGCGGAAGATGAAGAGAATTTTCCGCTTGCCTGGGCGTGCCGCATTCCCGCCGCCATCCTGATCGATCACGCCGCAGGGCAGACTTGGCTCATGGCCGAGGCGGATCATCACGCCCTGCTAAAGAGCATGCAGGCCGACTTGCGCGCAGTGCCGGACGCGAAGGAAGCCGGTCTCCCGGACATGCGGCTGGAAGAGGAGCCGGCCGGGCGCTTTCTCGACGGCGTCTCGCGCATCAAGTCCTACATCCGCGAAGGCGATGTGTTCCAGGTCAACCTTTCGCGCGGCTGGCGCGCAGAATTCGCGGCGCCCGTGGCTTCGTCGCAGCTTTTTTGCAGGCTCGGCCGCAGCAATCCCGCGCCTTTTTCAGCCGTCGCCGACATGTCCGGCTGGAGCATCGTCTCTTCTTCGCCAGAGCGTCTGGTCAGGCTGGAGCGGGGCGGGCGCATTCTCACCCGGCCCATCGCCGGCACCCACCCGCGCGGGGCCACGCATGCAGAGGATGTTGCGCTCAAGGCGCGCCTGGCGGCGCATCCCAAGGAACGCGCCGAGCACATCATGCTGGTGGACCTGGAGCGCAACGATCTTGGCAGGGTGTGCGAGCCAGGCAGTGTTCGCGTCGAAGCACTGATGGAACTGGCCAGTTACGCGCACGTGCATCACCTCGAATCCAGCGTGGTGGGACAAATCAGAGCGGGCATCAGTCTGCTCGAACTTCTCCGCGCCGTATTTCCGGGCGGCACCATCACCGGCTGCCCCAAGGTGCGCACCATGCAGATCATCCGCGAACTGGAGAACGCGCCGCGCCAGGCCTATACCGGCAGCCTGGGCTATGTGAACCGGGACGGCACGCTCGACCTCAACATCCTGATCCGCAGTTTTCTGCTGAAGGGGCAAGTGGCCTGGTTCCGCACCGGCGCAGGCATCGTCGCGGATTCCGAGCCCGAGCGGGAACTGGCCGAAACGCGGGCCAAGGCAAAAGGCCTGTTGAAAGCCCTGATGAGGAGTGAGACGTGAGGAGTGAGTCGGTTCTGGTAAATGGGGTGCGCTCCTCGGCCATCGACGTCCTGGATCGCGGGCTGCACTATGGCGATGGCGTGTTTCGCACGCTCAAGGCAGTGGCGGGTGAGGTGCGCTGGTGGGAAGACCAGTACCGCAAACTGGCCGAAGACTGCGCCAGTCTGGGTATTCCCTGCCCGGACGAGACGGTGCTGGAAGCGGAAGTGCGCCGGCTCGCGGCCGAGCCCGGTGTGGGCGCGATCAAGATCATCGTCACCCGCGGGGCGGGCCGGCGCGGCTACGCCGTGCCGGCCGAGCCTCGATCTTCCCGCATCGTCATGGGTTTTGCCGCCGGCGGAAACGAAAACCGCGACGTGCGCGTGCGCTGGTGTGATCTGCGCCTGTCCGCCCAGCCTAGGCTGGCCGGCGTCAAGCATCTCAATCGCCTGGAAAACGTGCTCGCGCGCTCGGAATGGAGCGATGACGGCATCGCCGAAGGCCTGCTGCAGGACGAATCAGGGAGTGTGGTCTGTGGGACGATGAGCAACCTCTTCATTGCCGAAGGGAAAAGCCTGGTCACTCCCGGGCTTGCCCGCTGCGGCGTGGCGGGGGTGGCGCGCAGCCGTATAATCCGGTCGGCGGAACGGCATGGCCGGCCGGCGAGAATAGAACCGCTCACGCGCGAGCGCCTGCTCGCCGCGGACGGTGTGTTCCTGTGCAACAGCCTGATCGGTGTCTGGCGCGTGGCCCGACTGGATGGCCGGTGCTGGCGGGATGCCGGCGAGGCCGACATTCTGAGAAGCTGGCTGGATGAACCTCGTTAAAAGACTGATCGTCCTGGGATTGTTGTTACTGGCCGCCTTTTCGGGCTGGATGGCGTGGTTCGCCCTGCGGCCGCTTCCGCTCCCGAGCACGCCCTACCAGTTCACCATCACGCCGGGCACCAGCCTGAAGAAACTCGCCCGCCAGCTCGAAGACGCCGGAATCCTGGAAGAAGAATCGCGTTTCCGGCTGCTCGGCCGCATGCTCGGCCATGCCGGACGAATCCAGGCGGGCACGTATTCCCTCGAGAGGCCCACGACGCCGCTCGATCTGCTTGGCAAAATCGTGCGTGGCGAAGTCATCCGGGGGGCCGTGCGGCTGATCGAGGGCTGGAACTTTCGGGATGTCCGCAAGGAACTGGCGCGCAATCCCCAGCTCGATCATCGCCTGTTCGACATGACCGATGCCGATCTGCTCGCCGCCATCGGCGCGCAGGAAGGGCATCCGGAAGGCCTGTTCTTCCCGGACACCTATTTTTTCAGTCCGCATTCCCCCGATGTCGAGGTGCTGCGCCGCGCCTACCAGCTGCAGCGCCAGAAGCTGCTGACGGCGTGGGATGCGCGCGCACCGGGCCTGCCTTACAAGTCGCCTTACGAAGCGCTGATCATGGCTTCCATCATCGAAAAGGAGACCGGCGTGCCCGAGGAAAGAGCGCTCATCGCTGCCGTGTTCGTCAATCGCCTCAACAAGGGCATGCGCCTGCAGACCGACCCTGCCGTGATCTACGGACTCGGCGACGAATTCGACGGCAATCTGCGCAAGGCCGACCTTTTGCGCGATACGCCTTACAATACCTATACCCGCGCCGGGCTGCCGCCTACGCCCATCGCCATGCCGGGAGAAGAGGCCATTCGTGCCGCGCTCAATCCGGCCGATTCCCGTGCGCTTTATTTCGTGGCCCGCGGCGACGGCACCCATGTGTTCTCCAGCAGCCTGGAAGAGCACAACCGCGCGGTCAACCGCTATCAGAGAAAACGGCAATAAGCCGACGAGACAGAGCATGGCCGCGCAGCGCGGAAAATTCATCACCCTCGAAGGCGTCGACGGCGCGGGCAAGAGCACGCATATCGATTATCTCGCCGACCGGATACGCTCGCGCGGCGTGGAACTGGTGGTGACGCGCGAGCCCGGCGGCACGCCGCTGGGCGAAAAGCTGCGCGCGCTGCTCCTCAGTGACCCCATGCAGCCGGACACCGAACTCATGCTGATGTATGCCGCGCGCGCAGAGCATGTGGCGGCGCTGATCAGGCCGGCTCTGGCGCGCGGCGCCTGGGTGCTGTCCGACCGTTTCGCCGATGCCAGCTATGCCTACCAGTGCGGCGGCCGCGGCATCGATGCCGGTCGCCTGCAGGCGCTGGAAGCATGGACGCTGGCCGGGTTCGGGCCGGATCTCACCCTGCTGTTCGATGTCGCGCCGGAAGTGGCGGCATCGCGCCGGGCGCAGGCACGCTCGGCCGACCGCTTCGAACAGGAACAGGCCGCGTTCTTTGTCCGCGTGCGCGAAGCTTACCTGCAGCGTGCGCGCGCCGAACCCGGCCGCATCCGCGTCATCGACGCCGGCCGCAGCATCGAAGCCATCCGCCGGGAACTCGACTGCATCATGGAGGCGCTCTGATGCCGGCGCCCTATCCCTGGCTTGCTCCCGTGTGGCCGCGCCTGATGGCCATGCGCCAGCGCATGCCGCATGCGCTGCTGCTGGCCGGCCCGCAGGGCGTGGGCAAGCGGGAATTGGCGCGGGCCTGGGCGCAAAGCCTGCTGTGCGAGCAGCCGCAGCCGGACGGGGATGCCTGCGGTAAGTGCGAGGGCTGCCACTGGTTCGATGCAGGCACGCACCCGGATTTCCTGCATCTCACCCTGCTGGAGAAGGAGAACCGTGACGGCGAGGTGCGCATGGCCACGGAAATCAGCGTCGAACAGGCGCGCCAGGCGGTCGATTTCGTCCGGCTTTCGACTTATCGCGCCGGTTATCGCATGGTCCTCATCGAACCGGCGGAGGCGCTCAATACGGCCTCGGCCAATGCCCTGCTCAAGGTACTGGAAGAACCGCCGATAAATACGGTGTTCATCCTGGTCAGCCACCAGTTTCGGCAGTTGCTGCCGACCATACTCAGCCGCTGTCATAAGCTGGAAGTGGGGCTGCCGGACAAGGCGACGCTGCCGGCCTGGCTCGGACAGAACGGCCTCGACGAGAAGGCGCTGGCCTGGGTGGGCGGGGCGCCTTTGGCGGCCATCACGGCGCGCGACGAGGGCGAACTGGAAATCCGTGCCGAGGTGCTGGATGTCCTGAGCAAGGCAGGCCGGCTCGACGGCGTGGCGCTGGCAGAAGCCTGGAACAGACAGATACCCGCCCGCACCTGGCATCGGCTAAGCTACAAATGGCTGCTGGACCTGCTGGCCTGCCGCCTGGGCGGCAAGGCCGGTTTCAACCCCGACTACGAAGCCGCGTTGCGCAATCTGGCCAGGCGCGCAAAGCTTGCGAACTTGCTGGACCTCGTCCGGCACGAAGCGGAGGCCGGGCGCTGGGTCGAACATCCGCTCAACCGGCAAATGGTGATGGAATCGTGGCTGATCGAATACGGCCGCATTTTTGAAGGAGCAGGCAGATGATGCAATCGACAGGCGAAATGGGCGGGGTCGCGCGGCCCGGCGTGCTCTCGCTCGCGATCAAGGAGAAAGCCGCCTTGTTTGCTGCGTACATGCCCTTCGTGAAGGGCGGGGGGCTTTTCATCCCCACCAACAAGCCGCACAAGATCGGCGAAGAGGTCTACATGTTGCTGTCCATCATGGATGACCCGGCCAGGGTCCCGGTGTCCGGCAAGGTCATCTGGATCACTCCGCAAGGCGCCCACGGCGGCCGCGCCCAAGGTATCGGCGTACAGTTTGCCGCCAACGAAAGCGGCAATGTCGCACGCAACAAGATCGAGGGTTTTCTGGGCGGCGCGCTCAAATCGACACGGCCTACGCATACGATGTAGTCAGATTCAAGTTTCAAGTTGCAAGTTGCAAGGAGGCGAGGGGTAGAATTCGTCTTGTGACTTGTGACTTGTGACTTGTAACTGATGTTTGTCGATTCGCACTGCCATCTCAACTTTCCGGATTTTGCCAACCGGCTGCCTGACATCTATCAGCACATGCAGGAGAATCAGGTCAGCCATGCGCTGTGCATCAGTGTCGATCTCGATACTTTTCCCGAGGTGCTGGCGATCGCGGAGAGCCGTGACAACCTCTACGCCTCGGTGGGCGTGCACCCGGATTACGAAAACTGCACCGAGCCCACGGTGGAAAAACTGGTGGAGCTGGCGGCGCATCCCAAGGTGGTGGCCATCGGCGAGACCGGCATGGACTACTACCGCACGCCCGGCCCGCTGGAATGGCAGCGCGAGCGTTTCCGCGTGCACATTCGCGCGGCGCGCGAGAGCGGCAAGCCCCTCGTCATCCATACCCGCGCCGCCTCGGAAGACACCCTGCGCATCATGGGCGAGGAAAAGGCCGGTGAAACCGGCGGCGTCATGCACTGCTTCACCGAAAGCCTGGAAGTGGCGAAGGCCGCCATGGACATGGGCTTCCACATCTCGTTTTCCGGCATCGTCACTTTCAAGAACGCGAAGGAACTGAAAGAGGTCGCCAGAGCCGTGCCGCTGGAGCGCATGCTGATCGAAACCGATGCGCCCTATCTTACGCCGGCGCCGCACCGCGGCAAGACCAACGAGCCGGCTTTCGTGAAGCATGTGGCCGAGGAGATCGCGCGTCTGAAAGAGCTGCCGGTGGAGGAAGTGGGGGAAATCACCAGCCGCAATTTCATGCGGTTGTTCAGAATCCCCGGCTGACTCAATGGGTCGGCATGGCCAGGCTGCTGCCGGTTTGCTCTGCCACAGCCGGCCAGCGGCTGGTGACGACCTTGGTGCGGGTGTAGAAATACACGCCTTCCATGCCGTGCATGTGCAGGTCGCCGAAAAGCGAAGCCTTCCAGCCGCCGAAGGAAAAGAAGGCCATGGGCACCGGGATCGGCACGTTGATGCCGACCATGCCGACCTCGATCTCGCGCTCGAAGCGCCGCGCCCAGTGGCCGGAGCCGGTGAAGATCGCAGTGCCATTGCCGTAAGGGTTGGCGTTGATGAGCTTCACCGCCGCTTCATAACTGTCCACGCGCAGCACGATCAGCACCGGACCGAAGATTTCTTCCTTGTAGATGTCCATTTCCGGCGTCACGCGGTCGAACAGGGTGGGGCCGATGAAAAAGCCGTTCTCGTGGCCGGATAGCTTGATGCTGCGCCCGTCCAGCACCAGTTCTGCGCCCTGTGCCACGCCGCTGTCGATCAGCGAGATGATGCGCTCGCGGTGGGGGGCGGAGATGACCGGGCCCATCTCGATGCCTTCCGCATCGCCGCGGCCGACGGCGATGGCCGCGGCCCTGGCTTTCAGCAGCGGCAGCAGCGCGTCCGCGGCATCGCCCACCGCCACCACGGTGGAGATCGCCATGCAGCGCTCGCCGGCCGAGCCGTAGGCGGCGCCGACCAGGGCGTCGGCGGTGAACTCCATGTCGGCGTCGGGCATCACCACGGCATGGTTCTTGGCCCCGCCCAGCGCCTGCACGCGCTTGCCGTTTTTCGCGCCGGTTTCGTAGATGTATTTGGCCACCGGGGTCGAGCCGACGAAGGAAACGGCGCCGACCTTTGGGTGATGGAGCAGGGCGTCGACGGCTTCCTTGTCGCCGGGCACCACATTGAGCACGCCATCGGGCAGGCCGGCCTCCTTGAACAGTTCGGCCATGCGCAGGCTGCAGGACGGGACTTTCTCGGAAGGCTTCAGCACGAAGGTATTGCCGCAGGCGATGGCCATCGGGAACATCCACAGCGGCACCATGACCGGGAAATTGAACGGCGTGATGCCGGCGCACACGCCCACCGGCTGCAGGAGCGAATGGCAGTCGACGCCGCGGCCGACATCCTCGGAATACTCGCCCTTCAGTAGATGCGGCACGCCGCCGGCGAACTCGATCACTTCGATGCCGCGCTGCACTGAGCCGGCGGCGTCGACCAGGGTCTTGCCATGTTCTTCCGAGGCGAGCCGCGCCAGCTCGTCGCGATGCCGTTCCATCAGCTCGCGGAAACGGGTGAGGATGCGCGCGCGGCGCAGCGGTGTGGTTTCGCGCCAGGCAGGAAAGGCCGCCCTGGCGGCGGAAACGGCGGCATCGACATCGGCTTTGGAGGCAAGCGGGGCCTTGCGGATTACCTCGCCGGTGGCGGGATTGAAGACGTCGGCAGTTCGGCTGCTCTGAGCCTGAACGCGCTGACCATTGATCCACAGATGCAGTTTTTCGGCGGGCACTGTCTCTCCTTCTCCGGTGTTTTGGAGAAGGAGATTAGCGCGTTCACCCCGGCTGACACAATGGCGGGAGGTGCTTACTGCCCGAAGAATTCCTTGACCCGGTCCATGAAGGACTGCGCCTTGGGGTTGTTGTTCCGCTGGCTGAGCGCCTCGAACTCGCGCAGCAGTTCCTTCTGGCGCGCGGACAGCTTGACCGGGGTCTCGACCACGACGTGGCAGTAGAGGTCGCCCGGCGCGCTGCTGCGCACGCCCTTGATGCCCTTGCCTTTGAGCCGCAGCACCTGGCCGGACTGGGTCTCGGGCGCGACTTTGATGCGCGCATGGCCGTCGAGCGTGGGGATTTCGACCTCGCCTCCCAGTGCCGCGGTGGCGAAGGAAACCGGCATTTCGCAATGCAGGTCGTCGCCGTCGCGCTTGAACAGGGCATGGGCCTTGAGGTGGATCTGGACGTAGAGGTCGCCGGGCGGTCCGCCGTTGATGCCGGCTTCGCCTTCGCCGGCAAGGCGGATGCGGTCGCCCTCGTCCACGCCGGCGGGAATCTTGACCGACAGGGTCTTGTGTTTCTTCACGCGGCCCTGGCCGTGGCAAGTCGGGCACGGCTCGGCGATGATCTTGCCGCTGCCGTGGCAGCGCGGGCAGGTCTGCTGGATGCTGAAGAAGCCCTGCTGCATGCGCACCTGGCCGTGGCCCTGGCAGGTGGGGCAGGTCGTGGGCTGGGTGCCGGGCCTGGCGCCGGAACCGTGGCAGGTCTCGCATTCTTCCAGGGTGGGGATGCGGACCTTGGTCTCGGTGCCGCGCGCGGCCTCTTCGAGGGTGATCTCGAGGTTGTAGCGCAGGTCGGCGCCGCGATAGACGTTGGAGCGCCCGCGGCCGCCGGCCGCGCCGCCGAAGATGCCTTCGAAGATGTCGGAGAAGTCGAAGCCGCCCGCACCGCCGCCGAACCCGCCAAAGCCGCCCGGCCCGCCCTGCGGATTGACGCCCTCATGTCCGAACTGGTCATAGGCCGCGCGCTTGTCGCCGTCGGACAGGACTTCGTAGGCTTCCTTGGCCTCCTTGAATTTCTCCTCTGCGCTCTTGTCGCCCGGATTGCGGTCCGGATGGAACTTCATGGCCAGCTTGCGGTAGGCCTTCTTGATTTCGTCGTCGGAGGCGTTTTTGGCGACGCCGAGGACTTCGTAATAGTCGCGTTTTGGCATGGGTGTGAAGGGGGAAGGGTGAAGGGGGAAGGGTGGAAGGAGGAGGGCCGAAGGGAGTAGGGTTTTACCCTTCCCCCTTGAGCGCCGAAGGCGCGGTCCCTTCCCCCTTCACCGACTTACTTGTCTTTCACCTCGGTAAATTCCGCATCGACGACATCGTCGCCGCCCTTGCCGGCATCGCTGCCCGGCGCACCGGCTTCCGCACCAGCGGTCTTGGCGGCCTCGGCCTGGTACATGTGCTCGGCGAGCTTGTGGCTGGCGGTGGCCAGTTCGTTGGTCCTGGCTTCGATGGCTTCCTTGTCGGAGCCGCGCGCGGCTTCTTCGACTGCCTTGATGGCGGCTTCGATCTTTTCCTTTTCGGAAGCGTCGATCTTGTCGCCGTAGTCGGTAAGCGACTTCTTCACCGCGTGCACCATGGCGTCGGCGGCGTTGCGGGCGGTGGCCAGTTCGAAGGCCTTGTGGTCTTCGGCGGCGTTGGCCTCGGCGTCCTTCACCATGCGCTGAATTTCCTCCTCGGTAAGACCGGAGGAAGCCTGGATCTTGATCTTGTTCTCCTTGCCGGTGGCCTTGTCCTTGGCCGACACGTGCAGGATGCCGTTGGCGTCGATGTCGAAGGTGACCTCGATCTGCGGCATGCCGCGCGGGGCAGGGGGGATGTCGGTGAGATTGAACTGTCCCAGGCTCTTGTTGCCGGCCGCCATTTCGCGCTCGCCCTGCAGGACGTGGATGGTCACCGCGGTCTGGTTGTCGTCGGCAGTGGAGAACACCTGGCTGGCTTTGGTGGGGATGGTGGTGTTCTTGGGGATGAGCTTGGTCATCACGCCGCCCAGGGTTTCGATGCCGAGCGACAGCGGGGTCACGTCGAGCAGCAGCACGTCCTTCACTTCGCCCTTCAGCACGCCGCCCTGGATCGCCGCACCAATGGCTACGGCCTCATCCGGGTTGACGTCGCGGCGCGGCTCCTTGCCGAAGAACTCCTTGACCTTTTCCTGCACCTTGGGCATGCGGGTCTGGCCGCCGACCAGGATCACGTCGTCGATGTCGGATACCGATACGCCTGCGTCCTTGATCGCCACCTTGCAGGGCTCGATGGTGCGGTTGATGAGGTCTTCCACCAGCGCTTCGAACTTGGCGCGGGTGATCTTCATGGCCAGGTGCTTGGGTCCGGTGGCATCCGCCGTGATGTAGGGCAGGTTGATCTCGGTCTGCTGCGCAGAGGACAGTTCGATCTTGGCCTTTTCGGCCGCTTCCTTCAGGCGCTGCAGGGCGAGCACGTCCTTGGACAGATCGACGCCCTGTTCCTTTTTGAACTCTTCGATGATGTAGTCGATGATGCGCTGGTCGAAGTCCTCGCCGCCGAGGAAAGTGTCGCCGTTGGTCGACAGCACTTCGAACTGGTGCTCGCCGTCGACTTCGGCGATCTCGATGATGGAGATGTCGAAGGTGCCGCCGCCGAGGTCATACACGGCAATCTTCCGGTCGCCTTCCTTCTTGTCCATGCCGAAGGCGAGCGCGGCCGCGGTCGGCTCGTTGATGATGCGCTTGACTTCCAGGCCGGCGATGCGGCCGGCATCCTTGGTGGCCTGGCGCTGGGAATCGTTGAAGTAGGCAGGCACGGTGATGACGGCTTCGGTGACTTCCTCGCCGAGATAATCCTCGGCGGTCTTTTTCATCTTGCGCAGCACTTCGGCGGAAACCTGGGGCGGCGCCATTTTCTGGCCGCGCACTTCCACCCAGGCGTCACCGTTGT
Source organism: Pseudomonadota bacterium (assembly GCA_040754425.1). Classification (GTDB taxonomy): domain Bacteria; phylum Pseudomonadota; class Gammaproteobacteria; order Burkholderiales; family Thiobacillaceae; genus UBA6918. Next base: position 19,108 of record JBFMCR010000006.1, on the reverse strand, counting down.
CGGCCTTGATGATCTTGTAGGGCATGAGGCCGATGTCCTTCTGGACTTCCTTCTCTTCGAAGCGGCGGCCGATCAGGCGTTTGATGGCGTACAGGGTGTTCTTGGGGTTGGTCACGGCCTGGCGCTTGGCGGGGGCGCCGACCAGGATCTCGCCGTTGTCGGTGTAGGCGATGATGGATGGCGTGGTGCGCGCGCCTTCGGCGTTTTCGATCACTTTCGGCGTGCCGTTTTCCATGACGGCCACGCAGGAGTTGGTGGTGCCCAGGTCAATACCGATGATGCGTCCCATGGTTTATTCCTTTTTGAGAAATCAATGAACTGATTGGCAATGTTGGGTTAAGGGTTTGATTTTCAAGCGTCCGGTTCATGCGTCCTTTGGCTTGGCCACCATGACCAGGGCAGGGCGGATGACGCGGTCGTGCAGCGAATAGCCTTTTTGCAGCACGCTCACCACGGTGTTGGCCGGCTGTTCCGACTCGACCATGCTCATGGCCTGGTGGCGGTGGGGATCGAAGGCCTCGCCCACGGGATTGATTTCGGCCAGGTTGAACTTGCCGAACACGCTGGAGAGCTGCTTGAGGGTCAGTTCCACGCCGCTTTTGAGGTTTTCGACGTTGGAGGTATCGGCGGCAAGCGCGGCTTCGAGGCTGTCTTTCACGGCCAGCAGCTCGGAGGCAAAGCCCTCGATGGCGAACTTGTGCGCGCGGGCCACGTCCTCCTGGGCGCGGCGGCGGATGTTTTCGGCTTCGGCCTTGGCCCTGAGCCAGGCGTCGTGGTGCTCGGCCGCCTGGAGTTCGGCGGCTTTCAGGGCCTCTTCCAGGCTGGGCATGGTTTCCTTGTTTTCTTCTTCCGGGGCGTTTTCCGGGGCTTGGTTTTCTGCTTGCATGCATTCCTCCAGACAAAAACGTCTTTTATCTGGGGATGCGAGCAGGGTTTTCAAGCCCATCGGAAAAAGAATCGGAATAAAGCCGCCTGCCGGGCGTCTTAACTGAAAAGGAAGGGAGGCTGTCATGGGACGGACCGGTTCGATGAAATTGCGCTTTATCCTTGCGATGGCCTTGCCATTGATGGCAGGCGCAGCAAACGCGCAGTCCAGGACGCGCGAAGAGGCGCTCGCGGCCGTGGAAAAATACAGCCGCCTGATTGAAGCCGAGCCGCATTACGCGCCCTTTCACACGCAGCGCGGCGATGCCTGTTTTGCTCTCGGCGATTTCCAGGGAGCCGCGCAAAGCTATACTGCTGCCATTCGGCTGGACGACGCACAGGACAGGGCCTATTTCGGACGCGGCATGGCGCTTGGGCGCATGGGGCTGGTGGACGAGGGCATCGCCGACCTCGACGTCTATATCCGGCGCCACCCCGACAGTTCCGTGGCCCATACCAAGCGGGGCGTGCGCAACATCTGGCGCAACAACCTGGTGGCGGCCGAGCGCGACCTCGCCCGCGCCATCGAACTCGACCCGAACAATGCCGAGGCCCACGATGACCTGGGCGTGGTGCATGCCAGGCACAAGCGCCTCGAATTGGCTGCCCATCATTTCAGCATGGCCATCCGGCTGGATCCGACCTATCAGAAAGCCTTCCACAACCTGGCTATCGTTTTTTTCATGGTCAAACAGTATGCCGAGGCGCTGCAGATAGTGGATGCGGGGCTGCAACTCGATGCAGGCAGCCGCAGTTCATTGTTGCTGAAATCAGGCATTCTGCAGGCCATGGGCAGGACTGAGGAGGCAAGACGGATCGCCGGGCAGGCAAAACTCCTGCCGGAGGAGAACTGGTCCGAGCGCAGCGCCCTGGCGGAGTATGCCGACAGGGAGGAAGGAAAATGACACAAACCGTGGTCATCGCCGGTCTGTTGTGGATATTCTTGGGTGCTACGGCTGTCGCGGCCGTCCCCTCGCGGCCGGACTTTCATCGCGGCGTCTATGTCCTGCACGAACGGCAGATTGCCGGCCGTGCAGTACGGACGGCAGAAGAAACCGGGAACTACGAAGGGGCCGCCGCAAAGGGCTATCGTTATCGCATTACCAGCTATTACGATGCCGCCACGGGCAGGCTGCTTTCGCGCATGGAGCGCAATGCGGACTCGCCCGAGGCGATCCACATCGCCGAAGTCAACATCTATGATGCGGAGGGCAGGGTGGTGCGCGATTTCTTTTCCAGTGCCCCGCCGTGGATGCCGACTTATCCTTCGCATGCCTATATCAACCTGCATCACTACAACGGCAAACTGCACAGCTGGCGCCAGTTCGAACTGGACGGGCGCGTCAATTACGAGTCCTGCGAGGGCGAACTGGATGGCAAGCCCGTGCGTATCGCCCTCAGCTGGGAAGATCTTTACGAGATGAAAGGGAAATCCCCGGTCTATCGTGCCTGCTTCGACGGCATGAGCAATGACTGGAAGCCCTTCCTCATCCCGCATTAGCAGACGCCTAAGCCTTGGCAAGACACCTTGGCCACAGCATGGCCGCAGGCGCGATTTGCCTTAAGTTGCGCGGTCGCGTAGAATGCGCGCCTTCGCGGAGAGGTGGATGAGTGGTTTAAGTCGCACGCCTGGAAAGCGTGTTCAGGGTAATGCCCTGACGGGGGTTCGAATCCCCCCCTCTCCGCCAGTTTGTGCAAGTCTCGCGTGCGGGACTTGCACAAGCGGGGAGGGGGTGGATGAGAACCCCCTTGGGTTCGCGGAGCGGGCACTGCCCGCGACGGACAGCCGCAGGCTGGTCCCCTGGCGAAGCGAGGGACGAGCATTCGCGGAAGGCAACGCGAATGCGAGCAATCCCCCCTCTCCGCCGGTTCGTTTTTAGTAGCCGTTCAATGCCGTCCATGACGGCGTCCCTGACCTTCTTCCTGCATCAGGCCTTGCCCGCAGTGTTTCCGGTTAGCGACTGAGCGCTGACCAACCCATGCTACGGGCCGTGGGGCATGTCATTTTTTTGTTGCCTGTAGTCTGGAAGAACAGTGACTTTTGAATCTCTCTTGCTCAACCCCTTCATCCTGAAGGCCCTCAACGATTCCGGCTATGCCACGCCCACGCCCATCCAGGCGGAAGCGATACCGGTGGTGATGCAAGGCCATGACCTCATGGCCTCGGCACAAACCGGTACGGGCAAAACCGCGGCCTTCATGCTGCCGGCGCTGCACAAACTTTCCGAGCCGCCCAAGGGTCCGGGCAAAGGCCCGCGCATCCTGGTGCTGTCGCCTACGCGCGAACTGGCGCAACAGATTTCCGCGGCTGCCGCCAAGTACGGCAAATACCTGCGCCGCGCCAAATGCGTTTCCATCCTCGGCGGCACGCCATACCCGGTGCAAAACCGCCTGCTCGCCAGCCCGGTGGACATCCTGGTCGCGACCCCCGGTCGCCTGATCGATCATCTGCAGCGCGGCAGGATCGATTTCTCGCGCCTGGAAATGCTGGTGCTGGATGAGGCCGACCGCATGCTGGACATGGGTTTCATCGAGGATGTGGAAACCATTGCCTCCGCCACCCCGGCTTCGCGCCAGACCGTGCTGTTCTCGGCCACGCTGGACGGCAAGATGGCGCAGATCGCCAAAAACCTGCTGCGTGAGCCCAAGCGCGTGGAAGTGGCCGGCGCCCGGCAGCGTCACGAGAACATCGAGCAGCGCCTGCACTTCTGCGACGATCTCGAGCACAAGACCCGCATCCTTGATCATCTGTTGCGTGATGTCGAGATGAACCAGGCCATCGTGTTCACAGCGACCAAGCGGGATGCCGACCAGCTGGCGGGCGATCTCTACCAGCAGGGCTACCCCGTGGCCGCGCTGCATGGCGACATGCACCAGGGCGCGCGCAACCGCACGCTCACCAGGCTGCGCCGGGGCGAAATCCGCATCCTGGTGGCGACCGACGTGGCCGCGCGCGGCATCGACGTCGCCGGCATCAGCCATGTCATCAATTTCGACCTGCCCAGGCAGGCCGAGGACTATGTGCACCGCATCGGCCGCACCGGGCGTGCCGGCGCTTTTGGCGTTGCCGTGTCGCTGGTGTCCAGCCGCGACGGCATGCTGCTCAGGAAAATTTCCGGCTACACCGGCCAGAAAATCGAGGCTGCGGTGATCCCCGGGCTCGAGCCAAAGACCCGTATGCGCGAGGATCGTCCGCGCCGTGATTTCAACGACAAGCCGGGCAAGCGCCGCGCGCCGCACGAATTCAAGCAGGGCAATGGCTTCAAGCCCAAGGCCGGCGCCTCGCACGGTCGCCAGGGAGGCAAGCAGGGCGCCGGGCAGGGGCAGCGCCCGGCCGGGCGTTCGCCGCGTCGCGAATGGGAATGAATCCGGCGCGAATGCGGTTTTGAATTGCGGCAGCCGGCATTGCCCCGATAAAATCCGGGTTTTGCAGCTGCCGCCTTTCCATCACTTCATGCCCACCCATCCCTACCACGGACGCATCTCGATCGTCGTTCCGGTCAAGAACGAAGAGGACAACGTCGAGCCGCTGGTGCGCGAGATTGCCGCAGCACTCGGCAATCGTGCCGAATTCGAGATCATCTACGTCAACGACGGCAGCACGGACGGCACGCCCCGGGTACTGGAAAGGCTGAAGAGTGAGTTTCCCATGCTGCGCGTGATTACCCATCGCGTCTCCTGCGGCCAGAGCCAGGCCGTGGCGACCGGCGTGAAACATGCGCGCCATGAATGGATCGCCACTCTGGACGGCGATGGCCAGAACGATCCGGCCGACATCCCGGCGCTGATCGAGGTACTGTCCGATCCCAAGCAGCCGGCCAATCTGCAGTTGCTCGCAGGATGGCGCAACAAGCGGCAGGACACCTTCATCCGCAGGCTGTCTTCGAAAGTCGCCAACGGCGTGCGCCGCCGCTTCCTCAAGGACGATACCCCGGATACCGGCTGCGGCCTCAAGCTCTTCGCGCGCGCGACTTTTCTCGAATTGCCGCATTTCGATCACATGCACCGCTTCCTGCCGGCGCTGGTGCAGCGTAACGGCGGCGCGGTGGTGTCGGTGCCGGTGAACCACCGTCCGCGCGAGCGCGGCACCTCCAAGTACGGCATCCACAACCGCCTGTGGGTCGGCATCGTCGATCTGTTCGGCGTGGCCTGGCTGCAGCGCCGGGTGAGGCGGCCGGAAATCGTTTCCGCCGATTGAACGATTAAATGAGCAGACCGCATTTACCAGTCTGGCTGCGCGGTTCTTTCCTGATTCTTTCCCTGATCGGCATCGGTCTGCTTCTGAAAGGCGCCGGGCTGGAGCATTTGTTCGAGCGCGCATGGATCGATGCCAACGTGCGCGGCAACGGGCTGCACGGCTATGGCCTGTTTCTGGCGGCGGGGATGCTGATGACGGCAGTAGGCCTGCCGCGTCAGGTGGTCGCCTTTTTCGGCGGCTATGCCTTCGGCGTCATGGCGGGCCTCTTGCTTGGCGCCCTGGCAGCGCTGGGCGGCTGCATCCTGTCTTTCTATTACGCGCGTCTGTTCGGGCGTAGCCTGGTGAGGCGCATGTTTCCGGACAAGCTGCAACGTTTCGACGAATTCATCAGCGGACATCCTTTTTCGATGACCCTGCTGGTGCGCCTGCTGCCGGTGGGCAGCAATCTCGTCACCAATCTGATCGCCGGGGTTTCGCGCATTCCCAAGCTGGCCTTTTTCGGCGGCAGCCTGGTCGGCTATCTGCCGCAAACCCTGGTATTCGCGCTGGCCGGCAGCGGACTGACCGTGGGCTCGCAATGGCAGATCGGCGTATCCGTCATCCTGTTGATCGTGTCCGGACTGCTTGGCGTACGCTTGTATCGCCGCATGCGCCATGGACGTTCCTTTGCCCGCGAACTGGAAACGGCTTCTGACCCTGAATAATGAATTCGCAGGCTTTTAAAACCCTGGCCGGCCCGGCCCTGATCCTTGCGTTGTTGACTCTGGTGGCGCTGCTCGTGCGCCCGCTCACACCGATCGACGAGACCCGCTATGTCGGCGTGGCGTGGGAAATGTGGCTCAAGGACGAATATCTGGTGCTGTTCAAGAACGGCGAGCCGTACAGCCACAAGCCGCCTTTGCTGTTCTGGCTGTACAACCTCGGCTGGGCGGTGTTCGGCGTCAACGAATGGTGGCCGCGCCTGGTGTCGCCGCTGTTTTCGCTGGGCGGGCTGCTGCTGACCCTGTCGATCGCGCGCAGGCTGTGGCCGGATGAGCCGGCCAGCCAGCGCAACGCTCTGTGGGTTCTGGCCACGAGCCTGCTGTGGATGGTGTTTTCCACCTCCGCCATGTTCGACGTCATGCTCGCGTTCTTCGCGCTGCTGGGCATGCGCGGGCTGCTGATTGCGGCAGACGAGTCCATGAAGCGCGGCTTTGCCTGGCTCGCGCTTGCGATCGGTTTTGGGGTGCTGGCCAAGGGGCCGGTGGTGCTGCTGCACCTATTGCCCGCCGCCTTGCTGTTTCCCTGGTGGTCCGGCGGGTCGAGCGGGCGACTGGACTGGAAGCGCTGGTACGGCGCCATCCTGCTGGCGGTGCTGGGCGGCGCGGCCATCGCCTTGGCCTGGGCGATTCCTGCGGCGATGCGTGGCGGCGAGGAATACCGCAATGCGATTTTCTGGGGCCAGACCGCCCACCGCATGGTGGACTCCTTCGCGCACAAAAGACCGATCTGGTGGTATCTGCCCCTGCTGCCCCTGCTGCTGTTTCCCTGGCTGCTGTGGAGCGGCTTGTGGGTGCGGATGGCCGCAATCAGGCGCGAAGGTCTGGACCGCGGCCTGCGTTTTTGTCTTGCCTGGATGTCGCCGGTATTCGTCGCCTTTTCCTTCATCAGCGGCAAGCAGATCCATTACCTTGTTCCGCTGTTTCCGGCATTCGCGCTGTTTGCCGGCCATCTGCTTGCCCGCGGCAGGGCGGGCGGCATATGGCTGCCGGCACTGGTATCCGCGCTGGTCGGCGCGGCCATGGTGTATTTTGCCGTGACCGGATTGCCGGGCGATTTCGGCCTCCAGGGAGAACTGCCGTGGTGGCCGGGCGCCGTCCTGGTGACGTTTGCACTGGCAGTGCCGGTATTGGGACGGGCGCAGAGCCTGCGCCTGCCCGTGCTTGCCGTGCTGGGCGCGGCGCTGTTTGCGCTGGTGCAGGTTTACATCGCGCCGGGCACTGCCGCAAGCTATGATATGCATCCCATGGCCAATGCCATCAAGGCGCTGCAGGAGAAGAACGTACCCGTGGCAAATCTGGGCAAATACCACGCCCAGTTCCAGTTTGCCGGGCGGCTCGAGCAGCCGCTCACGGAGCTTGCTCCGGGCGAATTGCCGGCCTGGCTGGAAAAGCATCCGCAAGGCGCGGCGGTGATCTATGTCAGTCGCAGCCGGCAGTTGAAGGATGTTCTGTTCAGCCAGCCCTATCGCGGCCAGACCGCGGCGCTGCTGAGCGCCGAACAGATCCGCCGGCAGCCGGAACTGTTCGGCAGATGAGGGAAAAGCCTACGCTTCCCGCTGGGGATGAGGAGTGACTTCCACCTCGCGGCTGGGCGAGATGGTGGAAATGGCGTGCTTGAACACCATTTGCCCTGCCTGGTCGTGTCCTTTCAGGTGCACGACGAACTGGTCGAAGGAATCGATGCGGCCGGTCAGCTTGATGCCGTTGACGAGGAAAACCGCCACCGGCATGCGTTCGCGCCGCAATGTGTTGAGGAACATGTCCTGCAGGTTGTTGCGATTGTCCATGTCTGGCTTGCCTGCTGAATTGATGTGCACAGTCTAGCACGTCCGGGAAATCCCGCCGGACGTGCCCTGAACCGGGTTTATTCGATCTTGGCCTTGGCGCGCAGTTCGCCGATGGCTTCGCGCACGCGCTTTTGCTGCAGTTGCTGCCGTACCTGGTTCTTCACCGCGTCCAAAGGCGGGAATTGGGTCGGGCGCGTATCGTCCAGCTTGATGACATGCCAGCCGAACCGGGTTTGCACCGGAGTCTTGGTGGTTTCGCCCTTTTTCAGCTTTTGCATGGCGTCGCCGAATTCCTTGACGAAGGTGGCGGGTACGGCCCAGCCCAGATCGCCGCCGTTGGCTGCCGAGCCCTTGTCGATGGATTTTTCCTTGGCCAGCTTGTCGAAAGCGACCTTCTTGTCCAGTTGGGCAATGATGGCCTTGGCTTCCGCCTCGGTCTTTACCAGGATGTGGCGCACCTTGTATTCGCTGCTGCCGGCAGCGGCCTTGGCCTTGTCGTATTCGGCCTTGATTTCCGCATCGCTGACGGGATGGTTCTTGATGTAGTCATCAAGATAGGCCTTGGACAGCTGTTCGCGCCGCATCATTTCCATCGAGGCAACCAGCTTGGGATCGCGGTCGAGGCCCTTGTCCACGGCGGCGCGCGACAGCAGTTCCTGGTTGATCAGCGCTTCGCGTGCGCGTGCCTCCAGGTTGGCGTCATTGGGTGCGCCTTGCTGAAGCAGGGTCTCCCGCGCCATTTCGCCGTAAATGGCAGGGATCTGGCGGCCGTTGACCGTGGCGACAGGCTTGTCCTGTGCCATGGCCGGGGCAATCGCGGCCAGCAGCAGGGTAAGAATCAGCGGGTGCTTCATTGAGGGCTCCTCGTGCAGGTAATCAGAATTCTTCCGGACTATAGGCGCTGATGGCAAGGGCATGTATGCCTTTTTGCATCAGATCGCCCAGGGTTTCATATACCAGACGGTGGCGGGCGACTGCGTCGAGTCCCGAAAACCGGTCCGATACGATGGTCAGGCGGTAATGCCCGCCGCCGCTGGCGCCGGCATGGCCGGCGTGCTGTGCACCCTCGTCTTCCAGATCGAGCGAGGAAGGAGACAGCGCCTCCAGGCGGGCGCGGATTTCCGCTTCAATGTTCATGCCGGCAGCACTTTCTTGAAGGGCTTGACGCTGACCCTGGCATAGACTCCGGCGGCGGCATAAGGGTCGGCATCGGCCCAGGCCCTGGCCGCAGCGAGCGTATCGAATTCGGCCACGATGAGGCTGCCGGAAAAGCCGGCCGGGCCGGGGTCGGGACTGTCGATGGCGGGGAAGGGGCCGGCCAGCAGCAGGCGGCCTTCGGACTGCAGGGCGGCAAGGCGTTCGAGATGCGCGGGGCGCGCAGCCAGGCGCTTGTCCAGGCTGGCGGGAACGTCTTCGCCGACGATTGCGTACAGCATTATTTGGATTCTTCCTTGTCAAAGTACTTGGCGAGCATGAAGGACTGCAGCACCACGAATGCCAGCATCAGCACGATGCTGCCATAGAGCTTGAAGTCGACCCAGGTGTCAGTGGAAAAATTGTAGGCCACCCAGAGGTTGGCAGCACCCATGAAGGCAAAAAAAGCGCCCCAGCTCAGGTTCATCTGACGCCAGGCGGCATCGGGAAGTTCCATCTGTCCGCCGGTCAGGATGCGGATCAGGTTCTTGCCGAAGGCTGCCGCGCCGAGGATGGCGGCGGCGAAGACCCAGTACAGCGCCGTCGGCTTCCACTTGATGAAGTTCTCGTCCTGCAGCCACAGCGTGGCGCCGCCGAACACGGCAATGATGAACAGGCTCACCCACAGCATGAGATCGACCTTGCGGCCGCGCAACCTGACCCAGCCCACCTGCACGAAGCTGGCGAGGATGGCGACGAGGGTGGCGAGGAAGATGCCGGGTTTGCCGCCGGGCGCGGTGTGCACGCCGAAATTGCCGAGGATGACCTGGGCTGCGTCCGGGTTGGCGCTGCCGAGCTTGTAGGCGATGAAGAAAAGAATGACCGGGAAAAGATCGAAGAGGAATTTTCTCATTGAGGCGGATCAAACAGGCATTAAGGCCCTGAAGTGAGCTATTTTGCTATGATTTGCCGGACATTCAAAATAAATTCAAGCCATAGGTGCCACGGAGAAAAATTTCCGTGTTTCTCTGTGTCCTTTATGGCTGTCTTTTCATTTTCATGAATTACGACCTGCACTGCCATTCCTGCGTCTCCGACGGCGTGCTCACGCCGGCCGAGCTTGTGCGAAGGGCGGCCGAAAAGGGCGTCGACGTGCTCGCGCTCACCGACCATGACGACGTCGGCGGGCTCATCGAGGGGGCGCAGGCCGCTCAGGCGGCAGGCATCGGCTTCGTCAGCGGAGTGGAGATTTCCGTGACCTGGAGCGGCGTGACCCTGCATGTGGTGGGCCTGAACATCGATGCCGGCCATCCGCGATTGCAGGCCGGGCTGTCCGGCATCCAGCAGGGGCGGCGCGAGCGGGCCGAGCGCATCGGGCTCGAACTTGCCAGGAAAGGCATTGCCGATGCCTTTGCCGGCGCCATGCGCCATGCGGCAAACCCGCGCATGATCGGACGCACGCACTTTGCGCGCTATCTGGTCGAGCAGGGCGTGTGCAAGGATGTACGCAGCGTGTTCAGGAAATACCTGGTGCGCGGCAAGCCCGGCTATGTCACGCATGAGTGGACCAGCCTCGAAAGCGCGGTGGGCTGGATACGCGCTGCCGGCGGCCAGGCGGTGCTCGCACACCCGGGGCGCTACGACCTGAAAGGCAAGGCCACGCGCCGGCTGCTCGGCGAGTTCAGGGAACTCGGCGGCGAGGGCGTGGAAGTGGTGACCGGCAGCCACACGCCCGATCAGTATGCCTTGTTCGCTGAACTTGCCAACCTCTACGGACTTGCGGCTTCGCGCGGCTCGGATTTCCATGCGCCGGGCGAACACGGGCGCGAACTGGGCGGCGGGCCGGAACTGCCGGCCAAATGCCTTCCGATCTGGCATAATTGGAACTTGACCAGCACAAAGCAAACTTAGGGCGGCCTCCAAAACCGTCCCCCCTACATGTCACAATTTTTCAGCATCCATCCTGACAATCCCCAGCCCAGACTCATCCGGCAGGCAGTAGAGATACTGCGACAAGGGGGCGTGATTGTTTATCCAACTGATTCCTGCTATGCGCTGGGGTGCCACATCGGCGACAAGGATGCGGCCATGCGCCTTCTGCGCGTGCGCGGGCTGGATGACGGTCATGACCTTACCCTGGTCTGCCGCGACCTGTCGGAACTGGGTCGCTATGCCCAGGTGGACAACAGCCAGTTTCGCCTCTTAAAGGCGCACACACCGGGGCCCTACACCTTCATTCTCAAGGGCACGCGCGAAGTGCCGCGGCGCCTCTTGCACAAGCGCCACGACACCATCGGTCTCAGGGTGCCCGATCATGCCATCGTGCAGGCGCTGCTGGCCGAACTGGGCGAGCCGATCCTTTCTTCAACCCTGCAATTGCCGGGCGAGGACGTGCCGCTCAACGAAGCCTGGGAAATACGTGAGCGCCTGGAAAACCAGGTCGATCTCGTCATCGACGGCAACGGCTGCGGGCTGACCCCGACCACAGTGGTCGATCTGAGCGCCGGCGAACCGCGCGTGCTGCGCTACGGCAAGGGCGATGCTTCGCCGTTCGAGGCCTGAATAATGGAACTGACCCTGATCCAGAAAATCGCCGTCTTCGCCATTCCGGTGATCTTCGCCATCACCCTGCACGAGGCCGCGCACGGTTTCATCGCCATGAAATTCGGCGACAGGACCGCGTGGATGCTGGGACGGGTGACGGCCAATCCGCTCAAGCACATCGATCCCATAGGCACCATCGGCGTGCCCCTGGTACTGCTGCTGCTGAGCAAGCTCGCCGGCGGCCCCGCCTTCCTGTTCGGCTGGGCCAAGCCGGTGCCGGTCAATTTCAACAACCTGCGCCGCCCCAAGCGCGACATGCTGTGGGTGGCGGCCGCCGGCCCGGGCGCCAATCTGCTGATGGCGCTGTTCTGGGGGCTGATGATCCAGCTGGGCCATGTCCTCGGCGGCGACATGGGACTGCCGCTCATGCTCATGGGTGCGGCCGGCATATTCATCAACGCCATGCTGGCCGCGCTCAACCTGTTGCCGATTCCGCCGCTCGATGGCGGGCGCATTGCCGTGAGCCTGCTGCCAAGCGGCCCGTCAAACATGCTGGCACGGGTCGAGCCTTACGGCATATTCATCCTGCTGGCGCTGATGTTCACCGGTGTGCTCGGCACCCTCATGTGGCCGCTGATCGGCCTGGTGTTCAGCCTTTCCGTGCTGCTGACCGGCGTGTCCGGCGAGACCCTGCTGTCCCTGATCAACATCCTGCTTGGCTGATTATTTCTGTACTCAAAGACCATGTTTGCCAATCGCGTACTTTCCGGCATGCGTCCCACCGGACGCCTTCATCTGGGCCACTATCATGGCGTGCTCAAGAACTGGGTCAAACTGCAGCACGAGCACGAATGCCTGTTCTTCGTCGCCGACTGGCATGCGCTGACCACGCATTACGATACCCCGGAAGTCATCCACGACAACGTGTGGGACATGGTGGTGGACTGGCTGGCGGCGGGCGTGGATCCTTCGCAGGCCACGCTGTTCGTGCAGTCGCGCGTGATCGAGCACGCCGAACTGCACCTGCTGCTGTCGATGATGACGCCGCTGGGCTGGCTGGAGCGCGTGCCGACCTACAAGGACCAGCAGGAAAAGCTGAGCGACAAGGACCTGTCCACCTACGGTTTCCTCGGCTATCCGCTGCTGCAGTCTGCCGACATCCTGATCTACCGCGCCAACCTGGTGCCGGTGGGCGAGGACCAGGTGCCGCACATCGAATTCACGCGCGAAATCTGCCGCCGCTTCAATCATCTCTATGGCCGCGAGCCCGGCTTCGAGGAAAAGGCCCATGCCGCGATCAAGAAGCTGGGCGGCAAAAAGGCCAAGCTGTATCAGGAAATGCGCACGGCCTACCAGGAGCAGGGCGACGATTCCGCGCTGGAATCTGCCAAGGCCATCCTCAACGATGCGCAGAATTTGAGCCTGGGCGACCGCGAGCGACTGTTCGGCTATCTCGAAGGCGGCGGCCGCATGATCCTGGCCGAACCCGAGGCATTGCTGACCGAAGCTTCGAAAATGCCTGGCCTCGACGGCCAGAAGATGTCCAAGTCCTACAACAATACCATCGCCCTGCGGGAAGACCTCGACAGCGTGGCGAAGAAAATCCGCACCATGCCCACCGACCCGGCGCGCGTGCGCCGTAACGATCCCGGCAATCCTGAAAGATGCCCGGTGTGGCAGTTCCATCAGATTTATTCCGATGCGGGCGTGAGGGACTGGGTGGTGGATGGCTGTCGCACCGCCGGCATCGGCTGCCTGGAGTGCAAGCAGCCGGTGATCGATGCCGTGCAGCGCGAGCTCACGCCCATCCATGACCGTGCGAAGCACTACGAGGAAAGCCCCGACCTCGTGCGCAACATCATCGCCGACGGCTGCGAGAAGGCGCAGGAACTGGCGCGCGAAACCATGCGCGACGTACGCGATGCCATGGGGCTTAACCTGGGCTGACTTGAAATCTCCTGATCCGTCCTAAACTCTTCTGAAAAGTTTGAGGACGGCACATGATCGAGCACGACAATCCCCAGGCCATCGAAGGCGAAATCGTCGAAGACGAGCAGAAGCTGCTGCCGGCCGAATCGCGCCCGGCAGAACTCTACCTGCTGCCGCTTTCCGAAAAGCCTTTCTTTCCCGCCCAGACCCTGCCGCTGGTGATGAAGGAATCCGCCTGGCTTGAGACCGTAAAGGCCATCGGCGAGACGCCGCATCACATGGTCGGGCTGGTGCTGATCAAGCCCGAGGATGCCGACAACGCCACACGCGAGGATTTCTACTCCATCGGTACCATGGTGCGCATGCACCACCCGGCCCGGAACGAGGGCCGGATCCAGTTCATCGCCGAGGGGCTGCGCCGCTTTCGCATCGTCAAGTGGCTGTCTGACAAGCCGCCCTACAGGGTGCAGGTCGAATTTCCCAACGAGCCCGGCAAGCCGGACTCGGAGGAAATCAAGGCCTACGCCATGGCCATCATCAACACCATCAAGGACCTGGTGCCGCTGAATCCTTTGTATTCGGAAGAGCTGAAATTCTTCCTCAACCGCTTCAGCCCCAACGAGCCTTCCCATCTCGCCGACTTCGCCGCCAGTCTGACCACGGCCAGCAAGCAGGAACTGCAAGACGTGCTGGAGTCGCTCGGTCTCAAGCGGCGCATGGAAAAGGTGCTGGTGCTGCTGAAGAAGGAACTCGACGTGGCCCGCCTGCAAAACCAGATACGCGGCCGCATGGAAGAGAAGATGTCCGCGCAGCAGCGCGAATTTTTCCTGCGCGAGCAACTGAAAGCGATCCAGAAGGAGCTTGGCCTGTCCAAGGACGACAAGACAGCCGAGCTGGAAACCTTCAGGGAACGCATTGCGAAACTGTCGCTGCCCGAAGCCGCCAGGAAGCGCATCGACGAGGAAATGGCCAAGTTCTCGGTGCTGGAAACCGGTTCGGCCGAGTACACCGTTTCGCGCAACTATCTCGACTGGCTCACCGTGCTGCCCTGGGGCGTGCATTCTCAGGACAAACTGGACCTGAAACGCGCGCGCAGGATACTCGACCGCGACCACGACGGACTCGACGACGTCAAGGATCGCATCATCGAATTCCTCGCCGTCGGCGCCATGAAGGGCGAAGTATCGGGATCGATCCTGCTGCTGGTCGGCCCGCCCGGCGTGGGCAAGACCTCCATCGGCAAGTCGGTAGCGGAAGCCCTGGGGCGCAAGTTCTACCGCTTCTCGGTGGGCGGCATGCGTGACGAGGCCGAGATCAAGGGCCATCGCCGCACCTACATCGGCGCCATGCCGGGCAAGTTCATCCAGGCGCTGAAGGAAGTCGGCACCTCCAATCCGGTCATCATGCTGGATGAGATCGACAAAATCGGCGCCTCCTACCAGGGCGACCCCGCTTCGGCCTTGCTGGAAGTGCTCGACCCGGAACAGAACGTCGATTTCCTCGACCATTATCTCGACGTGCGCTTCGACCTGTCCAAGACGCTGTTCATCTGCACCGCCAATCAGCTTTCCATTCCCGGGCCGCTGCTCGACCGCATGGAAGTGATCCGACTCTCTGGCTACATCACCGAGGAAAAGATCGCCATCGCCAAACACCATCTGTGGCCCAAGGTGCTGGAAAAGTCGGGCCTCAAGAAGAACCAGGTGCGGATTTCCGAATCCGCCATCCGCCACGTCATCGAGGGCTATGCGCGCGAGGCCGGCGTGCGCAACCTGGAAAAGCAGCTCGGGCGCGTGGCGCGCAAGGCCGTGGTGCAGATACTTGACGGCGCGGCCACGCCGATCAAGGTCGGTGTGAAGGAAATCGAGTCCTATCTCGACAAGCCCGTGTTCCACAAGGAAAAGCCGCAAAGCGCGGTAGGCGTGGTGACGGGCCTGGCGTGGACGGCCATGGGCGGGGCCACGCTCGATGTCGAGGCCACGCGCGTGCATACCCTGAATCGCGGCTTCAAGCTCACCGGGCAACTGGGCGACGTGATGAAGGAATCGGCCGAAATCGCCTACAGCTATGTCGCCAGCCATCTCAAGCAATACAAGGCCGACCAGTCCTTCTTCGATTCCAGCTTCGTGCACCTGCACATCCCGGAGGGCGCCACCCCCAAGGACGGCCCCAGCGCCGGCATCACCATGGCGACCGCGCTGCTTGGCCTTGCGCGCAACCAGAAGCTGGCGCGGCCGCTGGCCATGACCGGCGAACTTTCCCTGACCGGCCAGGTGCTGCCGGTCGGCGGCATCCGCGAGAAAGTCATCGCTGCGCGCCGCGCCGGCATCATGGAACTGATCCTGCCCGAAGCCAACAAGCCGGATTTCGACAAGCTGCCGGACTACATCAGGCAGGGCATCACAGTGCATTTCGCCAGCAAATACAAGGACGTAGTGAAGGTTGTTTTTCCGGAGCAACGTGAAAACGGTGAAGGGTGAAGGGTGAAGGGTCACGGGTGACGGGTGAAGGGTCACGGGTGAAGGGTGAAGGGTGACGAAAGCCACCTGCCACCTGCCACCTGTCACCTGCCATCTGTCACCTGTCACTAGTCACCTGTCACTTGCCTCTCGTCACTTGCTTCTTGTCACGCAATCGCTGCCGCCAAATGCGCAAGGCGAAGCGGCTTCATTCTGGAGGGCGGCGGTTCGCCTTGACCGTAGGTGGAACTCAAACCGGCCCTGCCGGGTGATAGAATGCCTGTCATGGAAGCGCTACAGGCCGAACTCCCCATTGCCCGCGTGAAAGGCGAGCCGCTGGCGGAACTGCCGGTCGACCTTTACATTCCGCCGGATGCGCTGGAAGTGTTCCTCGAGACTTTCGAGGGCCCGCTCGACCTCCTTTTGTACCTCATCCGCCGCCACAATCTCGACGTGCTCGACATCCCCATGGCCGAGCTCACGCGCCAGTACCTGGCCTACGTCGAGGCCGCGCGCACCTCGCGCCTCGAACTCGCAGCCGAGTACCTCTTGATGGCGGCGATGCTGATCGAGATCAAGTCGCGCATGCTGCTGCCGCGCCCGCCGCGTGCGGAAGAAGGCGGCGAGCCGGAAGACCCGCGCGCCGAACTGGTACGCCGCCTGCTGGAATACGAACAGATGAAGCTCGCCGCGCAGCGCCTGGACAAACACCCCATGGCCGGGCGCGATTTCCACGTCGTGTCGGTGGCGGTGGAGTCCGCCGCGCGCAGGCTGCCCGAAGTCAGGGCGGAAGACCTTTCCGCCGCCTGGCTTTCCATCCTGTCGCGCGCCAAGGTCAACAGGCATCACCGCATCAGCCGCGAAGAACTCTCGGTGCGCGAGCACATGTCGCGCATCCTGAAATCCCTGCAGCCCGGGCAGTTCCTGGAATTCGCCAGCCTGTTCCGCGCCGAGGCCGGCGTGGCCGAGATGGTGGTGACCTTCCTCGCCATTCTCGAACTGGCAAAGGAGACCCTGATCGACGTCACCCAGGCCGAGCCGCTGGCACCGATCTACGTCCGTTTGCACGAAGAAGGTACGACGGTTAATGAATACGCCGATGAACACACCGACGATCAACAATCTTGAGGAACTGAAGCGCATCCTCGAGGCCGCGCTCCTGGCAGCCGACGCGCCGCTGTCCCTGCGTGAAATGAAGCGCATGTTCGAGCAGGAGCTGTCCGAGGACCTGCTGCGCCGCGCGCTCGATGAACTCAAGTCCGACTGGGAGACCAAGGCAGCCGAACTGGTGCAGGTCGCCGAAGGCTGGCGTTTCCAGACCAGGCCGGAAATGCAGGTTTATCTTGCGCGCATGCGCAACGAAAAGCCGCCGCGCTATTCGCGCGCCGTGCTGGAGACGCTCGCCATCATCGCCTACAGGCAGCCGGTCACACGCGGCGACGTCGAGGACATCCGCGGCGTGTCGGTCAATGCCCAGATCGTGAAAACCCTGGAAGAACGCGGCTGGATCGAAACCGTCGGCCATCGCGACGTGCCGGGCAGGCCCGTGCTCTTTGCCACCACGCCGCGCTTCCTGTCCGACCTCGGCCTGCGCTCGCTGCAGGAACTGCCGCCACTGGAAGAACTGGGCAACCTGCTCGCGCCCGACACCGCGGTGACGCCGGAAGAACTGGAAGAGGCGCGCGAGGAACCCGCAGCCGAAGAAGTCGCGGATAGCGGGGCCGAGAGCGCCGGCGCCGAAGACTTGGCCGCCGAAGAGAACACGCCTGCCACCGCCTCGGGAAGCTGAGAAAAGACATCGTAACGCAGCGGCGCAGAGAAACCCCAAAAGCATTTACAGGGAGGTACGGGAGGATAAGAGAGGAAAATAGGCTCTTTTGAAAAACGAGTGGGTGCCAATGTCATCAAGAACACCCTTCCGCCCTGCCGGGTGGACTGCGGTCCCCACCCCTAGCCCCGCCTCAGGGCGGGGAAGTCCTCGCCGCCGGACGGGCTCGGGAGCAGGCGCCGCAAGACCTTGCCTGCCCCAAGCCCTTGAGCGTGGTGGTGCGTCTGTCCGCGTCAAGGGTTCCCTTCGCCGGGCTCCGCCCGCCCTTGACCCGGCCAGACCCACCCTGCCCGGAGCCCAGTTCACCCACTCGAAATTCAAAAGAGGCGGAAAATATTACTCCCTTACCTCCCTTAACCCCCCTGTTACCGGATTTTTTTGCGCCGCTGCGTTCAATCATGCATTTTTAAGGTCATTCTGATATCCATGCCCACCCGCCGCCGCAGTCCTTTGCGTCCCCCCAGCAAGCCCGCCGTTCGTGCGCGGCCGGCTCCTGCCGAAGGCGAAATCCCTCTCATCGCCGAGGCCGGGGATGCCGTCAGGCTGCACAAGGCCCTGGCCGATGCCGGCATCGGTTCGCGCCGCGAGATGGAAGCCTGGATCGCCGAGGGCCGCGTCACGGTCAACGGCGAGACCGCGCATGTAGGGCAGCGCGTCACCTCAAACGACGTCATCAAGGTTTCCGGCCGCCGCGTCTATCTGCGCGCGCCTGAAACCAAGCGCGTGCGCGTGCTGATCTACCACAAACAGGAAGGCGAGATCGTCAGCCGCGACGACCCCAAGGGACGCGCTACCGTGTTCGAACAGCTGCCCAGGATACGCGGCGCCAAGTGGGTGAGCGTGGGTCGGCTCGACTTCAACACCGAAGGCCTGATGATCTTCACTACCAGCGGCGAACTGGCCAACCGCCTCATGCATCCGCGCTTCGAGGTCGAACGCGAATACGCCGTGCGCGTGCTGGGCGAACTCACGCCGCAGATGCAGGAGCAATTGCTCGGCGGCGTGGAACTCGAAGACGGCGAAGCGCGCGTGGAAAGCCTCAGCGAGGCCGGCGGCGAGGGCGCCAACCGCTGGTGGCGCGTGGTCATCAGGGAAGGGCGCTACCGCGAAGTGCGGCGCCTGTTCGACGCCGTCGGCGTAAAGGTCAGCCGTCTCATCCGCACCCGCTACGGCCCGGTCGCCTTGCCGCCGCAGCTCAAGCGCGGACAGAAGCACGAGCTCGACGAGACCGAGGTCAAGCGCCTGCTGCGCTGGGCGGACATGCCCATCCCGGACAGCCGGCCGCGTTCACCCGGCCGCGCTGCGCCGCGCAAGCCGACTTCGGGCCGCGCGGGAAAATCCAATCCAACAAAGAGGACATGAGGACAGGAGGAAACCTCAAGCGAATCCTCTCGTCCTCCTGTCCTCTTCGTGAAAATACTAAAACCTACGTTAACTAAGCCTCATAATTTTGCATACGAGCACGTTGGCGCATGAAAAAACCCACAGACGACATCAGGCGTCTTCTGCAGACTGCGCATCGCCCGGTCGATGGTGCGTTTCAG
>JBFMCR010000005.1:0-5906 GCA_040754425.1 Pseudomonadota bacterium | reverse complement strand
TTCCGATGCATTACTCACCCGTTCGCCGCTCGCCATCAGACCGAAGTCCATGCTGCCGCCCGACTTGCATGTGTAAAGCATTCCGCCAGCGTTCAATCTGAGCCAGGATCAAACTCTTCAGTTCAATTCCTGTTTGATTCCCTAAAGGAATCGTCGCTCAACTCATCGAATCATTGACATCAATCAATTACTTCTCAAAGTGTGAGCATCTTCAATTTATCCCCCACCAGGCAAACCAGACTCGCGTCAAATCCACCCAGCAGGCAACCAGGATGCCCACACTTATCGGCTGTTAAATTTTTAAAGAGCGGCTCGATTCGCGTTGCGTTTTTGTTGCAGTGCGTTTCGAGAAGGTGCGCATTCTACAGAGCCGTGAAATTTCGTCAACACCTCGCGCGGAAATTTTTCAAATAATTTTCACGCGGGCGAATTTGCGCTTGCCGATCTGCAGCACCACACTCGTGCCGGCGGCCAGTTGCAGTGCCTTGTTGCTGACTTTTTCCCCGTCCAGCCTGACCCCGCCCTGCCGGATCATGCGCAAGGCTTCGGAGGTAGTGGCAGTCAGCCCGGCCTCCCTGATCACGTTGGCAATGGGCAGGCTGCCGGCCGGTGCCGGCACGCTGACTTCCGGCATGTCCTCGGGCAGCGCACCTTGTCGGAAGCGCGCCTCGAAATCGGCCAGTGCCGACTCGGCTGCCGCCTTGCCATGGAAACGCGCGACGATCTCCTGGGCGAAGCAGACCTTGATGTCGCGCGGGTTGCGCCCGGCCTCGACCTCCTGGCGCCATTTCCGTATGGTCGCCAGCGACTCGAAGGAAAGCAGTTCGATATATCGCCACATCAACGTATCGGGGACAGACATCAGCTTGCCGAAGATTTCGTTGGGTGGTTCATTGATACCCACATAGTTGCCCAGCGACTTGGACATCTTGTTGACCCCATCCAGACCTTCGAGGAGCGGCATGGTCAGGATGCACTGGCGCGGCTGGCCGAAGTGCCCCTGCAGTTCCCGCCCCATGAGCAGGTTGAATTTCTGGTCGGTGCCGCCCACTTCCAGATCGGCTTTCAGCGCCACGGAGTCGTAGCCCTGGATGAGCGGATAGAGGAATTCATGGATGGCGATGGGCTGTCCGCCGGTATAGCGCTTGTGGAAGTCGTCCCGCTCCAGCATGCGCGCCACGGTGTGGGTGGCGGCAAGCCGAATCAGGTCGCTTGCATCCATCTTGCCCATCCAGGTCGAGTTGAACACCACCTCGGTCTTGTCCGGATCAAGAATCTTGAACACCTGTTCGGTGTATGTCTTGGCGTTTTCCGCCACCGCTTCCCTGGTGAGCGGCGGCCGGGTGGCGTTCTTGCCGGTGGGGTCGCCGATCATGCCGGTGAAATCGCCGATCAGGAACAGGATGTGGTGGCCCATGTCCTGCAGGCTCTTCAGCTTGTTGATGAGCACCGTGTGCCCCAGATGCAGATCGGGCGCGGTCGGGTCGAAGCCGGCTTTCACCCGCAAGGGCCTGCCGGTCGCAAGTTTCTGCCTCAGCTCGGCCTCGACCAGCAGTTCGTCCGCTCCGCGTTTGATTTCTCTCAGCACATTTTCCATATCGACACTCAAGAAAAGCCTTGGAATTGCCGTTTTGCCGGAATATTTCTTTCCGGCAAACCAACTACCAATAAACTTCTGTTTTAAATAATCATTTTTTGCCGCGCAAACTTTGGTAAACTTGCCGGCTGATTCAACAGGGGAGCAGAGCGTTCCATGCAGCAACAAAAGCTCGAAAGTTTAAACCATCCCACCCCCCCGCTAAAGCGGAAATTGCCTGTTCGGGGCGTACTGATCGCAGCCTTGTTGCCGCTTTTCGGGATGGTCACCGCCTACGGCATTGCCCCCGACATCGACACCCGCGACATTCCGGTCCAAACCCTGATCGAAAACCTGCCTCTCCCGCAATTGGCAGTTCCCGCGGAGCAGACGACACAGGTTTTCCATCTCGAAGAAAGAGTGCTGCCCGGCGAAACCTTGGGTGCCCTCCTCAATCGGCTTGGAGTATCCCCTCAGGACAGCGCCCTGCTCATGGGCCAGTCGGCCGCACAGATCGGTCGCAGCCTGCGCTCGGGCCAGCGCATCCAGGCCGACGTGGGCGAAAACGGCGAGCTCCTGGAACTGCGCCTGACCGCCTCCGACGGCACGCTCAACCGCATTTCGCGCCGGCCCGACGGCTTCGTGCTGGACCAGCCCGAGGCTGCCGTGGAAAGCCGCATCGTCATGCGTTCCGGCCGCATCGAAAGTTCGCTGTTTGCGGCCACGGACGCAGCCAACCTGCCCGACAGCGTGGCCATCAGGATGGCCGACATCTTCGGCACCAAGATGGACTTCCGCACCGACCTGCGCCGCGGCGACACCTTCTCGGTCATCTATGAAATGGATTACCGCAACGGCGAACCCACGGGCACCGGCAAGATCCTTTCAGCCGAGTATGTCAACGCCGGGAAAGCCTATCGAGCCGTGCTTTACCGCACTCCCGGCGGCAGGGAAGAATACTACAGCCCCAACGGCGAAGCCCTGAGCAAGGGTTTTCTGCGTTCGCCCCTGGAGTTTTCGCGCATCACATCGAGCTTCAGCAATTCGCGCAGGCATCCGGTTTACGGTTTCCACCGCCGCCATACCGGCACCGACTTCGGCGCACCCACCGGCACGCGCGTCAAGGCCGTCGGTGATGCCGTCGTTTCCTTCGCCGGCCGCAAGGGCGGTTACGGCAACTTGGTGATTCTTCGGCATCGCAACGGTTACGAGACCTATTACGCCCATCTGAACGGCTTTGCCAGGGGCATCCGCCGCGGCACGGCCGTCGAGCAGGGCCAGATCATCGGCTATGTCGGCATGACCGGCACCGCCACCGGCCCGCATCTGCATTACGAAGTCCGCATCGGCGGCAAGCCTTACAACCCGGTCACGGTCAAGCTGCCCGGGTCGCCGCCCCTTCCCGTGGCGCAGCGCGCCCGTTTCAACGAACAGACCGCCATGTGGATACAGCGTCTGGACCAGTTGCGCGGCACCAATCTCGCCGCGCTCGATTGAGCAGCGCCTCTTCTCATGAGGCCGACTTCTACGTCGGCCTCATGTCCGGTACCAGCCTCGACGGCGTGGATGCCGCCCTCGCCCGCTTCGGCAACGCGACGGCGGAACTCGCAGCCACGCATTACCTTCCCTATCCCGCGGAACTGAAAGCCGGCCTCCTCGCCCTGCACGAGCCGAAACCGAACGAACTGCACACGGCCTTCGTTCACGCCCAGGCACTGACCGAACTCTATGCACAAAGCGTGCATGCCCTGCTGAAAAATGCCGATTTGTCACCCGCCCGCATCAGGGCCGTCGGCTGCCACGGCCAGACCATCCGCCATCGCCCCGAGGCGGGCTATACCGTGCAACTGGTAAACGGGGCGCGGCTTGCGGAACTAACCGGCATCACCGGCATCGTCGATTTCCGCAGCCGCGACATCGCCGCCGGCGGACAAGGCGCGCCGCTGGTGCCGGCCTTCCACGCCGCCATGTTGTCCGGCAAAAACGAGCATCGCGTCATCGTCAACATCGGCGGCATCTCCAACCTGACCGATTTGTCGCCCGCCGGCGCCGTCACCGGCTTTGATTGCGGCCCCGGCAACCTGCTGCTCGATGCCTGGTGCGCGAAACACCTGGGCAAGGCCATGGATGAGAACGGCATGTGGGCGGCTAGCGGCAAGGTACTGCCGGATTTGCTCGCGCGCCTGTTGGCGCATGATTTTTTCGCCGCCGCCCCGCCCAAGAGCGCCGGCCGCGAACAATTCAACCTGGCCTCGCTGCAAAACCGGCTTCGCGGCGACGAAGCGGCGCAGGACGTGCAGGCCACCCTGCTCGAATTGACCGCGCGCGCCATCGTCGATGCCGCGCGCCGATATTGCGAAGGTTTCGATGCCCTGTACGTCTGTGGCGGCGGCGTGCACAACGGCGCCTTGATGCGTCGGCTGGAAGCGCTGGCCGAAAAACCCGTGCGTTCGACAGCCGCCCTCGGCCTCGATCCCGACTGGATGGAGGCGCTGGCATTCGCCTGGCTGGCAAAGCAGTGTCTCGAGGGAAAACCCGGCAACCTGCCCGCCGTTACCGGCGCCAGCGGGCCGCGCATCCTCGGCGCGATCTATCCGGTGTAGGAGCCCACTTGGGCGCGGCCCGGGTTATCGCGGGCAAGCCTGCTCCTACAAAAACCAAAGGGGCCTTCCGGCCCCTTGGTCATTTATGGCGAAAGACGGCTCAGACCGAGAACGAAGAACCGCAGCCGCAGGTGGTGGTGGCGTTGGGGTTCTTGATCACGAACTGCGCGCCCTCGAGCCCTTCGGTGTAGTCGATTTCCGCGCCCACCAGGTACTGGAAGCTCATGGAATCGATCAGCAGAGTCACACCGTTCTTCTCCATCACGGTGTCGTCGTCGTTCTGCACTTCGTCGAAGGTAAAGCCGTACTGGAAGCCCGAACAGCCGCCGCCGGTGACGAACACGCGCAGCTTGAGATCGGGATTGCCTTCTTCGTCGATCAGGCTCTTCACTTTGTTGGCCGCGCTGTCGGTGAAGTTCAGCGGGGTTTCGGTCATGGCATTCATTCGGGATACTCCTTGAGTAAATCAGCGCTTCATTATCCGCAAAGCGTAGGGGCAGTCAAGCAATGACCTTGTTTCCATTGAGGAAGTTCCGGTTTTAAGGCAGCAGGCCGATGTCGTCGATCGCCGTGGTTTCGGGCAGGCCGAACAGCAGGTTCATGTTCTGCACCGCCTGTCCCGCCGCGCCCTTGACTAGATTGTCGATCACCGACAGCACCACCACCACCTCGCCGCCCTGCGGCCGGTGCAAGGCGATGCGGCAGACATTGGCGCCGCGCACCGAGCGGGTTTCCGGGTGCGAACCGGCCGGCAGCACGTCGACAAAGGGCTCGTTGGCATAGCGTTTTTCGTACAGTGCCTGCAGGTCGGCATCCTGGGTCAATCTGGCATACAGCGTGGCATGGATGCCACGGATCAAGGGAGTGAGGTGCGGCACGAAGGTGAGGCCCACTGTATGGCCGGCGGCCAGCGACAAGCCCTGGCGGATTTCCGGCAGGTGACGGTGCCCCGGCACGGCATAGGCCTTGAAGTTGTCGGCGGCTTCCGCGAACAGGATGTGGGTCTCGGCCTTGCGACCGGCGCCGGAGACGCCGGACTTGCAGTCGGCCACCAGATGGGACGTATCCACCAGGCCGTTCTCGATCAGCGGCAGGAAGCCCAACTGGGCGGCGGTCGGGTAGCAGCCGGGGTTGGCGATGAGGCGCGCCTTTTTGATGGCCTCGCGGTTCACTTCCGGCAGGCCGTACACCGCCTCGCCCACGAGGTCGGGACAGGCGTGTTCCATCTTGTACCAGGCTTCCCATTCCCTGATGTTCCTGATGCGGAAATCCGCCGCAAGGTCGATGACCTTCACGCCGGCTTCGAGCAGAGCACGGGCCTGCTGCATGGCCACGCCGTTGGGGGTGGCGAAGAACACCACGTCGCACTTCTCCAGCCCAGCCTCTTCCGGCGCGGAAAACGCCAGACCCACACGGCCGCGCAGGTTGGGGAACATGTCCGCCACCTTCATGCCCGCCTCCTTGCGCGAGGTGATGGCGGTTAATTCAACCTGGGGATGGCGCGCCAGCAGGCGCAACAACTCCACGCCCGTATAGCCGGTGCCGCCGACGATGCCTACCTTGATCATCAGATTTTCTTTCGTCAAATTTCCCCTATTTCCCTAGGAGTCTGCGCGGCAGAGTGCAAATCTGCCGTATTGACCTGTGCTGGATGCATTCCGAGTCAAATTGGTCATCGGCATCCGGCCCGTCTGTTGCATTCCATCGCGTCCGAGGCGACAGTGTTC
>JBFMCR010000004.1:0-42899 GCA_040754425.1 Pseudomonadota bacterium | reverse complement strand
AGCCATTCGTCCACCGAGGGCGGTAAAAGCAAGGACTGGCCAGGGGTGTAGGGAAGGTAGGAGGTAGGCATGTGATATTGTCGCTTATCTTTGGCTGTCCAGGGCTTCTGCCGCGCAGACTCCTAGGGTAAATAAAAAAACCTGGACTGCCGCGTCGGCTCCGCCTCCTCGCAGTGACGGCGAGGCGTCATCGCGAGGGCGAAGGCCCGTGGCGATCCAGTCCTATGCACCATTCAACAAATCGAATTATTGCAAGAAACGAAGCCTTGCGTGACGTAAAAAAAGCCACCCGCAGGTGGCTTTTTTTATGGCCGAAGCGAATCAACGCTTGGAGAATTGCTTGCGACGGCGCGCCTTGTGCAGGCCGACCTTCTTGCGTTCCACCGCACGGGCGTCGCGCGTCACCAGACCGGCGGCCTTGAGGGCGGGCTTCAAGCCGGGGTCGTAGTCGATCAGGGCGCGGGTGATGCCGTGGCGCACCGCACCGGCCTGGCCGGATTCGCCGCCGCCGGTCACGTTGACCATGATGTCGAACTTGTCGGCGCTGTCGGTCAGCACCAGGGGCTGACGCACGATCATGCGCCCGGTTTCGCGCGAGAAGAAAGAGTCCACCGGCTTGCCGTTGACGACGATGTTGCCGGAGCCGGCCTTGATGAACACGCGGGCCACTGCTTCCTTGCGACGGCCGGTACCGTAGTTGTAATTACCGATCATGTGATTCAACCCTTGATTTCGAGAGTTTGCGGCTGCTGCGCAACGTGGGGATGCTGAGGCCCGGCGTAGACCTTCATTTTCTTGATCATGGCGTAGCCCAGCGGGCCCTTGGGCAGCATGCCCTTGACCGCCTTCTCCAGCGCGCGGCCGGGGAAGCGGGCCTGCATCTTGCCGAAGGTGGTTTCGTAAATGCCGCCCGGATAGCCGGAGTGGCGGTAATACTTCTTGTCCAGTTCCTTGTTGCCGGTGACGCGGATCTTGTCGGCGTTGACCACGACGATGTAGTCGCCCGTGTCCACGTGCGGCGTGTAGATGGCCTTGTGCTTGCCGCGCAGACGGCGGGCGATTTCGGCGGCGAGCCGCCCCAGCACGGCGTCCGTGGCGTCCACCACGAACCAGTCGCGCTTCACTTCATGCGGTTTTGCGGAGAAGGTTTTCATTGCAACCTCTGAACCCAAGTCTATGGCGCCGCCAACAGGGCGGCACTCGAAAAGAGCGCGATTTTACGGGCCAAACCCGAGGTGTGTCAATGCCGGTCTGCAAATAGCTTAAAGTCCCGCTGCGCTATGGTATAAGGGCCGGGAACGAATTTGACTGGAGACCCCATGAAAGCCCGCATCAAGTGGATAGAAGGCGTCAGCTTCGCCGGCCAGAGCGAATCCGGCCACACCGTGGTCATGGACGGGGCGCCCGAGGCCGGCGGCAGGAACCTGGGGGTGCGCCCCATGGAAATGCTGCTTCTGGGCATGGGCGGCTGCACCGCCTTCGACGTCGTGCTCATCCTGAGGAAAAGCCGCCAGCCGGTTACCGACTGCGTGGCCGAAATCGACGCAGACAGGGCGGAGACCGACCCCAAGGTCTTCACCCGCATCCACGTGCACTTCATCCTCACCGGCAAGGGGCTGGACCCCAGGCGCGTGGAGCAGGCGGTCAAGCTGTCGGCCGAAAAATACTGCTCGGCCAGCATCATGCTCGGCAAGGTGGCCGAAGTGACCCACGACTTCGAGATCGTGGAAGGCTGAACTATTCGATCCGAACGCCGAATATCTTGCCGGCTGACCGAACTTCCAGCAGCCGGTCGATATTGGGATGCTTGCCGGGATCAAGACGGGCATCCTCCGTATGCTCGGCGTAAATCAAAAGGCCTTCCTGCGCGGCGGCGGCATTGATCGCGCCGTATTTGGCTGCCAGGGCGACGTAAACCCGGAAAGAGCCGGCTGTGCCCGGGGCATTCTCGATTACCGCTACCTCCCGACCCCGCCCGTCAAGCAATCTCAGCCGCTTGCCCTGCACATCGGGCAAGGCAGCGAGATTTTCTGCAAATGCCATGGTTGTCCAACAAAACAAAATTGAATTCAGGAACGTTTTGCGGCTGTCTGATAAACAGCATTGCGCTCACGTTTTCCGACCGCAACAACCAACACCACAAACTGTTTGTCGCGCACTTCATAAACAAGCCGGTATCCTGCGTTCCGAAGCTTGATCTTGAAGCGGTCTTTTTGGCCGGAAAGTCGGGCACCCGGAACCTTCGGATTTTCCAGCCGCTCGGCCAGTTTTTTCTTGAATTGATCGCGCACCGACTTGTCCGGCTTGCGCCATTCATCCAGCGCATCCGGATGGAAATTCAACTCATAACTCATCCAGCGTGACCCGCACGGGAGCTTTGCCATCCTTCAGCCGGGCATCGGCGAGCGCGTTCAGTTCAAGGTCTTCCAGCCTGTTCATCAATTCTTCGTAAGCCTTGGCAGGAATACAGTAAAAAGCCGGCTCGTTGCGGTTGAGAATTGCGACAGGGAAGCCTTCCCCCGCCGCGACGGTAGCCATGGGATTCCGCTTCAACTCGGAAACGCTGGCGGTTGTTTCGGCCAATATCTGGTGTGCCATGATCAGCAACAGGTCTCTTAACAAACCCAATAATGGCACCATTAACGGCTCTTTTCAAGAGCACCCCACCATCATGAGAGACTCCGGCCCGCAGCAATCCTGAAAATCGCCCTATATCAGATACGGTGCGCGATCAGCTTCATCGCCAGGGACATGCCGCGCATGGCCACCTTGACCGGCGCAGGCAACTCCGCCGCGCCGTATTGCACCGCCGTCTGCGCATGGCGGATTTCATCTTCCTTCATCTGCGCGACGATGGCACGGCTTTTCACGTCCTGTTCCGGCAACTGGCGCAGATGCTCGTCGAGATGCGCTTCCACCTGGCGCTCGGTTTCGGCCAGAAAGCCCAGATTCCACTTGTCGCCCAAAACGCCGGCGGTGGCGCCCAAGGCAAAGGAGCCGGCGTACCACAGGGGGTTCAAAAGGCTCTTGCGCCCGCCCAGTTCCTCGATGCGGCTCTCACACCAGGCCAGATGGTCGGTTTCCTCGCGCGCCGCCTTTTCCAGCGCCGCGCGCGACTCGGGATTTCGAGCCGTCAGCGCCTGGCCCTGGTACAGCGCCTGCGCGCACACCTCGCCCACGTGGTTCACCCGCATCAGCGCCTCGGCCTCGCGTTTTTCGGTCTCGCTCAGCCCCGCCTCCGGCAAATCGGCAGCGGGATTTGCCCGTGCGCCCCGCGCCGGCGCGAAAACCGTGCGCAGGCTGTTATCAAAGGTAGTAATCAGATTGTCCAGATTCATCACTTCATCCCACATACGAACTGCATGACTTTGCAGGATTCGCAGCCGCCAGGCAAGCCCCATCGGAAAAACAATAAAAAAAACGGGCTCCCGAAGGAGCCCGTTCAATACCGCGAACTAACTGACCAAGTCAGATTAGAACTTGTGGACCACGCCCAGGCTGAAGCCGTCGGGGTTGCCACCACCAACGGTACCGGGGTTGTCACCGTGACCACCGCCGAAGGGGGTACGGGCAGCACCGATGTCGTTGTCCATGGAGGCATAGACGCCGTACAGGCTGGTGCGCTTGGACAGGCTGTAGTCAACGCCCAGCGCCCACATGTCGGAGTCGAGGTTGGCAGCCAGGTCACGACTAAGGGTGTAGTACTGGCCCTTCAGAGTGAAAGCACCCATGGCGTAGGAAGCACCCAGACCCCAGGCATCAGAGTCGTTGGCCGCAACGCCGCCAACATTGTTTTCCTGCTGGTACAGAGCGGCCACTTTGAAGTCGCCGAACTTGTAGCTGGCACCGAAGCGCCATGCAGACGGGTCGGAAGCGCCGATAAACGGAAGGGAAAGCTTCTGATAGCCCAGACCCAGGGACAGGGGGCCGTTGTCATAGCCAGCGTTGGCAGACACGGCGTTGGCTTGGGCGCCCAGGTTGGGGCCGGCACCAAGGTTGGTTACATAGGCAACCAGGGCGGTGAAGCCGCTGAAGTTGGGGGTGCCGTAGGCGATCACGTTGTTCGGACGAACGTCGTTGCCGCCAAAGGCAATGATGTTACGGGAGTCACCCAGGGTGTTGTTGAAGAAGTCGTACTTGCGGCCGACCAGCTTGTAGGGAGCTTCGTGCTTACCCATCAGGGCCTTACCCCAGGCGGTGTCCAGGCCAACGAAGGTGTTGCCGGTAGCGACGCCGTTACCGGTACCGCCGAAGCTGAAGTCAGCGTTACCGGTAGCACCGGCGTCGAAGTAGGTCTGGATTTGCCAGAAGGCCTTCATGCCGCCGCCCAGGTCTTCCGAACCCTTGAAGTAGATGTTGGAAGAGTTGCTGGAAACGTTCATCTTGCTGTCGGTACCGACGATGTCCTGGTCCAGGACGTCGAAGGACATGTTCATATAGCCGCCAACGTCAACGTTGGAGGTGGCTGCGAAGGCGGGGGCCGCGAAAGCGGAGGCCAGCGCCAGGGCAATCAGTTTCTTTTGCATTACATTCTCCTTTACAGAATTTTTAAAAGCTCTGCAGAGCTGTCCGGAAATGGACAGGGCAATTATGGGCGGGGCGGCTGTGCTGATTCAAGGAAAAGCACTGACAAGATCAAAAATACCAGTTTGGCTTGTGGGCAAAAAGCCACGCAAAATCTTATTGAACTCAAAAACCCTTAAACATCAATATGTTGCAATAAGCCCACACAAATTGTTATTTGTTGCATTTCAGCAACATGAGTTTTTTGAGTTGTATACCCAATAAATTTAGGCGAAAAGCCACGTTAGCGCTTCTCCAGGGTTGTCGGCGCGCATAAAAGCCTCACCGACCAGAAAGGCCTGGACGTCATGGGCGCGCATGCGAGCCACATCGGCCGGTGCAAGAATGCCCGACTCGGTAATGACAATGCGATTGGCACCAATTTTGGGCAAAAGTCCCAGCGTGATATCGAGGCTGACCTCAAAGGTACGCA
Source organism: Pseudomonadota bacterium (assembly GCA_040754425.1). Lineage (GTDB taxonomy): Bacteria > Pseudomonadota > Gammaproteobacteria > Burkholderiales > Thiobacillaceae > UBA6918. The sequence continues at coordinate 37,903 of JBFMCR010000004.1, read as the reverse complement.
AGTTGCGGTTGTTGATGCCCTGCAGCGGGGTTTTCAACTGTAGCGCGGCGTCGAGTTCTTCGGCGTTGTGGGACTCCACCAGCACGGCCATGCCCAGCTCGAAAGCCAGGGCTTCAAGTGCGCGCATGGTGGGGATATCAAACACCGCGCCCTCACCCCCAGCCCCTCTCCCCTGGGGAGAGGGGAGCGAAAACGCCGCCACGATTAACAGGATGCAGTCCGCGCCCATGGCACGGGCTTCATAGACCTGGTAGGGGTCGATGATGAAGTCTTTGCGCAGCACCGGCAGCGAACAGGCTGCGCGCGCCTGCTGGAGGTATTCGGCGCTGCCCTGGAAATATTGTTTATCAGTGAGCACTGACAAACAGGCAGCACCGCCCGCCTCGTAGCTCTTGGCGATTTCGGCCGGCCGAAAATCCTCACGCAGTACGCCTTTGCTGGGGCTGGCCTTCTTGATTTCGGCGATGACGGCCGGCTTGCCGGCGGCGATTTTGGCGCGAATGGCGCCGACGAAATCGCGCGCAGGCGGCTGCGCCTTGGCAAGCGCCTGCATTTTTGCAAGCGAGACCTCTTTCAGGCCGGCTTCGATCTCCTCGCGCTTGGTGGCGAGGATTTTATTGAGAATGTCGGACATAACTCTTATTAACAGGGAGGAATGGGAGGCGCGGGAGGTTAATTCAAATGCTTGTTCAAGATTCGCCGAATACCATCCCTCATGTGAACGACGTTGAAGTTGAGCAAATATCCAACAGGGTACTGCCCAAGCCTTAAATAGCTTATCAACTGAGCTGTATGCAGGGGAGTGAGCTTATCCACTGCCTTCAATTCAAGCACCACACAGTCATCCACTACCAGATCAAGCCGATAGCCGGAATCCATTTTCAACCCGTCGTATTCGATGGGCAAATCGACTTGACGTGCCACACGCAGTCCGGATTTGGATAATTCATGGTGCAGACAGACTTCGTATGCACTCTCCAGCATGCCGGGGCCAAGAGCCGTATGCACCCGCATCGCGGCACCGATGATTTGTTCGCCCAGATAACGAAGGCTTTCCTCCATTCCCTCCCTTACCTCCCTGTTTATTGGTTGCTGTATTTGACGTACTCGGCAAGTTTCGCCCGCGCCTCGCCGCTGTCGATGGCTTTGCGGGCTTTTTCGATGCCTTCGCCCAGGGTGGCGGCGCAGTCGGACACGTAGATGGCGGCACCGGCATTGAGCAGCACGATGTCGCGCGCGGGGCCGGGCAGTCCGTCAAGCACGGAAAGCAGCATGTCTTTCGACTGCTGCGCATCCCAGACCTTGAGCGACTCGATGCCGGCTGCCTCGATACCGAACTCGCGCGGATGGATGGTGTATTCGCAGACCTCGCCATCCTTGAGTTCGCCCACCAGGGTTTCACCGGTGAGCGTGATCTCGTCCATGCCGTCGGCGCCATGCACCACCATGACATGACGGCTGCCGAGGCGCTGCAGCACGCGCACCAGGATGCCGACCAAGTCGGGGTGGAACACGCCCAAAAGCTGGTGCGGCGCGCCCGCCGGGTTGGTGAGCGGGCCGAGGATGTTGAAGAGCGTCCTCACACCCAGTTCCTTGCGTACCGGCGCGGCGTGCTTCATGGCGGCGTGAAAGTTGGGTGCGAACATGAAGCCGATGCCGACCTGGTCGAGGCTTGCGCCCACCTGCTCGGGCGTGAGGTTGAGGTTCACGCCCAGGGCTTCCAGCACGTCGGCGCTGCCGGTAGTGGAAGATACTGACCGGCCGCCGTGCTTGGCCACACGCGCGCCGGCCGCGGCGGCGACGAAGGCGGAGGCGGTGGAGATGTTGAAGGTATGGCTGGCGTCGCCGCCGGTGCCGCAGGTGTCAACGAGGTTGGCGTCATTCGCCATCGGCACTTTGGCCGCGAATTCGCGCATGACCTGGGCCGCGGCGGCGATCTCGCCCACGGTTTCCTTCTTCACCCTGAGGCCCATGACGATGGCGGCGATCTGCGCGGGCGTGAGTTCGCCGCTCATGATCCGGCGCATGAGCGAGAGCATTTCGTCGTGGAAGATTTCGCGCTGCTCGACCAGACGGGCGAGCGCCTGCTGCACGCTGATCATCGCGCCCCCTTCAGGAAATTGGCCAGCATGGCATGGCCGTGTTCGGTGAGGATGGATTCGGGGTGGAATTGCACGCCTTCGACTGCCAGCTCCTTGTGGCGCACGCCCATGATCTCATCGTCGTCGGTCCAGGCGGTGATCTCGAGGCAGTCGGGCAGTGACTCGCGCTCGATCACCAGCGAGTGGTAACGCGTGGCGCGGAAGGGATTGGGCAGGCCACGGAACACGCCGACGCCCTTGTGGTGGATCATCGAGGTCTTGCCGTGCATGAGTTCCTTCGCGTGCACGATGCTGCCGCCAAAGGCCTGGCCGATGCTCTGGTGGCCCAGACACACACCCAAAAGCGGCACCTTGCCGGCGAATGCCTTGATCAGCGGCACGGAAATACCCGCTTCATTGGGCGTGCAGGGTCCGGGCGAGATGACGATGTGGTCGGGCTTCATGGCCGCCACGCCGGCGAGGTCGATCTCGTCGTTGCGCACCACCTTCACGTCTTCGCCTAGCTCGCCGAAATACTGCACGAGGTTGTAGGTGAAGCTGTCGTAGTTGTCGATCATCAAAAGCATGGAAATGTCCTTCGGCGCCTCGGCCACTGGGTGGCCGGGAACCCGGAATTATAGTCGTGGGCTCCGCCCCGCCGGCAAAAAAAGAGCGCCCGAAGGCGCCCGAAGAGGCAAAAGCCGTCAGATAAATCAGCAGGCGGGAACGATGCCGCTGTACTGGCTGAGCGGGATGCAGGCTGTAGTTCCACCAACCGCCTGGCGATAGCCGCCGGGACCGTAACGGCTGTTCAGATCGGCCCGGTATGTCTTGAAAAAGCGCTGGATGAACGCCATGCCCATGATGCCGTCCGCGGCCAGTTCGTCCGTGGACGCGTCATGGGCCAGGCGCACCGGCAGCAAGGGCATGGTCGCCGGGCCGCTCACGACTTGCGCGCCCGCGGCCGGGTCGAACACGCTGGCATGGGCGCAGCAGACGATCTTGCCGGGGCCGCCGGCGATTTCGCTGCCGGCGGCGGCATAGCGCAGATAGCTGATTTCCGGCTGCGGATAGCTCAGTTGATGGGTGCAGATGGCCACGAAGGCCACGATGTTGGCCTTGGGCCCGACTCCGCCCGTCCAAGTGTAGCCGCCTTCTTCGTTCTCGAGGGCGGTGCCGGCACCGGCAGGCCGTTCACCCAGATTGACGAGAAAGCACGGCACGCCGGCAAGCGGGTAGGAAAACACCATGGCCTCGCCTGAGGGAATCGCACTTGCCTTGAGCGGATTGCCCTGCCCGTCGGTGAGCCTTGCCGGCGGGAAGGTCTCGTAATCGCCCGCCAGCACTTCCCGTCCCAGGCCGCTCAGGGCCAGCGCCGCGCTGCCCGCGCAGATTTTCACAAAGCCGCGTCTATCCATGTTTCAACTCCGAAAAACAAAATTCCGGCACGACCTCACACGGCAAGGCCGCGTGATGCGCACCACAAAAAGCGGCCGCCTCGAGGGGCGGCCGTAAACGGACGGCAACAAACCTCAGGCATCGAACATGTCACGATAGATGCCGCGCGCCCATTCCAGCGTGGCCTGGCCCTTGGCGGCGTCGCGGTTTTCGAAGGTTTTGGTGTCGGGCGAGAAGCCGCTGACGGCCGTGCCTTCCTTGTTCAGGACGTAGCCGGCATCGACGCTGATGGCTTCCATCGGGTTGGCGTTCACCATGGAATAGCAGATGGTGCGCGGGCTGTACCAGGCGAATTCCTTGCCCTGGGCGCGCGCGGCCAGCACCTTGGCGACGTACTTGCCCTCGGTGTTGGCGGTGTTGGCACTCTTGGAGTAAGGATGCGGACGCGAGTCGCCGGCCACGAACACGCGATCGTCGCCACGGATGCTGTAGCGCAACTGGTCGATGGCGGCTTCCTTTTGCGGGCTCTTGGGGTCCATGAGGCCCAGTTGTTCGATCAGCGTCGAGGCACGGATGTTGGAATAGATCGCCGCATCGTCGAAGGAAATGGTGTCGAATTCGGTCTTGATCACCTTCTTCCCGACATCGACGCCGGTCACCGCGGAAGACGGCTTGTACTCGATGATGCCCTTGTACAACTCGTTGAAGGCGGCATGGAAGCCGTCCTTCTTGATGGTGATATCGGGGTTGGCGTCGAGCACCAGCACCTTGCCCTTGATCCTGTTCTTCTTGATGACGGAAGCGATCATACAGGCACGCTCGTAAGGCCCGGGCAGGCAGCGGTAATTGCCGCCGGGAACCGTCTGCACGAACACGCCGCCCTCGAATTCCTGCACCTTGCGGCGGATGGTGACGTGCTCGGTCGGCGAGATGAAGCCGCCGGGGAAGGTCTGGCGCAGCGCAGTCATGGTCTCGGCATCCTTGACGCCGATCTTCTCGTAGTCGTAGGAAATGCCGGGCGCCACCACCAGGAAGTCGTACTTGATGTCGCCTTCGCTGGTGACCAGGGTGCGGCTGGCGCGATCCAGGCCGGTAACCGTGGCGTTGAAATAGACATAGCCGTTGTTGCGTGCCGCATCGAGGAAGCTATGATCGGCCAGGAATTCCAGATTGATGATGCCCGAGTACCACAGGTTGCTGGAGAAGCAGGACGAGTACATGTCACGCTTTTCCACCAGCACCACGTCGAACTTGGGATACTCCTTTTTGGCATATTTGGCGATGGTAAGTCCCGAGGTGCCTCCGCCCACGATCACGAGGCGCGGCCCCCTGGCTTTGGGCAGGTTTGCCGTCGTGCGGCCGCCGACTGCGGATTTCCGGGTCGCCGCCGCGGCATTGCCACTGAGGACGGCCATGCCGCCTGCGGTGCCCGCGAGGGCGACCGCGCCGCCCATTTTCAGAAAATTGCGCCTGCTATTGCTTTCTGACATTGTTGTCTCCTTCTTGTCAAACAAACGAAGACTCGGTCGCCGGTTTCGGCGCCAAGCCTGCCCAGCCCCTTGTACCGGGGGAAGTCCTTCAGTCATTCCGAAAACAAGCCCGACCGGCACCACAGCCCGCCGGATGGGGCAGCTGCCTCACTTGAGTTTCTTGACTCCCATGAGGCTCAGCACATACTTCTCGTACAGTGGCTCGGTGCTGCCTTTCTTCATCTTGCGCATGAAATATTTTTCAAAGGCCACCTTGGCCAGATGCACCCACTTGCCTTCCTTGAACCAGTTGACGTTGCGCGGCGGAATCTGCGGCAAGGCCACGAACGCCGCCCCGCCGTCGCCGAAATCGGCCAGGCAGACCGCGTTCCAGGTGGCTTTCTCGGCAGGCTCCTTGCCGTCGAGAACGGCGCGGATGTTGTGCGCGGTGGCGGTCACCATGGATTCGATCATGTAGCCGGTCTTGGGCGTGCCGGTGGGCACGGGGGTGGCTTCGACCGGCGGAATGGCGACGCACACGCCGACCGCAAAGACGTTCTGGAATTTGGGATTGCGCTGGTAGGGATCGATGGTGATGAAGCCGCGCGGATTGGCGAGACCTTCCACGCCGAACACCGCGTCAATGCCCTTGAACGCCGGCAGCATCATGGAGTACTTGAAGTCGAGCACGTGTTCCTTGATGACTTCGCCCTTGTCGTTGTGCTCGGCGACGAACATCCTGCCGGATTCGACCTTGGTCACCTTGGCGTTGCAGATCCACTTGATGTGGCGATCGCGCATGGCCGACTCCAGCAGGCTCTTGGAATCGCCCACGCCGCCCAGGCCCAGATGGCCGATGTAGGGTTCGGCGGTGACGAAAGTCATCGGCACCTTGTCGCGGATTTTCCGGCGCTTGAGGTCGGTGTCCATGATCATGGCGAACTCGTAGGCCGGACCGTAGCAGGACGCACCCTGTGCCGCGCCGACCACGATGTGGCCCGGATCCTTGACGAACTCGTCCCAGGCCTTGCCGGACTTGACGGCATGCTCGACCTGACAGATCGAATGGGTGTGCCCATCCGGCCCCAGCCCCTCCACTTCATCGAAAGCCAGCTTGGGGCCGGTGGCGATGACCAGGAAGTCATAATCCACGACGCTGCCGTCAGCCAGTTCGATCTGGTTCTTTTCGGGGTGCACGCGCCTGGCACCTACCGGGATGAAATCGATGCCTTTTTTGTTGAGGTAAGGGCCGGCCGGGATGGTGATGTCGGATTGGGTGCGCCAGTTGACCGCCACCCAGGGATTGGACGGGGTGAACTGGAAATAGGGCAAATTGGAAATGACAGTCACCTTGTCCTGCGAACGCGCGTTTTCACGCATTTCATAAGCCATGGTCATGCCGCCGATACCCGCGCCCAGAATGACAATGTGTGCCATGCAGGTTTTCTCCGTGTGTCTCGTTATGTCAGCAATGCGCCTGTCTGACAGGCGTGCGCTCTGAACAGCAATAGCCGTGCCAGTCCGAGCAAGCCCGCGATGCATGACATTTCGGGGCCCATCGCCCAAACATCCCGATTGACATGTCAGGCATGTCATGACAATGTCCCACCAGTCATGTCATACGGAAAGGTGAAATCATGCCCAGCGTGGATTTGCAGGAAATCATCGAAGCCCACGACCAGCCCTTCGTGGTGATCGACGAGCAGTACCGCATCGTCGCCGCCAACCGGCGCTATTGCGATTCCTACGGCGTCAGCCTTAAGGCCATCCTCAACCGCTGCTGCCATGAAATTTCACACCACTCGCCCAGGCCCTGCCATGAAAACGGCGAGCAGTGTCCACACCAGGCGCTGTTCAGGAACGGCCAGCCCACCACGGTTCTGCATACCCACTACCATGCCGACGACGAGCCGGAACGCACGCGCATACGCGGCCACGCCATCCGTGACAAGAGCGGGCGCCTGTATCTGGGCGAAATCCTCTATCCGCTGGAAGCCGGCGGCGAACTGGACTGCAAGGATATGCGCATGATCGGCCATTCCCCGGCTTTCCTCGCCTGCATGGACAATCTGGCGCGCGTGGCGGAAAGCGAAGCCTCGGTTCTGCTGTTCGGCGAAAGCGGCGTGGGCAAGGAACTGGCCGCGCGTTTCGTGCATGACCGCTCGTCCCGCGCGAGCGGGCCGTTCATCGCCATCAACTGCGCGGCCGTACCGGAGAACATGTTCGAAAACGAACTGTTCGGGCACGAGCGCGGCGCCTTTACCGGCAGCACCGGGCAGAAAAAGGGCCTGTACGAGCTGGCCGACGGCGGCACACTGTTTCTGGACGAGATATCGGAGATTCCGCTCCCGCTGCAGGCCAAGCTTTTGCGCGTGCTCGAAACCGGGGAATTCCGCCGCGTGGGTGGCACCAGGGCGCTGAAGGCCGATGTCAGGCTGGTCTCCGCCACCAACCGCAACCTGTTGGACTGGGTCGACCAGAAACTCTTTCGCCTGGACCTGTATTACCGGCTGGCGGGAATCGACGTCTCGCTGCCGCCGCTGCGCGAGCGGCGCGAGGACATACCGGCGCTTGCGGACGCATTGCTGTCGAGACTCTCGGGCGGCAGCCACATGCGCTGCCGCCTCGACAAGGGGGCGCTGGAAGCGCTCAGGCACTACGACTTTCCGGGCAACGTGCGGGAGCTGCGCAATCTGCTGCAGCGCGCCATGGTGCGCTGCCGTGACGGCGTGATCCGTGCAGAAGACCTGAATCTCGAAATGCCGGCCAAAGGCGGCACACAGCCGCCGCCCGCCCCGAGCGTCGGCTCGCTGGACCAGCTGGAAAAAGACTACATCAGGGAGCTGCTGGACAAACACGGCGGCCACCGCCGCACGGTCGCCGAACTGCTCGGCGTCACCGAGCGCACCCTGTACCGCAAACTCAAGCAGCACGGGTTGAGGTGAGGGTCGGGATTCGGGGTACAGGGTTCAGGATTCGGGGTACAGGGTTCAGGATTCAGGATTCAGGGTTCGGGATTCGGGATTCGGGGGAGGTGCGGTCAGAGGCGGCAAGTTCTCAAATTAATTTCAAATCAAGGCGCGAAGCTCAAACCCTGTACCCTGTACCCTGTACCCTATGACAACTCCGCCGCGCGCACCACGGCGCGCGCCTTGTTGCGGGTTTCTTCCCATTCGTTTTCCGGCACCGAGTCGGCGACGATGCCGGCGCCGGCCTGCACGTACAGGGTGCCGTCCTTGACCACCGCGGTGCGGATGGCGATGGCGAGATCCATGTCGCCGTCGAAGCCCAGGTAGCCGACCGCGCCGGCGTAGATGCCGCGCTTTACGGGTTCCAGTTCGTCGATGATTTCCATGGCGCGCACCTTGGGCGCGCCGGACACGGTGCCGGCGGGGAAGGTGGCGCGCAGCACGTCCATGGAACTCAAGCCCGGCCTGAGCCTGCCTTCGACGTTGGAGACGATGTGCATGACGTGCGAATAGCGCTCTATGCTCATGTTCTCTGTGACCCTGACCGAACCAATCCGGGCCACGCGGCCGAGATCGTTGCGGCCGAGGTCCAGCAGTTGCAAATGCTCGGCGCATTCCTTGGGGTCGGCCAGCAATTCCTTTTCCAGGGCGAGGTCGTGCTCGCGGTCACGGCCGCGCGGTCGCGTGCCGGCGATCGGCCGCACGGTGACGGTGTCGCCTTCGCGCCGCACCAGGATCTCGGGCGAGGAGCCGACCACGTGGTGGTTGCCCATGTCGTAATAGAACATGTAGGGCGAGGGGTTGAGCGAGCGCAGGGCGCGGTAGAGTGTCAACGGGCTCGCCGCGAACGGCCGGCGCATGCGCTGGGACAACACCACCTGCATGATGTCGCCGTCACGGATGTACTGCTTGGCCTTGAGCACGGCGGCCTTGAAGGCGTCTTCGCCGAATTCGGACACCGCCTCGGCTTCGGCAACCGCCTGCGCTTTCGGAGGCGTCAGCGGCGATTGCAGCCGCTCGCGGTGGGCGTTCAGGCGCGCGAGCGACGCCTCATAGGCGCCGGGCTGCATGGGGTCGGTATAGACGATGAGGGTGAGCCGCCCGGAGAGGTTGTCCACCACCGCGAGTTCGTCGGTGAGCATGAGCAGAATGTCCGGCGCGTTGATTTCGTCGGGCTTCCTGGGCCGGGCCTTATCAAAATCTTTGGCCAGGCGCTTTTCGATGTAGCGGATGGTGTCGTAGCCGAAATAGCCGGCCAGCCCGCCGGCAAAGCGCGGGCCGCCCGCGAGCGGCGCGGCCTTGAAACGGACGAGGTATTGCTCGATGAACGCCAGCGGATCGGCGGTCTCGTATTCCTCCATGATCTCGCCGTCCTGCTCCACGGTCAGGGTGTGATGGCGCACACGGATCAGTGTGCGCGCCGGCAGGCCGATGATGGAATAGCGGCCGAAGCGCTCGCCGCCCACCACCGATTCCAGCAGGCAGCTATAGGGGGCGTTGGCAAGCTTGAGGTAGAGCGCGAGCGGCGTGTCGAGGTCGGCCGGCATCTCCAGCGTAAGCGGGATGCGGTTGTAGCCGTGGCGGGCAAGGTCGTTGAATTCGGTTTCAGTCATTTTCAGGGGTCAGGGGTCAGGATTCAGGGTACAGGGTACAGGGAAGTGCGGCCAGAGGCCGCAAACTTCAAATCAAGGCGCGAAGTTCAAACCCTGAATCCTGAATCCTGAATCCTGGCCCCCGAGAATCATGCCGCCTTCTTGAGCAGTTGCGCGGCTTCGGCCAGGCTCGGCACCAGCGCGTCCGCATCGAGCTCCTGCACCGGTCGGCCGCGGTTGTAGCCGTAGGGCACGCAGAATACCGGGCAGCCGGCGGCGCGCGCGGCCTGGGTGTCGTTCCATGAATCGCCGATCAGCAAAAGCTCGCGCGGCTGCACGCCGAACACCTTGCAGGCATGTTGCAGCGGCAGCGGATCGGGCTTGCGCTTTGGCAGCGTGTCGCCGGACAGGATCAGATCGAAGTAACCGAACAGCCCCGTGTCCTTCAGCAGCGGATGGGTGAACTGCTCGGCCTTGTTGGTGATGCAGGCGATGCGCAGGCCCATCTTCCTGAAAGCCTCCAGGCCTTCCACCACGCCCGGAAAAGGCCGCGACCGTTCGGAAACGTGCTCGCCGTAATGCTTCTGGAAGATGGGCAGCGCACGGGCGAACAGTCCGGCGTCCGGCTCGGCATCCATGTCGCCGGTGAGCACGCGCTTGACCAGGCGCGACACGCCGTTGCCGATGTAGGTGCGAATGGTGTCGAGCGACGGACAGGGCATGCCCAGCTCGTTCATCATCAATTCGGCCGCGCGCGCGAGATCGGGCGCAGTGTCCAGCAGGGTGCCGTCGAGGTCGATGACGACGGCTTTGATATCGATCGGGAAATTCATGATTCTCACAGGGAGGAACGGGAGGTTAAGGGAGTATGGCTTTTGAGTTTTTCCTCTCTTACCTCTCTTAACCTCCCTGTTGTCAAAATCAAACCTTGGCAAGTTCGGCGCGCATGGCGGCGATGACGCTGTCGTAGCGGTGCGGATCGCTGTCCTTGCCGGCGCCAAACACGGCGGAGCCGGCGACGAAGGTGTCCACGCCGGCGCGGGCGACTTCGGCGATGTTGGCAGGGCCCACGCCGCCATCGATTTCGAGACTGACGTCAAGGCCGCGCTCGTCGATCATCCTGCGCACTTTCTTCGCCTTGTCGAGCACGTAGGGGATGAACTTCTGGCCGCCGAAGCCGGGGTTGACGCTCATCAAGAGCACCATGTCGATCTTGTCCAGGGTGTACTCCAGCACGTCGAGCGGGGTGGCGGGGTTGAACACCAGGCCGGGCCTGCAGCCGCTCTCGCGGATGAGTCCGATGGTGCGGTCGATGTGCTCGGACGCTTCCGGGTGGAAGGTGATGTAGGTGGCACCGGCCTTGGCGAAGTCGGGAATGATGCGGTCCACCGGCTTGACCATGAGGTGCACGTCGATGGGCGCGGTGACGCCGTGCTTCCTCAGCGCCTCGCAAACCAGCGGGCCGATGGTGAGGTTGGGCACGTAATGGTTGTCCATGACGTCGAAGTGGACGATATCCGCGCCGGCGGCGAGAACGTTGTCCACTTCCTCGCCCAGCTTGGCGAAGTTGGCCGACAGGATGGAAGGGGCGATGCGGTAAGCCATGACTTGCTCCGGTAAATTTTGCAAACCCGGATTTTAACCCAGGGAGACTCTGAAAATGCTTCACAGGGAGGAACGGGAGGTTCAGGGAGCCGGCCTTATCGATAAACAATCCTCCCTTACCTCACTTATCTGCCTGTCAATGGCTTTTTCAGGGATTGGTTGGTCCGTCCCGCGCTTTGGATACAATGGCGGGACTTAAGGCGTCAGGAAATTTTTATGGCAGAAAGCAAGAAATACGACATCCGGGTCAGCGTGCGCACGGCCTATGTGCCGGAACAGAGCGACCCCGGCAGCGACCGCTACGTGTTCGCCTACACCGTCACCATCGCCAACGAGGGCACGGCCTCGGCGCAGCTCATTTCGCGTCACTGGATCATCACCGATGCCAAAAATCAGGTACAGGAAGTGCGCGGCCTGGGCGTGGTGGGCGAGCAACCCTTCCTGCGTCCGGGCGAAAGCTTCGAGTACACCAGCGGCACTTCGCTCGGCACCCCGGTGGGCACCATGCGCGGCAGCTACCAGATGGTGGCGGAAGACGGCCGGAAATTCGACACCGAGATTCCGGAATTCACCCTATCCATGCCGCGGGTATTGCATTGAGCCAGGGTTCAGGGTTCAGGATTCAGGGTACAGGGTACAGGGTACAGGGTACAGGGAAGTGCGGCCAGAGGCCGCAAACTTCAAATCAAGGCGCGAAGCTCAAACCCTGAATCCTGAATCCTGAATCCTGAATCCTGAATCCCGAATCCCGAATCCTGTACCCTGAATCCTGTACCCTGAATCCCGAATCCTGAACCCTGAACCCTCACTTCTTCATCGTCCACCACACGATGAACAGCAAAATCGCCAACGCCAGGCCGGCTTCCAGCAACAGCCACAGACTCCCCTGATCCACGGTTTATACTCCTCGTTCATGAGAGGTTTCGGGTTTTCCCGCCATCCATTTTACGCAAGCCTGGCCGCCGCGCTGTTGACGGCCGGCTGTGGTGCGCCGCAGCCGCGGCCGGAACCGGAACCGCCCGTTGTTGTGCCAACCCCGGTTCCCGTACCACCCCCCGCCCTGCCGCCCACCCAGCCCCTGCCGACCCCGATTCCGTCAGCGCAGTTGCGCGCGGTCGAATGGAAAGCCGTCGCCAACTGGAATGCGGATGCGCTGGCCGAGGCCTGGCCGGCATTTCTTCAATCCTGCGGCGCGCTGAAAAACCAGCCGGCCTGGCAGGATGTGTGCACCGAGGCGCAGGCCATGAGCGGCGCGGATGAGACGGCCGTGCGCGCGTTTTTCGAGCAGCGCTTCCGGCCGCATGAAGTCTTCAACCCGGACGGCACGGCGGAGGGCATGGTCACCGGCTATTACGAGCCGCTCATCAAGGGAGACCGCAAGCGCACCGAGAAGGCCCGCTACCCGATTTATGCCGCGCCCGCCGACCTCATCGTGGTCGACCTGGCCGAAGTGTACCCGGAACTCAAAAACCTGCGCCTCAGAGGCCGCCTGCAGGGCAACCGGGTGGTGCCTTATGCCACGCGCAGCGAAATCAGCGACGCCAACGGCGCATTCCGCGGCAAGCCCATCGCCTGGGCGGAAGACCCGGTGGATCTCTTCTTCCTGCAAATCCAGGGCTCGGGCCGCATCGAGCTGCCGGATGGCACCCACATGCGCATCGGCTATGCCGACCAGAACGGCCATCCCTACAAATCCATCGGCAAGCTGCTGGTCGAGCGCGGCGAACTGAAGCTGGAGGAGGCTTCCATGCAAGGCATCAAGGCCTGGGCCGAAGCCAATCCGGACAAGCTCCCGGAACTGCTGAACAGCAACCCGAGCTACGTGTTCTTCCGCGAACTGCCCGATGGTCTTTCCGGGCCGCTGGGCGCGTTGGGCGTGCCGCTCACCGCCGGGCGTTCCATTGCCGTAGACCCGAAATACATCCCGCTGGGCGCGCCGGTCTTCCTCTCCACCACTTGGCCCAATTCCGCACGGCCGCTCAACCGCCTGATGATGGCACAGGACACCGGCGGCGCCATCCGCGGCGCCGTGCGGGCCGACTTCTACTGGGGCTTTGGCGCAGCGGCCGGCGAGCTGGCCGGCAGGATGAAGCAGCAAGGCCGCATGTGGGTGCTGCTGCCCAGGGACTACCGCGCACGGCCGCTGGCCCGCAAATAGATCCTCAGCCATCCGGCTCGAACACCACAGGGATTTCCACCACCGCCCTCACCGCCCGGCCATTGCGCTGCGCCGGCCTGAAGCGCGTGGCATCGAGCGAATCCAGCGCGGCCTGTCTGAACATCTCGCCATAGGCGCCGGCCGGCGTCACCGACACCACCTCGGTCCTGCCGATGCTGCCGTCAGCCTCCAGATAGAGGCGGACGAGCACGCGCCCGGCCACGCCCTGTTCTTCCGCGCGCGGCGGATAAACCGGCTCGGGAGGGCGCAGTGCGGCAGGCGGCACGTCGAGCTCGCGCGCGGGGTAATAACGCGCATCGGCCAGCAGCGGAACATCGAGCACGGGGCCGGGCGCATCGAGCGCGTCGATGGCAGGAGAAGGATTCAGGCGCAAGGCCGGCGGCGCAATGGCCTGTATAGCGGATTGCGGAGCCCTAAGCTGCACCTGGTTCTCGATCGCCTGCGCTGCCTGCGCTTCCTTCGGCTCCGGCGGTGCGGGACGCTGCGGCCTGGCAATTCCATTCTGTTCGTGGATAGGTGCTGCAGCCTGTACCGACGGTGCAGGCTCGGCTATTTCGATACTGAATTCGGGCGGCAGGGGAACCCGTACCGGCGATGGTAATTGCGCAAACCCGATCAGCAGCGCGTGCAGGGCAAGCGACAGCCACAGCATGACGAGAAAGCGTCGGCGCGTCGTCGGCATGGTCGGAACAGTCATCGTGTACCGGGGCGGAAGGTCCTCATATGCTCTCACCAGGCCGGCCCGAAACCGGACGGACAGACGCCGACGGACAGTCCGGGTCGAACCGCGGAGTACGCGGAGGGGTACATCAGGAAACTCCGCGTTCTGCGGACTCCGCGGTAAATTTTCGGCGAACGGGGTGCCCGACCCCGTTTCTCCTCAGACCCCGTTTCTCCTCACTTTCTGCTTGCCGCGTTCATCATCTGGTCGAGCTTGTCGGCGGGGATATAGCCCGGTATGCGCTGGCCGTTTTCCAGGATGATAGTGGGCGTTCCCGAAACGCGCAGCTTGGTGCCCAGTTCTACGGTGGCGTCGACCGGGTTGGGGCAATCGCCCCTGGACTTGGGCTCCTCGCCCCTGAGCATGTAGCCCTTCCAGGCCTTGAGCCGGTCCTTCTCGCACCAGATCTGTTTCGAAGTCGGCACGGCATCGGGATGGAGGTTTACGATGGGGTAAAGAAAGGTATAGATCGTCACGTTGTCGAGCTTTTCCAGCTCCGGCTCCAGCTTGCGGCAGTATGGGCAATCGGCATCCGAGAAGATCGCCAGCTTGCGGCTGCCGTTGCCCTTGACTTCCTTGATGGCGTTGGCGAGCGGCAGGCTGCTCCATTTCACCTCCGACAGCTTGGCATTGCGCATGGCGGTGATGTTGCGCTTGCCGGACAGGTCGATGACGTCGCCCAGCACCAGGTACTTGCCGTCTGCAGTCGCGTAGGCCACCTGCCCGTCCACCACGACTTCATACAGTCCGCCGTATGGCGTCTTGCTGACGGACGTGATGTCGGCGCCAGTGAGGCTCTTCTGGAGTGACTGGCGGATTTCCTTCTCGCCTGCCTGTACGGAAGCGCTCGCGAGCACGAACAGCGAGAGGAACAAATGAATTGGACGCATGGTGTTTCCTCAGTTGAAAAAAGCTTCATGTATGAGGGCCGACTTGGCCGGCCCCAGTTTGTTCAGCAGCGACATGCCCAAGTTGCGCGCCAAGCCGGCCAGCTTCGCGTCGCTGCCGAACAGACGCCACAGGCTGTCGGTGACGAACTGCATGCGCGACACGGCAGCGGCGCGACGGCGGGCATAACGCTCCAGCAGGGCCGGATCGCCGCAGCCCGACTTTCCGCGTAGCGCGATCACTTCGGCCAGCGCGGCGACGTCACCGAACCCCAGGTTCACGCCCTGGCCGGCGAGCGGGTGCACGCCGTGCGCGGCATCGCCCACCAGCGCGCAGCCGGCACGCACGGGGCTGTCGGTTTGCATCAGTCTGAGCGGGAAGGCTGCCGGCTGGGTGAGCAGGGACAGTTTGCCGAGGCGCGACCCGCCGGCCTGTTCGACCTGTGAGCAGAACGCCTGCTCGTCCAGCGCGAGCAGGGACTGCGCGTGTTCCTCAGCTGTTGACCACACCAGCGACATGCGGTTCCCAGGCAGCGGCAAATAAGCGACGATGTCGCCGCAGCCGGGCCGGAACGGACGAAACCACTGGAAGGCGGTGCCTCGATGGTTTTTTTCGGTTGCGAAATTCGCCACCACGCCGGACTGGCCATAAGGTCTCGCCTTCGCCTTGATGCCGGCGCGCTGGCGGATCATGGAGTTGGCGCCGTCTGCGCCCACCACCAACTCAACATCCAGCCTCAATCCCGTGTCGAGCACGACTGTAGAGCGCGGGCTGCCCCAGACAATGCCGGTGACGCCGGCCGGGCACATGACGTCGATGTTGTCGTGCGCTTTCACGGCCTGCCACAGCGCATGCCGCAGGCGCGAGCTTTCGAGGATGGTTGCGAGTTTGGGCACGCCGGCCGCATAGGCATCGAGCAGCAGCCCGCCGTCGGCATCGCCGTGCACGTCCATGCGGTATACCGCCTGCAAGCGCGATGCATCAAGTCCGGGCCAGGCACCCAGCGAATCCAGGAGTGCTTCGCTGTCGGGGCTGATGGCATACGCGCGAATGTCCCAGTCTTCACTCGGCATGGTCGCCACGCGCGGCTCGACGAGCGCGACATTCAGGCCGGCGCGGGCCAGCGCCAGCGCAGTCGCGCTGCCCACGAGGCCGGCGCCGATGACTGCGGCATGGTAGCGTACATTCGAAGACGTCATCCGTTCTTTCCGAACAGCATGCGCCGCGCGACGAAATGGCGTGCCGGTGGCAAGGCCTGCAGCGCCATCAGGCCGAGGCCGCGCAGGTGGTGGGCGATGGGGTTGGTGGTGGAAAACGCGCGCACAAGAAAATCGGTGAAACCGATGCCGGGCAGCGCGTCACGGCGGCGGCCCGCGGCATAGCGCGAGAGTTGCGCGGCGCTGCCGATCATGTCAAGCCGGGCTTCGAGGCACGACTCCGCCAGTTCCCAGGCATCGCGCAGGCCGAGGTTGAAACCCTGGCCGGCGACCGGGTGCAGGGTCTGCGAGGCATTGCCGATGCGCACCACGTGCGGGCCGGCCTCGGTGCCGCGGTAATCGAGCTTGAGCGGAAACCGGCCGCGCGCATGTACGGCGAGAAAGCGCCCCTGGCGGTTGCCGAACTGCCGGTGCAGTTCGGCAAGGAATTCTGCGTCGTCGAGCTGCGCTATGCGCGCGGCCTCCTCGGGCGCGTTCACCCACACCAGGGCATAGCCCTCGCCGCGCGGCAAGAGCGCGATCGGCCCGTTGGGCGTGAAGCGCTCGTAGGCAAGGTTGCCGTGCGGCAATTCGCTTTTCACCTCGGCCACCACGGCAACCTGCGCGTAGTCGCGCGACCACTTCGCCGGCGGTGTATCCTTGCCGCGCCCGCCGTCGGCGATCACGGCCAGCTGCGCATGCAGGGTCTCCGCTGCCTCGCCTGCCAGCGTCAATTCCGCCGCACCGTTTTGCGCTTCGGCTTTCTGCACCTGTGCGCCGAAGCGCATGCGCACGCCTGCTTGCCTTATTTCATTCATCAGCGCCTGGGCCAGTTCGCCGTAGGAGAGCACGTAACCGAGCGCTGGCAGCTTCTCTTCCTGCGCGCTGAGGCAGGCGCGGCCCAGTCCGCCGCGATGCGAAATATGGATGCGCGTGATCGGCGTGGCATCCTCGATGCGCGCCCATATGCCCAGACGTTGCAGCAGCAGACGCGAGCCGTAGGAAAGCGCCAGCGTGCGGCGGTCGTTCACCGGCGCATTCTCGGGGCGCGCCTCCAGCACCAGCGGATCGAGTCCGCCGGCTTTCAGCGCCAGCGCGCACACCGCACCCACGGGGCCGGCGCCGGCAATGACGATTTGCTCTGGCTGACTCATGGACACTTCACAAAGAGGACAGGAGGGCAAGAGGGTAAACCAAAACGCTCATGGCGGAGGGCACGGATTTTCTCAGGCATGGGATAGGACACAGAGGAAGCAGAGGTAACAGAGGAATTCATTCTTTTACAGGGAGGAATAGACTCATTGCCCTCGCTCCCGTCCTCTTCGTTCAAACGGTTTTCCCACTCTGTTGCCTCTGCTTCCTCTGTGTCAATGGTTTTCCCCTGCGTCCTCCGCGAACTCCGCGGTTAATCCCCATCATTCCCGGCCTGCCATGCAGGCTTCGATTTCCGCCACGGTCTTGGGCGGATTGGTCAGCACTTCGCAGCCGTTCTCCGTCACCAGTACGTCGTCTTCGATGCGGATGCCGACGTTCCAGAATGCTTCGGGCACGTCGTCGGCCGGACGGATGTAGAGGCCGGGTTCCACCGTGAAGGTCATGCCGGGCAAAAGCGGACGCCATTCGCCATCGAGCTTGTATTCGCCGGCGTCGTGCACGTCCATGCCCAGCCAATGGCCGGTGCGGTGCATGTAGAAGCGCTTGTAGGCCTCCGACTCGATGAGGCCGCCGACCTCGCCCCTGAGCAGGCCAAGGTCGACCATGCCCTGGGCCAGCACGCGCACGGCGGCATCATGCGGATCGTTCCAGCGGCTGCCGGGGCGCACCGCGTCGATTGCCGCCGTCTGCGCTGCCAGCACCAGCTCGTAGGCGTCCTTCTGCGCGGTCGAGAAGCGGCCGTTCACCGGAAAGGTGCGGGTGATGTCGGCGGCATAGCTGCCGTATTCGGCGGCCGCGTCGATGAGCAAGAGGTCGCCGTCCCTGAGCGGCTTGTCGTTGAAGACGTAATGCAGCACGCAGGCGTTGGCCCCGCCGGCGACGATGGGAGTGTAGGCCGGCGCCTCGGCGCCGCCGCGGCGGAAGACCGACAGGAGTTCGGCCTCGATCTCGTATTCGTGCAGGCCCGGGCGGGCCGTGCGCATGGCGGCGATGTGCGCGGCGGCGGAAATCTCGGCGGCGCGGCGCATCAGGGCCAGTTCGTGCGCATCCTTGACAAGACGCATCTCGTCCAGCCAGATGCGTGCATCCACCAGTCTGCTGGGCGCATGCACGCCGTTTCTCGCCTTGGCGCGCACGGCGTTGAGCCAGCCCATGACCCGGTTGTCCCAGGCGAGATCGCGGCCGATGAGGTAGGCGAGCTGCGGCCGGTTTTCCAAAAGCTTCGGCAGCTCGGCGTCGAGCGCGTCGCAGGCGAAGGTCTCGTCGAAGGCGAAGGCTTCGCGCGCCGCTTCCGGGCCGTAGCGGAAGCCGTCCCAGATTTCGCGCTCTTCGTTCTTTTCGCGGCAAAACAGGATGTGGCGCGGCTTGTCGCCGCCGACCAGCACCACCACGGCCTCGGGCTCGCCGAAACCTGTGAGCCAGTAGAAATAGCTGTCGTGGCGGTAAGGGTAATGGGTGTCGCGGTTGCGCGCCACTTCGGGCGCGGTGGCGATGACCATCACCCCCTCGCCCATCTGGTCGAGGACGCGGCTGCGGCGCCAGCGGTAAACGGTGTTTTCCATATCAGCAGTTTTGGTTGCAGATTTCGCGGTCGAGTTCCTTAAGCCGTTGCGGCGTGCCGACGTCGATCCAGCGCCCGCAAAAATGCTCGCCGGTCACCCGCCCCTCTTGCATTGCCTGCCTGAGGAGCGGCGCCAGGGGAGCTTTTTTCCAGGGCTCGGTCGCGACAAACAATTCGCGGCGGTAGATGCCGATGCCGGAAAACGTGAGGCGCAAGGCGCAAGGCGTAAGGGATGAAGCCTCGTCCCGCAGCTTACCCACTTCCAGCACGAAATCGCCATGGGGATGATGCGGCGGGTTGTCCACCAGCACCAGATGCGCCAGGGTGTTTTCACCTTGCATGCGCGCCATGCTGCCGGCAAAGCGGCCAAAGTCGTAATCGCAGAACACGTCGGCGTTCACCACCGGAAAGATTTCGCCTTCGATCAACGGCAGCGCGGTGGCGATGCCGCCGGCGGTTTCCAGCGGCTCGCCTTCGCGCGAATAGCGCAGTTCGACGCCGAAGGCTTCGCCGTCGCCGAGGATTTCCTCGATCTGGTCGCCCAGATGCGCGTGATTGATGACGATGCGCGCAAATCCCGCCTTGGCGAGTTTTTCCAGATGCCAGAGGATGAGCGGCTTGCCGCCTACGGGCAAAAGCGGTTTGGGGGTGTGATCGGTAAGCGGGCGCATGCGCTCGCCCTTGCCGGCTGCGAGAATCATCGCAGTTTTCATGATGGCCATAAAATCGAACAAAGTGGACATGAGGACAAGAGGAATGACTTACTCCTGTCCTCTTGTCCTCCTTGTGAAATGAATTTCAAAATGTATACCCTACCTGAGCCTGACGATTCTCCAGTTCGTCCAGCAGGCGCGCCATGGGCGCGAGTTCGGGATAACGTTCGCAGCCCTTGCGCAGGTAGTCCATGACCAGGGGCATGTCCTTGAGATAGCCGTCCTTGCCGTCGCGATGGCAAAGGCGGGCGAAAATGCCCAGCACCTTGATGTGGCGCTGCACGCCCATCCACTCGAAGTCGCGGTAGAACTCATAGAAATCGAGGCTCACCGGCAGGCGCGCCTTGCGTGCCGCTTCCCAGTAGCGGATGGTCCAGTCCAGCACCCGCTCCTCGTCCCAGCGGATGTAGGCATCCTTGTACAGCGAGGCCAGGTCGTAGGTAATGGGGCCGTACACTGCATCCTGAAAATCCAGCACGCCGGGATTGGGGTCGGACACCATGAGGTTGCGCGAATGATAGTCGCGGTGCACAAAGACCCGGGGCTGGGCGAGGTTGTTGGCCAGCACGCGCTCGAACACACTGTGCAGGGTTTCCTGCTGCGAAGGAGTCAGTTCGGCATTCAGGTGTTTGACGACATACCACTCGGGAAACAGTTCGAGCTCGCGGGAAAGCAGGGCGCGGTCATAAGGCGGCAACACCCCGGGCCGGCTCGCCAGCTGGATTTTCACCAGGGCATCATTGGCGGCGAGGTAAAGCTCGTGGGCCTTGGTCTCGTTCAGCACCGACAGGTAGGTGCTGGTACCAAGGTCGGTCAGCAGCAAGAAACCCTGATCGAGGTCCTGCGCCAGCACTTTCGGCACATGCACCCCCGCCTCGCCGAATACCCCGGCGACATGGATGAACGGCCGGCAATCCTCGTGCGCCGGGGGGGCGTCCATGACGATATAATGGCGGCCACCGAAGGCGGCGCGGAAGTAGCGTCGGAAACTCGCATCGGACGATGCCGGAGCGAGGTCGAAGGATTCCGTTCCCAGCTGCTCGCCCAGCCACGAACGCAGGGCTTGTAAACGCTCCATACCGATCAACTTGAACAAAAAACCGGATTTTACAGCTTGCCACCGACCTTGGCGCGGCTGACGCTGGCGCTCTCCATTTTCGCGGTTTTCGCCAGGGCCTCGCTGGCGGAAGACCGGCCCCTCGTCCTGAAACGGGACACGGAACTGCTCGGCTCGCAGGCGGCGGGCAGCGAGGGGCCGTTGTTCCTGAGCGGCGAACGCATGCAATCGGTCGGCGCGAATGTGATCGAAGTCAGCGGCAATGTCGAGGCGCGCAAGGCCGGACAGAATTTCTTTGCCGATACCCTGCGCTACGACCACGGCAAGGAAGAAATCGAGGCCAGAGGAAACATTCGCCTGGAGCAGGCAAACCTGATCGTCACCGGCGACACGCTCAAACTTCGACTCGACAGCCACACCGGTTTGCTGACCGACCCGCGCTACCGCATTCTGCCGAACGAGACGCGGCGTTTTGCCGCGCGCGGCGAGGCAGAGAAGCTGGAATTTCTGGGCGAAAACAGGTTTGCCGCCAGAAACGCCACCTACACCACCTGCGCGCTCGGCAACGAGGACTGGAAGCTCAAGGTGGCCGACCTCAATATCGATCAGGACGAGCAGATCGGCACGGCGCGCAATGTCCTGCTCGAGTTCAAGGACGTGCCGCTGCTCTACTCGCCGTGGGCGGACTTCCCCCTGAACGATGCGCGCAAGTCGGGCTTCCTTGCCCCCACCCTAGGCGTGACCGGCAAGAGCGGTCTGGATATCACCTTGCCCTACTACTTCAACCTTGCGCCCAACTATGACGCCACGCTCTACCCGCGCGTTCTGGCCAGGCGCGGTATGCAACTCGGCGGTGAATTCCGCTACCTGATGCATGACTACCTGGGCAGCGCCGCACTCGAATACCTGCACGAAGACCAGAACGACGGACGCACACGCTGGCTGGCCGCACTCAACCACAAGCAGGACATCGGCCCGCGCATGCAAGGACAGATCAATTTCCAGCGCGTGTCGGACAACGAGTATTTCCGCGACCTCTCCAACCAGATCGAGGTGACTTCACGTTCGATCCTGCCGCAGGACGGACTGCTCAGCTATGACGGCGACTGGTGGCAGGCCGGGCTGCGCGTACAACAGTTGCAAGTCCTGCAGGATCCGGGCCAGCCCATCCTGCAGACGCCGTATTACCGCCTGCCGCAATTTACCCTGAACGCCAACCGCGAACTGTCCCCCCGCTTCCAGTTCGGCATTGAGGGCGAATACAGCGTGTTCCAGCATCCCAACCCCAACCCTCTTACCCAGGTCAAGGGCGGCGACCGCTTCACCCTCTACCCCAGTCTGAAACTGCCCTATCGCACCAGTGCGTTCTTCGTCACGCCAAAAGTCGGCTATCACTACACCCACTACAGCATCGACCGGCCGCTTGCCGGCATGTCCGAAGACCCGAGCCGCTCGCTGCCCATTGCCAGCCTGGATGGCGGCCTCGTGTTCGAGCGCGACTTCAGTTTCCGCGGCGGCCGCTACCAGCAGACCCTGGAGCCGCGTGCCTACTATGTGTACGCGCCCTACCGCAACCAGCGCATGTTGCCGGTGTTCGACACCGCGCCGCTCGATCTCAGCTTTGCGCAGATTTTTACCGAGAACCAGTTCATCGGCGGCGATCGCATCAACGACGCCAACCAGCTGACTCTGGCGCTGACCAGCCGCTTCATCGAAGACGGCAGCGAACTGGAAAGGCTCAAGCTGGCACTGGGGCAGCGCTATTACTTCACCACCCAGCAAGTCACCATGCCGGGCACACCGCCGCGCGACAGCAGTTCCACCGATCTGCTGGCACTCGTCTCCGGACAGATCAGCAAGGCATGGTCGATGGATGCCGGCTGGCAGTTCGACACCGACCTTGCCAAGACTGTCAAGACCACACTCTCCACCAGCTACCGCCCTGTTCTTGGTCAAACCGCCAGCATCGGCTACCGTTTTCTGGACGGCTCGGTGGAGCAGGTCGACACTGCCATGCAGTGGCCGATCACATCCCGTCTTTACGGCCTGATGCGCGCCAACTATTCGATCCGGGACAACAACCTGGTCGAAGGCCTGGCGGGACTCGAATATAATGGCGGCTGCTGGGTGCTGCGCGGTGTCGTGCAACGCATCGCCACCGCAGAAAGCGACGTCAGCAACGCCTTCTTCCTGCAACTTGAACTGAATGGCATGGGACGCCTCGGCGCCAGCCCCATGAGCGCGCTAAGACAAAGCATTCCCGGATACGCCCCGACCAATGAATTCCTTTCTGAATAAAACCTTCGCCTGCCTCGTTCTGGCCTGTTACGCGCCCATGCTGCCAGCGGCGCCGATCGAGCCCGTCGACCAGATTGCCGCAGTCGTCAACGACGAAGTCATCACGCGCGGCGAACTCGAACAGCGCTACCAGGTCGTCGTGCAGCAACTGCGCCGGCAGAACATTCAACAGCCTCCCCGCAGCCTGCTGCTCAGGCAGACGCTGGAACGCATGGTCACCGAGCGCGCGCTGCTACAGCATGCGAAGAGCGCCGGCATCCGGCTGGAGCCCATGCAGGTCGAGCGCGCCATACAACGCATCGCCCAGCAGAACAATCTCACCGTCGAGGGCCTCAAGGAAGCCCTGGCGCGCGACGGCGTAAGCTATGAGCGCTTTCGCGAAAACCTCAGCAACGAAATGCTGATTGCCCGCGCACGAGAACGTCAGGTCGAAAGCAAGCTTAGCATCAGCGATGCGGAAATCGACAGTTACCTGCAGACCCAGGCCAATCTGGGCCAGGACGAGGAATTCAATATCTCGCATATTCTGGTTACGGTGCCGGAAAACGCCTCGCCCGAGCAGACACAGGAGCGCCGCGAGCGCGCCCAGAAAATCCTCGACGAGCTTGCCAGAGGCGGCGACTTCGCCCAGCTATCCGCCACTTATTCCGATGCGCCCAACGCGCTGGACGGCGGCAACCTCGGATGGAGAAACGCGGGGCAGATCCCGGCCCTGTTTCTGGACAGCCTGCGCAATCTCAAACCCGGCGAGGTCAGCGGGCTGTTGAAGAGCCCGAACGGTTTCCACATCCTCAGGCTCAATGACAGGCGCGGCAAGGATGTCACCACCGTGATCACGCAAACGCACGCACGCCACATCCTCATCAAACCGAGCGAAATCACTTCCGAATCCGACGCCATCAATCGGCTGAATCAGATTCGCGAGCGCATCGAGCAGGGCGGCGAAAAATTCGAGGACCTTGCACGCCAGTTCTCGGAAGATGCCGGCAATGCCGCCAAGGGCGGCGATCTTGGCTGGGTCAATCCCGGCGACACCGTGCCCGAATTCGAGCGCGCGATGAATGCGCTGCAACCTGGCCAGTTGAGCGGCATCGTGCAGACGCCGTTCGGCTGGCATCTGATCCAGGTACTCGAACGGCGCCAGCAGGACGTCACCGCCGAAAGGCAGCGTCTGCTGGCGCGCCAGGCCATACGCGAACGCAAGTCCGACGAGGCCTTCGAGGACTGGGTGCGCCAGGTGCGCGACGAGGCCTATGTCGAACTGCGTCCGCTGGATTAGGGAACCCCTGATCAAATCCCTGAAAGATCAGACAAAGAGGACAAGAGGAAATCAGACTTAAGGACTTACACCTGTCCTACCTGTTCACGTTTTCTTTGCCTCCCGTCATGAGCAATTTTCCCGTCATTGCCTACACTTGCGGCGAACCGGCCGGCATCGGCCCTGACCTCGCCCTTGCGCTTGCGGCACAGGCCCTGCCGTGCCGTCTGCGCGTGCTCGGCAATTTCGATGTGCTGTCGGCCCGTGCAGAACAACTGGGGCTATCCGTGCAATTCGTCGAGCTTCGCGCCGCCGACGCCACGCCCGAACACACACCCGGCAAGCTTGCCGTGCAGTCGTTTGTGCTGGCAACCCCTGTTGCGGCAGGCAAGCTCGACGCGCGCAACGGCGCGCATGTGCTCGCCCTGCTCGATGCCGCGCTGCTGGGCTGCATGAACGGCGATTATGCCGCCATGGTCACAGGGCCGGTGCACAAAGGCATCATCAACGAGGCCGGCATCCCGTTCACCGGGCACACCGAATACCTCGCGGAAAAATCGGGCACGGAGAAGGTGGTGATGATGCTCACCGGCGGCGGCCTGCGCGTGGCGCTGGCCACCACGCACCTGCCCTTGAAAGACGTCCCCGCCGCCATCACCCGCGAATCGCTCGAGCAGGTGTTGCGCATCCTGCATCGCGAGCTGGTGGAAAAATTCGGCATCGCCAGCCCGCACATCGCCGTGTGCGGGCTCAACCCCCATGCCGGTGAATCGGGACATCTCGGACGGGAAGAAATCGATGTGATCGATCCCGTACTCGCCAGGCTGCGTGCGCAAGGGATGAAGCTGTCCGGCCCGCTGCCCGCCGATACCCTGTTCGCGCAGCTCCGGAAACAGCCGGCCGACGCAGTGCTGGCCATGTACCACGACCAGGGCCTGCCGGTGCTGAAATACGCGAGCTTCGGCGAGGGCATCAACGTCACCCTGGGGCTGCCTTTCATCCGCACTTCGGTAGACCACGGCACGGCGCTGGAACTGGCCGGCACAGGGCAGGCGGAAACCGGCAGCCTGCTTGCCGCCATCGAGCTGGCCATCGAGCTCGCAACATCACGAATAAAACCATGACGAACAAAGAGGACAGGAGGAGGGCAAAAGAGAAACTCATTGGCCGCCTTGCTCCTGCACTCCTGTCCTCCCTGTTCAAATTCAAATCATGAAACACATTCCGCGCAGGCGCTTCGGCCAGCATTTCCTCGTCGACGAGGGCGTCATCCACGCCATCATCGATGCCATCGATCCCAAGCCCGATGAGGTGCTGGTCGAAATCGGCCCCGGTCTCGGCGCCCTGACCCGGCCGCTGCTGGAACGCGTGCCGCATCTCTATGTGGTGGAGCTGGACCGCGACATCATCGCGCGCCTGAAAAAGGAATATCCGCAGGAACGGCTCTGCATTCATGAAGGCGATGCGCTGAAATTCGATTTCGGCAGCCTCGGAAAGACGATCAGGGTTTGCGGCAACCTGCCCTACAACATTTCCAGCCCGCTATTGTTTCACCTCATGGACTACGCCCGCTCCATTGCCGACATGACTTTCATGCTGCAAAAGGAGGTCGTCGAGCGCATGGTGGCCGAGCCCTCCACCCCCGCCTACGGGCGATTGTCGGTGATGCTGCAACGGCGCTTGCACATGGAGTGTCTGTTCGACGTGCCGCCGGGAGCTTTCGACCCGCCGCCCAGGGTGGATTCCGCCGTGGTGCGCCTGATTCCCAAGGCGCCCGGAAGCTATCCCGCACTCGACGAAAACCGTTTTGCGCAAATCGTCGCCGCGGCGTTTTCACAGCGGCGCAAAACGCTGCGCAACACCCTGGGCAAGGTGATCGGGGAGGAGGCTTTGCGGATGAGCGGCATCGATCCGGGCCTGCGCGCGGAAAACCTGGGCGTGGCCGAATTCGAGAAACTGGCGCTGTACGTCGGCCGCTGACTAGTCGCCGTCGCGGGTCCAGCCGGCCGTGCCTTTCTGGATGAACTCGATCTTGTAGCCGTCCGGATCCTCCACGAAGGCGATGACGCTGGAACCGTGCTTCATCGGCCCGGCCTCGCGCGTCACCTTGCCGCCGTTGGCCCTGACGGACTCGCATGCCTTGTAGGCGTCGTCGACTTCGATCGCGATATGGCCGTAGCCCGTGCCCAGCTCGTAGCTGTCCACCCCCCAGTTGTAGGTGAGTTCGATTACCGCGCTCTTGTCCTCGCTGTCATAGCCGAGGAAAGCCAGGGTGAACCTGCCATCCGGATAGTCCTTGCGGCGCAGCAGTTTCATACCGAGCACTCTCGTATAGAAGTCGATCGATCTTTCCAGATCGCCGACGCGAAGCATGGTATGCAAAATTCTCATCTCTCGATTCCTAAATCATGAGTTTGTGGCCATGGCGGTTCAACCATTCCCGTGCCGTATCCGCATCGGGATGGAGAAGCTCGACCTGGCGCCAGAAGCGGGCGGAGTGGTCGGCATGTACCAGATGCGCTACCTCGTGCGCTGCCACGTAGTCGATGATGGACAGCGGCGCCTGGGCCAGGCGCCAGTTCAGGCGGATGCGCCCGTCCGGATGGCAGATGCCCCACTGGGTGCGCGCATCCGACAGCCCGAACTGCGGGATGCGGCCGCCCTGCCTAAGCGCATGGATCATCAATCTTCGCCTGAGCAAGGGTGCGGCGCGCTCGCGCAGCCAGGCGCGCACCAGATCCGGCACCGAGGCTTCGTCGGGGCTGGACACCCAGAGCGTGCGGCCGTTGCGGCGCACGTCCGGGAACAGGCAGGGGGCCACCCGGATCTGCAGCGGCACGCCCAGATAGAAGACGGTTTCGCCATGGCTCAGCACCGGCTGCTCACGACGGTTCTTCTCGATTTTTTCCAGGTTGCGCAACAGCCACCGGATGCGCTCTTGCAGGAAGCGATCGATTTCCGTCTGGCTGACCCATTTGGGCACATTGACCCGCACGCCGGATTCGGTGACGGAAAGGCCCAGCGTGCGGCGGCGGGAACGGGTGAGCCGGTAGGGAATTTCCCGACCTTCGACGCAAATGACGCCGTCTTTAACGCTCTGCTTGCGGCTTTCTGGCATGGGGAAGCTGCTTCATCTCGGATTCGATCCAGGCCTTGACCTCTTCGGTCAGCGCATCGGCCTTCTTGCCCTGCGAGGATATCACCGGGCCGATGGAAACGGTAATCGTGCCGGGGTATTTGATGAAGGAATGCCGGGGCCAGACTTCCCCGGCATTGTGCGCCACCGGCAGCACCGGCGTGCCGGTATGCGTGGCAAGCCACGCACCGCCTATGCCATAGCGCCCGGTCTTGCCGGGGTCAACGCGCGTGCCTTCGGGATAGATCATGATCCAGAACCCCTGCCTGAGCCTGGCTTCGCCCTGCACGACGATCTGCCTGAGCGCCTCCTTGCCGGCCTTGCGGTCGATGGCTATGGGCGAAAGCATGGCCAGTCCCCAGCCAAAGAAAGGAATCCTCAACAATTCCTTTTTCAGCACCAGGGCCTGCGGCGGCAGCAGGATGGGGAGGGCGATGGTTTCCCAGGCCGACTGGTGCTTGGCCATGACCACGACCGGCCCGTCCGGCAGGTTCTCCATGCCTCTGATTTCGTAGCGGACCCCGCAAATCACCCACGCCGCCCAGACGATCAGGCGATTCCACAAGGTGATGATGCGATAGCGGGCAAACGGCCCGAAGGGATACGTGAACAGCGCAAAAAGAGACAGAACGACCGTCGCCGTTGCCTGGAACAGGGCAAACAGGGTGGAGCGCAGCAGAATCATGTACGGCTCAGAATGGCGTCGACGGCCTCCGCCAGGCTGGAAAATATCTGGGTACCTTCGGGCAGATCGCCGGCATCGCGGGTCTTCTTGCCCTTGCCGGTCTCGACCAGCACCGGCTGGCAGCCAACCTCGGCAGCGGCCTGCAGGTCGCGCAGTGAATCGCCGATGGCGGGCACGCCCGACAGATCGGCGTGGAAACGTTCGGCGATCTGTTCAAACAGGCCGGTCTTCGGCTTGCGGCAATTGCATTGGCTGTCGGCCGGGTGCGGGCAATAAAACACCGCGTCGATGCGGCCGCCGAACTGCGCGAGAGACTTATGCATCTTGGCGTGAATGGCGTTGAGCGCGGCCATGTCGAAGAGCCCCCGCCCGATGCCGGACTGGTTGCTAGCCACCACCACGCGATAGCCGTTCTGGTTCAGGCGCGCGACCGCCTCCAGGCTGCCCGGAATCGGCTTCCATTCGTCCGGACTCTTGATGAATTGGTCCGAATCGAAATTGATCACGCCGTCGCGGTCGAGGATGATGAGCTTCATGCCGCCTATCTTACGCCTTACGCCGCCAGTTTCGCCAAGTCCGCCACCCGGTTCATGGTCTGGTGCAGCTGGCTCAGGAGGGCAAGCCGGTTGGCTTTCAGCGCAGGATCGTCGGCATTGACCATCACGTCATCGAAGAAGGTATCCACTACCGGTCTCAAGACTGCCTGCGCCGTAAGCGAACCGGTGTAGTCGCCAGACTCGAAGGCCGTGTCGGCTTTTGGCTTGATCTCCAACAAGGCGCGGTAGAGCGCTTTTTCAGCTTCTTCATTGAGCAGGTTTTGATTGACGGCCGCCGGCACGCCGCCTTCCACCTTCTTGAGGATGTTGCCCACGCGCTTGTTGGCGGCGGCGAGACTCGCCGCCTCCGGCAGTTTGGAGAAGGCGCGCACAGCCTGCAGTTGCAACGGCACCTTGTCGATGCGCGCCGGGCGCAGGGACAGCACGGCCTCGACCTCGTTGGCAGTATAGCCCTGCTCGCGCATCATGCCGCCCAGGCGCTCGAACATGAAGGTTTCCAACTCGGCGTGCGCATGCGCCAGCATGCCTTTGGGGAAAGCGGCAAAGGCGGTATTCACCAGGTCGCCCAGGTCCAGCGGCAGCTTCTTCTCGATCAGGATGCGCAGCACGCCAAGCGCGTGGCGGCGCAACGCGAACGGATCCTTGTCGCCCGTCGGAATCTGTCCGATGCCGAACAGTCCCGCCAGGGTTTCCAGCTTGTCGGCCAGCGCCACGCACGCGCCCACGTCGTTGCGCGGCAGTTCGTCGCCGGAAAAGCGCGGCTTGTAGTGGTCTTCGATGGCGATGGCGATGGCGTCGCCCAGGCCGTCGTGCTGGGCGTAGTAACGGCCCATGATGCCCTGCAGTTCGGGGAATTCGCCGACCATGTCGGTAAGCAAGTCGGCCTTGGCCAAGAGCGCGGCGCGGTCGGCCTGCAGGGCCAGTTCCTCGCTGCCCAGTTTTTCGCCGATGGCGCGCGCAATCGCCATCACCCGCTCCACCCGCTCGCCCTGGCTGCCGAGCTTGCTGTGGTAAACGACCTTGGCCAATCCCGGCACGCGCGACTCCAGCGGCTTTCTGCGATCCTGGTCGAAGAAGAACCTGGCATCGGCAAGGCGCGGGCGAACGACCCTTTCATTGCCGCCGATCACGGCCGAAGCATCGGCCGGCGCGATGTTGGAGACGATGAGGAACTTGTTGGTGAGCTTGCCGTTCGCGTCCAGCAGCGGGAAATATTTCTGGTTCGCCTTCATGGTCAGGATCAGGCATTCCTGCGGCACTTCCAGGAAGACCTCGTCAAACTGGCCGGTCAGCACATTGGGCCGCTCCACCAGCGCCGTCACCTCGTCCAGCAGCGCCTCGTCCTCGATGGGCTTCAAGCCGTGCTTTGCCGCGGCGGCTTCGATCTGGCGCACGATCTCTGCGCGGCGCTCGGCGAAGCTCGCGATCACCGCGCCCTCGATGCGCAGCTGCTGCGCGTAGCTGTCGGCGTCCCCGATGGCAACGAGCGGATTTTTCGCCTCGAAGCGATGGCCCCGGGTCTCGCGGCCGGCAGTGAGGCCCAGCACCGAAACCGGCACCACTTCGCTGCCATAGAGGGCTACCAGACGGTGGGCAGGGCGCACGAACTTCACGTCGCTCCAGCCATCTGCCAGCTGATAGGTCATCACCTTGGGGATGGGCAGCCTGGCCAGGGTTTCATCCAGCGCCTTTTGCAGGCCGTCGGCGAGTTTCGCGCCGGCGACGACGGTATCGAGGAACAGGGCTTCGTTCCTGCCTTCGCCTTCGCGCCTGAGTTTATCGACGATAGCGGCATCCGCACCCAGCGCAGCAAGTTTTTTCAGCAAGGCCGGGGTCGCCTGGCCGTTGGCATTTAGGCCCACTGCTACCGGCATGAGTTTTTGCGACACGGATTTGTCTGGGGCCTGCGCCAGCACATTGCGGACGTGAACACCGAGCCGGCGCGGCGAAGCATAGCTCGCAACCTGTGCATCCTCCGCTGCCAGGCCTTGGGCCTTGAGGCTGGCCGACAACAGTTCGGCAAAGCTCTCGCCCAGCTTCTTCAGCGCCTTGGGCGGCAATTCTTCAACGAAGAGTTCTACGAGAAGGTTGTTGGTCGTCATGCTTAGGCTACTTTCTTCCCGATCTGCGCCAGCGCTTCCTCGGCCCAGGCTTTGGGCGCCATGGGGAAACCGAGACGCGCGCGCGAATCCAGATAGCTTCTCGCCACGGCTTTTGCGAGGTTGCGGATGCGGCCGATGTAGGCGGCGCGCTCGGTGACGGAAATCGCCCCGCGCGCATCCAGCAGGTTGAAGGTATGCGCAGCCTTCAACACCTGTTCGTAGGCCGGCAGCGCGAGCTGCTGTTCCATGAGGTGCTGCGCCTGCTTCTCGTGCGCGCCGAAGGCGGTGAGCAGGAAGTCGACATCGCTGTGCTCGAAGTTGTAGGCGGACTGTTCGACTTCATTCTGGTGGTAAACGTCGCGGTAGGTGAGGTCGCCGGTCCACTTGAGGTCGAAGACGTTCTCCACGCCCTGCAGATACATCGCCAGACGCTCCAGGCCGTAGGTGATCTCGCCGGTGATGGGCTTCACGTCGATGCCGCCGACCTGCTGGAAATAGGTGAACTGGGTGACTTCCATGCCGTTCAGCCACACTTCCCAGCCCAGGCCCCAGGCGCCGAGCGTGGGGTTTTCCCAGTCGTCCTCGACGAAGCGCACGTCGTTCTTCCTGAGGTCCAGGCCCAGCGCTTCGAGGGAACCAAGATACAGTTCGAGGATGTCGGCCGGCGCCGGTTTCAGCACCACCTGGAACTGGTAGTAGTGCTGCAGGCGGTTGGGGTTTTCGCCGTAGCGGCCGTCCTTGGGGCGGCGCGAGGGCTGCACGTAGGCGGCCTTCCACGGCTCGGGGCCGAGGGCACGCAGGAAAGTGGCGGTATGCGAAGTGCCCGCCCCGACTTCCATGTCATAGGGCTGCAGCAGCGCACAGCCCTGTTTGGCCCAATAGGTCTGCAGGGCCAGGATCAGTTCCTGAAAGCTTTGCATCGACGGTTTCTTCAACGCTCAAAACGTCGATTTTACCTGCAATGGGGCGGTTTCCGGCTGTCCCGCAATCAGCCGGCAAGAATCAGCCGGGCTTCGAGTCCGCCTTGCGGCCGGTTGGCAAGCCGGATTTCCCAGCCGTTGATTTCGGCCAGCTGCTTGACGATGGCAAGCCCCAAGCCGGTGCCGCCGGTGGCGGCGGCACGCGAGGCTTCCAGGCGGTAGAAGGGGCGCAGCACTTTTTCCAGTTCGGCCTCCGGAATGCCGGGGCCGGAATCCAGCACCGAGATTTCCACGTGCTTCGTCCCGCATTTCAGGTGCAATTCCGACGCGGCCTCGCCCGCGCCGTAGCGATGGGCGTTCTGCAGCAGGTTGTCGAGAATGCGGGTGAGCGCTCCCGGTCCGGCGCGGAGGCGGCAGGCGCCACCGGACTGGTAGCGCGCACCATGCTTGTCGGCCAATTTTTGCAGCAATTCGTCCAGATCGATTTCCTGCGCCATTTCCGGCCGGGTGCTGCGCGCGAGTTCGAGATAGCCGCCGATCATGGCGTTCATCTCGGCCAGGTCCTTTTCCATGCTTTCGAGCTTTGCAGGATCGAACTTCGTCTGCAGCAGTTCAAGCTTGATCTGCAGGCGGGTGAGCGGCGTGCGCAGATCATGCGAAATGCCGGCCAGAAGGGTGGTGCGGTTTTCCAGCAGTTCCTGCACTTCGCGCGCCATCTGGTTGAAGCGGCGCGCCAGATCGGCCAGCTCCTGCGGGCCGGTCTCCGGCAGCGGCTCGGGCATGCCGCCCTTGCCGACCACACCTGCGGCGCGCGCGGCCCGCGCCAGCGGCACGGTGATGCGTCGCACCAGCAGCAAGGCGGTCAGCAGCACCAGGAAGGTGCCGACGGACACCAGCGTCACCGCCGCGAGCGGCGGCCTGACCGCATAGCGGTTGGGGAAGAAGCCTGCCTGCAGCTGTCTGCCGCCAATGGCCATGACGACCCAGGCAGTCCCCTTCTCCTTGCCGCCTTCGAGCAAAATTGTCGTACCCAGGCGTGCGGACAAGGCCCGTTCGATCAGCCGCTTGAACGGGAAATCCTCCGCCGGCGGACGAATGGCGCCGGTAGCCGCATGCAGGCGCAGGCCATGGCGCCGGGCCAGTTCGCGCTCGAATGCCGGACGCACTTCCGGAGGCAGTTCCACCCATGTCTGCGCCGACAGCACGATCAGGCCGGCCAAGTCATCCGCCGACCGCTCCGCCACCGGCCTGACCACAGTGCGGTACACCACCAGCGTGGCCATGGCCTGGAACAGGATGAACACCACTGCCAGGATAAGCGCAGTGCGGGCGAAAAGAGAGCGGTTCATTGATCAGGTTTTGCCCTGCGGCGCAAACAGATAGCCCTGCCCCCACACCGTCTTGATATAGCGAGGGTTGGAAGGGTCATCCTCGATCTTCTTGCGCAGACGGTTGACACGCACGTCGATGCTGCGATCGAAGGGATCGCGCTCGAAACCGCGCAGCTGATCCATCAGCCAATCCCGCGACAGCGCACGATTGGGATGAGTGATGAAGATTTCCAGCAGGCTGAACTCGCCGCTGGTGAGTTCGATTTCCTCGTCGCCGCGGCTCAGCGAACGGGCGTCGAGGTTTGCCTTGAAAGGCCCGAATTCCGCCACTTTGGGCGATTCGCCGGAATTTGCCGGGCCGGCGGCCGTGCGACGCATGACGGCACGGATGCGCGCGAGCAACTCGCGCGGGTTGAAAGGCTTGGGCAGGTAATCGTCGGCGCCGACCTCTAGGCCGACGATCCGGTCGATGTCTTCGCCCTTGGCCGAAAGCATGATGATGGGCGGCGCGCCGGCCCGGCCCTTGAGCCTGCGCGCGATGGAAAGGCCGTCTTCGCCCGGCATCATCAGGTCCAGCACCAGGAGGTCGGGGCAGGCCTTTTCCAGCAGCGCATCCAGGGTCCCGCCGCCGTCGGCGCAGGCGACCTCGAAGCCCTGGCCTGCCAGATACTCGGCCAGCGAGTCGCGAATGCCGGGATCGTCATCGACCACGTAAATGAGGGGGACGTTCTCGCTCATGCGCTCAATATAACAGCGCGCCTGCGCGACTGTTAACCCGGATTGAGCGCCCGGTTACAACTCGTTACAAAATCCGGCTTGCGGGAAACCGCATGGTTACGACTCGATCCCATACTGCGAAGCGTGGGAGGCGGCAACGTCTCCCCAAAAGGAGAAAGAGATGAACGCAGGTTTTACCGTACTGCTGACTGCAAGCCTCGCGAGCCTGATGTTGTCCGGCCAGGCCGCTGCCGGCCCTCGCTATGCGGACAGAGACTTCATGCAGTTCTCTGCGCAGCAGGCCCGCATCGAGCGCGACTACGGCAAGCGCGATGAGCGTGAGATGCACGGAAACAACCGCTCGCAGGACAGAAAGGGTGAACGCAAGATGGATGAAAGCGGACGCGAACATGGCTACGGCTATGGCTACGAGCGCCGCTATCCGCAACCCAGGCATGACGAACGCGGACGTCGATGAATTCCGCGAAAACAAAAAGGAGTCGTAAACCATGAAAACCCGTACCAAACCCTCGATCACAGTTCTCACTGCCGTGCTGGCGCTTGCTGCCGGCGCCGCCCAGGCAGGCCACGAATACCATGACCGCGCCAGGGTGGTTTCCTCAACGCCGATTTACGAACGGGTCAACGAGCCCCGCCGGGAGTGCTGGACCGAATACGAAAGCCGCAGGGTTCATGCCGGCGGCAACAACACCGGCGGCGCCATTCTCGGTGCCGTGGCAGGCGGGCTTTTGGGCTCCACCGTCGGCAAGGGCGATGGCAAGGTGGCGGCGGCAGCCGTGGGCGCCGCCACCGGTGCCGTCATCGGCGACCGCTGGAACGACGGCAGCAGCTATCGCTATGTCGAACGACCTGTCGAACACTGCCGTAAGGTCAACGATTTCCACCACGAAATCGTCGGCTACGACGTGGTCTATCGCTATAACGGCAGGCATTACTCCACCCGCTTGCCCTATGATCCCGGCAAGTGGATCGACCTCAAGGTGGATTTTGTCGTTGCCGATGGCTCGCGCCATGGCCCCTGGCACGAAAGTCACAGCCGCTGGTAAACCAATAGGCACTCTGTCACGTTTTCAAGGAGAATGCCATGTTACGCAAATCCCTCATTGCATCCGTGCTGCTGGCCGCCTCGGGCAGCATCATGGCGCATGGCGATTACGTCTACGGCCGGGTAGTGACGGTGGAGCCGAACTATTACATCTCATTCGGCAGCGGAGGCTACTACGGTTATCGCGTCCTGTACGAGTCGGACGGGCGCCATTACTGGACCCACAGCCACCGCCATCCAGGCCATGTCATCTGGGTGCCGCGGCCGGTCGTGCATCACATCCATCACCACGAACACCATCATCGTCACGACCATCACCATGACTGGAAGCACGGCAAGGGTGTCTGGCGCGACGACGACCGCTGTGAGCACCACTGCCGCCATGTCCGCTGATTTGGCGTGATCGCTTGCCGGTGACTAATCACGTCCCAGCATCCTGATGCGCTCGCTGGTAGCCGGATGCGAAGCCATGTATCCGTCGAGGATGCCTGTCTGTTCGCCACCCGCTCCACACTCCCTCGATTCCTGCGCCTGCTCAATGCGCCGCAGCACGTCCGCCATGCGGCCGGGCGATATGCCATTCGCTTTCAGCATGGAGACGGCATAAGCATCCGCTTCGCGCTCGTGCTCGCGTGAATAGCGTGCCTGCAGCAGCATGGCAGGCAGGCCGGCCGCCACATTGCTGACATCGCCCAAATACCAGGCCACGACAACGCCGACGATGGAACCTTGAATGAGCATGCGCAGGCTGTGGCGCCTGTCCAGGTGTCCGAGTTCGTGCGCCAGCACGGCAAGGATTTCCTCGTCATGCCGGGCCAGGAACACCAACTGGTCCGTAACCAAGATGGTGCCATCGGGCAGGGCGAAGGCATTGGCACCGACGGAACCGCCGTTGCGAAAAACGATTACGTATCTGACGGCTTTCCCATCAGGCACCTGCAGCTTTTCGAAAGCCTCGCGCAGGCGCTGCCGTCGCGCCGTCGGCAAAGCGCTGGGCGAAAGCATGTGTTCGTCCATGAATGCCAGCGTACTTTTTCCCATCTGTGCCAGCGTCCGCTCCGGCAACCTGAAGGCAAGCCATTCCGAAAACGCGGGCAGCCCCCAGCGATAACCCGCCGCCACGCTGGCGACAGCAATGATCACGGCAGCCAGCGCCCACCGCCAGCGGCCATGCAGGCGCACCACCCAGCCGTCGCGATGACCGCCGGCATCGAGCAGCACCGCCAGCGCATCATGGTCGCGCACCTCGCAATGAGCACCGTCGGCAAACTTGATCAGCCTGGGAGCAGCGCCCATGGGTTCGGATATGTGCAGGGCATGCAACGGATCGCGCCGCGCCACATCCTCTCCCTGAACCACCAGCATATCTGCCGACAAGGACAGGGACACGCTGTGCGCGCGTGCGCTTCTGCCGTCGTAATAATCTGCCGTGACCGCGGCCATCAGAACGAAATGTCGAAATCGAACAGGTCGGCGGCCTCTTCGCCCGCCGCATTGACGTCATGCAGGTGGCCGGCGACGATCTCTTCCAGGCTGCCTTGCAGATTCAGCGCCATGTGTTCCAGCCGGTACCTGGCAAGGCGGATGTCGGCAAAAGGCTTGTACAGGCCGAGCGTCAGCACGATGCCGATGAAATTGGTGAGATAGATCACGAACAGATCCCGGGCGCGCACATTGCTGAAAAAACCGTGCGCGCCGAGCGCGGTGCCATTCCAGACCAGATTCTGGATACGCGCCGAAAACCAGGGGCCAAGCACCATGAAAGCCGTCAGGTAAATGCCGAAGATCACGAGCATGGCCATTCCGAAAATGACCGCCTGGCGCTCCTCGTCAGCACCCTGCACGTTCAGCGCCGTCATCCCGCCCATGACCATGCCGATCAGCACTGCCATGCCGATGCCGAGCAGAATCACCAGGCCAAGCAACTTGAAATAAATACTGAAAAAGCCGCCTTCGGCCGCGAAGAAGCGGAACCTCTCCGCGCCATAGCGGCTGCTGCCGTGCTGATAGGCCTTGATGCGCTGATGCGCCAGCGGCATCAGCAGGCCGAGGGTGACGTAAGCCAGCAGCGGCCAGAGCAGGAAAACCCGATAGGCGCCGCCGACCGTGCCGTCAAAGCCCAGGCGCAGGCCGCGATAGCTGCTGTTGTGCAGCTTGAAGCGCAGCGAACGCTGGATGAGCCAGGGCACGAACAGCATGAGCAAGGCAAACGCGCCCAAGCCCAGAAACGGATCCAGACCGCCCGCCACGTTGTAGAACACGAGCAGGACGACGGCGATGATGCGCCCCTTGAGAATCGCGACGGGGGCGCCGTGGTAGTCGAAACTGCTGCCTGCGAGCGAGGTGTTGCGGTAGAAATATTGCAGGCGCCTGACCTTGGCCCAGGCGGAATAAATGCCCAGCGTGAGGATGGTGAGTGCGAGATTGACGATCCAGATGCGGAAATACTCCCCGCCCCGTCCGCTGAATTTGAAGGCAACGGCTTGCGCCGTGCCTGAACTGTGCAACATACTTTCCCCTGATTGTTATTGTTTTTTCGTCGCAGCCCGTTTTTTCAGGGCTGCAACCTGCATTTTGCCGCCATCGGGACAGCCATGCCAACCAAAGCTGTCGTTTGCTTCGCCGCTGTTTGCCTCACCCTGCTGCTGCATGGATGCTACCCCATGCACGCCTCGCTCGGCCACCTCGACCTCATGGCGCGGCGCCAGCCGCTGGTGGCCGCCGCAGCCAGCGCCGGCAGCGGCAGTAAACTCGAAGCACAGTTGCGGAAGATCGCCGCCATTCGCGAATTCGCCAGCCGTGAACTGGCGCTGCCCGACAACGGCTCCTATCGAAACTATGCTCCGCTGGACCGCGACTATCCGGTGTGGAATGTCTGGGTGGCGCCGGAATTCGACCTTGAACCGCGCCAGTCGTGTTTCCCCGTGGTCGGCTGCGTACCCTACCGCGGCTATTACTCCAAACGGCTGGCGGAAGAATATGCCGCGTCATTCAGGAATGCCGGCGACGACGTAATGGTCGGCGGGGTAACCGCCTATTCCACACTCGGCTTCTTCGATGACCCGGTAACCCCGGCCATGCTGCACCTGCCCGAAGAAAAGCTTGCGGGTCTGATTTTCCATGAGCTAGGAGTCTGCGCGGCAGAAGCCCTGGACAGCCAAAGATAAGCGACAATATCACATGCCTACCTCCTACCTTCCCTACACCCCTGGCCAGTCCTTGCTTTTACCGCCCTCGGTGGACGAATGG
>JBFMCR010000003.1:0-49596 GCA_040754425.1 Pseudomonadota bacterium | reverse complement strand
CCCGCTTGATGCTGCCAGACCCTGCCAGAAAAATTTGAGATTTTTTATTTCAGATCAATGACTTACAGAGACTTTGTTGCTTGTTCTCGCCAGTCGCTGCCAGACCTCTACTCACTCCCACTCGATGGTACCCGGCGGCTTGCCGGTGATGTCGTAGGTCACGCGGTTGATGCCGCGAATCTCGTTGATGATGCGGTTGGAGACCTTGGCGAGCAGGGAATACGGCAGTTCGGCCCAGTGGGCGGTCATGAAGTCCTGGGTCTGCACGGCGCGCAGCGCGATGACGTAGTCGTAGGTGCGCCCGTCCCCCATCACGCCCACCGCCTTGACCGGCAGGAAGACGGCAAAGGCCTGGGAAGTCTTTTCATACCAGCCACTTGCGCGCAATTCTTCAATGAAAATATGATCCGCCCGCCTGAGCAGATCGGCGTATTCCTTTTTCACTTCACCGAGGATGCGCACGCCGAGGCCGGGGCCCGGGAAGGGGTGTCGATAGACCATGTCGTGCGGCAGACCGAGCGCGATGCCGAGTTCGCGCACTTCGTCCTTGAACAGTTCACGCAGCGGCTCCAGGAGCTTCAGGTGCATGTCCTCGGGCAGGCCGCCGACGTTGTGGTGGCTCTTGATGGCGTGGGCTTTCTTGGTCTTGGCGCCGGCCGACTCGATCACGTCGGGGTAGATGGTGCCCTGGGCCAGCCATTTGGCGTTCTTGAGCTTGCCGGCCTCACGCTGGAATACCTCGACGAACTCGGCGCCGATGATCTTGCGCTTTTTCTCGGGATCGGCCACGCCGGCCAGTTTGCCCATGAACTGCTCGGTGGCGTCCACGTGGATGACCTTCACGCCCAGGTTCCTGGCGAAAGTTTCCATCACCTGCTCGGCTTCGTTCAGACGCAAAAGGCCGGTATCGACGAAGACGCAAGTGAGCTGGTCGCCGATGGCGCGGTGGATGAGTGCTGCCGCGACGGAGGAATCCACGCCGCCGGACAAGCCCAGGATGACCTCGTCCTGCCCGACTTCAGACTGGATTTTCGCCACCGCTTCGGTGACGTAGTCGGGCATGTTCCAATCCTGCCCGCAGCCGCAGATGTCGTGCACGAAGCGGTTGAGGATGGCCTTGCCCTGCAGGGTGTGGGTGACTTCGGGATGGAACTGGAAGGCGTAGAAGCGCTTGTCCTCGTTGGCCATGCCCGCGATCGGCGTGGCGGCGTTGTCGGCGATGACCTTGAAGCCGGGCGGCAGTTCGACCACGCGGTCGCCGTGGCTCATCCACACGTCCAGCCAGCACTTGCCGTCCGGGTCGCAGCGATCCTGGATGTCGGCAAGCAGCCTGGAATGACCGCGGGCGCGCACCTCGGCATAGCCGTATTCATGATGGCTGGCGTTCTCGACCCTGCCGCCCAGCTGCGCGGCCATGGTCTGCATGCCGTAGCAGATGCCCAGCACCGGCACGCCCAGTTCGAACACCACCTGCGGCGCGCGCGGGGTTTCCTCTTCCGTGACGGAGGCCGGGCCGCCCGACAGGATGATGCCGGCAGGGTTGAAGTTGCGGATGAATTGTTCTGAAACATCAAAGGGATGCAGCTCGCAGTAAACATGGGCCTCACGCACGCGGCGGGCGATGAGTTGGGTGTACTGGGAACCGAAATCGAGGATGAGGATTTTCTGGTGCATGTCAGGGGCCAGGGGTCAGGATTCAGGGGTCAGGGAAACGAGGCCAGACTTAGCAATCAAAAGAAAAAGCCACGCTCAGCGTGACTTTCCCTGATCCCTGAATCCTGACCCTCATCCCTCACTCCACGCGGTAATTCGGCGCTTCCTTCACGATCTGCACGTCATGCACGTGCGACTCGCGGATGCCGGCGGCGGTGATCTGGACGAACTCGGCCTTCTGGTGCATTTCCTCGATGGTATTGCAGCCGAGGTAGCCCATGCTGGAGCGCACGCCGCCGATGAGTTGATGGATGACGTTGAGCACGCTGCCCTTGTAGGGCACGCGCCCCTCGATGCCTTCCGGCACCAGCTTGTCGGCGTTGGCTTCGGTGTCCTGAAAATAGCGATCCTTGGAGCCTTGCTGCATCGCGCCCAGGCTGCCCATGCCGCGATAGGACTTGTAGGAACGTCCCTGATAGAGCTCGACTTCACCCGGCGCCTCCTCGGTGCCGGCGAGCAGGCCGCCGAGCATGACGCAATGCGCGCCGGCGGCCAGCGCCTTGGCGATGTCGCCCGAGAAGCGGATGCCGCCGTCGGCGATGACGCCGATGTCGGTGCCGGCGAGCGCCTCGGCCACGTTGGCCACCGCGGTGATCTGCGGCACGCCCACGCCGGCGACGATGCGGGTGGTACAGATGGAGCCGGGGCCGATGCCGACCTTGACCGCGTCGGCGCCGTGCTCGACCAGGGCGGTGGCGGCCTTGGCGGTGGCGATATTGCCGCCGATCACCTGCACGTTGGGGAAGCGCTTCTTCACCCACTCCACGCGCTTTAGCACGCCCTGGGAGTGGCCGTGAGCGGTGTCCACCACGATCACGTCCACGCCGGCCGCGGCCAGCAGTTCGATGCGCTCGTCATTGTCCGCGCCCACGCCGACTGCCGCGCCGACCCTGAGGCGGCCCTGCTCGTCCTTGCAGGCGAGCGGATGTTCGGTGGCCTTCTGGATGTCCTTGACGGTGACCAGGCCCTTCAATTCGTAGGCGTCGTTCACCACCAGCACGCGCTCCAGGCGGTACTTGTGCAGCAGCGCGGTCGCCTCTTCCAGGCTGGCCCCCTCCTTCACCGTGACCAGTCGCTCGCGCGGGGTCATGATGTTGGCAATCGGCTGGTCGAGCCTGGTCTCGAAGCGCAGGTCGCGGTTGGTGACGATGCCGACCACCTTGCCGTCCTTGTCGACTACCGGCAGGCCCGAGAACTTCAACTGGCGCGAGAGTTCCATCACCTCGCGCACCGACATCTCGGGCGAAATCGTCACCGGATCCTTGACCACGCCGGACTCGAAGCGCTTGACCTTGGCGGCTTCCGCCGCCTGGGCCTTGGCGTTCATGTTCTTGTGAATGATGCCGATGCCGCCTTCCTGCGCCAGCGTGATGGCAAGGCGCGCCTCGGTCACGGTGTCCATGGCGGCGGAAATGATCGGGATGTTGAGGCTGATGGCGCGGGTCAGGCGGGTTTTCAGGCTGACGTCGCGCGGGAGGATGTCTGACTGGGCCGGAACGAGCAGAACGTCGTCGAAGGTCAGAGCTTTTTGTAGAACGCGCATCGCTTTGTTTCCTTGGCAAAAGCGGATTATACGGGATGACCCAATACTGATAAAGCACGGCCGCACGTGGTTGTAATCTACCACGGCAAAAAACCACAAATGCATTGACGCGGGCGCCCCAAAGGGCTAATTTTCGGTTCATTCGGACAAGGAAATGCCATGCAGCCTTGAGCCGTCCAGTTTTTCAATCAAAAAACCGAGAGGAGATAAGTAATGCGCAAAGTCCTGATCGCCCTGACTGCCGCATCCCTGCTGACCATTGGCGGTTGCGCCGTGCAAGAGCCCGCAAAATCCGCAGCCCCCACGATATCCGAAAGCGCCAAGGCCGCGCTTGCTGCCGCCCAGGCCGCAGTCAAGGAAGCCAAGGCCAAGAACGCCCTCTGGACCACAGCCGACAGCGCCCTGAAGGCCGCCGAAGCCGCAGCCAAGAAAGGCGACAGCGTTGCCGTTCTCAGCAACGCGCAAAAAGCCCAGGAACTCGCCAAGCTGGGCATTCAGCAAACCACTTACCCGGTTCAGCAACTCAAGGACCTGTAATCCCCGATCCTGTGAAAACGGGGGCCGCGGCCCCCGTTTTTTTTTTTGCCTGGCCGGCCTACACGGGCTTTCCCGCCAGATCGCCGCCGCCCTTTTTCATGACCTTGCCCTCCTCTGCACGCTTGCGGCGCACTTCCTTGGGGTCGGCAATCAGCGGACGGTAGATTTCCACGCGGTCCTTGTCGCGCAGCACGGCGGAAAGTTCGCTGACCTTGTTCCAGATGCCCACCTTGTTCTTGGCCAGATCGATGTCGGGAAACTTCTCCAGCACGCCGGACAGCTTTATCGCTTCTTCCACCGTGGTGCCCAGGGGCACGTTCAGGGGAATCAGCATCTGCACGTGCGGGAGCGCATAGGCCACTTCTACGTGTATGAGGGAATCGTCGTTCATGGCGCAGCCAGCACCTTGTCGGCCCGCTTCACGAACGCATCCACAAAGGTATTGGTGATGTGGCTGAACACGGGGGTGAGCAGGGTTTCCAGCACGCGGCTGGAAAAAGTGTAGTTCAAGGCGAATTCGATCTTGCAGGCGGTTTCACCCAGGGCGAAGAAACGCCAGTGGCCCTGCAGATGGCTGAACGGACCATTCTTCAGGGTCAAATTCATTTCCGTCGGCGCCTGTTTGCGGTTTTCGGTGGTGAAGCTCTGCTTCACCCCCATGTAGTCGATGTGAATGGTAGCGACCGTGGTCAGGTCGTCGCGCCATTTCACTTCCGTGCCGCCGCACCAGGGCAGGAATGCGGGGTAATCCTCGACCCGGTCCACCAGCGCGAACATCGCGCCGGCCGGGTGCTCCACGAGTACGGTTTTGTGGACCTGCGCCATGCCTGTGCCGGAAACAAAGTAAAATGACATTTTACGGAATCGATCGCGGCCATGAGCATTGCCGAGAACAAAAAAGCCTTTCACGACTACTTCATCGAAGAAAGGCACGAGGCCGGACTGGTGCTGGAAGGCTGGGAAGTCAAGGCCATCCGCGCCGGGCGCGCCAACCTCAAGGAATCCTATGTGGTGGTGAAAAAAGGCGAGGTCTTCCTCATCGGCTGCCACATCAGCCCGCTGCCCACCGCTTCCACCCACGTCCACCCCGACCCCACGCGCACGCGCAAACTGCTGCTGCATGCCGCCGAAATCGACAAGCTGATCGGCAAGGTCGAACGCGCCGGCTACACCCTGGTGCCCCTCGACCTGCATTATTCCAAAGGGCGCATCAAGCTGGAAATCGGCCTGGCCAAAGGCAAAAAACAGCATGACAAGCGCGCGGCCGAAAAAGAGCGCGAGTGGAAACGCGAGCAGTCCCAGTTGCTGAAACAGGCCCGCGACCGGCACGAGTAGCCTGTGGGCCAAGCCCCCGTTGGTCTGAGCCCACAAATGCCTACCGTTGATCGCTTTGCCCGTTCCGTTGATCGGCTCATACGCTCTCTGGAGAAAAGAGCCGGGAAATTGGCTTAGTATGGATGGGAACTGGACTCAATTCAGTGGAGGCTGGTCATGACAGACACCCCCTTGCCCATCTACCAGGTTGATTTCATCACCCTGCCATCGTACGAGGTCGATTTCATTCCCATCGAACGGCGCTTGGGCGAGCGGCGCGCCAATCCCGACGCCGGCCTGCCGCCGGGTGTTGCCGAGGACAGGCGCAAACGCGAACGACGCCACGGAGACCACGCTGCCCGGCAGTCATCAAACGTCCGGAACACGTGAAAATGCCCGGTTGAACCGGGCTTTTTCAATTCAGGTCTCTCGTGGAAAGCCTGACGGCCACGCCACTCCCTTTTCCCAGTTTTCCGATCACCCGCGCCCCGGCAAAGCCATGGCGGCTCATTTCGTCCAGCACGGAAGGGATGGCGCCCGGGTCGCAGGCAACCAGCAAGCCGCCGCTGGTCTGCGGGTCACACAACAGCTTGCGCTGCCACTCCGCCAAGCCTTGCGGCAGGCGCACCTCGTGGCCATAACTCACCCAGTTGCGCTCGGAGGCGCCGGGGGCAAAGCCCGCCTCGGCCAGTTTCAGCGCCAGCGGATGCACCGGCAGGTCGGCAAACACGATCTCCGCCCCCAGCCCGGAGCCGCGCGTGATCTCCAGCAGATGCCCCAGCAGCCCGAAGCCAGTGACGTCGGTCATGGCATGCACGTCCGGCAGGTTGCCCAGCACCATGCCGGGGGTGTTGAGCTGGGTGGTGGAAGACAGCATCTGCGCATAGCCGGCCTCGTCCAGCTTGCCTTTCTTCATGGCATCGGCAAACACGCCCACGCCCAGCGGCTTGGCCAGAATCAGCGCATCGCCGGCCTGCGCCCGGTCATTGCGCTTGATCTTGTCCGGATGCACCACGCCGATCGCCACCAGGCCGTAGATGGGCTCGGGCGCATCGATGGAGTGCCCCCCGGCGATGGGAATGCCCGCCGCCCGGCACACCGCCTCGCCGCCGGCCAGGATCTGGCGGATCACTTCGGTCGGCAGCTTGCTCACCGGCATGC
Organism: Pseudomonadota bacterium; assembly: GCA_040754425.1. GTDB lineage: Bacteria > Pseudomonadota > Gammaproteobacteria > Burkholderiales > Thiobacillaceae > UBA6918. Next base: position 43,328 of record JBFMCR010000003.1, on the reverse strand, counting down.
CCACGATGGCCAGGGCAAACAGCGGCTTGCCGCCCATGGCGTAGATGTCGGACAGGGCGTTGGTGGCGGCGATGCGTCCGAAGTCGAAGGCGTCGTCCACGATGGGCATGAAAAAATCCGTGGTTGCGACGATGGCCTGGCTGTCGTTCAGGCGGTAAACCGCGGCATCGTCGCTCGATTCCGTGCCCACCAGCAGGTCGGCAAAGCCGGCCATGGGCGCAGATTGGGAAAGGATTTCCTGCAGCACGGCGGGAGCGATTTTGCAACCGCATCCGCCGCCGTGGGACAATTCGGTCAATCGAATACTCATTGAATCGGCATGTGGTGAAAAATTCCGGCGTAGCAACCGTAGCACAACTGGGCGAATACTCGGAAATTATCGACGCACGCACGCCCGGCGAGTACGCCGAGGACCACATCCCCGGCGCCGTCAACCTGCCGGTGCTGGACGACGAGGAACGCGCCCGCGTCGGCACCCTGCACAAGCAGGTGTCGGCTTTCGAAGCCAAGAAAGTCGGCGCCGCCCTGGTTTCCCGCCGCATCGCCGACCATCTGGAGCGCTATTTCGCCTCCAAGCCGGCCGACTACAAGCCCCTCATCTACTGCTGGCGCGGCGGCAACCGCAGCGGTTCGATGGCGCACGTGCTGCAGAAGGTCGGCTTCAAGGCCGGCCGGCTCGATGGCGGTTACAAGAGCTACCGGCGCACCGTGGTGGCCGAACTGGAAACCCTGCCTGACCGCTTCAGCTTTCGCGTCGTCTGCGGGCCCACCGGTTGCGGCAAAAGCCGGCTGCTGCAGGTGCTGCAATCGAAAGGCGCGCAGGTGCTGGACCTCGAAGCCCTGGCCGCGCACCGCGGCTCGCTGCTGGGCGACCTCCCCGGCCAGCCGCAGCCCAGCCAGAAATGGCTGGAAAGCTCGATCTGGTGGCAGTTGAAGCACTTCGACCCGGCCAGGCCCGTGTTCGTCGAGTCCGAAAGCAGGAAAATCGGCAGGCTGCGCGTGCCCGACGCCCTGCTCGCGGCCATGCGCGCCAGCCGGAGCCTGTGGCTGGAAGCCTCCGTCGAGCAGCGCGTAAAGTTGCTGCTGGAGGAATACGGACATTTTCTCGCTTCCCCGCAACCCCTGCTTGGCCGGATCGAACATCTGGCCCAATTGCGCGGCCGCGAAACCGTCGGGCGCTGGGGCGAACTGGTGAGGCAGCAACGCTGGGCCGAGTTCGTGCGCGACATGCTGGAAAATCACTACGACCCTGCCTACCGCAAATCTCTTGGCAAAAACTACGGCGAACGCACCGGCGGTCTCGAGTTTCCTTTGTCCGGAATCGGCCGGGGCGACTTCGACGCGCTGGCTTTGGCCGTTCTGGAAAAAAGCGCCTGAACTGCTAGCCTGAAAACGGGAGAAATGTCTTTCCCGCAACCAGAACAAAGGAGCAAGAATTGAGCACTACCTGGATTTTGGTCAGCAATGCATCGTCCGGAAAACTTTTCCGGAATACCGGCCCGAACAAAGGACTGGAGATGGTCAAAGCGTTCGAACACCCGCAAAGCCGGGAAAAAAATTCCAATCTCGTATCTGACCGGCCCGGCCACAACCCCGGGGCGGGCAACGGGCACGGCTCCTTCGTGCCGGCCACGAGCCCCAAGGAACACGAAGCCGACGTTTTCGCGCTGGAACTGGCGCGCGAACTGGACAGCGGGCGGGTGGCCAACCAGTTTGCCCGCCTGGTGCTGGTGGCGCCGCCCGCTTTCCTGGGGCAGCTCAACCAGCGAATGAGCGACGCGCTGAAAGCGCTGGTCTCGGACAGGCTGGAAAAAGACTACACCCGCGCCAGCGACAGGGAACTGGCCCGGCATCTCGCGTCCTGCGTGTGTCTGTGAAGCCTCAAACTTTCAATCGCCAGCGCCCCAGCAACTGATAGCTGGGGCCATGGTCCGTGGGCGAAGACCCCGCCAGCACGAATTCCTCGATGTCCCAGTGTATGGGTTCGAGCGTCACCTGGGTCGTGCAGCGCGTGTTGCGAAGCAGGGTGAGATGCGGCCGGTAAGTCCGGTCGTCGAAAGCGAAATTTGCCGCTTCCAGATTGTCTTCCAGTCCGTAAACCAGTTGCAGCAGTTCCGGCGGGCTTTCCTGAGGGCTCAGAAAACCCACCTTGTTGTAGCGCCAGCACGAGGCGTGGTTGAGGTTGAGGCTGAAGCGGTGCGTGTCCATTTGCGCCGCCACCGCCCGCAGCTCATCCAGGCGCGAAAGCTCGACGTCGCCCAGGAACACCAGGGTCATGTGCAAGGTATCCGGCTTGGTACGGCGCCCGTTCCATACCCTGTGCAGTTGCCCGCTCGCCTGCCAAAGGGCGCGGCGAACCTCCTCGCTCGGCCACAAGGCAAAGAACATGCGCTGATGCGTGGGCTGGCTCATGCCCGCGTCAACAGGCACACGGCCTGCGCGGCAATGCCTTCGCCGCGGCCGGCAAAACCGAGTTTTTCCGTGGTGGTCGCTTTCACGCTGATTCGATCCGGCGCGCAGCCGAGGTCGGCGGCGATGTTGGCCGCCATGGCTGGAATGTGCGGCGCCATCTTCGGCCCCTGCGCGATGATGGTGGCGTCGACATTGCCCACCTGCCAGCCCAGGGATTTGATGCGCGCCATCACATCGCGCAACAGCTCGCGCGAATCGATGTTTTTGTATTGTGCATCCGTATCCGGGAAATGCCTGCCGATGTCGCCGAGGGAGGCCGCGCCCAGCAGCGCATCGCAGATCGCGTGCAGCAGCACGTCCGCGTCGGAATGGCCCAAAAGACCCTTGTCGCAAGGAATCTCCACCCCGCCGATGACGAGCTTGCGGTGCTCGGCAAAGGCGTGCACGTCGAAACCCTGCCCCACTCTTATCTGCATTCTTGTTCTCTCCAGTGTTCCAGGATCAGCGCGGCCAGTTCCAGGTCGCGCGCGTAAGTCACTTTCAGGTTGCGGACGTCGCCCTCGACCAGTTTGGGACGAAGTCCCATGCGCTCGATCGCCGAAGCCTCGTCCGTCGCTGCGCTGCCCGCCGCCTCCAGCGCCTTCAATAACAAACCGTGGCGAAACATCTGCGGCGTCTGCGCCTGCCACAGCCCCTCGCGCGGTACCGTCGCGGCAATGCGCCGGTCGTCGCCGGCGCGCTTGAGGGTGTCCGCCACCGGCACCGCGAGAATGCCGCCCACCTCGTCTTCGGCCAGTTCCGCCAGCATGCGGTCAAGATGCTCGGGCCGCAGACAGGGGCGCGCGGCATCATGCACCAGCACCCAATCGTCGGCGGATATTGCGCCGGCAATGGACTTCAAGCCGTTCAGCACCGAATCCGCCCGCGCCGCGCCGCCGCAGCGCAGCACGCTCAGCTTGTCGTGCCTGATGCCATGCCCTTCCCACCGGCCGTCTTCCGGCGACAGCACCACGTAAACGCGCTCGATGCGCGCATGCGCGGCCAATGCGCGAATGGTGTGCTCGATCAGGGGGCGCCCGCATAACGGAAGATACTGCTTGGGCAGTTCGCTCCCCATGCGGGAGCCGGAGCCTGCGGCGGGAACCAGGGCGAAGAAACGTGGCATGGACGGGATTCTAGCAGCCTGTCCTCATGGACATGGAACCGGCCGCGCCAACCTCGTTGCCAGGCATGCGGCTACAATGCAAAGCCATGAGCCATTCTGCCGACCTGATACGCAGACTGAACGATGCGGCCTGCTACGACCATCCCATCCGCTCCGTCCGCGTGATCGAAACGCATATCTCCTGGGTACTGCTTACCGGCGAATTCGCCTACAAGATCAAAAAGCCGCTTGATCTGGGCTTTCTCGATTTCGGCACGCTCGACAAACGCCTTGCGGCCTGCCGCGAGGAAGTGCGGCTGAACCGGCGGCTTTCGCCGGACATCTATCTGGCCGTGGTGCCCATCACCGGCACGCCCAAGGCGCCGCGCGTGAACGGCGTGGGCGTGGCTTTCGAGTACGCGGTGAAGATGCGCCAGTTTCCGGCCGAGGCCACGCTCGACAAGCTCGATGCCGAAGGCGGCATGACGGCGCAGCATGTGGAAGCCATCGCCGTCACCCTTGCCCGCTTCCATCTGGAAAGCTGCGACAAGTCGGGCGCCGACAGCCCTTATGGCACGCCCGAAGCGGTGTGGAAGCCGGTGGCGCAAAACTTCGCGCAGATCGCGCCGCACCTGGCAAGCGCCGCCGACCGCGAACTGCTCGATGGGCTTTCGCGCTGGAGCGGGCGCGAGCACGCCCGCCTCGTTCCCCTCATGGCGCAGCGGAAACTAAACGGCTTCGTGCGCGAATGCCACGGCGACCTGCACCTGGGCAACCTGGCCTGGGTGGACGGCAGGCTGCTGGTGTTCGACTGCATCGAGTTCAACGCGGAACTGCGCTGGATCGACATCCAGTCGGAGATCGCCTTTTTCTACATGGACCTGTTGCAGCGCGGCCATGACGACTGGGCCTGGCTGTTCCTCAACCTGTGGCTGGAGGAGAGCGGCGACTACGAAGGTCTGGCGCTGTTGCGCTACTACGCGGTGTACCGCGCCATGGTGCGCGCCAAAGTGGCGGCCATCCGCATGGCGCAATTGGGCGAAGCAAAACGCGAGGCGGCGCGAAAGGAAGTGCGCGCCCTGCTCGATCTGGCACAGCGTCTGAGCGCTGCCGCGACGCCTAGCCTGGCGATCACCCACGGCTTTTCCGGCTCGGGCAAGAGCACCGTCACGCGCAAGCTGATGCAGGCGCCCGGCGCAATCCGGCTGCGCTCGGACATCGAACGCAAGCGCATGGCCGGGCTGCATGCCCTGGCCAGAACCGGCTCGGGCGTCGGCGAAGATCTCTACGCCGCGGATGCGACGCGGCAGACCTATGCGCGCCTGGCGGAACTGGCCGGCGAGCTGCTCGACGCCGGCTGGCCGGTGATCGTCGACGCCGCTTTCCTTGCGCGCTGGCAGCGCGACCTGCTGCGCGATGTCGCCAGGACGCGCAAGATCGGGTTTCGCATCCTGGATTTTCCGGTGCCGGTCGAAACCTTGAAGGCGCGCATACTCGAACGGGCCAAAGCTGGCAATGACGCCTCCGAGGCCGACCTTGCGGTGCTGGCGCATCAGATCCGTGCCGAAGAACCGCTCGGCGCCGACGAACCGGCTGACGCCGTGGTGTCCGGCACATAGCCTTTCGCCAACCCGCCCCCGCAACCGGTATAATCCGGCCTTGGCAGTCCGTTCTTCCTCATGAGTTTCTCCCCCCTTGATCCCAAGCCCGGCCAGCGGGCGCGTGCGCCCCTGCTTGCCGGCTCCAGCGATGCCTGGTATCTGGCCGAGGCGGCGCGCGGCGGCAAGACCCTGGCGGTGCTCACGGCCAATGCCTGGGATGCGCACAGGCTGCAGGAAGAGATCCGCTGGTTTGCGCCAAAGCTTTCCGTCTGCCTGTTCCCGGACTGGGAGACCCTGCCCTACGACGCCTTCTCGCCACACCCCGACCTCGTGTCCGAGCGCCTGGCCACGCTGTACCAGCTGGCGCGCGGCCAGTTTCAGATCGTGCTGGCGCCGTTGTCCACCGCGCTCTATCGCCTCGCCCCGCCGTCCTTCCTGCTGGCGCACACTTTCTTCCTCAGGCAGGGCGAGCGCTTCGACGAAGCCGCCTTCCGCGGGCAGATGCGCCAGGGCGGCTACACCCATGTGAACCAGGTTTACGCGCCGGGCGAATTTTCCATCCGCGGCGGGCTGATCGACCTCTTTCCCATGGGCAGCGTGCTGCCCTATCGCATCGATCTCTTCGATGACGAGATCGAGACCCTGCGCACCTTCGACGTCGACACCCAGCGCAGCCTGTACCCGGTGAAAGATATCCGGCTCTTGCCCGCGCACGAGTTTCCGCTCGATGAGGCCGGCATCAAGCTTTTCCGCCAGCAGTTCCGCGAGACTTTCGAGGGCGATCCCTCGCGCTCCAAACTCTACAAGGACGTCAGCAACGGCCTCGCCCCGGCGGGTATCGAGTACTACCTGCCGCTGTTTTTCGAAGAAACGGCGACGCTGTTCGACTACCTGCCGAAAGATGTCTTGCTCACCCTTCATGGCGACGCCCCGGCGGTCAGCCACGAATTCTGGCAGGACACGCAGTCTCGCTACCGCCTGCTAGCCGGGGACAAGGATCGGCCGCTCTTGCCGCCGGAGCGCCTGTTCCTCGACACCGAACAGTTCTTCCTGCGCGCCAACGACTTCGCCCGCCTGGATCTGGGCAAGGGCGAAACTGCCGCCACGACAGCCGTGCCCGACGTGGTGGTCGACCGCCGCCTGCCGCACCCGGTGGCCAAGCTCGAAGCCTTCCTGAAAAGCTTCGCCGGCAAGGTGCTGGTGCTGGCGCCCAGCCAGGGCCGCCAGGAGACGCTGGCCGAATATCTCAAGGAACATGGCCTTAGCCCGGAACGCACGGAAAACTGGCAGACCTTCCTCGACATCTCGAAACCACTTCAACTCGGTTTCGCGCCGCTCGCTTGCGGTTTTGTCCATCCGGAACAAGGGCTTGCGGTCATCACCGAAACCGAACTCTACGCCCTGCCCGCGCGCCACAAACGCGAAAAACGCGGCAAGACGACGCCGGTCGACAATCTCATCCGCGACCTCTCGGAACTGAAAATCGGCGATCCGGTGGTGCACATCCAGCACGGTGTGGGCCGCTATCAGGGCCTCGTCACCATGGACCTCGGCGAAGGGCCGACCGAGTTTCTGCTGCTGGAATACGCCAACGCCGACAAGCTTTACGTGCCGGTGTCGCAGCTCGAAGTCATCAGCCGCTACAGCGGCGCCAGCGCCGACGAAGCGCCGCTGCATCGCCTGGGCACCGAGCAGTGGGAAAAGGCGCGCCGCCGCGCCATGCAGGCGGCGCGCGACACCGCTGCGGAGCTGCTCGACCTCTACGCCCGCCGTGCCGCGCGCGAGGGCCACGCCTTCAGGTTTTCCGAACACGATTACCAGGCCTTCGCCGACTCATTCGGCTTCGAGGAAACCCCGGACCAGGCCGAGGCGATCCGCGCGACGCTCGCCGACATGCAAAGCGGCAAACCCATGGACCGACTGGTCTGCGGCGACGTCGGCTTCGGCAAGACCGAGGTCGCCTTGCGCGCCGCCTTCGCCGCGGTGTCAGGCGGCAGGCAGGTGGCGCTGCTGGCGCCGACCACGCTGCTGGTCGAGCAGCATTACCGGAATTTCGCCGACCGCTTCTCGCCCTGGCCGGTGAAGATCGCCGAACTCTCCCGCTTCCGCACCGCCAGGGAGCAGGCGCTGGTCCTGCAGGATCTGGCCGAAGGGCGCATCGACATCGTCATCGGCACCCACCGGCTGCTGCAGAAAGACGTGGCGTTCCGGAACCTCGGCCTTGTCATCATCGACGAGGAGCACCGCTTCGGCGTGCGGCAAAAGGAAAGATTGAAGCAGTTGCGCGCCGAAGTGGATGTGCTGACGCTCACCGCCACCCCCATCCCGCGCACCCTGGCGATGTCGCTGGAAGGCATACGCGACTTCTCGGTCATCGCCACCGCCCCGCAAAAGCGCCTGGCGGTGAAGACCTTCGTGCGCCCCTATTCGCCCGGCCTCGTGCGCGAAGCCGTGCTGCGCGAACTGCGCCGCGGCGGCCAGGCGTTCTTCCTGCACAACGAAGTAGACACCATCCACCTGATGCAGGAGAAACTGGAAAAGCTGCTGCCGGAAGCGCGCATCCGTGTGGGCCACGGCCAGATGCCCGAGCGCGAGCTGGAGCGCGTGATGCGCGACTTCACCCAGCAGCGCTTCGACCTGCTGCTGTGCACCACCATCATCGAGACCGGCATCGACATCCCCACTGCCAACACCATCCTCATCAACCGCGCGGACAAATTCGGCCTGGCCCAGCTGCACCAGTTGCGCGGCCGGGTCGGGCGCTCGCACCATCAGGCTTTCGCCTATCTTTTGATCGAGGACGAGAAGGCGCTTTCCGCGCAGGCGAAGAAGCGTCTGGAAGCCATCCAGATGATGGAAGACCTGGGCGCGGGCTTCTATCTTGCCATGCACGACCTCGAAATCCGCGGCGCCGGCGAAGTGCTGGGCGAAAAGCAAAGCGGCGACATGCTGGAAGTCGGCTTCTCGCTCTACAACGACATGCTGGGCGCGGCGGTGGTCAGCCTCAAGGCCGGGCGCGAGCCGGACCTGGCCGAACCGCTTGGCGCGGTGTCGGAAATCAACCTGCACCAGCCCGCCCTGCTGCCGGAAACCTATTGCGCCGACGTGCACGAGCGCCTAGTCATCTACAAGCGCCTGGCCAACTGCAGGACGGCGGACGAGATCACCGAACTGGGGGAAGAACTCATCGACCGCTTCGGCCTTATGCCCGAGCCGGCCAAGGTATTGCTTGCGGGGCACAGGCTCAGACTGCTGGCCAAGCCGCTGGGCATCACCCGCGTCGATGCCACCTCCGACGGCCTCACCCTGCAATTCATGAAGAATCCGCCGGTCGATCCGGTTAAAATCCTGCATCTGGTGCAAAGCCGCGCCGGCCTCAAACTGGCCGGGCCGGACCGCCTGAAGCTGCAGAAACCCTTGCCCGACCTGGAAGCCAAACTCGGGGCGGCAAGTGAATTGATGGAAGAATTGAAGTCATAGAACATTCAACTTTCGAACAAAGAGGACAAGAGGACAAGAGGACAGGAGTAAGGCAAAGCGAGTCACGCGCACTCATTCGGGTTTTCCTCTTGCCTTCATGTCCTCTTTGTAAATAGATTTGGTTTTCTCTGCGCCCCTGCGTTCGCCCAATTTTCACCCCAGGAATTCGACATGAGCCTGATCCGTCCCTTCCCCGCCCTGAGGCCGGCTCCCGGCCGTGCCGGCGAGGTGATCGCCCCGCCCTACGACGTGCTTTCCACCGCCGAGGCACGCGTGCGTGCCCAGGGCAAACCATTCAGCTTCCTGCACATTTCCAAGCCCGAGATCGACCTGCCCGAAGGCACCGACCCCTACGCGCCCGAGGTGTATGCCAAGGCCGCCGAGAACCTCAAGGCCATGATTGACGCCGGCGTGCTCAGACAGGACGAGTCATCTTATTACTATGTCTATCGCATCCGCATGGGCGAGCATGTGCAAACGGGCATCGTCGCCGCCGCCAGCGTGGCCGACTACGACACCAACCGCATCCGCAAGCACGAGTTCACGCGCCCCGACAAGGAAGACGACCGCGTGCGCCAGATCGACGCCACCAATGCCCAGACCGGCCCGGTGCTCTTGGCCTATCCCGACCAGCCCGAAGTCGACGCCTTTTTGAAGAAGACCGCCCAGGGCACGCCCGACGCCGATGCCGTGGCCGACGACGGCGTGCGCCACACCCTGTGGGTCATGCGCGATGCCGAGGACATCGCCGCCATTACCCGCCTGTTCGACGCCATGCCCGCGCTCTACATCGCCGACGGCCACCACCGTTCGGCTTCGGCCTCGCGCATTTGCGCGGCGCGCAAGGCGGCCAACCCGGCCCACACGGGCGAGGAAGCCTACAATTATTTCCTGTCGGTGATTTTCCCCGCGCACGAAATGAAGATTCTCGACTACAACCGCGTGATCACCGACTTGAACGGCCTCACGATTGAAACCTTCCTGGACAAGATCAAGTGTGCGTTCGAAGTCGAGGCCGCCTCAAGTGCAGTCAAGCCCACCCAGCCCGGCGAGTTCGGCCTCTATCTTTCCGGCAAGTGGTACAAACTAAACGTCAAGCCGGCCCTGATCCCGAACGATCCTGTCGGCCGCCTGGACGTAAGCCTGCTACAGAACAACCTCATCGCCCCCATCCTGGGCATCAGCGACCCGCGCCGCGACAAGCGCATCGACTTCGTGGGCGGCATCCGCGGCCTGCCTGAGCTGGAAAAGCGCGTGAACAGCGGGGAAATGGCCCTGGCCTTCTCGCTTTACCCCCCCCGCATGCAGGATCTCATGGCCGTGGCCGACGCCGACGAGGTCATGCCGCCCAAGTCCACCTGGTTCGAGCCCAAGCTCGCCGACGGCATGGCGACGCATCTTCTTTGAAATTTTCCCCTGTCGAAACAATGGCTTATGGTATTGATTCGTAATAAATATTCATGGAGGCGGGGCTAAAGTTTTTCCCGCCTGCGCCGCTAAGCTTGATCAATGGCCACCCTTTAAACAAGCCTAGCAACCCTGCACCCATGAAAATCACGAAGCGTCCCCCTAGCGTCAGCGGCGACAAGAGCGTTTCCGCTACGCAGGGCGCACGTGTCAGCAAGCTGGGCAAGCCTGCTGCCTCGGGCAAGACCGACAATTTGCAGGTAACCGCCTCCACCGTGCAACTGCGCGAGCTCGAAGCCGAACTCGCCAAGCTGGACATCTCCGACGCGGCCAAGATCGCCGCAATCAAGCGCGCAGTCGACAGCGGCACTTTCGAAGTCAACAGCGTGCTGGTGGCCGACCGCCTGATCGACACCGCCAAAGAATCTGTGCGCAAACGACCGCGCAAATAGCCGAACCGGGTGTTCAGGCAATATTGGAGCGCTTTATGTCCAAAATAATCCTCAGCATTTCCGGCATGACCTGCGGCGGCTGCGTCAACAGCGTGACGCGGGTATTGCAAGCCGTTCCCGGCGTACAGCAAGCCGATGTGACCCTGGTGCCCTCTCAGGCCACGGTCAGCTACGACGCCTCGCTCGCCGACCCGGAAAAACTCGCCCAGGCGGTGGCTGAAGCGGGCTTCACGGTAACGGCTCAGCGATCTGTTCCAGCCTGAGCATCAGGCTGTCCAGCGGTTCCGGCTTGTGCAGGAAGTTGCCCTGTGCATAGTCGATGCCGATCTTGCGCAGGCTATCCATGACCTCGCTCGTCTCGACGTATTCCGCCACGGTCTTGATGCCGACCTGGTGGCCGATGCGGTGGATCGCCTCCACCATTGAGAAATCGAGCGTGTCCACTGCCATATCCTGCACGAAGGCACCGTCGATCTTGAGGTAATCCACTTTCAGGTTTTTCAGGTAGCCGAACGAGGACAGGCCGCTGCCGAAATCATCCAGCGCAAAGCGGCAGCCGAAGGTCCTGAGTTCGGCAATGAAATCGTTGATGGTCACGAGGTCGCCGATCGCGGCGGTCTCGGTGATTTCGAAACACAGTATCTCGCCCAAGCCCGGATTGCCCTTGAGCTTCTTGTGCAGCCAGTCCCGAAACTCCTGGTTCTTGAGCGAAACCCCGGACAGGTTGATCGCAAACATGCAATCCTTGCCGGCGATGCGCGCGCGTTCGGCAATCGTGCGTGCGCAGGTACTGATGACGTTTTCGACCGCCCAGCGATCCAGCGTCGGCATCAGGGCATAGCGTTCAGCGGCCGGGATAAAGGCCATGGGCAGGATGAGTTTGCCCTCCTCGTCCAGCATGCGCATGAGGATTTCGATGTGGCAGGCCCGAGCCCCCTCCGCCACCGGGCGGATGTCCTGCCAGTACAGCTGCATGCGGTTTTCGGCAAGCGCTTTGTGGATGCGCGCAATCCATTGCATCTCGCCGCGATGTCGCGCCAGATCGGTATCGGCCGGCCGATACACATGTACCTGATTGCGGCCCAGGTCCTTGGCGACGTAGCACGCCGCATCGGCGGCAGACAAAAGATCGGTGAGGGAGCCGGAATCGCGTTCGATCATCACCAGGCCGATACTGACACCGATGTTGAACAGTCTGTTTTCCCACTTGAAGCGGAACTGGCGGATCATGTTGCGACAGGACTCGGCAACCAGGTTCGCGTCCGTGAGGTCGCAGTTCTCCAGCAGCAAGGCAAACTCGTCCCCGCCCAGCCGGGCCAGGGTGTCGCGTTCTCGCAGCAGGTCCTTGAGCATGAGTGCAACCTGGCGCAACAGCTCGTCGCCGGCGGCATGGCCGCAGGTGTCATTGATGATTTTGAACTGGTCCAGATCCATGTAACACAGGGCGTGCGTCCTGCCGTGTTGGCGCGCAGAGCCGATGGCCTTGTTCAGGCGGTGCTCGAACTCGTTGCGGTTGATAAGGCCGGTCAGGGCATCATGGTTGGCCTGGTATACCAGGCGCGCGGTCGCCTGGTCGATGCGTTCCTGCATCTGCTCGTGCGCAGCCTGCAGGCTGTTCGCCATGTGGTTGATGCCGCGTTCCAGGATACCGAACTCGTTGCCGGCATCGGTCAAGGCCGCGCGCTCGGTCAAATGTCCTTCGCCGATACGCTCCACGGTGCGGGCAAGGGACAGGATGGGCTGAGTGATACGGCGCCCCAGCCGCCAGCCCAGCAGGGCGCTGAGGGCCAGGCCGAACATCAGGATGGCCAGGCTTTGCCGGACGATCCGGCGCCGGCTTTCCACCAGGCCTTGTCTTGACAACTGCAGGCCGACCCAGCCGGCATTCCGGGTTTTGTCCTCACCCACGGCCTGGAAATCGTCGGTCGCCAATACCGTGCGCAATACGGGGGCAACGAACAAAACCGAATCACCCAAACTCGTCTGCTCCAGCCCCTGCCCTGGCACGCCCCCGTGTGGCATTTTGCCGGCGGCAGGCAATTTCACATCGGGAATCCTGCCGGCGTAAGTCAGCAGGCTGCCAGCCGCGTCGAACACGGCCACGCCCATTACATCCGGCTCGCGCGCGGCCGATTCGAGCAGGGGGGCGAGGATGTCGGAATTGCCGGAAATGACACCGTACTCGACGGCGGGTGCAAGATGGCGGATGGTCGCCGCACCGCGCTCGATCAGCGAGCCTTCCTGCTCCCGGATCTTGTCATACGCCAGATAACCCATCAGTGCGCAGCTGATCAGCATGGCCGGCACGATGGACAGCCAGAACACGCGTGCGCGGATGCCGGGCTTAATCATTGCGGTTCCCCAGTTCTCGCATCAGCACGTCTTCCGGCGGCATGGCGATGCCGAGAGAACGTGCCACATGGCCGTTCACCGAAACCGAGAAATATTTCGGCCACTGCTGCCCTGCCAGCCTGCCCCCATCCAGCACTCTGGCCGCGATTTCGCCGCTCTGCCGACCGATCTGTGCCGGGGTCGAATACAGAGAAACCAGTGCGCCCGCGCGTGACAGCGCCTTCGAATAGCCGACCACCGGGTCGCGGTAGTGATAGGAGGTCATGAGCACGCTTTGCACCGTGTTGCGGTTTAGCACCTCGGCATCGGGAATGGCCAGCAAAAGATCCGCATCCTTCAGCACCCGGCTCAAGGTCGAGACCAGGGAGGATTCCGATTCAGCCACCGCGCCGATCACGTCCAGCCCCGCCTGCCTTGCCGCAGCGCGCAAATCATCGAGCAGGCCGGCGCTTTCCGGCCCCAGCACCACGCCCACTCTGGCGGCATTGGGAAAGGCTTGTCTGATCAGGCGCATCTGTCGCTGCAAGGGTTGCTCCAGCACCACCACGCCATGTTTGTGCCCCATTGCGGCGAATTTTTCACGTCCCCGGCTGCGATACCAGTTTTCGGGGACCAGCACGGACAGCACCGGAACGCTGCCATTGTGCGCTGCGATCCGTTCTGCAGCCTTGACCCCCACGGTTATCAGCAGATCGGCCCGCGCCAGGACGGAGCCGCTGATGCCGAGACTGGCGGACAGTACTTCGATTACCGTATGCTGCGGCTTCAACGCCGACTCGATGGCCTCGGAGGCTTCGTGATACGGTGCCGAGTCCTCGGACAGCACCACGGCAACCACCGCGGCATGGGCCGACAGGCTGCAAAACGCCAGCAGAAGCATGCCGGCGCGCAAGCGGTGCGACAACGGCATCAAGCGGGAAAAGATGCGCTCGATCAGCAATTCAGCCTGCTTGCTCCTGGGCCCGGGCTTGCAGCCACAGGCAATTGCCCCCGCTTTCCTTTTCGATCTGGCCGAGGAGTTCGCGGTGCGCTTCCTGTTCCTGCACGGGCACTGCTGCAGCCAGCGGCCGCAATCTGCGGCGCCGGCTGCCGGCCCGTGCTGCGCCGTTCGAGGCGGCGGGCGATTCCATGACCAGGGTCTCCTGGCCGCGCGTCATGGAAAGGTAGACCTGCGCCAGCAGTTCGCAGTCGAGCAGCGCGCCGTGCAGGGTGCGACTGGAGTTGTCCACGCCGTAGCGCTTGCACAAGGCGTCGAGGCTGTTGCGCTGGCCCGGATGCAGGTTGCGCGCCATCAGCAGGGTGTCGATCACCTTGCCGGTATAGGTCTGCAGCTCCTTCATGCCGTGCAGGTTCAGTTCGGCATCTAGAAAAGCCACATCGAAGGGCGCGTTGTGGATGATGAGTTCGGCGCCCTGCACGAATTCGAGGAATTCTGCAACGATGTCGCCGAAGCGCGGCTTGTCCTGCAGGAACTCGCGCGTGATGCCGTGCACCTGCAGGGCGCCTTCCTCGATGTCGCGGTCGGGATTGAGGTAACGATGGAAATGGTTGCCGGTAAGTCGGCGGTTGTGCATTTCCACCGCGGCGATTTCGATGACCCGATGCCCCTGGCGCGGGTCGAGACCTGTGGTTTCCGTATCCAGAATGATTTGTCGCATTGTCGTTATTATCCCGTCAAACTCGTCACGCCGAGATTCGCAAGGCGGTCGGCGCATTCGTTGCCGGGGTGTCCGGCGTGGCCCTTGACCCAGTGCCATTTGACTTCATGCCTGGCGGCCAGGGCATCGAGCGCTTCCCACAAGTCCCTGTTCTTGACCGGCTTGCCGTCGGCGGTTTTCCAACCCTTGCGCTTCCAGCCCGCCATCCACTCGCTGATGCCCTTGTGCACGTACTGCGAATCGGTATGGATGCGAACGCGGCTGGGGCGCTTGAGGCTCTTCAGCGCTTCGATCACGGCCATGAGTTCCATGCGGTTGTTGGTCGTGTGCGCCTCTCCGCCGTGCAATTCCTTGCGATGTTCGCCGTAGACCAGCAACACGCCCCAGCCGCCCGGCCCCGGATTGCCCTTACAGGCACCGTCGGTATAAGCGTCCACCCAGTCAGTGTTTGCCTTAGTGCTTGCCACGTCGCGTCCGGTAATGGCTCAGGCTGTGGACGTTGCGCGCAGCAAGCGACGGTCTCGTATTGGGTACGGCAACGGCCTTCCAGGCCGGGGTCAGAAGGCGCATGCCATGCACGCGCTTGATGGCCTGCAGGAAGTAGACGCCGCCGCCCATGGCCCACCAGCGGTCGCCGGCGGGCTCCATGAAACGAAAACGCCTGAGCCATTTTTCCTGATTGAGCGGCGGCCGGTAACAGCACATGCTGCCGGCCGCCAGCTCGAAACCGAGCAGCGCGAGCCAGTCCTTGACCCGCGGCATGTTGAGGAAATGGCCATTCCAGGGGAAGCCGCGCTCGTGTCCCTTGAGCATGCGGGTCAGCCCCCACAGGCTGCGCGGGTTGAAGCCGGACAGGATGAGGCGGCCCTCCGGACGCAGCACCCTTTCCGCCTCGCGCAGCACCTGGTGAGGGTGATCGGAATATTCCAGCACGTGCGGCATCAGCAAAAGGTCCACCGACTGGCTGTCGAAAGGCAGGAACATCGGTTCCGCCAGCACCTGCGCCGGTTCGCCCTGGCCGCAGGTGATGCGCCCGGGGATGCGGCTGTTGCGCAGGAAATCGAACTGGGTCAGGCCGATCTGCACCGCATAAAATCCGAATATGTCGGCCACGACGCGGTCATAATAATTCCGTTCGCGCTCGATCAAATAGGTGCCGAGCGGACTGGCGAACCATTCCGGATTGATCATTGAAGCCTTCATCCCTGCCCCGATTCCATGCTGACCGTTACTCCCATCCCTGCTTTTGACGACAATTATATCTGGGCACTGCACGATGCGCGCCACGCCGTCCTGGTCGACCCGGGCGATGCGGCGCCGTGCGTCGAATTTCTGGAGGCGCGAAGACTACGCCTTGCTGCCGTCCTGGTCACCCACCACCACGGCGATCACGTCGGCGGCCTTTCTGCCCTGGCTGCGCGCTATCGTCCCCGCATCTACGGCCCGGCGCGGGAAGACATACCGGCCAGGACCGACGCGGTCGAGGACGGCGACAGTATCGCCATCCGCGCGCCCGCGCTGCGATTCGAAGTCATCGCCACGCCGGGCCATACGCTCGGCCATGTCGCCTATTACGGTGGCGACAGGCTGTTTTGCGGCGACACTCTCTTCGCCTGCGGCTGCGGCCGCCTGTTCGAAGGCACCCCCGCGATGATGGCGGCAAGCCTCGGCAGACTGGCGCAATTGCCAGACGATACAGAGGTTTTCTGCGCGCATGAATACACCTTGAGCAATATCCGCTTCGCCAGGAGCGTGGATGGCGACAATCCCGCACTGCCCGCGCGGGAAAGCCGGGACACGGCGCGCCGCGCACAAGGCCTGCCCACCCTGCCCTCGACGCTGGCGCTGGAAAAGGCCACCAATCCCTTCCTGCGCTGCCGGGAACCGGCGCTGGTGCGCGCCGCCGAATTTAGGCTCGGGCGCGCGCCGCGCGATGCGGTCGAGGTGTTTGCCGCGTTGCGCCAGGCCAAGGATGCATTCTGAATGCCTGCAAGCGATTGACCATGCAACTTGATCCGACTTAGGATTCGCCTGTACACGAAATCAATGGTTGGGGAGAAGGTTTTGCGCTCGGCTTTGCTTGCATCGTTTGCTCTGTCTCTGGGCCTGTTGTCGCCATTTGCCCTGGGTGCCGAGGAGATGCAGGTCACCTACGGCGACAGCCAGGCTTCCGTTTCCCCCGATTACGCCGCCGGCCAGGACGAGAACCTCTGGGATCGCATCCGCGCAGGCTTCAGGCTTGCCGAGCTCGATTCTTCCCTGACCCGGGTGCATGCAGACTGGTATGCCAAGCGGCCTGAGTATGTTGCGCGCATGCTGGAGCGCTCGCGCCGCTACCTTTTCCATATCGTCGAGGAAGTCGAAAAGCGCGGCATGCCAATGGAAATCGCCCTGCTGCCCATGGTGGAGTCCGCCTTCAATCCGCAGGCCTATTCGCGTTCGCACGCGGCCGGCATCTGGCAGTTCATCCCCTCCACCGGCAGGAACTTCGGTCTCAAGCAGAACGTCTGGTATGACGGCCGGCGGGATGTCACCGCCGCCACACGGGCCGCCCTCGACTATCTGCAGAAACTGCATGGCGATTTCGGCTCCTGGGAATTGGCCCTGGCCGCCTACAACTGCGGCGAAGGCTGTGTTGCGCGCGCCATCCGGAAGAATGCCGAACAGGGCAAGCCGACCGACTACCAGAGTTTGTCGTTGCCGCCGGAAACCCGCCATTACCTGCCCAAGCTGATGGCGGTCCGGCAACTGGTGAGCGAGCCGGAAAGCTTCGGCGTCGAGCTTTCCGACATCCCGAACGAGCCTTATTTCACCCCGGTCTCGCTCGATGGCGGCGCCATGGACGTGTATTCCGCCGCGCGCCTGGCGGGCCTTAGCGAAGAGGAATTCCTCGACCTCAACCCGGCCTTCCCGCGCAAGCTCATCAAGGCCGGCAGCAATGTCTCCGTCCTCGTGCCCGTCCAGCATGCCGAACTGTTCCAGTACAACCTGGAAAGGGGCGAATGGGACCGTTGGGAGCCGGTTACTGCCAGAAAGGGCATGACCTTGGCCGAAATCGCCGAACGGTTCGGCACCACGCCCGAACGGATCGCCCGGCACAACCAGCTGCACCTGCGCCATGGCCGGCTGATCAAAGACCAGGTCATCCTCGCGCCGCTGGACGGCGAGACCGAAACCGAACTCCCCGCCGCCACCTGGCAGGAAGCCGAAGCGTCCCTGCGGGAAACTGCCGCCACAGCGCCGAAGCGCCATGTGGTGCGCAAGGGCGAAACGCTCGGCCTCTTGGCCGGCAAGTACGGCGTCAGCGTCGCCGAGCTCAAGCGCTACAACAGACTCCGCTCCTCCGTGCTCAGGGTCGGCCAGCCCCTGGTAATAAGACCGGCGACGCCCGGGGCTTCCGGCAAAGACCAAAGCGGCCCGACCCGCTACACCGTGCGTCGCGGCGACACCCTTTACTCGATCGCCGGCCGCTTCAAGGTTTCGGTTTCCGAACTCAAGGCATGGAATCAACTGCGCGGCAACCGGCTCCAGGCCGGCAGGCAGCTCACCATCAAAAGGAGTTAGGAGTTGGGGGTCAGGATTCAGGATTCAGGATTCAGGGGTCAGGGGTCAGGGTTCGGGGGTCAGGAGCTGGGGTGAATGCTTTGAAAAACGCGGCCTCCGGCCGCACTCCCCCTGAATCCTGAATCCTGAATCCTGCGCCCTACAGCACCGACGCCAGCAGGCTCTGCGTATAGGGATGTTGCGGCCGGGTAAGAATGTCTCGGGCCATGCCAAGTTCCACGATTTTCCCCTCCCTCATCACCGCCACCCGGTGCGCGAGATAGCCTACGGCCGCGAGGTTGTGGGTGATGAACAGCATGGCGAGCCCCTCCTCGCGCTGCAGGTCCGCAAGCAGATTGAGTATCTGCGCCTGCACCGACACGTCCAGCGCCGAGGTTGGTTCGTCACAGATCAAAAGCCTGGGTTTCACGGCCAGGGCGCGGGCAATGGCGATGCGCTGGCGCTGGCCGCCGGAGAACTCGTGCGGGTAGCGCGAAACGGCGTCCGGCGCCAGGCCGACTTTTTCCAGCAGGGCCGCGACGGCCTCGCCCCGCTGCGCGGCTGCGCCGACCGAGAGTGCTGCCATGCCTTCTTGCAGGATCTCTCCCACGCGCATGCGCGGATCGAGCGAGCTGTAGGGGTCCTGAAACACGATTTGCGCCAGGCGCCGGTACGGCTTGAAGGCGCGCTCGGACAGGCCGCTCACCTTGCGGCCATCGATCTCCACTTCGCCGCCGCTGACCGGAGTCAGCCCCAGGATGGCTTTGGCTGCGGTGGTCTTGCCGCAGCCGGACTCCCCCACCAGTGCCAGGGTCTCGCCGGCATGGAGGTCGAAGCTGATGCCGTCCACTGCATGGATGCGCTTTTTTCCGAACAACTGCCCGCTGCGCAGGGTAAAGGTCACGGCCAGTTCGCGCACGGCCAGCACCCGCTCCTGCCCCGGCTCGGCCCTGCCGGGCAGCCGGGTCGTCTCGGCCGGAGGCGCGACCCGGGGCCGGGTCGCAAGATGGCAGCGCACCGCGTGCCCGGCTTCCAGTGCCGTCCACTCCGGCACGGTTGCGGCACAAGGCTCGAAGGCCAGGCTGCAGCGCTCGACGAAACGGCAGCCGGGAAAAGTCCGGTCCAGCGACGGCACCCGCCCGGGAATGGCGGCCAGCCGTTCTCCCGCCCGCGCCAGGCTGGGCACGGCGGCCATGAGCTTGCGCGTGTAAGGGTGAAAGGCGCGCTCCAGCCCGGATCGGCTGTCCACCGGCAGGGTTTCCACCAGTTGACCGGCATACATGATGCCGACGCGGTCGGCCATGTGGCGCGCCACGCCGAGGTCGTGCGTGATGAGCAAAAGCGCCATGCCGCGCTCGCGCGCCAGTCGCTTGATGAGCTGCAGGATCTGCGCCTGCAAAGTCACGTCGAGCGCGGTGGTGGGTTCGTCCGCGATGAGCAGCCTGGGCTGCCCGGCCAATGCCTGCGCGATCATGACGCGCTGCTTCTGCCCGCCGGAAAGTTCAAACGGATAACTGTGCATGCGGGCAGACGGATCGGGGATGCCGACTTCTTCCAGCAGGCGGATGACTTCGCTTTTTTTCCGGCTACGCGACATGCCCGCCGGCAACGCCTCTGCGATCTGTTCGCCTATGCTCATCACCGGGTTGAGCGAGGTCTGCGGCTCCTGGAAGATCATTGCCATGCCGCGCCCGCGCAGGCTGCGCATTTTAGACTCCGGCAGTTCGCCCAGATCCTGGCCGCCGAAACGGATGCGCCCACTCACGATGCGCCCGCCTGCCGGCAACAGGCGCATGAGCGCCAGCGCAGTCATCGACTTGCCGCAGCCGGACTCGCCCAGCAAAGCGAAGGTCTCGCCTGCATCGATGCCGAAGCTCACGCCGTCGACCGGCGCCACGCCGCCGATGCGCACGCCGAGGTTTTCCACGGCGAGCAGGCTCATGGCTTGCCTCCGCCGCGCGGGTCGAACGCATCCCTCACCACGTCTGCGAAGAGGTTGGCCGCCAGCACCAGTGCGAACATGAAGCCGAAGGCAGCCAGCAGCGGCCACCACACCACCGGCTCGCGCGCGAGTTCCAGGCGCGCGGCATTGATCATGTTGCCCCAGCTGTTCATCACCGGGTCCACGCCCACACCGACGTAGGACAGGATGGCCTCGGCCAGCACCAGGCCGGAGAAATCCATCACCACCGTGATGAGGATGAGATGCTGCACGTTGGGCAGGATGTGGCGCAGCAGGATGCGCGGGCGCGACACGCCGAAGGCGCGCGCCGCCGTGACGTAATCCAGCTCGCGCAGCTTGAGCGTCTCCGCGCGCAACAGGCGCGCCAGCCCCGTCCAGCCGGTGAGTCCGATGATTACGCACAAGGCCAGCAGGCGCACGTCTGCGCGCTGTGCCGCCGAGGAGAAGCTCGCTTCGTTCTGCTCGATGAAGACCTGCACGATGAGCACGGCCGCGGCCACCAGCAGCACCCAGGGAATGGAGTTGAGCGTGGTGTACAGGTACTGGATGGCATCGTCGATCCAGCCGCGGAAATAGCCCGCCAGCAGCCCCATGGCGATGGCCACCGGCAAGGTCACCAGCGTGGTCAGCGTGCCGATCACCAGACCGGTACGCACGCTTTTCAGGGTTTGGTAGAGCACATCCTGCCCGACCTTGTCGGTGCCCAGCACATGGTAGCCGCCGGCCAGTCCGGCCACTGTGCCGACAACCAGGAAAATCAGGGAAAGCGTGACGATCAGGCTGCGCCAGGCAAGGTCCCCGTCCTGCGGGCGCAGCAGGCGCGCAAGCGCAGCGGCGAAGGGGCTGCGCCATACCGTCGACAGGACGAGTGCGAGCAGGCCGACGCACAGCAGGCCGGCAAGCGCACCCAGCACCAGCCCGATCGCCGCGCGCGCCAGCACGTCGGCCAGCCAGTCGTTTGCGGGATCGGCCAGGTGCGCACCACCGAACTGCAACCGCGGCGCCAGCCGTACCACGCGGCCATCCGCGAGTTCCACGGTTTCCAGCGTCTGCGCATGGGTTGCCAGCGGCGCCGAGTAGGTCCGTTCGGAGTGTGCAGTGAGCGGCGCCAACACCTTGTCCAGAACGCTCCTCACCTCCACGTCCAACTGCCCGTTGTCGAGGCGCTGGCGGAAATGCAGGCTGTCGCCCAACCCCACCAGCACGAACACCAGCAGCAGCGCAAGCGAGGACATGCCCATGGGCCGCACCAGCACCTTGTGCCAGGAAGCACGCAACAGCGGCGTGCGCAGGACATGCCAGGCGAAAACGGTGCAGGCCAGCACCAGCAGCCAGGTGAGCGCATCCGTCCACAGGATCACGGGCTGGAAACTCATGTCAGCTTTACCCGCGGGTCGACCAGCGTGTAGGAAAGATCCGTCAGCAGCAGGCCGAGGATATAGAGCGCCGAGCCAAGGAAGACCATGGACTGCACGATGGCGAAATCCTGCGCACGAATGGCGTCGATGGTGTAACTGCCCAGACCCGGAATGCCGAAGAAGGACTCGGTCACCAGGCTGCCGGTAAAGAGCAGCGGCAGCACCACCACCGCGCCGGTGAGGATGGGGATCATGCCGTTCTTCAGTACGTGGGAAAACAGCACGCGCAATTCGGACAAGCCCTTGGCGCGCGCCGTGCGCACGTAATCCTTGCCGATTTCCTCCAGGAAAATGGAGCGGTACCAGCGCGCCCCGCTGCCAAGCCCGGCCGCCACCGACACCAGCACCGGCAGCAGTATGAACTTGTAGGCGTCGATGCCGCCGGCGTAGCCGGAGATCGGCAGCCATTTCCACAAAATGGCGATGAAATACTGGCCGGCGATGATGTAGAACAGGCTGGAGATCGACATCAGCGCGATCAGTCCGGTGATTCCGACATATTCCAGGCGCGTGCTGCGATAGAAAATCAGCAGCAGCGCCGCCGTGACATTCACCAGCAGGCCTACGATGAAAACCGGCAAGGCGATGGCGAGCGAAGGCCACATGCGCGTCTCGATGTCGCGCGCAATGTCGCGGCCGTCGTCGGCCTTGCCGAAATCGAAGCTGAACAGCTTGAGCGAGCGCTCCACGAACAGGGTATCGGTCACTGCTCTGATCCCGTCCTGTCCGCCGTTGATGAACAACGGCTTGTCGTAGCCGTGCTCTGCCTTCCATTGTTCGATCGCCGCGGGCGTGACGTGCTTTGCGCCCAGGTGGATGCGCGCCATGTCGTCCGGCGTGTTGACCACGAAGAACAGTAAGAAGGTAATGATGTTCACGCCAATCAGGATCGGAATGGCATAAAGCAGGCGGCGCAGGATGTAGCGGATCATGCGCGGTCTTCCTCATGACGGCGGTATTGCCGCCAGGCCGGCAACACCATGGCCAGCAAAGCCAGTGCGCCAACGGCAAGAGGCCACAGCACCGGGCGGTTCCATTGCGCCCGGCTCAGCGCTCTCAGCCCGGCATCGATGCGCCGGTACTTGAGCGTGTTGTTGGCCATGAGGTTGGGCTTCACGTTGCCGACCCAGGCGTGCTGCAGGCTGAAGCCCTTGGGAAAGAAGCCGAACAGCCAGGGCGCGTCCTCGCGCAGGATGGCCGTCATGCGGTCGATCACCCGTTGTCTCTCGGGACCGTTGGCCATGCCCTTCATCTGCGCGAATAGCCGGTCGTATTCCGCATTGCTGTAGTTGGCGGCATTCTCGCCGTTTTTGCCGGCCTTGGCGTTCGGTCCGTAGAGCAGGAACAGGAAGTTTTCCGGATCGGGATAATCGGCGTTCCAGCCCCATTCGAAAATCTGCGCATTGCCGGTGAGCATCTTGTCCTGGAAGCGGTTGTAGTCGGTGGCGCGGATCACCAGCTGGACATCGAGCTTGCGGAACTGCTTGACCAGCCAGTCCAGACGCGACTTGGCTTCGGGCCCCGTGGCCGCGGTGTCGAAATACAGCACCAGCGGCTCGCCGGTCCTGGCGCTGCGGCCGTTGGGATACCCGGCCTCGGCCAGCAGTCTTTTCGCTTCCCCGATGCTGCGGCGCCTGCCGGGGGCGGAATACACCACCGGATTGAAATCGTCGTGATGGCCGAAAATGCCCGGCGGCAGCGGCCCTTGCGCGGGAATGCCGCGGCCATTCAGGAAAATGGAAATGAATTCCTCATAATCCACGGCGATGGAAATGGCCTGCCTGAGCTTGCGTCCCGCATCGCCGGCCGCATGGCCGAGAAGCGGATCCTTCATGTTGAAGCCCATGTAGCGGTTGGAAGTGGCTACCGCCGTCACCAGCCTGATGCCCTTCTCTTTCATCTGGGGCGTGAGATCGGCCTCGCCCTCGGGCGAAAACTGCACGGCCTGGTCGAAATTGTCCGAGCCGATGCCGGAAACGTCGTAATAGCCCTGCAGGAATTTGTTCCACTGCGGAATTTCCTCCTTTTCCAGGGTATAGACCGCGCGCTCGAGCAGGGGCAGCGGCTTGCCGGCATCCGCCAGCAGGCCTTTTCCCGCGTCGCCCGCCTCGCCCTCCGCGGGATAGCTTTCGCCATGGAAATTTGGGTTGCGCGACAGCACCATGCGGCGGTTGGGATCGTTCTCGCTCAGCATGAAGGGGCCGGTACCGACCGGGAACCAGTCGAGGTTGAGGTTGCGCTCGGCCATGCCGGGCTGGGCGTAAAAGCGCTCGGCCTCCCACGGAATGGGGGCGAAAAACGGCATCGCCAGCCAGTAGATGAATTGCGGGTAGTGCGCCTTGAGGGTGATGCGGAAGCTGTATTTGCCGGTGAGCTTCGCGCCGGGGAAATCAAAGGGGCGCAGGTCGAACCAGGCGTCCTTGGGCAGTTTTTCCGAGGCCTTGAGCAATTCCCCGTTGAGGGCGTCCAGCCCTTCGATGTATTCGCTCATGAGGCCGAAAATCGGTGAATTGATGCGCGGGCTGGCCAGGCGCTTGATCTCGTACACATAGTCTTCGGCCGTCAGTTCGCGGCTGCCGGTGTGCGTGAAATCGCCGAGGGTGTCGATGCCCTCGAAATCCTGCGCCGACAGCCCCAGATAGCGCGGACTGCCGTCCGGCAGCAGGGCAAAGGCGGGGTGCGGCTGGTAGCGGATGCCAGGCCTGATCGAGACGTCGTAAGTGGTGCGCGCGATGGCTTCAGGGGGGGTGCCGGCAGGCAGTTCGCGTCCTGCCTTGTCCCAGTGGCGCACCACCGGCATGCCCGTCGCGGTCAGCGGCTCCAGGGTATAGGGGCGCTTGAGGAAATGGTATTGCAGCGGCGGCTCGTATATCTGGCCGGTGAACTCCACCTCGTTGCTGCTGTAGGAACGCGCCGGATCTAGATGCTTGGGGCGTTCCTCGAACACCGTGTAGAGCGTGTTCGAGTTCGCCTCCTCCTGCGGATAGGGGTTGTTCCAGGCATCGCCGCAACCCCAAAGCAAAGCCGGCAGCAGAAGGAGGAAAATCCAGTCGCGCATGGGCGGATAGTGTATCAAGGCCGGCGGTCTTGTCAGCGTATAATCCGGCTATCGTTTTCAGCTGCAAGGACTAGACATGGGCTTTCTCACCGGCAAAAAAATCCTCATCACCGGACTGATCAGCAACCGCTCCATCGCCTACGGCATCGCCGGCGCATGCAAACGCGAGGGTGCCGAGCTTGCCTTCACCTACCAGGGTGACCGCGCAAAGGATCGCGTGGTCGAATTCGCCAGGGAATTCGGCTCCGACATCGCCCTGCCCTGCGACGTGTCCAGCGACGAAGAGATCGCCGCAGTCTTCACGGAACTGGCGAAGAAATGGGATGGCCTCGACGGCCTCGTGCATTCCATCGCCTTCGCGCCCAAGCAGGCCCTGGCTGGCGACTATCTGGAAGCGGTGACGCGCGAGAACTTCCGTATCGCCCACGACATCAGTTCGTACAGCTTCGCCGCGCTGGCCAAGGCAGCGCTGCCGATGATGGAAGGACGCAATGCCGCCCTGCTGACACTGACCTACCTGGGCGCCGTCCGTTCGGTGCCCAACTACAACGTCATGGGCCTGGCCAAGGCCAGCCTGGAGGCCGGCGTCTATTACATGGCACAAAGCCTGGGCCCGCGCGGCATCCGCGTGAATGCCGTCTCTGCCGGCCCGATCAAGACGCTGGCCGCCAGCGGCATCGCCAATTTCAACGACAAGCTGGACATCGTCGCCAAGAATGCGCCGCTGCGGCGCAACGTCACCATCGAGGAAGTCGGCAATGCCGCGGCCTTCCTGCTGTCCGACCTCGCCTCCGGCATCACCGGTGAAATCACCTACGTGGATGCAGGCTTCAACACCACGGCCGGCGCGGAATCCTGAACCCGCCCAAGATGAAATCGAACAAAAAACGTGCCTGTCGGCGCGTTTTTTTTGCGGCAAGAACGGCAGCGCTCACTGCTGCCTGTCCAAGGCACCCGGCTTGATCTCGATTTTCTGTGCGGCCTTGGCCAGATCGAGCAGGGCGATCGCATCGGTACGCGCATAGGCCTGGCGCAGGCCATTGTCGACCGCGGCACGCAGCATGGGGGCGTCGGCAGCGCCTTCGATCACGCGCGTCACGCGCACGATGCGGTAACTGCCGTCGGGCATGGCGGTGCCGACATAGGCCGGCAGCTTGCCGGCATCGGCGCGCATGATCGCCTGCACGGCCTTGGCGTCGAAATCCCCCGGCTGCTGGCGGCTGATCTGGCTAAACGGCGTCCAGTCGAGTCCGGCCGGCTCCTTGCCTTGCCGCAGCTCTGCAATGCGCGCCTCGCCCTGTTTCGTCACCAGGCTGGCGGTCTGCTCGGCAGTCAGCCGCGCACGGATGGCCGCCGCGACTTCCGCAAGCTGCTTCTGCCGCGCCGGACGATGGTCGATGACGCGCGCCGCGACCATGTTGTTGCGCCCGGTCTCGATCGGCTCGATATTCTGGCGGCTCTTGATGGCATCGGCGGAGAATATGGCATCGAGCAGCTTGGCGGAATTGAAAGGCCCGGTTTGCAGGCCCTGGCGCGGCATCCAGTCCGAAGTCTGCACCGTGAGCTTGAGCGCATCGGCTGCGGGCTTGAGGCTTGCTGGCTGCTCGTAGACGATGTTGCCGAACTGTTCTGCGGCTTCGGCATACTGCTTCTGCGCACGCTGGCGGCGCAGCTCCTCCTCGATCTGCGCCCGCACCGAGGCGAACGACGGCTTGCTGGCGTGAATGCCATCGAGTCGAACGATGTGGAAACCAAACTCGGTTTCCACCAAGCGCATTTCGCCCGGCTTCATCGCAAACACGGCATCCTCGAAGGGCTTCACCATCGTGCCGCGGGCAAAGCGCCCGAGGCTGCCGCCTTTGGCAGCGGAGCCAGGATCCTGCGATTCGCGCCGGGCCGTGTCGGCAAAGTATCCGGGAGCCTTCTGCAGTGCGGCGAACAGGCTTTCGGCTTTGGCTTTCGCCCGCTTGCGAGCATCGGCGTCGTCCTGCGCGGCGGCGATCAGGATGTGGCTTGCGCTGCGCTCTTCCGGCGGGCCTAGCTTGTCGATATTGGCGGCGTAGTAGTCCTGCATTTCCCGTTCACCCGGCTGGATGGTTTTGGCCAGTTGCTCCAGCGAGAGTACGGCATATTCCACGCGCACCATTTCCGGTTCCATGTACTCGGACTTGTGCGCATCGAAATAGGCCTGGATGTCCTTGTCGGTGACATTCACCTGGGCCGCGACCGCTGCGGGCTCGATTTCGTGCCATGAAACCTCGCGGCGCTGGCCTGCGATTTTCGTCACCAGTTCGGCCGAAACCGTCGGCACCATGACACCTGCCGTGACCGGCTGGCGCAGGATCTCCAGCATGATGTCGCGGCGCAGCAGATCTTCGAAATAGGCCGGAGTGTAGCCGCGCTGCGCCAGCGCGCGCTTGTAGCGCTCGGGCGAGAATTTGCCGTCTTCCTGGAACAGGGGCAATTGCTGCAATATCGCGGCGATCTGCTCGTCGCTCACCTGCAGCCCGGCAGCCCTGGCCTCCAGCAGCATCGCCTCTTCTTCCGCCATCGCCTGCAGCACCTGGCTGCGGAACTCGGCGGAATCGGTCATGGCCGGGTCGAAATTCGGCCCCAGCGCCTGGCGCATGCGCTCGGCCTGGTCCCTCAGGGTGCGGGCAAATTCTTCCCGGGTCACGCCGGAATCGCCCACTTCGGCGAGCATTTCGTTGCCGCCGCCGGAACTGAAATAGGCGTCTATCCCCCACAGGGCGAAAGGAATGGTGATCAGTACCAGGATGAGTTTGGCCAGCCAGCCCTGGGCCCGATTGCGTATGGCTTCCAGCATATGCGTCTCAGTAGCGTCGAAAAGAGCAATTGTCGCCCGAAACTGCGGCAAAGTGTACGGCCAGGGCCGCATGGAAAAGAAAAAAGCGAACTTGCGTTCGCTTTTTTTCGCATTGGCGGAGCGGACGGGACTCGAACCCGCGACCCCCGGCGTGACAGGCCGGTATTCTAACCAACTGAACTACCGCTCCGAATTCTGTGCGCTGTCGCCGATTAGCCCTCAAGCGCAGGCCGCAATTATACACACGAGAGGGAAAAAAGTGGATGAGTATCGAGCAAAAAACGCTTTATTCGTTCGATCAAATAAAATTGCGGGCTCTTTTGTTTGAACAGATCGCGGTCGGCGCTTTGTTGGTGGGTGCTGACGGGATCGAACCGCCGACATTCGCCTTGTAAGGGCGACGCTCTACCAGCTGAGCTAAGCACCCGCAAAGTCAGTTGATGGCGTCCTTCAGGCCCTTTCCAGCACGAAACTTCGGCACCTTGGCGGCCTTGATCTTGATGGAGGCGCCAGTGCGGGGATTGCGGCCGGTACGTGCGGCGCGTTTGCCCACGTAGAAAGTGCCGAAGCCGACCAGGGTTACCATGTCATTCTTCTTCAGAGATTTCTTCACCGCTTCAATCGTGGCATCCAGGGCACGGCCCGCGGCAGCCTTGGAAATGTCGGCGGAATCGGCAATTGCGTCAATCAGTTCGGATTTGTTCATTTGTTGCCCCTTTCGAAACCAGACACAGGAAAAGCCCGTTTCGAGTTTATATCTTCCCGCAAAGCCTTGTGTCAAGCGGTTTTCGGGGCGATGGAGAAAAAAGCGGAACGTCAAGAAAAAATCCCGCCGTTCGGCGGGATTTTTTTATCGCGCAAAAAAACGCTACAACTCAATGCTTGAGCGATGCCTGTTCCACTGCTTCGGCCGGTGGCACCACCTCACCCGCAACTTCTTCCGGCAGCGGCTCGGGCTGGCGTTCGAGCGCGATCCTCAGCACCTCGTCGATCCACCTCACCGGATGAATGTCGAGGCGGTTCTTGATGTTGTCGGGTATGTCGGTCAGGTCCTTGACGTTCTCCTCCGGAATCATCACCAGCTTGATGCCGCCGCGGTGCGCGGCGAGCAACTTCTCCTTCAGGCCGCCGATGGGCAGCACCTCGCCGCGCAGCGTGATTTCGCCGGTCATGGCAACGTCGCAGCGCACCGGAATCCCGGTCAGCACCGACACCACGGCCGTGCAGATGGCAATGCCGGCGCTGGGGCCGTCCTTGGGCGTGGCGCCCTCTGGCAAGTGGATGTGCAGGTCGTGCTTCTCATGGAAGTTCTCCGGGATGCCGAGTTGGCGCGCACGCGAGCGCACCACCGACATCGCCGCCTGGATCGACTCCTGCATCACCTCTCCAAGCTTGCCAGTGGTGATCATCTTGCCCTTGCCCGGCAGCTTCACCGCTTCGATGGTGAGCAGTTCGCCGCCCACTTCGGTCCAGGCGAGACCGGTGACCTGGCCGACCTGGTTGTGCTTTTCGGCAATGCCGTAGCTGTAGCGGCGCACACCCAGGTACTTGTCGAGATTGCGCGTAGTCACCAAAATCCTGCCTTTGTGCGACTTGAGCAATAGCGACTTCACGGCCTTGCGGCAGATCTTGGAAATCTCGCGGTCGAGGCTTCTCACGCCCGCTTCGCGCGTGTAGTAGCGCACGATGTCGCGCAATGCGGTGTCGGCAATGGCGAACTCGCTGTCCTTGAGGCCGTTGGCCTTCATCTGCTTGGGCACCAGGTAACGGTGGGCGATGTTGATCTTCTCGTCCTCGGTATAGCCCGAGAGACGGATCACCTCCATGCGATCGAGCAGCGGCGCCGGGATGTTCATGGTGTTGGCCGTGGCCACGAACATCACATCGGACAAGTCGTACTCGACCTCGATGTAGTGGTCCTGGAAGGTATGGTTCTGTTCGGGGTCGAGCACTTCCAGCAGCGCCGACGACGGGTCGCCGCGGAAGTCCTGGCCCATCTTGTCCACTTCGTCCAAAAGGAACAGCGGATTGCGCACCGCGACCTTGGTCAGGCTCTGCAGAATCTTGCCAGGCATGGAGCCGATGTAGGTGCGGCGGTGGCCGCGGATCTCGGCCTCGTCGCGCACGCCGCCCAAGGCCATGCGCACGAACTTGCGGTTGGTCGCGCGCGCGATGGATTGGCCGAGCGAGGTCTTGCCCACGCCGGGCGGTCCGACCAGGCACAGAATCGGCGCCTTGACCTTGTCCACGCGCTGCTGCACGGCAAGGTATTCGAGGATGCGTTCCTTGACCTTCTCCAGGCCGTAATGGTCTTCGTCGAGAATCTTCTCTGCCTTGGCGAGATCCTTGCTGATCTTGGTCTTCTTCTTCCACGGCAGGTTGACCAGGGTGTCGATGTAGCCGCGCACCACAGTGGCTTCGGCCGACATCGGCGACATCATGCGCAGTTTCTTCAATTCGGCCTGCGCCTTGGCGGCGGCCTCCTTGGTCATGCCTGATTCCTTGACCTTGCGCTCGAGTTCCTCGAGTTCGGCACCTTCCTCGATGTCGCCGAGCTCCTTCTGGATCGCCTTGACCTGTTCGTTGAGGTAGTACTCGCGCTGCGACTTCTCCATCTGGCGCTTGACGCGGCCGCGGATGCGCTTTTCCACCTGCAGGATGTCGATTTCCGCCTCGAGCAGGCCCATCAGGTGCTCCAGGCGCTTGGCAACGGAAACCATCTCGAGGATTTCCTGCTTCTGCTCCAGCTTCAGCGGCAAGTGCGCGACGATGGTGTCGGCGAGCCGCCCGCCTTCGTCTATGCCGGACAGTGAAGTCAGAATCTCAGGCGGGATCTTCTTGTTGAGCTTGACGTACTGGTCGAACTGGGCCATGAGCGCACGGCGCATGGCCTCGACTTCGGTGTCGTCCTTGCCGTCGGCGGCCACCAGTTCGGCCTGCGCAGCAAGGTGGGTGCCTTCGTCGGTGACTTCCAGGATGCGGGCGCGCTGGTTGCCTTCGACCAGGACCTTCACGGTGCCGTCGGGCAGCTTCAGCATCTGCAGCACGGTGGCCATGCTGCCGGTGTCATAGAGGTCTTTGGTGGAAGGCTCGTCCTGCACCGCCGATTTCTGCGCGACCAGCAGGATGTGCTTGCCGGATTCCATCGAGCTTTCCAGCGCCTTGATCGACTTGGCGCGGCCGACGAACAGGGGGATGACCATGTGCGGGAATACCACCACATCGCGCAGGGGCAACAGGGGAAGTTGTACGCGCTCGCCGCTACCAGAAATACTCATGATTGCACCTTATCGAAGTTACTCCACGCCCATGCGCGGAAAATTCCAATGATTGACCTGCGGGCGAACACAGAAACATCAAGGGGCGAAAGAGAAATATTCCCTGACGCCCCCGTTGCATCCTCAGGACCCCGCCGCTGCCGACTGGTCCGAATAGATCAGCAGCGGTGGTCCCTCGCCGTTGATCATCTGTTCGTCCACCACGACCTTGGTCACGTTCTGCATCGAGGGCAGGTCGAACATCAGGTCCAGCAGTGCATGCTCGATGATGGAACGCAGGCCGCGCGCGCCGGTGCGGCGGTCCAGCGCCTTCTTGGCGATGGCCTTGAGCGCGCCTTCGCGGAATTCCAGTTCCACGCCTTCCATCTTGAACAGCTTGGCAAACTGCTTGCTGAGCGCGTTCTTGGGCTCGGTCAGTATCTGCACCAAGGCAGCTTCGTCCAGTTCGTCCAGAACGGCAACTACGGGCAAACGTCCGACAAATTCCGGGATCAGGCCGTATTTGATGAGATCTTCGGGCTCGACCGTGTGCAAAAGCTCCATGTCGCGCTTCTTCTCGTCCACGCTCTTGACCTTGGCGCCGAAGCCGATGCCGCCCTTTTCCGAGCGGTTGCGTATGACCTTTTCCAGGCCGCCGAAAGCGCCGCCGCAGATGAACAGGATGTTGGTGGTATCGACCTGCACGAATTCCTGGTTGGGATGCTTGCGCCCGCCCTGCGGGGGCACCGAGGCGGTGGTGCCTTCGATCAGCTTGAGCAACGCCTGCTGCACACCCTCGCCCGACACGTCGCGGGTGATCGAAGGGTTGTCGGCCTTGCGCGATATCTTGTCGATCTCGTCGATGTAGACGATGCCGTGCTTGGCCTTGTCCACGTCGTAATCGCATTTCTGCAAAAGCTTCTGGATGATGTTCTCGACGTCCTCGCCCACGTAGCCGGCCTCGGTCAGCGTGGTGGCGTCGGCGATGACGAAGGGTACGTTGAGCAGGCGCGCGAGCGTTTGCGCGAGCAGGGTCTTGCCCGAACCGGTGGGGCCGATGAGCAGGATGTTGCTCTTGGCCAGTTCGACGTCGTCCTGCTTGCCCTGGCTGGAGCGCAGACGCTTGTAGTGGTTGTACACGGCGACCGACAGCGCCTTTT
Source organism: Pseudomonadota bacterium (assembly GCA_040754425.1). Taxonomy (GTDB): domain Bacteria; phylum Pseudomonadota; class Gammaproteobacteria; order Burkholderiales; family Thiobacillaceae; genus UBA6918. The sequence goes on along the minus strand of JBFMCR010000003.1, from coordinate 11,596 downwards.
TGGCCTGGTCCTGGCCGATCACGTACTGGTCGAGAATGTCGCGAATCTCGTGCGGACTGGGCAAATCGCCGGAACCCTTGACTGTCTGGTTCTGCTGGATTTCCTCGCGGATGATGTCGTTGCAGAGTTCGACGCACTCGTCGCAGATGAAAACCGAAGGGCCTGCAATCAGCTTGCGCACCTCGTGCTGGCTCTTGCCGCAAAAGGAGCAATACAACAGCTTGTCGCTTCCGCCCTTGTCAGACATCACGTTCTCCCCCACTTATGCCGCCGCCTGTTCACGGTTCTCCAGAACCTTGTCGACGAGGCCGTATTTGACCGCTTCCTCTCCGCTCATGAAGAAGTCGCGATCGGTATCGCGCTCGATTACATCCATCGGCTGGCCGGTGTGCTTGGACAGCATGCCGTTGAGCCGTTCCTTCAGATAAAGGATTTCCTTGGCATGAATCTCGATGTCGGAAGCCTGGCCCTGGAAACCGCCCAAGGGCTGATGGATCATGACGCGCGAGTTGGGCAGGCAATAGCGCTTGCCCTTGGCGCCCGCTGTCAACAGGAAGGCGCCCATGCTGGCGGCCTGGCCGATGCACAGCGTCGACACGTCCGGCTTGATGAACTGCATGGTATCGTAGATCGCCATGCCTGCGGTGACAGAGCCGCCCGGAGAATTGATGTAGAAATAGATGTCCTTGTCGGGGTTTTCCGATTCCAGGAACAGCATCTGGGCGACGATCAGGTTGGCAGTGGCGTCGTTTACCGGCCCCACCAGAAAAACCACACGCTCCTTCAGCAGGCGCGAATAAATGTCGTACGCCCGCTCGCCGCGGCCGCTCTGCTCGATCACCATGGGGACGAGCCCCAATCCCTGAGGCTCGATGTAATTGCTCATATTCATGACCGTCATGCGGCGCGTCCCATCAATTCGTCAAATTTCACCGGCTCGTCGCTGGCTTGTACCTGGCTGACTACCCATGCTACCACATTGTCTTCCAAGGCCAGGGCTTCCAGCTCCTGCAGGCGCTGCGGATCCCCGAGGTACCAATTCACGACTTCCTGCGGGTCTTCGTAACCCTGGGCGTATTCGTCGATCAAGGCCTTCACCTGCTCCGGTTTCGCAGCCAGGTCGTGTTTCTGCACGAGGTCGGCGATGATCAGACCCAGTCGCACGCGGCGCTCGGCCTGGTCCCTGAATATATCGGCAGAAATCATGTCTTCCTTGATGTTGCCGCCGCGTGACCGGAGCTGATCGAGCATCTGCTTGCGCAGGCGGTCGATTTCAAGACCCACAAGCGACTTTGGAAGTTCCAGTTCGGCGCAGGACAACAGCACTTCCATGGCGGCTTCCTTCACGCGGCTCTCAACGCGGCGCCTAACCTCGCGCTCCAGGTTGGCCTTGACCTCGGCGCGCAGCTTGGCGACATCGCCGTCGGCGATGCCCAGCGCCCTGGCGAAATCGGCATCGATCTCGGGCAGGCTGGGCGCCTGGACTTCCTTCATGGTGACGTCGAAATGCACGGTCTTGCCGGCCAGGTGGGCGGCAGAATAATCGGCCGGGAAAGTCATGTCGAAGCCGCGCGACTCGCCGGCAGACAGGCCGGCGAGGTTATCCTCGAAATCCTTGAGCATGCGGCCTTCGCCGATCACGGTGGAAAAATCCTCGGCCTCACCGCCCGGGAAAGGCTGGCCGTCCAGGGTGCCGCGGAAATCGAACCTGACCAGATCGTCCTGCCGGCTTGCGCGCTCGACCTTGCCGAACTCGCGGCGCTGACGGCGCAGGATTTCCAGGGTGGAGTCGACGTCGGCTTCTTCGACTGTCGCCACCGGGCGCTTAAGGCTGGCGGCGGAGAGGTTGCCCAACCTGACCTCCGGATAGATCTCGAAGGTGGCGGAGAAGCGAATCTCCGAGCCGTCGGCCGGGCCTTCCTTGGGCTCGAAGCGCGGCATGCCTGCCACCTTGATCTGCTGCGCCTCGACGGCATTGTAGAAGCTTTTCTGCAGCGATTCGCCCAGCACTTCCTGCTTCACCCCCATGCCATGCATCTTGCTGACCTGGCTAATGGGCACCTTCCCGGGCCGGAAGCCGGGGACCTTCACGCTCTTGGCCAGGCGCTTGAGGCGGGTTTCCACCTCGGCATCGATGGCTGCGACAGGCACGGTGAGATCAATGCGCCGCTCGAGGGATCCAAGAACTTCTACTTGAGACATGAGACACTTTCCAATGACAAATTATAGACCGCGCAAGCCGGTTTTTGCTCTCGGCCTGCGTGCGTCGCCGAGGCGCCTACCGCACTTCCCGGCAAACGCGCCGGAAGACCGAGGCTGACAGATTGCAAAGAGGCGATTTTACCGTGAATTCAGCCACAGAAAAACCGGCATTTGCGCACCATACCCATGCCTGCCGTAGGGACTGCGGCGGTCTGTTGAATATCCGTAACAGCCAACTGCTATAGTTGGAACAGTCATGCCGCCAAGCCGCTTCCTGCCCCATTCCGACCTGCAAAGCCTGCTCGATGCCCTGGCGGCCCGCGGCTACGCCGTCATCGCCCCGCAGTCAAGGGACGGGCGCATCGTGTACGAGGAAACCCGGCGGTCTGCCGACCTGCCCTGGGGCGCCAGCCTCGAACAAACGGCCGGCGGCAGCCGCATCCATCATGCCGGCCACGCACGATGTTTCACCTGGGCCAACGGCCCGCAGGCACTGAAACCGCTGTTATTCGCGCCCAGTGAACCGCTCTGGCGCATCAGCCGCCAGGCCGATGGCTATGCCGTGAAAGCCGCCGAGACGCCGCAGCGGCCGCTCGCCGTCATCGGCGTCCGGGCCTGCGACCTCGCCGCACTCGCCATCCAGGACCGGCATTTCCTGCACGGCCCCTACCCCGATCCGCGCTACGGCGCGCGCCGCGAGGGCATGCTGCTCGTCGCAGTGAACTGCACCCACCCGGCCAGCACCTGTTTTTGCGTGTCCACCGGCGACGGCCCCGAGGCGAAAACGGACTTCGACCTCGCCCTCACTGAACTCGATGACGGCTTCGTCATAGAGGCCGGCAGCGCCGAAGGCGAACAGATACTCGCCGCCCTGTCATTGAACGCTGCGCAGCCCGCACAAACCGAGGCTGCCGCGACCGGCATCCGTCATGCCGCCGAAAGCCAGATCCGCGCCCTGGCCGGCCGAAATCTGCACGATGCGCTGATGTCCCGGCTCAGTCACCCGCGCTGGCAGGAGGTGGCCGAGCGCTGCCTCGCCTGCGGCAACTGCACCATGGTCTGTCCCACCTGCTTTTGTCACGCCGAAAACGAACAACCCGAACTCGACGGCAGCAGCAGCCTGCACAGCCGCGAATGGGATTCGTGCTTCGGCGAGCGCCACGGCTACATCCACGGCAAGCAGCTCAGACCGGAAATCAGCCAGCGCTATCGCCAGTGGCTCACCCACAAGTTGGCGACCTGGCACGAGCAGTTCGGCCGCTCGGGCTGCGTCGGCTGCGGACGCTGCATCGCCTGGTGCCCGGTAGGCATCGACATCACCGAAGAGGCGGCCGCGCTGCTGAAATGAAAACCCCGCACGCGCCCCAGCTTGCCCGCATCGTCGAACGCATCCAGGAATCCGACGACATCTTCACCCTGCGCCTGCGCTTCAACGACGCGACCATGCAGGAGAGTTACCGTTTCCGCCCGGGGCAGTTCAACATGGTCTATCTGCCGGGCGCAGGCGAAGTGCCCATCTCGATCTCCTCCGACCCTGAAGAGCGCACGTCTTTCGCCCACACCATCCGCGCCGTCGGCCGCGTGACCAGGGGACTGTCGCGGCTTGGGCCCGGCGACGAAGTCGGCCTGCGCGGTCCTTACGGCCGCGGCTGGCCGCTCGAAGAGGCCGAAGGCAAGGATGTCTTCGTCATCACCGGCGGCCTGGGCTGCGCGCCCGTGGTGGCAGTGATCCACTACGTGCTGAAGCGGCGGGAGCGCTTCCGCCGCCTCGTCATCCTGCAGGGCGTCAAGCACAGCCACGACCTTATCTGGCGCGCGTCCTACGAGCGCTGGGCGCAGGCGCCCGACACCCAGGTGCTGATCGCCGCCAACGCCACCGAGGCGCTGTGGCCCTGGCACGTCGGCAGCCCCATCGACTTGGTGAGCGAGGCCCGCTTCGATCCCGCCAACGCAACATGCATGATCTGCGGCCCCGAAGGCATGATGGTGGCCGCGGCAAAAGCGCTGAAAGCGCGCGGCATGGGCGAAGCCGACATCCACGTGAGCCTGGAGCGCAACATGCAGTGCGCCCTGGGCCTGTGCGGACACTGCCAGCTGGGCGGACATTTCGTCTGCAAGGACGGCCCGGTGTTCGCCTGGCCGGAAGTGAAGGCGCTGCTGGAAAGGGGAGGTTTATGAAGGCGCAGCGTCCGCGCATCGCCGTGCACAAGTTCGCCTCCTGCGACGGCTGCCAGCTCGCCTTCCTCAATGCCGGCGAAGCCCTGCTTACGCTTGCCCAGAGAGTGGAAATCCTGCACTTCGCCGAGGCCGGCTGGCTCGACCCGCTGGCCGAAGTCGACATCGCCTTCGTCGAAGGCAGCATTTCGACGGAGCATGACATCGAGCGCATACGCGCCGTGCGCGAATCGGCAAAGTTCCTCGTCACCATCGGCGCCTGCGCCACCGCCGGCGGCCTGCAGGCATTGAGAAACGGCGTGAAGGAAGCGGCGGGCTGGGTGGCCGACATCTACGCCAGCCCGCAATACATCGAAAGCCTGCCCGAATCGCGCCCGGTCTCCGCGCACGTGAAAGTGGACCTGGAACTGTGGGGCTGCCCGGTCACCACCGAGCAGGTGCTGGGCGCCGCCGCCAGCCTGCTGAACGGCGTCACCCCGGTCAATCCCGGCGAGCCGGTCTGTGTCGAATGCAAGCGCCGCGGCCATGCCTGCGTCGTGGTGACCCGGAACGCGCCCTGCATGGGGCCGGTCACCCGCACCGGCTGCGGTGCGCTTTGCCCCGGCGTCGGCCGCGCCTGCTACGGCTGCTTCGGCCCGGCCGAGCTGCCCAACGCCGTTTCCATGGCGAAACATTTCGAGCAGTCGGGGCTGGACAGACGCGAGGTCGCACGACGTTTCCTGTTCATCACTTCGGCGGCCCAGCCCTTCGCGGACGTCGGCCAGCGCTACAAAGAACGAGATGACTAATCGCACCGTCAACCTTAATGTCCCCGTGCTCGCCCGCGTAGAGGGCGAAGGCGCGCTGGACCTTTCCATCGCCAACGGCGAGATCAGCGAGCTGCGCCTGCGCATTTTCGAGCCGCCGCGCCTGTTCGAGAAATTCCTCGAAGGCCGCCACTACATGGAAGTGCCGGACATGGTCGCGCGCATCTGCGGCATCTGCCCAGTGGCCTACCAGATGAGCGCGGTACAGGCGCTGGAATCCGTCCTCGGCATCGAACCCACGCCGTGGATTGGCGACATGCGCCGGCTGTTCTATTGCGGCGAATGGATCGAGTCGCACAGCCTGCACATCCACCTGCTGGCGGCGCCGGATTTTCTGGGTTTTTCCAACGCCATCGACATGGCCTGCAAACATCCCGAGATCGTCCGGCGCGGACTCAAAATCCAGGAAGCCGGCAATGCCATCATTTCCTTCCTCGGCGGGCGCTCCGTCCATCCCGTCGGCGTGCGCGTGGGCGGCTTCTGGCACGCCCCCTCCGCTGCCGCCGCCGCGAAACTGCGCGAGGAACTGAAAGCGCTGCTGCCGGAAGTCGAAGCCCTGGTGCTGTGGACGGCCGCACTGCCGCTGCCCGACGAAACGCAGGATTTCGAATGCGTGTCGCTGGGCCGCGCCGGCGAATATCCCATCACACGCGGCCGCATCGTCTCCAGCCGCGGGCTCGACATCGACATCGCCGAATTCGAGCGCGAGTTCCAGGAAAACCATGTGCCCCACTCCACCGCCCTGCACTGCCATCATCGCGGGCAGGACTATCTGGTCGGGCCGCTCGCGCGCATCAACCTCAACCTCGACCAGTTGCCCGCGCCGACGCGTGCGCTGCTGGAAAAATGTGGCGTGCGCCTCCCTTCGTCCAACATCTTCCACAGCATCGTCGCGCGCGCGCTGGAAATCCATGCCGCTTTCGTCGAGGCCATCCGCCTGCTCGAGGCTTACGAACCGACCGATACGCCCTATCTGGAAGCCTCGCCGCGCGCCGGCACAGGCTTCGGCGCCAGCGAGGCGCCACGCGGCATCCTTTGGCACCGCTACGAGCTGGATGAGAGCGGCAGCATCGTCAGCGCGCGCATCGTGCCGCCCACCAGCCAGAACCAGGCGCGCATCGAAGCCGACCTGCGCGCTTCATTGAACCGTTTCGGCCTCGACCGGCCCGAAGAAAAAATCCGCCAGCATGCGGAAACCGTCATCCGCAACTACGATCCCTGCATCTCCTGCGCCACGCATTTCTTGAAATTGAAAATAGACCGTCCATGAACGCACACATTCACCCGCCCGTCCGCATCCTCTGCATTGGCTCGCCTGCCGAACCCGACAACCTCGGCTTTCTCGCCGCCCATGCGCTGATGGGGAAATTCGATCCGGAAAAAGTCGAGGTGGTGGCACTCGATCGTCCGGGCCCGCGCCTCATCGAACACATGCGCGGCGCCGACACCGTGATCCTGGTCGATGCCGTCAAAAGCGGCGCTCCGGCGGGCACGCTGCACAAGCTGGAAGGCCGCGCGCTCGACGGCATGGTCATGCACCACACCTCCAGCCACGGCTTCGGCCTGGCGGAAACGCTGGCGCTCGCCGACCGCCTGGGCGACCTGCCCAAACATCTGAAATTCATCGGCCTGGAAGCGGGCGCGAAACCGTTTTCTGCCGATGAAATCGCGCAGCTGGTGAAGGCCGTGGCCGAAGAAGCCGGGGCCGCCCTGAGTTCGCAAGCGACAAGTCCGCAAGCCGAGCCGGGCTGACGGGGCGTGCAATCGGTAGTAGCATAGCGCCACAACGAACTCACCTGTCTTAAGGAAACCCGCATGGCGGACACCAAGATCCTGCTCGAGGAAAAAGACATTCCCACCCACTGGTACAACGTCGTCGCCGACATGCCCAACCCGCCCGCCCCGCCGCTGGGGGCGGACGGCAAGCCGGTCAGTCCGGAACAGATGCTGGCCATCTTCCCCGGCAACATCCTCGAACAGGAAATGAGCGCCGAGCGCTGGATTCCCATCCCGGAGGAAGTGCGCGAAGTCTATCGGCTGTGGCGGCCCTCGCCCCTGGTGCGCGCGCACCGTCTGGAAAAAGTGCTGGGCACGCCCGCGAAAATCTATTTCAAGTACGAAGGCGTTTCGCCTGCCGGCTCGCACAAGCCCAACTCCGCCATTCCCCAGGCCTGGTTCAACAAACAGGCCGGCATCAAGCGGCTGACCACCGAGACCGGCGCCGGCCAGTGGGGTTCGTCGCTCGCGCTGGCCGGCCAGATGTTCGGGCTGGAAGTGCGCATTTATATGGTCAAGGTCTCGTATTTCCAGAAGCCCTTCCGCCGCTCGATGATGCAGACCTGGGGCGCCGAAGTCTTCGCCAGCCCGACCAACATGACCAACGCCGGGCGCAAGATCCTGGAGCTCGATCCCGACAACCCCGGCAGCCTCGGCATCGCCATTTCCGAGGCGGTCGAGGAGGCCGCCTCGCGGGCGGACACCAACTATGCCCTCGGCTCGGTGCTCAACCACGTGCTGCTGCACCAGACCGTGATCGGACTGGAAGCCAAAAAGCAGTTCGAGAAAGTGGGCGACTATCCGGACATGATCTTCGCCCCCTGCGGCGGCGGCAGCAATTTCTCCGGCATCGCCTTCCCCTTCATGGCCGACAGGGCCGCCGGCGAAAAGCGCGCGCAAAACCTGCGCTGTGTGGCGGTGGAGCCCTCGTCCTGCCCCACTCTTACCAAGGGCGTGTACGCCTACGACTACGGCGACGCCTCCGGCTACACGCCGCTCATGCGGATGTACACGCTGGGCCACGACTTCATGCCACCCGGCATCCATGCCGGCGGCCTCCGCTACCACGGCGATTCGCCCCTGGTGTCGCAGCTCTACCACGAGAAGCTGATCGAGGCCGTGGCCGTGCCGCAGATCGCCACCTTCGAGGCCGGCGTCACCTTCGCGCGCGCCGAGGGCATCATCCCTGCGCCCGAATCCTGCCACGCCGTGCGCGCCTGCATCGACGAAGCCCTGCGCTGCAAACAGAGCGGCGAACCCAAGACCCTGCTCTTCAACCTCTCCGGCCACGGCCATTTCGACATGGCCTCCTATGACAAGTACTTCGCCGGCGAACTGGAGGACTACGAATATCCCACCGAGGCCATCCAGTCCGCGCTGGCCAAGCTGCCCAAGGTGGCCGCTTGAGCAGCATCGGCCTTTGGCCTGATCTGCCGGACTTGACATGCTGTAGCCCACTGGCTACAGTGGGCCATGATCGAGATCCGCAAGACGGAGCAGTTCGCCAAATGGATCGACGGGCTGCGTGGCATCCGCGCACGCGCCCGCATCCAAATCCGAATCGAACGCCTGGCGGCTGGCAACCCGGGTGACGTCAAGGCGTTTGGAGAAGGCGTGTCCGAATTGCGGATCGATTACGGCCCCGGTTATCGGGTGTATTTCACCAGGCGCGGCAACGAACTGGTGATTTTGCTCGCGGGCGGCGACAAGCGCACGCAGGAAGCCGACATCAAGCTGGCTACCTGCCTCGCTCGCGATTTGTAGGACGAACATCATGGCCAGGACAAGCACCACGCGCTACGACGTAGCCGAACATCTCAGAACGCCGGAGGAAATGGCGGCCTATCTGGAAGCCTGCCTGGATGAGGCCGATGGCGATGCCGCCTTCATCGCCAAGGCGCTGGGCGACATCGCACGCGCCAAAGGCATGTCGGAAGTCGCGCGCGATGCCGGACTGTCGCGCGAAAGCCTGTACAAAGCCCTTTCCGGAGAGCGCAGCCCCAGCTTCGACACCATCCTGAAAGTCGTGCATGCACTGGGCCTGAAGCTGCATGCCGAAGCCGCGCACGGCTGACAGGCAGGTCAGCCTGTTTTGCATCACTCAGCTCACACCAAATAATTAATCAATAAGGAGAAAACATGCGTTACCTGATTCTGCTGCTGATGCTGGCCCTGCAGCCCGCCTGGGCCGCCAATTCCGACTATGCGCGCGAAAAGAAATGGGCCGACGAGATCGTGCCCGGCGTCGTCGTCGGCGATCCGGTGTACCTCGAAGCCCGTGGCCACAAGTTCCTCGGCCTCTACACCGAAGCCGCCAACGCCAAGGCCGGTCTCGTCATCGTCCACGGCATCGGCGTGCATCCCGAGCACGGTTTGATCGGCGTGCTGAGGAGCCGCCTCGCCGACCTGGGCTACACCACGCTCTCCATCCAGATGCCCATCCTCGCCGTGGAGGCAGAGGCCAGGGACTACCCGCCCCTGTTCCCGGAAGCGGCCGAGCGCATCGAGGCCGCGGCCAAATACCTGCAGGACAAGGGCAACAGGAAAATCGCCATCGTCTCGCACAGCCTGGGCTCGGCCATGACCAAGAGCTATTTCCAGAACAATGCCGACTCGCCGTTCGCGCTATGGGTGTCGATCGGTCTCTCCTCCGACAGCTACGACGGCGTCAAGCTGCCGGTATTCGACCTCTATGGCGGCAGCGACCTGCCGGCTGTGGTGAAAGGCGCCGGCGGGCGCAAGAAGACGCTCGTCAACCCCAGGTCCGCGCAGACCATGGCCCCCAAGATGGACCACTTCTTCACCGGCTATGACGACGACCTGGTGAATTACGTCAGCGGGTATCTGGACAAGAACCTGTAAGACCCAGCAAAAAACATAGGGCGGGGCTCGAAGCGATTCGAACCCGGCCCTTTTATTGTGTTTGCGCAGTTCGGCCGATGGCCAGCACCAGCTTGCCGCGCATGCCGCCGGCTTCGATCAGACGATGCGCCTCGGCGGCGTCTTCGAGCGGAAGTACTTTGCTTATTTCGACGCGCAATTTGTTCGCGTCGAACAGCGCCGCGCACTGTTCCAGTATCCACGCCTGGTGCTGCTGCGCCTCCACCCAGCCGTAGAACATGGGCGAGAGCATCAGCTCCTGGGCAACGCGCAGGTTCCTCAGCCGCGCGAGCTTCCAGTCGGTTTCCGGCCCCGGCTGCAGCAGCGTAACCAGATCGCCGTAAGGGCGCACGGCAGCGAAGCTGTTTTGGAAAGTGGCGCCGCCCACGGTATCGAACACGATGTCCGCGCCCTGCCCGCCGGTCAGCTCCAGTACCGCCTTCACGAAATCGGTGTCGCGGTAGTTGATGGCTTCGTCCGCGCCCAGCGCCTTGACGAAAGCGGCCTTGTCCGCCGAGCCGACTGTAGCGAGCACGCGGCACCCCGCAGCCCTGGCCAACTGGATGGCGACATGCCCCACCCCGCCCGCGCCGGCGTGGACCAGCACGGTCTGCCCGGCCGTCATGCGCGCGCGGTCGTAAAGCGCTTCCCACGCCGTGATCAGCACCAGCGGCGCAGCGGCGGCCTGGTTGAAGTCCAGGCTCGCCGGCTTGCGCGCGGCAAAGCGCTCGTCCACCACCGCGACTTCGGCATAGTTGCCCGGATGCCCTCCGATGCCGCCGTTGCAGAAATACACCGCATCGCCCGGCTTGAAGCGTGAAACGCCGGAACCGACCGCCTCCACCACCCCCGCGCCATCGCAGCCCAGGATGGCGGGCATGCGCTCGGAGAAATAAGTGCCCTTGGCGCGCAGCTTGGTGTCGATGGGATTGATCCCGGCCGCCTTCAGGCGAACCAGCAGGTCGGTGTCATGGGTGATTTCGGGAGTAGGCACATCAGCGAGGCTGAGCACCTCGGGTGCGCCGGGGGTGGTCATCAGGATGGCTTTCATGCTTCACTCCTCCCCGATTTGTGTACGGAAAAACAAGTGCAAGGCCAGAAGTAATTCTGGCCCAGCTCCATTTTTTAATTCATAACAACAGGAAAGCCTTGTGGGTTTTGTCTATACCAATTAATCGCTTTTGTGACTTCATTCACCCAAAATTCTGTAATAGCTTTTTCAGAGAGATTAGGGATGGCGCCCAATTCCTGCATCCACTCAAAGAAAATCTCACTCGGCCTATTTTCAACCAAACCAGCCACAAGTGAACTAGCCATGAAATCATGATCACGGTAAGAAAGATAAGACAGATATCCCAGACAGTCGCCAATAATTCTGCGATGAAGGCCATGCCAGTTATGTGTGTCAATTTCGAATGGCTCACCATTATTGACATTTGAAAACTGGAAGCGAACCCCTGCAACCAAATTTGAATATGAAATCAGTGAACGATTGAGGCGTCCAGTTCTAGCTATCCGCTGAGCAAGCTCCTGTAAGGCTTGTGCTTGATCATTCGGTGCATATTCCCATTGAGTCCTTTCAAGAGCAGCCAGAATTCTATTCCTGTCCATAGCACACCATATCTATATGGGGTCTTCGTGAAAGAGTGTGGGTAAAAATGGTCATGAAATCGTTCGTGGCGCATACTGCAAGCGGGTTTCCGAGGGTTGACGGCCTTTTGGAAACAGGCATGATTTCGCGATGGCTCCTTTACCCA
>JBFMCR010000002.1:6654-58298 GCA_040754425.1 Pseudomonadota bacterium | reverse complement strand
CAAAAAGCCTGTTGCCAAAAAAGCAGCACCGGCCAGAAAGCCCGCCGCCAAAAAGGTAGCCGCCAAGAAGCCGGCAGCCAAAAAGCCTGTTGCCAAAAAGGCAGCACCGGCCAGAAAGCCCGCCGCCAAAAAGGTAGCCGCCAAGAAGCCGGCAGCCAAAAAGCCTGTTGCCAAAAAGGCCGCAGCTCCGGCCAGGAAGCCTGTTGTAAAAAAGCCCGCGGCTAAAAAACCTGCAGCCAAAAAAGCGGCTCCCAAGAAAGTGGCACCCAAGCCTGCTCCTGCTCCTGCAGCAGCACCGGCTGCTCCCGCTTCCCCGGCTCCCGTGCCGGTCATCAAGCCTTTTGGGCTCTAAGGTCAAGCCGGATTCGGCAAGACGGGGGCTTCGGCCCCCTTTTTTAGTTTCACTGTCGCCCAGACTGGATTACGGCATCCGTTCGGGAATACGCCTGGCCGCGAAGCCGGGCAGTCGCATGGCCAGCAGGACGGCGAGGGTGCAGGCATAAATCAGCGGCTGGCTGATGTCCTTCTTGACCAGCCACCAATAATGCACGACCCCCAGTGCGGCGATGACATAGACCAGCCGGTGCAGACGCTGCCAGTTGCGCCCCAGCCTTTTCATCATGGCCTGGTTCGAACTCGCCGCCAACGGGATGAGCAGGACAAAGGCACTGAAGCCGACCGTAATGAACGGGCGCTTGACGATGTCCCTGGCGATGCCGGAAGGATCGAAGAACTGGTCCAGCCAGATATAAGTGGTGAAGTGCAGGCAAGCGTAAAAGAAGGCGAACAGGCCGAGCAGCCGGCGAAAGCGAAGCAGCCAGCCCAGGCCGGTCAGTCTTTTCAGAGGGGTGACCGACAGCGTCGCCAGCAGGCCGACCAGTGTCCAGGTCCCGGTGGAGCGGGTGATGAACTCGATCGGGTTGGCGCCCAGGCCGCCGTTCATGCCCAGTACGAGCAGCCGCGCCAGCGGTGCCAGGCACACCAGCCAGAGAACGGCCCTGGCCACGGCAAGCTGGCGATGTGTAAGCGTGGCGGGCAACTGCATTCAATAATATTTGCGCAAATCCATGCCGCGATAGAGATGGGCGACCTGCTCGGCATAGCCGTTGAACATCAGTGTGTCGCGCTTGAAAAACTCGCCGATCCGGCGTTCCCTGGCCTGGCTCCAGCGTGGATGGTCGACCTTGGGGTTCACGTTGGAGAAAAAACCGTATTCCTCGGGGGCGGCACGCATCCAGGTTGTCACCGGCGCTTTCTCGACGAAGCGGATTTTCACGATGGACTTGGCGCTTTTGAAGCCATATTTCCAGGGCACCACCAGCCTGACGGGCGCACCGTTTTGCCTGGGCAGGACTTCTCCGTAGAGCCCGACTGCAAGCAGGGTCAAGGGGTGGTTGGCCTCGTCGATGCGCAAGCCTTCGACATAGGGCCAGTCCAGAATCGAGGTGCGCTGGTAGGGCATTTGTCCGGGATCATGCAGGGTGACGAATTCGACGAACCTGGCATTGCCGGTGGGTTCTACCCGCCGGATCAGTTCGGCGAGCGGGAAGCCGACCCAGGGAATGACCATGGACCAGCCCTCCACGCAACGCAGGCGATAGATGCGCTCTTCCAGCGGTGCCAGCCTGAGCAGTTCGTCGATGTCGTAGATTTTGGCGCGCCTGACTTCGCCTTCCACCGCGACTGTCCAGGGCCGGGTTTTCAGCGTATGGGCATTTTCGGCCGGGTCGGATTTGCCGGTGCCGAACTCGTAGAAGTTGTTGTAGCCGGTAACCGACTCGAACGGTGTCCTGGCCTCGTTCGTCGAAAAGCGGCCGGGCTTTGTCCCCGGCAGTTTCGGTCCATGGGCAGCCGGAGCGAACGCAGCGAATGCGGGTGCCGCGGCGAGGGCAGCAATACCCGCCATGAACCGGCGGCGATTTTGATAGGTTTCGCGCGGCGTGATGTCCGAGGGGAGGATGTCGCCGGGTTTGATGATGCGCATGGTGCTCTCCTTTGTTCTTGGTCGGCAGCCAGCCGAAAAACTTACAACCGTCCTGCCATTCCTTGTTAGGATTGAACCTTGTGCAATTGGTTGCAACTTTGATATGACCCTGTGGCGGGCGGGGCTTTGGCTTGCTGCCCGGATTGCTCCTGCATGCCAAACTTTATCGCGCAGCCTGCCGCCGCAATTTCTTTTCAACCATCCACGGAGCCCTTCCATGGCCACCATAGAACTCAACAACGACAATTTCGAGCAAACCATTACCGGCAATGACGTGGTCATCGTCGACTTCTGGGCGCCCTGGTGCGGTCCTTGCCGTGCGTTCGCCCCCATTTACGAAGAAGCCTCGGAAAAATACCCCAATGTGGTGTTTGCCAAGGTCAACACCGAAGTCGAGCAGGGCCTGGCGGCTTCTTTCAATATTCGCTCCATCCCCACCCTGATGGTGTTCCGCGAGCAGATCATCCTCTTCTCGCAGGCAGGCTCGCTGCCCGCCTCGGCTCTGGACCAGTTGCTCGGGCAGGTGCTTGCGCTGGACATGGACCAGGTGCGCAAGGAAATCACCGAGCAAAACCGGCAGGCCTGACATGCGGGCGCGCTGCGCTGCAGCCCTGTTGCTGGCAGTAGCAACGGCCGGCCAGGCGGACATGAGCCGCGGTTTCTATACCCTGCTGGTGGAAAACGACGTCTTCACCGGCACCGACCATCATTACACCAATGGCCTGCGCCTTTCCTACCTGTCGCATGAGGACGATGTGGCGCCCTATATCCGCAGGTTTGCCGCGGCCATGCCTTTTATGCCCGACGGTGCCAGCCTGAGGACGGGCTATGCGATCAGCCACAACATCTACACCCCCGACGATACCCAGGCGGTGGCGCTGGTGCCCGACGAGCGGCCCTATGCCGGTTATCTCTACGCCGGCATGGCGGTGGTGGCCGAAAGCGACAACAGCTTCGGCGGCATTCTCGACACCTGGGAACTGGACCTGGGACTGGTCGGCCCCTGGGCGCTGGGCGAAGAGGTGCAGAACAATTTCCACAGTCTGATCGGCTCGCCCGAGGCGCGCGGCTGGGCCAACCAGCTCGACAACGAGCCCACGGTCGTGCTGACCTATGAGCGCAAATGGCGTCATATCTGGCGCAAGCCGATCAAGTTCCTCGATTACGATTTCATTCCCCATGTCGGCGGCAGCCTGGGCAATGTCGCCACTTATCTCGACGTCGGCGCAACCCTGCGCATGGGGCAAGGGCTGGAACGCGATTACGGTCCGCCGCGCATACGGCCCAGTCTGCCGGGATCCGGTTTCTTCATCCCGTACGACAGCTTCGGTTGGTACTTCTATGCCGGCGTGGACGGCAGGGCGATGGCGCACAACATTTTTCTCGACGGCAACACCTTCAGCAACAGCCACAGCGTGGACAGCAAAACCTGGGTGGGCGATATCCAGATGGGGCTGGTGCTGAGCTTCGACAGCGTGCGCAT
This sequence comes from Pseudomonadota bacterium, assembly GCA_040754425.1. Taxonomy (GTDB): domain Bacteria; phylum Pseudomonadota; class Gammaproteobacteria; order Burkholderiales; family Thiobacillaceae; genus UBA6918. Next base: position 54,831 of record JBFMCR010000002.1, on the reverse strand, counting down.
TGCCTACACGCATATATACCGGACGCCGGAATACAGGGGCCAGAAGTCGGGCGACAATTTCGGCGCCGTCAGTATTTCGGCCAGCTTTTAGTCTGTACCAAGACGCGCAATTACCGGGTCAAGCGCATCCAGCAGCGCATCCGGCACGGCCGGCATGCCGCTGTCGGCCCAGCTGTCTTCGAATTCGGCAATTTCCAGGCCGATGAGCGGCCCTTGCGCCAGGATTTCGCACAGCGCGCGAAGCTCGCCCAGAGAGAAACCGCCCGGCACGCGGTAGTCGGTGGGCACGATGCCTGGGGCCAGGACGTCGCAGTCCAGGTGCACGTAGGCGGGGCGGCCGGCGAGCGCCGCGCGGAGCGCGTGCATGCTGTCCTTTCCGGTCGCCACCAGCCGGACGCTGCCCGATTCGACCAGCGCCCGTTCGGCCGGGTCCAGATCGCGCGCGCCGACCAGTATGATGTTCGTCAGACGCAAGCCGTTGCCCAGCCCGGAATTCCACAGCCCCGCCGGGCCCGCGAGCGCCATGCCCCCGAGATAGCCGCTCGGGCTGGTTTGCGGCGTGTTCAGGTCGCCATGCGCGTCGAACCACACCACAGAGGCATCGGGACGGTGCCGCGCGAGCACCGGCAGGGTGGCGAGCGCGGCGGCGCAGCGATTCAAAACCAGAAGCGGCGCCATCCCGCGCTTGAAAATCCCGTCGAGGTGTGCTGCCAGCGCCGCGAGTGCCGGCATCGCATCCGCGAGATCGGCCTGCCAGCCCTTGCCGAGCGGCGGGCCGGGCTGGCCGATAGTGGCGGCGGGCAGCCCGTATCTCTTCGACAGCGCGTCTCCGAGCACACGCGCACCGGCCATGGCGCGGGCGTTGCGGTCGCCGGTGCGCGCGCAATAGACGGTCAGGGCAATATCGCGGGAGTTATTCGTCATCGTCCTTGCGGAAGCCCGCCATGCAGGCCTCGGGGTTGGCAAAAAACAGCCAGCCCAGCGCCAGAGCCGCGGGCAGGGCGAGCAGCCAGCGCGGCTCGGAGGTAAAGTGATTGCCGATCAGCCCGATTGCCAGCCCGAGTGCCAGGCAAACCAGTAACCAGAACAGGCGGCGGCGCAGCGGCGCAGAAGCGGTGACGGGAATCGTCTTGCCATGATCGGGCGGCTTTTGCATTTACGTGCGGCCCCCCGGCTTCTTCCTGCCGACCTTGGCGTCGAAGCGTTCGCGGTCGATGACGAAGCGCTCGTGCGTGCCTTTTGAAATCGGCTCCACGCCATCGTGAGCCTCGACTTCGAACACCAGTCTGCGGCCTTCGACCGCGACGAGTTCCACCGACGCGGTGACTTCCAGCCCCGGCGGGGTGGCGGCTTCGTGGCTGACGTCGATGCGGGTGCCGACGGTCTGCTCGCGCGGCCAGTCGAGGTGCGGGTTCACGCACTTGATGCAGGCCCATTCCAGAAAACCCACGAGAAATCCGGTGGCGAAGACCTCGGGCATGGCCGCGAATTCCTCGGCTTCCGGGTACAGCGCCGGCACGGTCTTGGATGAAGGCACCACGAACTTGTGCTCGAAGCGGATACCGGGCTTGAGCAATTCCTTCAATGCATTCTCCTGGTTTGGCTAGGTGTTTTTCTCGGCGATGAGGGTCGGCAGGCCGTCAATGCTGAACTGGTTCTTTTCCAGCCAGTACTGGCGCAGCCCGTCTTCGCCTTTCTTGCGCGACCATTCGTTGAGTTCCTCGCGATCACCCATGTACTGGTAGAGCGGCACCCCGGCGCCGCACGAGGTTTGCACGAGGTCGACGGATAGATCGAAGAGCTGGCGCGCGCCGGGCAGGGGTTTGAACAGTGCATACAGCTCGTTCCATTCCGGGTCCTTGATGTGGATGGCACGGGCGTTTCCGTACAGGCGCAGGATCAGCGGCGGCCCCTCGAAGGCGCAGAACATGAGGGTCATGCGCGGGTCGATCTCTACGTGGGCGGCAGTCTCGTTGCCGCTGCCGGTGACGTTGAGCCAGGCCACGCGCCTGTCATCGATGACGCGCAGCGTATCCATGCCCTTGGGCGAGAGGTTGACGCGGCTGCCCGGTGCGGCAGTGCCGACGAAGAAAATCTTCTGTGCCCGGATGAAATCGATGTGTTGTCCGGAAAGGGAGTTGAAGCGCTTTGCCATGCGGGGCCTCAGCTTTTTTGCGGTTGTGGGTCGAATGGCACGCGGTAGCCGTAAGCGTGCTTTTCAAAGCCGCGCGACGCGTAAAAGGCGTGTGCGCGTTCACGCTTGAGATCGGGCTGTGCGTGCAGCTGAGGATGTCGGCACGGTCGACCCGGGTTGCGACCCGGCAGGAAACGGGCTCGTACATGGCGTGTTTGGCGGCTGCGGACAGCCTCCAATCTAACCAGTCGCGCCGGGCCAGGCAAGCTCAAGGCAGGATTTCCTTCAGAAGCGGCAGGGTGATGCGGCGCCTGGTTTGCAGGCTGTAGCGGTCGAGCGCCTCGACGATCTGCAGAAGGTAGCCGAGGTTGCGGCTTTTGCGGGTCAACAGCCAGTTGGCGATGGCGGGGTCGAGTTCGAAGCCGAGGGCTTGCGCATGTTTGCTGAGCGCGGCCTGCATGTCGGCATCGCTCAAGGGGTGAATCCGGTAGACGAGCCCCCAGCCCAGGCGGGTGCGCAGGTCTTCGCGCAGCTTCAAGCTGGCAGGGGCGTTCTCGCCGGCGGCGATAAAACGCTGCCCGGCGGCCTTGGCGCGGTTGTAGGCGTCGAAGACGGCGATCTGCGCCGGCTCATCGAGCTTTTCCACATCATCCACTGCCACCAGCGGCGTATCTCGCGCGATTTCGCCATTGCCATCCCAGAGCGCGGCGCCGGCTTCGGCCGCCAGGGCGTGCAGCAGGTGGGTCTTGCCGCTGCCGGGCGGCCCCCATATATACAAGGCGGTCTCGGCCGTTTCGCCGGCCAGCCATTTTCTGATTTGGCCGAGCAGCTCCCGGTTGGGGCCGGGGATGAAATTGGCGAGGCCGGGCCGGGCGGCGGGGCGAATGTCGAGCAGCAACTGTTGCATGGCCGACATTATCCTCAAATTCCGGTTTACACGGCGGGGAAGGCGGCTTAAATTCGCTGATCCGATTGGAAAATTTGCCATGCAGTTTAGTGCCTTACAGTTCATGAAAGAGATCAGCGTGCCGCCCATCGTGGAAGAGCGGTTGGATGAGGACGAGCGCGCGGCGCTCAAGGCCGGGATCAAGGCCTTGATGAAGGCGCAGGACGCGGTGCTGGTGGCGCATTACTATACCAACGCCGACCTGCAGGACCTCGCCGAGGAAACCGGCGGCAAGGTGTCCGACTCGCTGGAAATGGCGCGTTTCGGCCATGCACACCCGGCCAAGACCATCATCGTCGCAGGCGTGCGCTTCATGGGCGAGACCGCCAAGATACTCAACCCGGAAAAGCGCGTGCTCATGCCGACCCTGGAAGCCGAGTGCTCGCTCGACCTGTCCTGCCCGGCCAAGGAGTTTGCCGAATTCTGCGACCAACACCCCGACCGCACCGTGGTGGTGTATTCCAACACCAGTGCCGCGGTGAAGGCGCGCGCCGACTGGGTGGTGACTTCCAGCATTGCGGTCAAGCTCGCCAGGTACCTGCACGCGCGCGGCGAGAAGCTCCTGTGGGCGCCGGACCGGCATCTGGGCCGCTACGTGCAGCGGATGAGCGGCGCCGACATGGTGTTGTGGGAAGGCAGCTGCGTGGTGCACGAGGCTTTCCAGGCCGAGGCGCTCTTGCGCCTGAAGAAGCTGCATCCGGATGCAGCGGTGCTGGTGCACCCGGAGTCGCCGGAAGAGGTGATCGCGCTGGCCGACGTGGTGGGTTCCACCACCCAGATCGTCGAGGCGGCGAAAAACCTGCCCAACCGCGAATTCATCGTCGCCACCGACAACGGCATCTTCCACAAGATGCATGAAGAAGCCCCGGGCAAGGTGCTGATCGAGGCGCCCACCGGCGGCGTCGGGGCCACTTGCCTCTCCTGTGCGCACTGCCCGTGGATGGCGATGAACGGCCTGCGCAACCTAAAGCACGTGCTGGAAACCGGCGCCAACGAAATCCACATCGACGAGGATATTCGGCGCAAGGCGGTCATTCCGATCGAGCGCATGCTCGATTTCGCCGCCAGGATCAAGGCCGGGGCTATTTCCGGTATCGACTGAGCTGGCGGTCGTGCCAGCCGGACAGCAGCGTCTGCGAGATCAGGCAGCCGATCAGCGCCAGCAGCATGTCCCATTGCGTGTCCCAGATGTCGCCCTGGGTGGCGAGGAATTCGTCCGCCTCGGCGCCGTAGAGCAGCGACGCCCACCATTCGACGAATTCGTAGGTGGCGGATACCGAGAGCACCACGCAGCACACCAGGAAGAAGAGCCAGCCGCCGGGCTTGAGCGGGGTCAGACGCAGGAGGATCTCGCGCGCGAGAATGGCCGGCACGAAGCCCTGGGCGAGGTGGCCGATGCGGTCGTAGTGGTTGCGCGAAAAGTCGAACCAGTCCTGCAGCCAGAAGCCCAGCGGCACGCGCGAGTAGGTGTAGTGTCCGCCCAGCATCAAGACCAGGCCGTGGAAGAACAGCAGGCCATAGAGGAGCGGCGTGAGCGGAAAGATTTTGCGGGTGAAATAGAGGATGGGCAGGGCGATCAGCACCGGCATCACTTCCATCCACCAGGTGAGGCGGTCGTAAGGCTCGATGCCGGACACGACGAGCACAGCCAGCGTGGCGAGAAACAGACCGGGCAGATAGATTCTGCGTCCAGACATTAATGGCAACAAAGCCTTTTACAAAGAGGACAGGAGGACAAGAGTAAAACTCGCAATTGCCCTCCTCCTGTCCTCTTGTCCTCCTTGTTCAAGGTTTTCGCTCGTTTCACTACCAGGCACTCAGTGCCACTACCGCTGCAAGCAGCACGGCAGCCAGCGCGAGGCGCTCCAACCGGCGCTGGCGCGCCTGCAACTCCCTGACCTGCGCCTGCAGTTCGGCGTCTTTCGCAGGACGCGACAGGAAGGCGTGGGTGAGACGCGGCAGTTGCGGCAGCACGCGCGCCCATTCCGGCGCTTCCTCCTTCATGCGGCGCACGAAGCCGCGCCAGCCTAGCTGCTCACTCATCCAGCGCTCGAGGTAAGGCTTGCCGGTCTTCCACAAATCCAGGTCCGGGTCGAGCTGGCGGCCCAGGCCCTCGATCTGCAGCAGCGTCTTCTGCAGCAGCACCAGTTGCGGCTGGATTTCCACATTGAAGCGGCGCGACATGGCAAAGAGGCGCATCAACAGATGTCCGAAGGAGATGTCCTTGATCGGCTTGTCGAAATAGGGCTCGCAGCAGGCGCGCACCGCCGCCTCCAGCTCCTCGACGCGCGTGTCGGCTGGCACCCAGCCCGATTCGATGTGGGCTTCGGCGAAGCGCTTGTAGTCGCGGCGGAAGGCGGCGAGGAAGTTGATGGCGAGGTAGTTCTTGTCCGTCTCGGACAGGGTGCCGCAGATGCCGAAGTCTACCGCCAGGTAGCGGCCCTTGTCCGCGCCCTCGGTGCCGACGAAGATGTTGCCCGGGTGCATGTCGGCATGGAAGAAACCGTCGCGGAATACCTGGGTGAAGAAGATTTCCACACCGTTCCTGGCAAGCCGCGGGATGTCCACGCCGGCCGCGCGCAAGGCGGCGACCTGGCTGATGGGGATGCCGTGGATGCGCTCCATGACCATGACCGATTCGCGGCAAAAATCGAAATACACTTCGGGCACGCGCATCATGGGCGAATGCTCGAAATTGCGTTTCAGGAGCGCGGCATTGGCGGCTTCGCGCATGAGGTCGAGCTCGTCGGCCAGGGTCTTGCGGAATTCATCCACCACTTCGCGCGGCCGCAGTCGCTTGCCATCGGCGAAGAGCTTCTCGATCAAGAGCGCGCCGGCGTCGAGCAGGCCGAGGTCGTGCTCGATGATGCGCGCAATGCCTGGGCGCAGCACCTTGACCGCCACGAGACGGCCGTCGTGCAGCACGGCGAAATGCACTTGCGCGACCGAAGCCGAGGCCACCGGCGTGGGGTCGAATTCGGCGAACACCCGCTGCCAGGGCCTGCCGTAGGCGGTGTTCAATTCATGCTCGACCTGGGCGAAAGGATAGGGCGGCACGCGGTCCTGCAAGAGCGCGAGCTCGTCGGCGATGTCGTCGGGCAAAAGGTCGCGGCGCGTGGACAGCATCTGTCCGAACTTGACGAACAAGGGCCCCAAGGACTCCAGCGCCAGACGCAGGCGCTCGCCGCGCGGGCGTGAAAGCTTGCGCCAGAAGAACAGCCCGCGCACCAGCGGCCGCAGCCAGCGGGTGTGCGCATGGCCGAGTAGGAAATCGTCGAGGCCGTAGCGGATGCCCACGCGCATGATCGTGAGCAGGCGCAGCAACTTCATTTGACAGGGTTCAATCTGTCGAGGCGCGCTTCCAGGCGGGCGGCCTCGTCGCGCAGCTCGTCGACCTCGCGATTGAAGCGCTCGATCTCTCTGCGGCTCGCCAGCATGGGCGACTCTTCCACGGCGTATTCGGCCAGGGCGCGTGCGGTGTCTTGCGTTGCCTGTTTCATCCAACCGGAGAAGGCTCGGCCGGCCTCCGCCATGCGAAAACCGATAATGGGGCCGAACAGGCGCGAGAGTTCGGCCTCGGCATCGAGATCGATTTGCTGGAAGGCGTCATTGAAAGCGGACAGCAGTTCGGCATTGCCCTCGGTGCGCAAGCTTTGCAAGGCGGCCTTGCCCCGCACGGGCAGGGAGAGCAGCACGTCGGGCGCAAGGAGAATCGTCGCGTCGGCCGGGGCAGCGCCTGCGGCCCGCAGGCCCCCGTCTTCCGTCACCTGCAGCCTGACACTGAACAGGATGCCATCCAGCGCCAGGATGCGGCCGGCATGTCGGGCCAACGCATCGCGCGCGCCGGGAGTCTGCGAGAACAGCCGGTCAAGGCCGCCGGCGATCAGATGCTCGGCGATCAAAACTTGTAGCCCCTCAAAACTTGTACCCCCGGTGCAGCGCCACGACGCCGGCGGTGAGGTTGTGATAGGTCACGCGCTCGAAGCCCGCGCCCTCCATCATGGCTTTCAGTTCTTCCTGTCCGGGGTGCATGCGGATGGATTCGGCAAGATAACGGTAGCTGTCGGCGTCCTGGGTGACGAGTTCGCCCATTTTCGGCAGCACCTTGAAGGAATAGGCGTCGTAGAAAGGTTCCAGCGGCTTCCATATCTTGGAGAACTCCAGCACCAGGAGACGCCCGCCCGGCTTCAGCACGCGGTACATTTCCGCCAGCGCCTGATCCTTGTGCGTCATGTTTCTGAGGCCGAAGGACACGCACACGCAGTCGAAATGATTGCCGGGAAAGGGCAGCTTTTCCGCATCGCACTGCGCCACCGGTGTGATCGTGCCCTCGTTGAGGAGACGGTTCCTGCCTTCATTCAGCATGGAATAATTGATGTCGGTGAGCCAGACTTGGCCGCTCCTGCCGACTTCTTTCAGGAACAGGCGAGTCATGTCGCCGGTGCCGCCGGCGATGTCGAGCACCTTCTGCCCGCGCCTGAGGCCCGCCTGGCTCACGGCGAAGCGCTTCCATATCCGGTGCAGGCCGGCCGACATGAGGTCGTTCATGAGGTCGTAGCGGCGCGCCACGGAATGGAAGACCTCCGCGACCTTGGCGGCCTTTTCAGACTCGGCCACGGTCTGGAAGCCGAAATGGGTGGTGTTTTTCTCGTCCATACCGCATTTTACCTGACGACAGGCCCAAGCCGTCCTGTCACAAAGATGTCATTTTGTCGTCATACTATGCCGAGGTATCAAACAGACTGGAGCGGAAAACATGGCCGCAAACATTCTCCTGGTGGAAGACGAGCCAGGCATACAAGAACTCCTGAAGCTGAACCTGGGGCAGGCAGGACACACGGTAACCGCCAAGGAGGACGCCGAAGGCGCGCTGCAGTATCTGAAAACCACACTGCCGGACGTGATCCTGCTTGACTGGATGCTGCCCGGCATGTCCGGCATCGATCTTTGCCGCCGGCTGCGTGCCGACAAGCGCTACCAGCCGGTGCCCATCATCATGCTGACCGCGCGCGGCGAGGAGCAGGACCGCATCGCCGGTCTCGATACCGGCGCGGACGACTACATCACCAAGCCGTTCTCCCCGCGCGAACTGGTGTCGCGCATCCGCGCCGTGCTGCGCCGTCGCGCCCCGCAGATGACGGAAGAGCCGGTCGAAATCAGCGGCCTCAGGCTGGATCCGCTGAGCCATCGCGTGACCGGCAGTGGCAAGGCGCTGGATTTGGGGCCGACCGAATTCCGCCTGCTGCATTTCTTCATGACCCACCCCGAACGCGTGTACACCCGTTCGCAATTGCTTGACCAGGTATGGGGCGACGATGTCTTTGTGGAAGAGCGTACCGTGGATGTGCATATACGCAGGCTGAGGCTTGCGCTCGAAGTGAGCGGTCACGATCGCCTGGTGCAGACGGTGCGCGGGGCAGGCTACCGTTTTTCCGCCCAGCAGTAGATAATCCGTCCTTCGCAACTCCCGGCAGGCGAAATGGGTTTCTGGTGGCGTCCCCTCATCACGCTGTCCGCGATTGCGCTGTTCGCCCTGCTGTTCTGGGCGGCGGTCGGCGAAACGTTCGCCCTCTGGTTTGTCGTTCTCGCCCTGCTGGTTTATCTCTTGCGCCAGCTCCGGCAGGAAAGGCGGCTGGCACGCTGGCTCGAATGCGGCGCAGACAGGCCGCCCCCCAGAGACATTGGCGTTTGGGGCGATATTTTCTATCGCCTGGAAAGACTGCAAAAGCGCCAGACCCAAAGCCAGTCCGAACTCGCCACTGCCCTTGGCCGCTTCCAGCATGCCGCCGAAGCGGTGCCTGACGGCATTGTCATTCTCAACGAACAGGACAGGATCGAGTGGAGCAATCCGGCCTCGCACAGGCTGCTGGGATTGAGTCCGGAGCGCGACCGGGGCCAGTACATCCATTATCTGATGCGGCAGTCCGATTTCGTCGATTTCCTGGATACCCGCGATTATTCCAGACAGCTGAACATTGCTTCACCCGTCAACCGCAACATCAGGCTGATGATGCAGCTCGTACCGTTCGGAGCGGACCAGAAACTGCTCATGGTGCGTGATGTGACCGAACTCGAGCGCGTGGATGCCATGCGCCGCGATTTTGTCGCCAATGTCTCGCATGAACTGCGCACACCGCTCACGGTGGTGGGCGGCTTCGTCGAAACCCTCAACGATCTCGACAAGCCGGCCAACGCAGACCTCAAGCATTACTTCGGCATCATGCTCACTCATACCCGGCGCATGCAGCGCCTGCTGGACGACCTACTGACGCTTTCGCGGCTGGAGTCCTCTGGCAGCGGCATCACCGAAGAACAGGTGCACATGCCGGAACTGGTGCGCGAACTGGCGCGCGAGGCGGAATCGCTGAGCCGCAGCCGTCACACGGTGCGCGTCGAAATCGAATCGCAGGACTGGCTGGCCGGCAGCCTGCAGGAACTGCAGAGCGCCTTTTCCAACCTGGTGTCCAATGCCGTGCGCTATACGCCGGAAGGCGGCGAGATCACCTTGCGCTGGTCCGTGCACAAGGGCCAGCCGGTGTTCTCGGTGACCGACACCGGGGAGGGCATCGCGGCCGAGCACATCCCGCGCCTGACCGAACGCTTCTATCGCGTCGATCGCTCGCGCTCGCGCGAAACCGGCGGCACCGGCCTGGGGCTCGCCATCGTCAAGCACATCCTCACCCGCCACAAGGCCCGGCTTGAGATCCGCAGCACGCCCGGCAAGGGCAGCACCTTCTCCGCCATCTTCCCGGCGGAACGCCTCATCCCTGCGCAGACAGAGCAGAAACCGCGCCTGAGTCTCGTAAAATAAGAGTCCATACGTAAAGCACTAACAGGGAGGTCAAGGGAGGTAAGGGAGGCCTTGTTTTACTCCCTCCCCTCTCATGCCTCCCTGCAAATTTTTGTACTTATGCCTTTAGCCATCCTCGACAAACTCGAACTCGCCTATGGACACTGGCCGCTTTTGGACGGCGCTTCGCTGGTCATCGACAGCGGCGAGCGCATCGGGCTCATCGGCCGCAACGGCACCGGCAAGTCCAGCCTGATGAAGGTGCTGGCCGGCGACATCAGGCCCGATGGCGGCAAGGTGTGGAAAAAACCCGACCTGCGTCTTGCGCATGTGCCGCAGGAGCCGCTGTTTTCGCCCGGCCACAGCGTGTTCGGGGCGGTGGCCGAGGGCGTGGGTGAGGCGCAGGCGCTGCTTGCTGCCTACCATGCCGTGGTGCACCGCCTGGCAGAAGGCGACGATTCCGCGCATGACGAACTGGCGCGGCTCACGCATGAGCTGGAGGCGCAGGATGCCTGGCGGCTCAATCAGAAAGTCGAGGAGGTGCTCGCGCGCCTCGACCTGCCGACCGACACCCTGGTGGAAACCCTGTCCGGCGGACAGCAGAAGCGCGTGGCGCTGGCACGGGCGCTGGCTGGCGATCCCGAATTGCTGCTGCTGGACGAGCCTACCAACCACCTCGATTTCGCCGCCATCGAATGGCTGGAAGAACTGCTGAATGGCTTTGCCGGCGCGCTGCTCTTCATCACCCACGACCGGCGTTTTCTCGATGCCGTGGCCAACCGCATCGTCGAACTGGACCGCGGCCTCTTGCGCGAATACAAAGGGAATTTCAGCGCTTACCAGGCGAAAAAGGCCGAGCAGCTCGAGGTCGAGGCCGCGCAGAACCGCAAGTTCGACAAGTTCTGGAAGCAGGAGGAAGCCTGGATCCGCAAGGGCATCGAGGCGCGCCGCACGCGCAACGAAGGGCGCGTGCGCAGGCTGGAGGCGCTGCGCCGCCAGCGTCAGGCGCGGCGCGAACAGCTGGGGCAGGTCGGCTTGCAGATCGATTCCGGCGAACGCTCGGGCAAGCTGGTGGCCGAGCTGGAACATGTCAATTACTCTATCCCGGGCCGCACCCTGATCCGCGATTTCTCCGCCACCATTCTGCGCGGCGACAAGATCGGGCTGCTGGGACCGAACGGCGCCGGCAAGACCACACTCATCAAGCTCATCCTGGGCGAACTGCAGCCGGACAGCGGCGCCATCCGCCGCGGCACCAATCTGCAGGTGGCCTATTTCGACCAGTTCCGCAACGTGCTGGACGACAGTGCCACCTTGATCGACACCATTTCTCCGGGCTCCGATTACGTCGAGATCGCCGGTCAGAAGACCCATGTCATCGGCTATCTCGAGCAGTTTCTGTTCCCGCCGGAGCGGGCGCGCGCCAAGGTGTCTGCGCTCTCCGGCGGGGAGCGCAACCGCCTGTTGCTGGCGCGGCTGTTCGCGCGCCCGGCCAATGTGCTGGTGCTGGACGAGCCGACCAACGACCTCGACATCGACACGCTGGAACTTCTGGAACAACTGCTGCAAGACTACCCCGGCACCGTGATCCTGGTGTCGCACGACCGCGCCTTTCTCGACAACGTCGTCACCGGCTCCATCGCCTTCGAGGGCGAGGGGCGGCTGGCCTACGTCGCCGGCGGCTATGAGGACTGGAAGCGCGAGCGCGCAGCTCGCGCCGCGCCTGCAGCGGAAAGCCGGCCCGCGCCCAGAGCGGCTGCGTCGGAGCCTCGCCGCGAGAAGCGCAAGCTTGGCTACAAGGAACAGCGCGAGCTGGAGGCCATTCCGCAGCAGATACAGTTGCTGGAGCAGGAGCAGGCGGCCTTGCAGGCCAAGCTCGCCGATCCGGCCACCTATCAACAGGCGGGCAACGATGCCGCTGCGATGAATTCACGCCTCGAAGAAATCGAATCGGAATTGCTGGGTTTGCTGGAACGCTGGGAAGCGCTGGAAAAAGTTTCCGGCACCTATTGAGGCCGGCCTGCGCAGGCCGGCGAATTTTCGGCCGGCATCCCTGCGGCCCAAGGCGATTTCTTCAGCCAGGACAACAAATCGTCCGGGGCAAGCGGCTTGCTCATGTAAAAACCCTGGGACAGATCACAGCCGAGCACGCTCAGCGTGATCCAGGCGTCTTCGTTTTCCACGCCTTCGGCGACCACCCTGAGGCCCAGATTGTGCGCAAGATCGATGGTGGAACGAACGATGACCGCATCGTTCTCGTTTTCCTCCATGTCGGTGACGAAGGATTTGTCGATTTTGATTTCGTCCACCGGCAGCTGTTTCAGGTGTGCGAGCGAGGAATAGCCTGTGCCGAAATCGTCGATGGCCAGCGTGACGCCCATGCGGTCCAGCTTGCCGAGGATGGTCAATGCGCTGGCCGGGTTGGACATGACCGCGTTTTCGGTGATCTCCAGGGTGAGATGCTCTGGCGGAAGCCCATGTTTGCGCAACAGGGCGGAAATCATCTGCGGCAATTCCAGGTCATGCAGGCTTCTGGCGGAGATGTTCACCCCCATGTTCAGGTGATGGCCCAGCGCATTCAGGGCGGCAAGTTCCGCCAGCGCGGTTTCCAGCACCCAATGGGTGAGCTGGCCGATGAGTCCGGATTCCTCGGCCAGAGTGATGAATTTTTCCGGCGGCAGCCAGCCGCGCCAGGGATGATTCCAGCACACCAGGGCCTCAAGGCCTACTGCGCGACGGCTCAGGTGCTCGATCTTGGGCTGGTAGTTCAGGCACAGCTGTCCCGACTGGATGGCTTCGCGAAGTTCGCTTTTCAGCGAAAGATCGCCGCGGTTTACCTGTTCATATTCCGGGGTATAGAGCGCGTGGCCGGCACCGGCGCGTTTGGCGACATACATTGCGATGTCTGCATAGCGGATGAGTGAACCGGCATCCTCGGCCTGCGAAGGAAACAGCGAGATGCCGGTGCTGGCGCTGATGTCGATGCCGTGTCCTTCCCAGTGAAACGGCGGGTTCAGCGTGGCGTGCAGTTTTTCAGCGAAAGCAGGCAGGGCTGCCTCGTCCATGCCGGGAAGAATGAGGACGAACTCGTCGCCGCCCATCCTCGCCACCGTGTCCTCGGCGCGCACCATGTCCTTCAGGCGGCGCCCGACCTCGCGCAGCAGTTCGTCGCCGACGTCGTGGCCCAGGGTGTCGTTGATTTCCTTGAAACGGTTGAGGTCCATGAGCGCGATGCCGAAACTGCGCCGGCTGCGCCGTGACTGCGCAATGACCTGCTCGAGACGATCCTGCAACAGGTTGCGATTGGGCAGTCCGGTCAGGGTGTCATACATGGCCTGGGTCATGAGTTGCCTGGCTTGCCGGGTGACGCGCCGGCTGACCAGAAATGCGATGACAAGGCCGATGAAAAATGCCGAGCCGCCCAGCAACAGCATGAGCTGGCGCACCTTCCGGTAGGATGCTTCGGCCTTGCGCACTGCGATGGCGGTCTGCTGCCGCTGGATGCGGATGAGAATGTCCACCTTTTCCGCAATCTGTCGCTGCCTGGGCAGGGCGATATTGCGTATGCGGTCGAATATTTCCGGGCCGCTGCCATGCATGGCCATTTCCACTACGGCCCTGACTTCCGGCTGCGCTTCACGCGTCAGGCTGCGGATATGGTCAAGGGTCTCGCGTTCTTCCTGGCTGAGCGGCAGCTTCTCGAGGCGCTCGCGCGCAGCGATATACGCTCCGCCGAACTGATTGAAGCGCTGTACTTCGGCATCCTTATCGAAGGGATCGGTCAGCACCGACAGCGCATGCATGCTGAGCGCACGCTCGCGTAGCGCATTCTGCATAGCGGTGGCAAGTTCGGTCTTGACGTTGTTGTTTTCGACGATTTCGCGCAGCAGAACGTTGGTTTCGGCAACGTGGCGCAGCCCGATCGCGGTCAGGCTCACCATGAGGATGAGCACGACAAGAAAGCCCGCGGCGATGCGGACTCCGATACCGAGGTGTTCCTGATTGCGCTCCATGTTCCCCACATGAGCCTGGCTGCAATGCATGCAAAGGCCGCCTGCCTGCGGCGGACTCCCCCCTGTAACCGCCCTATTTACGGCATAAGCTTCGTAATATTAAGGTTAAATTGCGGCCGCAGCGAGGAAAACGCCATTCATATCTGGCTTTGCAAGGCGCGGCGCAAAGAGTCGGCGATCGTGGTATCGTCCCGCCTCGTCGCGGGATTGCGCACCGCCCTGCCCCAGATGGGGTTGGGGAAATGCCTGTCGTCCAAAAAGCGCGGCACCACATGCCAGTGCAGATGGGGCACGACATTGCCGAACGAGGAGAGATTGATCTTGTCCGGCTTCATGACAATGCGCACGGCCTGTTCCGTCCGCCATACCGCTTCCATCAGGCGGTTGCGGTCGGAGGGGGCGAGATCGGTCATTTCCCTGACGTGCCGGTTGAGAATGACGCGACAGAAGCCGGGGTAGTCCGGCGTGTCGGTCACGAGCACGATACGGCAGAAGTCGTCCTGCCAGAGCACGTCGCCGCCGGGCTTGTCGCAGAGGGGGCATTTCATGGCAGCACGCGTCCGATCGGCTGATTCGCGGACTTGGCCGCATGGCTTGTTGCCGGCTTACAGAAGCACACGCTCGATTCCGCCATTCGTTGCCCTGAAGACATAGTCGGCCAGCCAATTTTCACCGAGCAGTTTTTTCGCCATCTCGACCACGATGTAATCCGGCTCGATGCCGGTGTCTTCCTGATAGCGCGCGAGCCCCTGCAGGCACGACGGGCATGAAGTCAGCATCCTGACCTCGCCTTCGCCGTCGTCGAGCAGCCCGGCCTTGCCGCGCCCGATTTCCTCCTGCTTGCGGAAACGGATCTGGGTGGAAATGTCGGGCCTCGTCACAGCCAGGGTGCCGGCTTCGCCGCAGCAGCGATCGGACAGCTTCACTTCCTGCCCCATGAGCGCGTTCGCCACCTTGATCGGGTTGTGCGTCTTCATCGGCGTGTGGCAGGGGTCGTGGTAAAGATATTTCACGCCTTCCGCGCCTTCGAGCTTCACGCCCTTTTCCATCAGGTACTCGTGGATGTCGAGCAGCCGGCAGCCGGGGAAGATCTTCTCGAACTGGTATTTCAGCAACTGGTCCATGCAGGTGCCGCAGGACACGATCACGGTCCTGATGTCGAGATAGTTGAGCGTGTTGGCGACGCGATGGAACAGCACGCGGTTTTCCGTGGTGATGGCGTCGCCCAGATCGGCGCGGCCGGCCGCGGTCTGCGGGTAGCCGCAGCACAGATAGCCGGGGGGCAGCACGGTTTGCGCGCCCAGTTCGAAAAGCATGGCCTGGGTTGCGAGCCCCACTTGCGAGAACAGGCGCTCGGAACCGCAGCCGGGGAAGTAGAACACCGCATCCGAGTCTTCGCTGACTTTTGCCGGGTCGCGAATGACGGGCACGATGCGCGGGTCTTCCAGCCCCAGCAGTGCGCGCGAGGTCTTCTTGGGCAGGCCGCCCGGCATGGGTTTGTTGATGAAATGAATCACCTGCGCCGGGATCGAAGTCTTGCCGGTGGTATTGGGCGGCTGCCTGGTCTGGCGCTGGATCAGCCCGAGCCTTTTGCCCACGGCATGGCCTACGCGCTGGCCGGCGTAACCCCATTCGATCATGGTCTTGCGCACGAACCTGATGACGCCTGCATCCTTGCTGTTCAGGAAGAACATCGAAGCGGCCGAGCCGGGGTTGAATTTCTTCTGGCCCTGCTTGCGCAAAAAGTTGCGCATGGCGATGGTCACGTCGCCGTAGTCGATGTCGACCGGGCAGGGGTTCAGGCACTTGTGGCACACCGTGCAGTGGTCGGCCACGTCGTTGAACTCGTCGAAGTGCGCGAGCGATACCCCGCGGCGGGTCTGTTCCTCATAGAGGAAGGCCTCGATCAAAAGCGAGGTGGCGAGGATTTTGTCGCGCGGGCTGTACAGGAGATTGGCGCGCGGGATGTGGGTGTTGCACACCGGCTTGCACTTGCCGCAGCGCAGGCAGTCGGCGACAGAGTCGGCGATGGCGCCGATTTCCGACTGCTCCATGATGAGCGACTCGGTTTCCAGCAGCGAAAACGACGGCGTATAGGCATTGCGCAGGTCGGCGCCTTCGAGCAGCTTGCCGCGGTTGAAGTGGCCATCGGGGTCGACCCGGCGCTTGTAGGCGGCGAAGGTCTCGATGGCGTCTTTCGAGAGGAACTCCAGCTTGGTGAGGCCGATGCCATGCTCGCCCGAAATCACGCCGCCCAGGTCCTCGGCGAGCCGCATGATGCGCGCCACCGCGGCGTTGGCGGTGGCGAGCATGGCGTAGTCGTCGGAGTTGACGGGGATGTTGGTGTGCACGTTGCCGTCGCCTGCGTGCATGTGCAGGGCCACGAACACGCGCGACTTCAGCACTTCCCTGTGGATCCTGTCGCACTCGGTCAGCACGTTCTGGTACTCGCGGCCGACGAAGATTTCCTGCAGGGGCTTCCTGACTTCGCGCTTCCAGGACACGCGCAGGGTGTGGTCCTGCAGGGCGTGGAACACGCTGGTATGCGCGCTGGCGGAAACGAGATCGGTGCTGGCGATGGCAAGTTCGGCGTGTGATGGCGGCGCGTCGAGATTGTCCAGCAGCCACTGCCAGCGGGCGCGCACCTTGTCCAGCAGCACGAAGGCACGATTGCGCCGTTCCTCGGTCATGGCGGCGTCGGCTACCGTGTCCTCGTCTTCGAAGAGCGGCAGGCTGCCCTGGAAGAATTCGTTCAGGCGGTCGAGCAGGGCGAGCTTGTTCTTGATCGACAGTTCGATGTTGATGCGCTCGACACCGTCCGAATAGTCCGCCAGGCGCGGCAGCGGGATGACCACGTCCTCGTTGATCTTGAAGGCGTTGGTATGTGCGGCGATGGCGGCGGTGCGCGCGCGGTCGAGCCAGAACTTCTTGCGCGTCTCCGGCGAGACGGCAATGAAGCCTTCGCCCTGGCGCGCATTGGCCAGGCGCACGATGTGCGAGGCGGCTTCCATCGCCGCGTTCTCGTCGTCGGAAACGATGTCGGCCAGGAGAACCATGGTCGGGCGCTGGTTGCGGCTGGCCTTGGTGGCGTAGCCCACGGCCTTCACGTAGCGCGCGTCGAGGTGTTCCAGGCCGGCCAGGACGGCGGCGGGGTGCGCGTCGAGATAATCCTTGATCTCGACGATGGCGGGCACCGCCTCGCGCACCTGGCCGAAGAACTCCAGGCACACGGTGCGGGTGTGCGCCGGCAGGCGGTGCAGAATGAAGCGCGCCGAAGTGATGAGGCCGTCGCAGCCCTCCTTTTGGATACCGGGCAGGCCGGCGAGGAACTTGTCGGTGACGTCCTTGCCCAGGCCCACCTTCCTGAAATGCTCGCCTGGGATTTCCAGTATCTGTTGTGTGCCGATCTCGCGCCCGCTCTTGCGGCTATAGCGGCGAATCTCGAAGCGCGCCGTCTTGGCGTCGTGGATCTTGCCGAGGTTGTGGTCCAGGCGCGTGACTTCCAGCCAGTTGGCGTCCGGCGTCACCATCTTCCAGGAAACGAGATTGTCCAGCGCCGTGCCCCACAGCACCGCCTTCTTGCCGCCGGCATTCATGGCGACGTTGCCGCCGATGGTGGAGGCGTCCGCGGAGGTGGGGTCGACGGCGAACACCAGTCCGGCATTTTCCGCCGCATCCATCACGCGGCGTGTGACCACGCCGGCGCCGCAATGGATGGTGGCGATTTCCTTGTCGAGGCCGGGCAGTCGCAGCATTTCGATGCCGGACAAGTGTTCCAGCTTTTCGGTATTGATTACCGCGGAATGCGGCGTGAGCGGTATCGCGCCGCCGGTATAGCCGGTGCCGCCGCCGCGCGGGATGACGGTGAGGCCCAGCTCGATGCAGCCGGCGACGAGGTCGGCGATTTCGGCTTCGCTGTCGGGAGTGAGCACCACGAAGGGGTATTCCACGCGCCAGTCGGTGGCGTCGGTGACGTGCGATACGCGCGACAAGCCGTCGAAGCGGATGTTGTCGCGGCGGGTGACGCGCGACAGCGTACGTATGATGTCACGCCGCAGTTGTGCGCTTTGCTCGAACCGGCTGGAGAACCTGGCGACCGCCTCGTGCGCGGAGGCCAGCAGCTTTGCTACCTGCTCGTTGCCCTGGCGGCGGTTCTCGATTTCTTTCAGGCGGTGGTTGAGCGCCTCGATCAGCGCAGCCCGCCGGCGCGGATTGTCGAGCAGGTCGTCCTGCAGGTAGGGGTTGCGCTCCACCACCCAGATGTCGCCCAGCACCTCGAACAGCATGCGCGCCGAGCGCCCGGTCTTGCGCTCGCCCCTGAGGGTGTTGAGCGTAGCCCATGCTTCTTCGCCCAACAGTCGGATGACGATTTCGCGGTCGGAAAACGAAGTGTAGTTGTAGGGGATTTCCCTTAGGCGCTGCATGGGTAAAAGGCTTGCAAAACCGCATTTTACGCGATCTTCTGGCGGTTTTAACCGCCGTGCGTGTCAATCGGGAAAAGTTGCCGGCGTGCCAGCAGGTAGACGAAATACAGCAGGATCAGGACGATGGCCTGGGCGCGGCCAAGGCGCAGGCGGCGGAACACGAAGGCGTAGATCAGCGCGGCAGTGGCGATTTTCACAGGCAGGTCGTAAAAAACCACCGCATGGGGCACGGCATAGGTGGATAGCCAGCTGCCAAGGCCGATGCCGAACAGAGGATTGGTGATGTTGCTGCCGATGAGGATGCCGGAGGATATTCCCCTTTCCCCCTTGAGGATGGCCAGCAAGGCTCCCGCCAGTTCCGGCAGCGCGGTGGCGATGCCAAGCACCACGATGCCGAAGAAGGAGGCGCTGACAGGCAGACGGTTGACCATGCGCTCGGCGGCAGCCACCACTTCGATGGTAGCGACTGCCATGACGGCGAAGCTTGCCGCCAGCAGGCCGACGGCCAGCAGCAGATGGCGCCTGGGGGCATGCGGGCGCGGGCGCGCGTGGGAAGGGCGCTCTGCGTGCGTAAGGAAAGCCAGATAGAGGAGATAACTGAGCGCCAGTATCGCGCCTTCCCAGCGCGCGAGCAGGCCGTCGAGCGCGAACAGCCACAAGAGGCCGGAGGCGGCGATGAGTCCGCCCAGTTCTTCCTCGCGGCGACGGCGTGCGACCGTGACCCCGCCGATCAGCGCCACCAGCGGTAGCACGAAATTCTGCTGAAAGATGTCCGAGCCGATGTTGCTGCCCAGCATCAGCCCGGACATGGTATCGAGCGTGTCAGGTGTGCGCAGGATGCTGATGCTGCCTGCGACCTGGGTGAGGATTTCCGGCAGGCTGGTGCCGATGGACATGATGCTCAGGCCCACGAAAGCGCCGGACCAGTTGAAGCGCTGCGCCAGCGCCAGCGATTCGCGGATCACCACTTCGCACAGCAGGGCGACGATGACGACGCCTGCCGCAATGATCGCGATGTCCATTGGGATGAATCTTTGACTAATGATCCCTCTCCAGAAAAAAGCCGCCTCTTAGGGCGGCTTTCTTGCTTGATGAATGCGTGATCAAGAACATACGGTTGAGTTCGGGCTCGTCAGGCTAGCTGGCATATTTTGCCAATGATTGAGCCAAACGGAGTTCCAACGCCAATTGCTTCGAGTTGTCGAGGGCAGTCCGGAGCGAGGAACGGGCCAAACGCACATACTCTTCCTGCAACTCGATTCCGACAAAATGCCTTCCTTCCATTATTGCTGCGATCCCGGTAGTTCCGCTACCTGCAAAACAATCAATTACCAGATCACCCGGTTCGGTTAACAGCTGTATGACCCTGCGCGGCAACTCCACGGGGAACTTGGCCTCATGGTCATCGTTTGCGCGTACGGATGGGATATTCCATACCGCCCGTGATCCCCAGGCAACCCATTCGTCTTTGGTCAGCCGTGATTTGTCTACTTTGGTAGGGCCGGGCTTCCAGAAAAAGAACAGGTGCTCAAATTCATCAACCGACCGATAACTCATCGTATGCCACCGAGAGTTTTCCCACGCTGCATCTTTTACCCACACTCTCCTGTCATAGAGGTACAAGCCCGCCTGGTATGCGAATTCTTCCAGCAGTCCGCCGACGAGCTTGACACGAGTCTGGGTCTGATATTTCCCTCCGCGAATATTGTTGCCTTTGAGCCGGCGGTCAACGGTTTGCTCACTGCACCCGAGTATCTTCGCAATTTCATGACGCCCTTTGCCTGGATTGGCGGCCATTGCCGCAAGAACCTTCTCCCGAGTTATATCAGCGCGTTTACGGCGGGAAACGTTTTCCCCCATGATTTTTGGAATATCCGGATCCTTGAAACAGAGAATGTCCGCAATATTTATGACCAGGAATCCTCCCGGCTTGAGAATTTTGGTATGCGCTTCTATGGTTCTGCGCAGTAAAGATTTCCATTCGACAAAAGACATGTCTCGCTCATATTCTTTGCCAACATGGTACGGGGGCGACCAGACGCTGAGCGAAACGCTGTTGGGGTCGAAATAATCGGCGAGATGCCTGGCATCGCCTTGATATACATCGTCCGGCTTCAGCATGATCATTCACTCCACTCTGAATTTACACGGCGTTGTATTTCATCATACGTAAACTTTTGAATACGCCAAGTTTCTTTGCTCTTCAATGCATGGAAATTCAAACGAACCCGAAAATCTTCTCCCCGAGTGGGCGCATTGCGCCCTGCGCCCCAGATGGTATCGCTCGCGTCCGGATTGTAGCGATCTTGAAGTTTGCCATTTGGAATGGCTGCAAGAGTTATGGAGCGTAATTTATAAGGCGGAACATCTTTCCCGCTACCGCCACTTTCCGCTTCATAGTGATAATGAACGAGCAGTATCGTTGTGAGGTACGGATGTCCATCATATACCTCCTCCGTACCGATTTTCCCGGGAACATCGACGTTCTGGCCTCCCCGATGTTGCCTGACCCGCATGGAAAGCTGTGACATTTGCAATGTTGCCGAGGTGGTTTCCTTTTCGGCCTTGCTGTCAACGAAAAGTGCCTGTCTAATGGCAAAATCCGGCAACACGACATACCTGGCTTTGCGATAGTCCACATTTCCATAAATGCGCTGTCCTATGCCATAGCCACCCAGCCGGTCAAGAACTTCTCTTGTTACATCTTCGGCTACATCTTTGGGGTCATCATTGCTTTGATGGAAGATGTCCCAGGCATCGAACCCAAAATCCTGAATGGCGATATAGAGCGCCCTCAAGCTGAGTTTTTCTATATCTTCGATCTCATTTAAATCGAGCGTTTGAGGGTTGCGCATCGGGTTCTCGCCATGAAATTTGACTCACGGTTTCTGCCAAACATCATTGGCACTCGTAGTCGAGGTGGCCGTCGATGATGGTGGCTTTTACCACGCCGGGCAGTTCGTAGCCGAGAAAAGGCGTGTTCTTGCCCTGGCTCTTGAGGGTTTTGGCCGTAACGGTGAAGCGGGCTTCCGGGTCGAAGACGCAGATATCGGCGTTGGCCCCCGTGCCGAGATTCCCGCCGGCGACGCCGAGGATTTGCGCGGGCTTGCGGGTGACGCAGGCCAGGGCCTGGGCGAGCGGCACTTCGTTTTCCGCCGCCCACTTCAGCGTCAATGGCAGGAGCAGTTCCACGCCCGATGCGCCGGGCGAGGCTTCGCCGAAGGGCAGCTGCTTTTCATTGTCGTCCACCGGCGCGTGGTCGGAGCAGATGGCGTCGATGGTGCCGTCCTTGAGTCCGGCGATGAGCGCATCGCGGTCGCGCAGGCTTCTTGCCGGCGGCAGGAAGTGCAGGTTGCTGTCGAAGCGCGTGAGGTCCATTTCGGACAGGTGCAGATGGTTGGCCGAGACGTCGCAGCTCACCTTGATGCCTTGTGCCTTGGCCTGCCGAACCATCTCCACGCCTTCGCGCGTGGACAGGCGGGCAAGATGCAGGCGCACGCCGGATTCGCGCGCGAGCGAAAGGATGGTGGATATGGCGACGGTCTCGGCTACCGAGGGAATGCCGGGCAGACCGAGTCTCGATGCAACAGGCCCGTCATGCGCCACGCCGCCGCGGGAAAGAAAAGCATCCTGCGGACGCAGCCACACCGGGTAATCGAAAGTGGCGGCGTAGTCGAACGCGCGCAGCAGCACCTGGGTGTCGGTGAAAGGCGCGTCGGCGTGGGAGAAGGCGATGCAGCCGGCTTCGGTGAGTTCAGCCATTTCGGTGAGTGCCTCGCCCCTGAGTTTCTGGGTCAACGCGCCGACCGGATAGACGCGCGGACCGGGCAGGTTCCTGGCGCGGAACTTGAGCATTTCCACCAGGCCGGGCTCGTCGAGCGGCGGGTCGGTGTCGGGCGGAAGCGCGAGCGAAGTCACGCCGCCCGCAGCGGCAGCCAGCATTTCCGATTCCAGCGTGGCCTTGTATTCGAGGCCGGGCTCGCGCAGGCGCACGGAGAGGTCGACCAGGCCGGGGCAGACCACACAGCCGGTCGCGTCGATCACCTTGTTGGCGTGAAAGCCTTCCGGTGCCGTGCCGATGGCGGCAATCCTGCCGGCGGCGACGAACACATCGGCCGGCTGGTCGATGCCGTTGGCGGGGTCGATGAGGCGCCCATTCTTGATATGGATTTTCATTGGCACCCCCCGAATTCCAGGCTCAGGAGACCAAGGTTAAGTTCGTCATCGCGAGGCCGCAGGCCGTGGCGATCCAGTTTGAATAGGCCAAGCCTTGATTCGACTGGATTGCTTCGTCGGCTGCGCCTCCTCGCAATGACGACGGAGGAGTTGTTGCTGTTTGTTCTCATGCCGTCGGCCCCATCAGCATCGACATCACCGCCATGCGCACGGCGATGCCGTAGGTGACTTGCGGCAGGATCACGGACTGCGGGCCGTCGGCGACCTCGGAGTCGATTTCCACGCCGCGGTTCATGGGGCCGGGGTGCATGACGATGGCGTCCGGCTTGGCCAGCGCGAGCTTTTCCGGGGTCAGTCCGAACTTCTTGAAGTATTCCTGCGCCGAGGGCAGCAGCGCGCCCTTCATGCGCTCGTTCTGCAGGCGCAGCATGATGACCACGTCCACATCCTTCAAGCCGGCCTTCATGTCATGGTAGACGTGTACCCCCATCTGCTCGACCCCGGCCGGCAGCAGCGTGCGCGGCGCGATGACGCGCACTTCCGGCACGCCCAGAGTGGTGAGGGCGTGGATCTGCGAGCGCGCCACGCGCGAATGCAGGATGTCGCCGACGATGGCCACGCGCAGGTTGTGGAAGGCGCCCTTGTAGCGGCGGATGGTGAACATGTCCAGGAGACCCTGGGTGGGGTGGGCATGGCGCCCGTCGCCGGCATTGACCACGGCGATGTGCGGGGCGACATGGCGCGCGATGAAATGCGCCGCGCCGGACTGCGAGTGACGCACGACGAACATGTCGGCATGCATGGCGGTGAGATTGGCGACGGTGTCGAGGACGGTTTCGCCCTTGGACTGCGCGGAAGCGGCGATGTTGAGCGTGACCACGTCGGCCGACAGCCGCTTGGCGGCGATATCGAAGGTGGTGCGGGTGCGCGTGGAGGGCTCGAAGAACAGGTTGAAGATGGCCTTGCCGCGCAAGAGAGGGACTTTCTTCACGTCGCGCTCGCCGACGTCCATGAAGGTTTCGGCGGTGTCGAGAATCCGGGTGAGAGTGCGGGAAGGCAGGCCGTCCAGCGTCAGCAGGTGCTTGAGCTGTCCATCAGGCGTCAATTGCAAACCGTCAGCCATGTATCAGAGCTTGTGAAGAAATCGTGGCGAGCGGCCCGAAAGCAAGGCGGACGGAACGCAGCGACGAGACATATCAAAAGGATAGGCGAGGAGCAAGTACCGTCTAACGCAGCTATCGGGGCGCGCAGTAGATTTATTCACAAGCTCTCAGGCGATGGTCAGCGTAAGGTAGCCTAGTTCATCATTGCGACGCAATTGTACGTTCTGTTGCGGTTCGATTTCCAGTGCCAGGCCGCAAAAATCCGGGCGAATGGGCAGTTCATGGCCGCCGCGGTCGATCAGCACCGCCAATTTGATGGAGGCCGGGCGGCCGTAGTCGAACAGCTCGTTCATGGCCGCGCGCACGGTGCGACCGGTGTGCAGCACATCGTCGATCAGCAGGATGGACTGGTCCTCGACCACGAAGGGGATGGCGGAAGGCTTGACCTCAGGGTGCAGGCCGATGCGCGAGAAGTCGTCGCGGTAGAAGGAAATGTCCAGCGTGCCCAGCGGCAGCATGGGTTTGAGGCGCCTGTGCAGTTCCTCGGCCACCCAGGCGCCGCCGGTATGGATGCCGACCAGGGCGGTGTCCGGGGACATGGCGGGGCGGATCTGCTCGGCCAGCCGGTCGAGCAGGACGGCAACATCAGGCAGTGGCGCGTTCATCGAAAAAGCCTTGCAGGATTATTTGCGCCGCAAGCGCATCGAGGGGTGGACGTGATTTTGCCATGTTCCGGTTACCGCCCTGTTGCGCATCGCGCCGTTCGCCTTCCGCAACTGCGCTGGAATAACGCTCATCATGCAGGAAAACCGGCAATCGGTAGCGATCTTCCAATTCTCGGGCAAAATTTCTTGCGGCGCGTGTCATCTCGTGTTCGGTGTCGTCGGGGTGCAGCGGCAAGCCCACTACCAGCAACCCTGGCTGCCACTCCGCAACCAGTTTGTCGATGGCGGCAAAACGTGCGGCGCGCGTTTCGGCCCGAAGGGTGGTGAGGGGATGTGCGACGCCGATTTCCAGTTCCCCCGACGCCACGCCCGTGCGTTTCACCCCGTAGTCGAAGGCGAGGACGGTGCCTTTGCTCAAAAGCCGCTCCTATTGTTTTTACAGGGAGGAATGGGAGGTTCAGAGAGTAAAACTGTTCGATTTTTCTCTCTTGCCTCCTTTACCTCCCTGTTAAATCGCAGTTTATGCGTGGCCGGCCTCGTCGGAGAGGTTGGAAAAATCGATGCCCAAAAGCTTCATGGCCGCAGGCAGGCGCTCTTCCGGCGGCAGGTCGAAAATCACGTGCGGGTCGGCTTCGACCGAAAGCCAGGCGTTCTGCGCCATCTCCTGCTCCAGTTGCCCGGCCGACCAGCCCGAATAGCCCAGCGAAACCAGGAACTTGGCGGGGCCCTTGCCTTCCGCCACGGCTTCCAGCACGTCCTTGGAGGTGGTGAGGCTCACGCCGTCGCTGACATTGAGCGTGGAGGAAAAGGGCCGTGTCGGCGTGTGCAGCACGAAACCGCGTTCCTGCTGCACCGGGCCGCCCAGATACACGATCTGGCCGCGCAGTCTTTCCGGCAGAGAAAGGCCGATTTGATCAAACAGGGCGGACAGATCGAGATCGATGGGCCGGTTGACCACCACGCCCAGCGCGCCCTGTTCGCCATGGTCGGCGATGTAGGTCAGCGTCCCGGAAAAATTCGGGTCCGCCATGTTGGGCATGGCGATGAGGAAGTGGTTGGTGAGATTGACGGTATCCATGGCGTTCGAGACATTTTAACTCCACACCTCGTACTGTGTATTAAGAACCGGGAAAGTGAAATTGGTTCGTTTTATGGCCCGCCCCCAATCCCATGATTGAACGTGATATTTCGCTGGCGTGGCTTTGGCGCGATCTGCGCCTGTCCGACCAGGCCGCCTTTTCCCAGGGCGCGATTATCGGGCCGCCGTGGTAGAACACAAGCTGCAGCGCGAAAAAAAGCCCGGATGAATCAGCTCGTCTGGGTGATCAGGCGCAGCGGCGGGGCGGACCCGTCCTTGTTCTGCCCGGCGTACACGGTGAGGTGTGGATAGGGAATCTCGATGCCGCGCGCGTCGAAGGCCTCCTTCAGCCGGCGCAGGAATTCGCGCCTTACCGTCCATTGCTGGATCGGCGCGACCTTGAAACGCAGGAGGATCATCACGGCGGAATCGGCCCAGTTGTCCACCCCGGCAATGTCGACATCTTCCAGGATGACGTCCCTGAATTTCTCGTCGGCGCGCAGCGCCTCGCCCACTTCGCGGATGACGGAAAACACTTCGTCGATGTTTTCGCGATATGCCACGCCGATGTCGATCACGGCATAGGAGAAATCGCGCGTCATGTTGGTGACCGTGTCGATATGGCCGTTGGGGACGTAGTGCACGTTGCCGTCGTAATCACGCAGGCGCACGTGGCGCAGCGTGATGTCTTCCACCAGCCCGGCCTTGCCGCCGGCTTCGATCACGTCGCCCTTGCGTATCTGGTCCTCCAGCAGCAAAAACAGGCCGCTGAAATAGTCCTTCACCAGGCTTTGCGCGCCGAAGCCGATGGCCAGGCCGAGCACGCCGGCGGTGGCCAGAATGGGCGCAATGGAAATGCCCAGTTCCGCGAACACCAGCATGCCGGCCAACGCGGTGATGAGCACGTTGGCCACGTAGCGGAACACCCTGCCCAGAGTTTCCAGGCGCTGCTTTTCGTGATGGTTGTGCTTGCGCTCCGCCATGTAGATGCGGAAGCTGCGTATGCCCTTGTTGGCGAGCAGTTTCAGGAGCCATGCACCGATCAGGATGATTGCGATGTGAATGGCGCTTTGCGTTACGGCGCCAATCCTGGCGGAATCATCGAGGCCGAGCGATGCGAGCAGTGTTTCCATTTTCGTCCCCCTGTCTGGTTGAAAGCTCAAGTTGCTTATTGCTAGTCAGCATGCAACCGTGAAAGTTCAGCTGGATTGCTGGTGTCTGGAAACTGCCGGCGAGGATATGACGGATACTTGAAGCCGAATCCATGGGCGCAAAAAACCGGGCATTACACCCGGTTTTTAGATTTGCAAGCGCCAGGTTCAGGCCGCCTGGGCGTGGTGGTAGCCGGTAATGACTTCCACTTCGTTCCTGGAGCCCAGGATCACGGGCACGCGCTGGTGGATGGCCTGCGGCTGGATGTCGAGGATGCGCTCGCGGCCGGTGGTGGCAGCACCGCCGGCCTGTTCGACGATGAAGGCCATGGGGTTGGCTTCGTACATCAGGCGCAGCTTGCCGCCCTTCTCGCGCAGCTTCTCGTCCATGGGGTACATGAACACGCCGCCGCGGGTGAGGATGCGGTGCACTTCGGCCACCATGGAAGCGACCCAGCGCATGTTGAAGTCCTTGCCGCGCGGTCCGGTCTTGCCGGCCAGGCACTCGTCCACATAACGGCGCACGGGCTGTTCCCAGAAGCGGTAGTTCGACATGTTGATGGCGAATTCCCTGGTGTCGGCGGGGATGGTCATGTTTTCGTGG
Organism: Pseudomonadota bacterium; assembly: GCA_040754425.1. Classification (GTDB taxonomy): domain Bacteria; phylum Pseudomonadota; class Gammaproteobacteria; order Burkholderiales; family Thiobacillaceae; genus UBA6918. Next base: position 27,747 of record JBFMCR010000002.1, on the reverse strand, counting down.
GTGAGCACGAATTCGCCGACGTTGGGGTCGAGGGTGAAGCCGTTGACGCCGCGCCCGGTGGTCAGCACCAGCATGGTGGAGGGGCCGTACAGGGCGTAGCCGGCGCAGACCTGCTTGAAACCGGGCTGGAGAAAGGCTTCCACCGGGGTGGGGCCACTCGGATCATTCTCGGCGTTCTCGTTGCCGGGGCAGCGCAGGACGGAGAAGATGGAACCGACGGAAACGTTGACGTCGATGTTGGAGGAGCCGTCGAGCGGATCGAACAGCAAGAGGTATTTGCCGCGCGGGTTGCCTTCGGGAATCTGGTAGATCTCGTCCATTTCCTCGGACGCCATGGCGGCCAGATGCCCGGCCCATTCATTGCGCTTCAAAAAGATCTCGTTGGAGATGACGTCCATCTTCTTCTGCTCTTCGCCCTGCACGTTCTCGGTACCGGCCGCGCCCAGCACGCCCAGCAGGCCGCCGTGGTTGACGCCGTTGGAAATCATCTTGCAGGCGGTGGCGATGTCGTTCAAAAGGCCGGTGAACTCGCCGGTGGCGCCGGGAATGCGGCGCTGTTCTTCGATGATGAATTGGGTGAGGGTGGTTCCGAGATGCATGGCGCGCTCCAGAAAGTCAGAATATCAGCAAAGCCGCATATTCTATCACCGGAGCAAAAATAGACCGAATGGTCTGATTAAATGAGTTTATTCCTGAAAGCTTTCCAGCCGGTCGGAGCGGGTGAACCGCCAGGTGCGGCTGATCGAGATAATGTCGGCTTGTTCACGCATTTCCCTGGAAAATGGTGCGTAAGGTGCTGCAAGTTCGACGATCCGGACGGCGGCCTGATCCAGGACTTCTGATCCGGACGGCCGGGTGATTTCCACTTTTTCCAGACGGCCGTCGGAGTGGATGGAAACGGTCAGGATCAGGCTGCCGTAAATATGGTGGCGTCGCGCGGCCTCGGGGTAATTGAGGTTGCCGATTTTTTCCACCTTGGCCGCCCAGTCCTCGACATAACGGGCGAAAACATAGTTTTTTGCATTGGCGCCGACGAATTCGCGGCGCGGGCGTTTTTGGTATTCGTCCCAGTTGCGCGAAATCTGCGCCTGCAGCTTGGCGACTTCGGCGGCCTGCGCCATGAGGTCGGCGCTGTCAACTTCCTTGCGCGGCGCGGACTCTTCGGCGCTCGCAACCGCGCTATCGCTCTTGATCCGGGTCAGCAGTTGGCGCGCCTGTTCTTCGAGCTGCCTGACCCGTGCCTGCGCGGCCTCCACGCTGGCTTCTGCGGGCTCGGGCTTGTAGGGTAGCGGGCTCTTGGCGCGGCGATCCTCGTCTACGTTGCCGCCGCCGGCGAGGTCCACCTGGGCCAGCACCTCGGGATTGAGCGGGGCGTCGGCCGTCCTGGCGTTGACCAGCACCACTTCCATGGGCGGGGTGAGGTCCTCGAAATGGCGCGGATTGATCTGGATGAACTGAGAGGAAAGGACGATGCCGTGCAGCGCAAAGGAAGCCATCAAGGCCAGGGCGATGCGCATGTCGCGCTCGCTGGGGGCGGCTAGCTGTTGAGGCTGTACGGCTGTCTGCATAGATTTAACTTGATTCTACGGAAGCCGGCTCCACTGTGCCAGCATATTCCGCATGCAGTTCCAGGCTCAGGAGGTCGATGTTCGAAAGCGTGAAGCGTACCACCGTGTCTGCCGCGAGGCCCGGCGGCAGCGAAGGGGCCTTCACCACCATGGGCAGGCCGTTCAGGCGCGCGAGGTCGTCGCGGATGACTTTGGCGGTGATTTCGCTGACGTTTTCCTGCAAGAGCCAGCGCAGGCACCAGTAGCGTTCCAGGCGGCGCTGGAATTCGGCATAGGCGTCGTAGGTCAGCTCGAAGTCGCGCACCACTGCGAACAGGAAATCGTTGCGCGGGCCGTACGGGGGAGCTACGTCCTGCACCAGGCTCAAAATCTGGCGCTGGTTGATGAGGTCGACGTAGCGCCTCAAGGGCGAGCTCGACCAGGCGTAGTTTTCCACGCCCAGGCCCTGGTGGATGCCGGGCTGGGTGGACAAGCGTGTCTTGCCCATGCTCTGGTTGCGGAAGATTCCCGGCACACCCTTTTCCTTGAGCCAGGTGCCCCAGCGGCTGTTGGCCAGGATCATCAACTCGGCCACCACCTTGTCGATGGGGCTGCCGCGCCTGCGCGGCACGATGGCCACGCGGGCCTTGCCCTCGTCGTCGCGCTCGATCCTGAAGTTGTAGTCCTGGCGGTTGGTCTGGTTGGCGGCGCCGCGCGCGGCTTCCAGCGTGCTGGCGAAACCCCACAGCCATTCGAGCTCGCGCCTGTAGGGGTAGTCCGGCCCGCTGCCGATGGTATCCTCGTTGAACTGCTCGTCCAGTGTTTCGTGGCGCAGGTTGTCGGCGATGCGCACGGCTTCGAGCCGGGTTTCCATGTGCTGGACGGAAAAGTCCGTCGCCACGTCGAGGTACATCGACAGCGCCGGGCAATGCTGGCCCCGGATCAGGGTGTAATGGTCGATCACCGCCTCCGGCAGCATGGTGATCTTGTCGCCGGGGAAATACACCGTGGACAGGCGCGCGCGGGCGATGTCGTCGAGCTGCGAGCCGGGCGGGATACCCAGCGCCGGGCAGGCGATGTGGATGCCGACGCGGGCGCCGCCTTCGGGTTTGAATTGCAGCGAGAAGGCGTCGTCGATTTCGGTGGTGGCCGCATCGTCGATGCTGAAGGCGGCGACCTCCGCTTCCGGCAGGCCGGGCGGGTCGAAAGGCTCGGCAATCTCGGGGAAACCCGTGCCCCTGGGAAAATACTCGAGCAGGAACTGCGCCTTGTGCAGGGCTTCGATGTCGGCGATGGCGCCGCAGCGGTTCAATAGATTCAACGCGGATTCGCCGGTCTCGGCGCAGGCGGCATCGAGCGCCTTCCAGGCCAGCGCGTTCTTGTCCGGCTTGAACAGGAGGCGATGGATGTCGGCCTCCCATGCTGGCAGGCGGCCTGCGACCAAATGGTCTTTCCACTCTTCGATCTGCGCCGCCTCGCGCGCCTTCCGCTCGACGCTGGCCTTGGCGGCGGCGAGATTCTCCGCCGGCGCCGGCTTGAAGCGCCCGCGCCCTTTCTTGTAGAAATGCATGGGCGCGTCAAACAGGCGCATGAGGATACCGGCGGCCTCGAAGGCTTGCGGCGCGCGGCCGAAGTATTCCTCGGCCAGCGTCAGGTAGTCGAACTCCTCGGCGCCGGCGGCTTCCCACAGGAAATCCGCATCGGCCTCGTCGCGCACCTTGTGCGCAGCGTCCATGAAGGCGGCGGGTTCGGGGGAAGCGAAGCGCAGGAACACGCGGTCGGCCTTGATCTTGGAACGCTTGCCCGAAGCGGCCTCCACCTGCAGCGAGGCGTCATGGTCGGCCATGACGCGGCCGGCTTTGAACTGGCCGTCTTCTTCGTAAAAAACAAACATATATTTACAGGGAGGAAGGGGAGGCAAGGGAGGTACGGAAAGTGTTTACTCCCATGCCTCTCTTAACCTCCCTGTTAATCGGGGTTCTTAAAAACTATCGATAAACGGCAGCAGGTCGGTAAAGCGCGTGAAGCCGTGGTCGCCGCCCTGCAGGATGATCTGGTGGGCTTCGCGGTAATACGCCACCGCGTCCCGGTAGTCCAGCACCTCGTCTCCGGTTTCCACCAGCAGGAGCAGGTTGGTGGGGCAAGCGGGCGCCGGCTCGTCCATGGCGGCAAGGGCATTGAGGTGCGACTGGGTGAACTCGTACTCCTCGCCGGTGTGCCAGTTCTTCTGCGGGCCCAGCGCCTCGCGCAGCAAAAGCTGCGGGTGCACCGCGGGGTTGATGAGCACGGCCCTGAGACCATAGCGGCCGGCCAGCACCGTGGCATAGAAGCCGCCCAGGGATGAACCGATCAGCTTGACCGGTTCCTTGGCCGACTCGATGAGACGCGACAGTTCCGCGACGGCGGCCGCGGGCTGGTGCGGCAGGTCGGGGCAGGCCCACTCATCGCCGCGCCCCTGCACTTTTAGCCATTTCTTCAGCGCCTGCGCCTTGCCGGAACCGGAGGTGGAATTGAATCCGTGAATATAAAGCAGCATCAGTGCCATTCCCCATAAAGCGAAGTCTTCAGCGGCGGCGCCAGCGCATCCAATAGTTTTTTATGGATGCCGCCAAACGCCCCGTTGCTCATCACCAGGACGTGGTCGCCGCTGTGCGCGGCGCGCACCACTGCATTGACCAGGCGCGTGAGGTTTTCGTGCAGGTGGGCCTTGACGTGCTGGTGGCTGAACACAGAGCGCGCATCCCAGCCCAGATCATGGGTGTAGACGAAAATGTCGTCGGCATCCCTGAGGCTGTCGGGCAGCTGGTTTTTCAGCGTACCCATTTTCATGGTGTTGGAGCGCGGTTCCAGCACGGCGATGATGCGCGCCTTCCTGCCGACCTTGGCGCGCAGGCCCTTGAGCGTGGTTTCGACCGCGGTGGGGTGGTGGGCGAAATCGTCGTACACGGTGACGCCGTTCACCACGCCCTTCACTTCCATGCGGCGCTTGACGTTCTTGAATTCGCCCAGCGCTTCGCAGGCGACGGCAGGCGCGACCCCGGCATGGCGCGCGGCGGCGATGGCGGCGAGCGCGTTCATGCGGTTGTGCTCGCCCAGGAGATCCCATTTCACGCTGCCCTGCTTCTTGCCGTCGAGCTGCACTTCGAAATCGCTGTCGCCACCTTTTGACGTCCAGCCCGAAGCACCGAATTTTTCCACTGGCGACCAGCAGCCTCTGCTCAATACGCGGTCAAGGCTTTCCTCGCCGCTGTTGGCGACGATGAGGCCGTTGCCCGGCACGGTGCGCACCAGGTGATGGAACTGGGTTTCGATGGCAGCCAGATCGGCAAAGATGTCCGCGTGGTCGAATTCCAGGTTGTTGAGGATCGCGGTGCGCGGGCGGTAATGCACGAACTTGGAACGCTTGTCGAAGAAGGCGGTGTCGTATTCGTCGGCCTCGATCACGAAGAACGGCGTTTCGCCCAGGCGCGCGGAAAAATCGAAATTGGCCGGCACGCCGCCGATGAGGAAGCCCGGCTTCATGCCGGCGTATTCCAGGATCCAGGCCAGCATCGAGGACGTCGTGGTCTTACCGTGCGTGCCGGCTGCTGCCAGCACCCACTTGTCGCGCAGCACGTTTTCCGCCAGCCACTGCGGGCCGGAAGTGTAGGGCAGGCCGCGGTTGAGGATTTCCTCCATCAGCGGCTGCTTGCCGCGCGACACCATGTTGCCGATGACATAGATATCCGGGTTGAGCTTGACCTGGTCGGCGTCGAAGCCCTCGATCAGTTCGATGCCCAGCGCGGAGAGCTGGTCGGACATGGGCGGATAGACGTTGGCGTCGCAGCCGGTGACGGTGTGTCCGGACTCTCTGGCAATGGCGGCGATGCCACCCATGAAGGTGCCGCAAATGCCCAGGATGTGGATGTGCATGGAAAGCGGAAAAGCCGAAAACGGCAATTATACGGGCAGCCGGGCCGGGGTTGATGGGCGTGCCCGAGCCGCCGACGCAGCCCTGGCGATTCGTCCCGCCTGAAACGGGGGACGTTTACGCACCGTTTTGTCGTGCCTTGCGCCGGCATCGACCGACAAAACCCATCATGCGGGCGCGACATCATGTCGCAGCTTGTGGCGCGCGCTTCTCCGTAGAATTCGGCGGGCATAAAAACTCGCGGAGAATATCGTGTCTTTCAAACTCGCCACGCTGTCGGCGGCGATTGCCGCCCTGCCTTTTGCCACCCCTGCCGCGGATGATTTCGTAGCCCTGCCGGAAGTCATCGTCAAGGGCGCGAAACCCGATGCCTCGGCCGCGTCGCTCAGCGAATCGACGCTGGATGCGGCCACTTTGCAAAGTCTGCGCCCCGCCACCAGCGACACCGCCAGCCTGTTGCGCGAGCTGCCCGGCGTGAGCCTGTACGGCGCCGGCGGCGTGTCCAGCCTGCCCTCGATACGCGGCCTGGCGGACGATCGCCTGCGCATCAAGGTCGATGGCATGGACCTCATCGCCGCCTGTCCCAATCACATGAATTCCCCGCTTTCCTACATCGACCCGAGCGCGGTGGCGAAGATCATGGTCTACAGCGGCGCCGGCCCGGTCAGCGTCGGCGGCGACAGCATAGGCGGCAGCATCGTGGTCGAATTCGCGCCGCCCGAGTTCGCCAAGCCCGGCCAGGGCAGGCTGCTCAAGGGCGAGGCCGGCGTGTTCTACCGCAGCAACGGCAATGCGGTCGGCGGCAATTTGTCCGCCACCCTGGCGAGCGAACGGTTCAGCATCAATTACACCGGCGCAAGCGCCAAGTCGGACAACTACAATGCGGGCGACGACTTCAAGACCTACACCTTCACCGGGCGCGCCGGCCACACGCTGGATCTGGACGAAGTCGGCTCCACTGCCTACAAGTCCGTCAATCAGTCCCTCACCCTGGCATGGAAGGGCGATACCGACCTGGTCGAATTCAAATACGGCCGCCAGCACATTCCCTATGAGAACTATCCCAACCAGCGCATGGACATGACGGACAACGTCAGCGACCGGTTCAACCTGGCCTACACCGGCAAGAACGTGTGGGGCACGCTCAAGGCGCGCGCCTGGTACGAACACACCCAGCATGAAATGGACTTCGGCGAGGACAAGCGCTATTGGTATGGCACCGCCTCCGGCGGGCCGGGTGTGCCCAACGGCACGCCCTGCGCGCCGATCGGCCCCACCTGTGCGGCCGGCATGCCCATGTATACCGACGGCGAGAACACCGGCGTTTCGCTCGGCGGCGACATCCTGCTGGGCCGGGGCGACATCCTGCGCGTGGGCGGCGAGATCCAGACCTACCGCCTGGACGACTGGTGGCCGCCCTCCGGTGCGGGCATGTGGCCGGGCACTTTCTGGAACATCAATGACGGCGAGCGCGACCGCTACGCCGTGTTCGGCGAATGGGAAGCGAAGCACGGCGCGCAATGGACCAGCGTGCTGGGCCTGCGCCACGAAACCGTGAAGATGGACACGGGCAACGTGCGCGGTTACGACACCGTGCTCGGCCCCACGCTCGTCGATGCGGCCGCCTTCAACGCGCAAAGCCACGACAAGACCGACCACAACTGGGACCTTTCCGCGCTGGCGCGATTCACCCCCGACGCCACGCAAACCTATGAGGCCGGCATCGCGCAGAAGACCCGCTCGCCCAGCCTGTACGAGCGCTACACCTGGTCCACCTGGCCCATGGCCGCGACGATGAACAACTTCGTCGGCGACGGCAACGGCTATGTCGGTGACATCGACCTCAAGCCCGAAATCGCCCACACTCTGAGCGCCGCCGCCGACTGGCACGACGCCGGCGCCAAGACCTGGAACCTGCGCGTGGCGCCCTTCTACAGCCATGTCAAAGACTTCATCGACGCGCGCTGCTTCGGCGTCTGCGTCCCCGGCGCCTTCAACGTGCTGCAGTACGTCAACGAGTCGGCCAGGCTCTATGGCGTAGACCTTTCCGGCAAGGCGCTCGTCGCCCGCACCCGGCAGTACGGCGACTTCACCGTCAGCGGATTGGTGAACTACGTCCGCGGCGAAAACCGCGACACCGGCGACGACCTCTACAACATCATGCCGCTCAACGCCAAACTCGCGCTCACGCAAAAACGGGGACGCTGGACCAACACCATCGAAGGCCAGTTCGTCGCGGCCAAGAGCGACGTGTCGGACGTCAGAAACGAGATGGAAACCGACGGCTACAGCCTGTTCAACATCCGCAGCAGCTACGAGTGGAAACAGGTGCGGCTGGACGTCGGCATCGAGAACCTGTTCGACAGGTTCTACTCCCTGCCGCTCGGCGGCGCCTACCTCGGCCAGGGCACCACCATGGCGATGAACCCGCCGCCCGGCAACTTCCCGCAGTGGGGCACCCCGGTACCGGGCATGGGGCGGTCGTTTTATGTGGGGATGAATGTGAAATTCTGACTTGCATAACCCCGAAGCGGACATTTGGCCTGACAAAGGCCGAGGTCCGCTTTCGGCCATTGCTGCCGGTCGAGCTTACCGGCTTCATGCCCCTCCCCGGCAAGCGGGGGGAGCGTCAAGCTCATTCGCTTCGGATCAATAATGGATTATCCGGGTTAAAGCTTCGCGCTCCTCCCCCCGTCCACCGCCAGTATCTGCCCGGAAACGAAGGGCGCGTCCTCGATGAAGAAACGCACGGCGCGGGCGATGTCGGACGGCGTGCCGGCGCGCTTGAGCATGGTGTGCGACACGATGCGCTGGCGCGTGACTTCGTCGAAATCGGGATTGTCCTCCGGCCACATGATGGGCCCGGGGGCGACGCCGTTGACGCGCACATTCGGCGCAAGCTCGCGCGCCAGCGACTTGGTCAACCCCACCAGACCGGCCTTGGCGACGGAATAGACGAGATAGTTCTTCATCGGCCGGTCGGCATGGATGTCGGTGATGTTGACGATGCAGCCGTGGTTTTTTTTCAGTTCGGGGGCAGCAGCCTGGGACAGGAACATCGGCGCCTTGAGGTTGGAGCCCATCAGGTCCACCCAGTCCTTTTCGCCGATGCTGCCGACCGGCGTGGGATAAAAGCTCGAGGCATTGTTGACCAGCACGTCGAGCCTGCCGAAGGTCGCCACGGTTTGCGACACCAGGCTGGGCAGCACCGGCGTGTCGAGCAGATCGGCCTGGATCAGCGCCACCGAATTCCCGCGCACGGCATTGAGTTCTTCCTGCAAGGCGCGTGCCTCCTTCGCCGAACTGCGGTAATGGATCATGAGACTGGCGCCGCCGGCATGCATGAGGCGCGCAATCGCCGCGCCCACCCGCCTGGAGCCGCCGGTGATGAGGATGGTCAGGGGAGGAGGCTCGCCGCTCATCTGGAATTCCCGTTGTATGCTTCACGCTCGATTATCCGACAAAACCGCCCGCGCATGTCCTTGCCCGTCCCCGCCCCGGAACAGCTCGAAACCAGCCGCAAGCTGTCCCATCTCATCCGCGCCGAGATCGAAGCGAACACCGGCTGGATACCGTTTGCACGCTACATGGAACTGGTTCTGTACGCGCCGGGGCTGGGCTATTACAGCGGCGGCGCAGAGAAGTTCGGCGCAGGCGGCGACTTCGTCACCGCCCCCGAGATTTCGCCGCTGTTCGGCCGTGCGCTGGCGCGGCAGTTTGCCCAAGTGCTGAGGCAAACGGGCGGCGGCATACTGGAGCTGGGAGCAGGCACGGGACTGCTGGCCGCACAGATCCTCGACGAACTGCGCGCGCAGGATGCGGAGATTCCTTATTCGATTCTGGAAGTGAGCGGGGGCTTGCGGGCGCGGCAGCAGGAGACCCTGCAAGCCTTCGCCGGCCGGGTGCGGTGGCTGGACAACCTCCCCGAGCACTTCTTTGGCGTGATATTCGGCAACGAAGTGTTGGATGCCTTGCCGGTGCACCTCATCCATTGGACCGAAAACGGGCCGATGGAACGCGGGGTGCGGTGGGAGCCGGCGGCGCCCTCACCCCCTCTCCCCGCGGGAGGGGGAAAGTTTGCCTGGCAGGATCGTCCCATTGCCGACCCCGCGCTGCAGGACCAGGCCCGCGCACTCGATCTTCCGGCAGGCTATGTGAGCGAGATCAACCTGGCCGCGCCGGCGCTGGTGAAAAGCCTGGCCGAGCGCCTGGAGTCCGGCTTGCTGCTGTTCGTCGATTACGGCTTCGGGCGCAGCGAGTACTACCACCCGCAGCGGCACATGGGCACCCTGCGCGCGCATTACCGCCATCATGCCCTGGACGACCCTTTCTGCCTGCCGGGCCTTTGCGACCTCACCGCGCACGTGGATTTCACCGCCGTCGCCGATGCCGGCCTAAAAGCCGGGCTGGATGTCTGCGGCTACACCACCCAGGCGAATTTCCTGCTGGGCGCCGGCATCACCGCGCTGCTGGCGGAAATGCCGGCGGACTCGGCCGCGGCCTATTTGCCGCTGTCGGCGGGCGTGCAGAAACTGCTGTCACCGGCGGAAATGGGTGAACTGTTCAAGGTGATCGGCATGGTGAAAAACGCACCCTGCCCGAGCGCCTTCCTGTTCGGCGACCGCCGGCACAGGCTTTAGGGGCTAGCTAAGCCTGCCGTGGCAGTGCTTGTACTTCTTGCCGCTGCCGCAGGGGCAGGGGTCGTTGCGCCCGACTTTCGGCATGCTGCGCGTGACCGGGCGCGAAGACGCCGGTTCTTCCTGCAACGGCTCGTCCTTGCCGGCCAGGGCGTCGTCGAAGTCGGCGTGGTGGTACTGCACGTTAAGTACCTCCTCGTGCTGCTGCTCCACCGTCTCCACGTCCTGCTCGCTGCGAATCTGCACCGTGGCGGTGATGCGGGTGACTTCCAGCTTGACGGCATCCAGCATGTTGGAGAAGAGCTGGAAAGCCTCGCGCTTGTATTCCTGCTTGGGGTTTTTCTGCGCATAGCCCCTGAGGTGGATGCCCTGGCGCAGGTGGTCGAGCGCGGCAAGATGCTCGCGCCAGTGCGAGTCCAGGCTTTGCAGCATGATGGCGCGCTCGAAATGGCGCAGCACGTCGGCGCCCACGATCGCTTCCTTGGCGGCATAAGCTTCGCCGGCCGCGGCCACGGCCTTCTCGCGCAAGCCCTGCTCGTCGAGTTTTTCGTCTTCCTTAAGCCACTGCACAAGCGGAATCTGCAGGGAGAACTCGGCTTCCAGCGCTTTTTCGGCGCCGTCCACGTCCCACTGCTCCTCCATGGAGCCGGGCGGAAGATACTGGTCGAGCACCGAATTGATCACGTCGGCACGCATGGCCGCGATGGTGTCGGCGATGTCCTCCGCAGCCAGCAGTTCGTTGCGTTCCTGGTAGATGACCTTGCGCTGGTCGTTGGCAACGTCGTCGTATTCCAGCAGTTGCTTGCGGATGTCGAAGTTGCGCGCCTCGACCTTGCGCTGGGCGTTCTCGATGGCGCGCGACACCCAGGGATGCTCGATGGCTTCGCCCTCGGGCAGCTTGAGCTTGCTCATGATGGCGGCCACGCGGTCGGAGGCGAAAATGCGCAAGAGCGGATCCTCCAGCGACAGGTAGAAGCGCGAGGAGCCGGGGTCGCCCTGGCGCCCGGCGCGGCCTCTGAGCTGGTTGTCCACACGCCGCGATTCGTGACGCTCGGTGCCGATGATATGCAAGCCCCCGGCCGCCAGCACCTGCTCGTGCAGCTTCTGCCATTCGGCCCTGAGCGCGTCCTTGCGCGCAGCCTTATCCGCCTCGTCTAGCGACGAGTCGGCATCGATGGCGTCGAGCTGCTTCTGGATGCTGCCGCCCAGCACGATGTCGGTGCCGCGGCCGGCCATGTTGGTGGCGATGGTGATGGCACCCGGACGTCCGGCCTGCGCCACCACTTCGGCTTCGCGCGCGTGCTGCTTGGCGTTCAGCACTTCATGCCTGAGTCCTTCCTTGGTCAAAAGACCGGATAGATATTCGTTGATCTCGATGGAAGTGGTGCCCACCAGCACCGGCTGGCCGCGGCTTTGGCAATCGCGGATGTCCTTGATCACCGCGGCGAATTTTTCCTTTGCGGTCATGAACACCTGGTCGTTGAGATCCCGGCGAATCATGGGGCGGTGGGTCGGCACCACCACGGTTTCCAGATTGTAGATCTGCTGGAATTCGTAGGCCTCGGTGTCTGCCGTGCCGGTCATGCCCGCGAGCTTCTCGTACATGCGGAAATAGTTCTGGAAGGTGATGGAGGCCAGGGTCTGGTTTTCCTTCTGGATCGGCACCCCTTCCTTGGCCTCGACCGCCTGGTGCAGCCCCTCCGACCAGCGCCGGCCGGGCATGAGGCGGCCGGTGAACTCGTCGACGATTATCACCTCATTGTTCTGCACTACGTAGTGCTGGTCGCGGTGGTACACCGCGTGCGCACGCAAGGCCGCATTGACGTGGTGCATGAGGCGGATGTTGCTGGCGTCGTACAGGCTGCTGCCTTCGGGCAACAGCCCCATTTCCGTCAGCAGGGCCTCGATCTTCTCGTGGCCCGTCTCGGAAATCAGCACGGTATGGGCTTTTTCGTCCACCCAGTAGTCGCCCTCGCCGTCTTCCTTTTCCTGGCGGGTGAGCCTGGGCGGGATGGCGTTGACGGCGACATACAGCTCGGTGCTGTCCTCGGCCTGGCCGGAAATGATGAGCGGGGTGCGCGCCTCGTCGATGAGGATGGAGTCGACTTCGTCGACGATTGCGAAATGCAGCGCGCGCTGCACCTTCTCCGACAACTGGAACACCATGTTGTCGCGCAGGTAGTCGAAGCCGAATTCGTTGTTGGTGCCGTAGGTGATGTCGGCGGCATAGGCCGCCTGCTTCTGCTCGTGCGGCATCTGCGAAAAGTTCACGCCCACGGTGAGGCCCAGGAAACCATACAGCCGCCCCATCCATGCGGCGTCGCGACTGGCGAGGTAGTCGTTCACCGTCACCACGTGCACACCCTTGCCGGGCAGGGCATTGAGGTAGGCTGCCAGGGTGGCCATCAGGGTCTTGCCCTCGCCAGTGCGCATCTCGGAAATCTTGCCGTCGTGCAGCACCATGCCGCCCACCAGCTGCACGTCGAAGTGGCGCATGCCCAGCGCGCGGCGGCTGGCCTCGCGCACCACGGCGAAGGCTTCTGGCAGCAGCTGGTCGAGCGTCTCGCCCCTGGCCAGGCGCTCGCGGAACTGGTCGGTCCTGGCGCGCAACTCCGCATCGCTCAGTTTTTCCATGGCCGGCTCGAGCGCATTGATCGCCCGTACCTTCTGCATGTATTGTTTGATCAGCCGCTCGTTGCGGCTGCCGAAGATTTTCTTGAAGACGTTTTGCAGCATGGGAAGCGGAATGCCCCGAAAAGTGCCAGTAAATCAGCTGATTTTAACACAGCGACTGTTGCCGCCCGGTGAAGGGGAGCGCCTTGGCCCGGCGTCTGAGTGAGCTGCTGCAGGACCTGCCTGCCGTGCGCCAGGCCCAGGCGCTGGCCGCCCTGCAAAAGCATTTCGACGCGGCATTGCCGGCTCGGTTTCGCGGCGAAGCCCAGGTCGTGGCGCTGGAAGAAGGCGAACTGCGCATACTGTGCCGCAACGGCGCCATCGCCAGCCGGCTCAGGCTGGAGGCGCAGAATCTGGCCGACGCGCTGCAAAAGCGCGGCCTGGCCGTGCGCCGGGTAAGCGTGAAAGTGCAGCCGGGAAACTCGCGCAAGGCGCCGCCGCCCCGCAGCAAGCAGCCGCTCCCGGCCGCGGCAAAGCAGGCATTCGAATCCGCCAGCGAAGCGATGGAAGAAGGCGAAGTGAAGGCCGCGCTGCAAAAACTGCTCCGGCACCATCAGCCGCGCTGACGGACATGGCGGCTGCGCCCACCAGAATCATGAACGCAGCAGCCGTACCCGTTCCCTCTCCCCGGCCCTCTCCCCGCGGGAGAGCAACCGTGTTCCGAGTCAAGCGAATTCTGATGTCCAAGGGGTATTGTTCTTCAGCATAGAGTTCATGATGGTGAGCAACTTTCTCATGCAAGCGACGATGACCACCTTGGGCGGTTTACCGGCCTTCTTGAGGCGTTCGGCGAACGCCTTGATGACTTCGTTACAGCGCATCGCAGAGACGGCCGCCATATACAGCACAGCGCGAACTTCAGCCCTTCCGCCCCAGATGAAACGCTTGCCTTGGCGTCTGCCACTATCGTTTGCCAGCGGCGCCACGCCGACCAGCGCGGCGATCTCCCGGCGGTTGAGTGTGCCCAATTCCGGGCATTTGGCCAGCAGCGTCACCGTGGTCACCGCCCCGACGCCTGGAATGCTCTTCAACAGGTCGTCCTTGGCCCGCCAGACATCCGATTCACGCAACCGCCTGGTCAGGTCACGGTCTGCCTCGTCAATCTGCTTGTCCAGCCAAGCAATGTGCTTTTTCAGGCTTTTTTGCAGCGGTTTCGAGGCTGCCGAGCCAAGCCGGAGCGTCTCTTAAACCCGCATCCCAATCAACTGCCGGCGCCGGTCAACCATGTCGTCCAGGGCACGGCTTTCCTCATCCTTGAGCGGGCGGACCTGCGGTCGAATGGCCTTGGCAAAGGCCGCCAGCACCGCCGCATCGACCCGGTCGCCCTTGGCCAGCTGTCCGGTGGCTTTGGCGAAGTCGCGTACCTGGCGCGGATTGACCACGGCGACCGGCAGTTTTTTACCGGCCAAGGCGGTCGCGATGCGCACTTCCAGTCTGCCAGTGGCCTCGAGCACCACCAAAGCAGGGGCGATTTCTTGCAGGCGTGCCACCAACTCCTCGACCCCGGTCTCATCGTAGGTCACTTGCATTCCCGCCCCAGAGGGCTCAATACAGACATCCAACGTCGCTTTGGAGACGTCAATACCAACAAACGATTCTGTGAGTATTTCGTCCATGATTCCCTGCCTTGCAATAATGCGGGCTCATCGGCCCAAGGGGGCAAACGCTGGGCACAAACCGACTGAATGAGGGGCTGGGGGTGAGGGGTAAACTTCAAAACATGAACACGAGAATCCGTCAGCATTTCTGCCGGCTGTTGCAGGTGCTGGCCTTGGTCGCCGTGTCGCAGTCCTGGGCCGACGGCCTGCCGCAAGTCGTGGACGATGCGCTGCATGAGGCCGGCATTCCGCAGGAGGCGGTTTCCGTCTACGTGCAGCCGCTCGACGGCGCCGCGCCGCTTTTGAGCTTCAATGCCGCGCAGCCGATGAATCCGGCCTCGGCCATGAAGCTGGTGACGACCTATGCCGCGCTGGAGAGCCTGGGCCCGGCCTACACATGGAAAACCACGCTGCTGGCGGCAGGCGAAATCCGCGACGGCAGACTGCACGGCGACCTCGTGGTGCGCGGCGGCGGCGACCCCTACCTCACGCTTGAGCGCATCTGGCTCATGCAGCGTGCGCTACGCGAAAAAGGCGTGCGCGATATCGGCGGCAGACTGCTGCTCGACCTTTCCCTTTACGACTTGCCGCCCATGGACGCGGGCGCGTTCGACAACGAACCCCTCGCCGCCTACAACGCCCTGCCGGCGCCGCTCGTCGCCGACTTCAACGTGCAGCGCGTGCGCCTTATGCCCGAAGGCGAGACGGTCGTAATCCTGCCGGAACTGCCGCTGGCCGGGGTGAGCTTCATTTCGCAGCTGCGGCCTGTCAAAGGCGCGTGCAATGACTGGCGCAGCGGCATTCTGGCCAGCAGACCGGACGCCGAGGTGAGCGGCATCGTGGTGTTCGAGGGAAACTATCCGCGCGACTGCGGCGAGAAAAGGCTTGCGCTAAACCTGTTTGCGCCCGCGCACAGTTTCGCCGAGGTTTTCCGCATCCTGTGGGAGGAATCCGGCGGCAGGATCGAAGGCGGCTACGCACCGGGCACTGCCCCGGCCGATGCCGTGCCGCTGCTGGAATTCGAGTCCCCGCCGCTCGTCGACGTCGTGCGGCCGCTCAACAAGCATTCCAGCAATGTCATGGCGCGCATGCTGTTCCTGACCCTGGGCCAGGAAAAATTCGGCGCACCGGCCACGCCGGGCAAGTCGCTGTTGGCCATGCACGAAATCCTGCTCGCACACGGGCTGGATTTTCCCGAACTGGTTCTGGAAAACGGCTCCGGCCTGTCGCGCGAGGAGCGCATCAGCGCGCAGAGCATGGGCCGGCTGCTGGCGGCGGCGTACCGCAGCCCGTATTTTTCCGAGATGGAGTCTGCTCTGCCCATCGGCGCCACCGACGGCACGCTGAAGAAGCGCTTCAACGGCAGCGCCTTCGGCGGCCATGCCCATCTCAAGACCGGCAGCCTCGATGGCGTGCGCTCGCTCGCAGGCTACCTGCTCGATCGCGGCGGCAGGCGGTTTGCCGTAGTGATGTTCGTCAACCACGCCAACGCCGACCGGTCTGAAGCGGTCCAGGCGGCGCTACTCGATTGGGTGTACGAGGGGACGGCGGCGGAGTGATTTTCAACAATGGTTAACCGCGGAGCTCGCAGAAGACGCGGAGTTTCCATGCATTACTCCGCGAACTCCGCGGTTAATTGTGGCTTTCCCGTGATGAGAGTTCTTCAACAGCCTGTTAAGGCTAAAGCCCAAGCTGGGCGAACAGCGCATCGACGCGCGCTTTCACCCCGGCGTCCATGCTGATGGGTGTGCCCCACTCGCGGCTGGTCTCGCCCGGCCACTTGTTGGTGGCGTCGATGCCCATCTTGGAGCCCAGGCCCGATACCGGGCTGGCGAAATCCAGATAATCGATCGGCGTATTCTCGACGATGAGGGTATCGCGCGCGGGATCGACGCGCGTGGTCAGCGCCCACATCACATCCTTCCAGGCGCGCACGTCGATGTCGTCGTCGGTGACGAGGATGAACTTGGTGTACATGAATTGCCGAAGGAAGCTCCACACGCCGAACATCACGCGCTTGGCGTGGCCGGGGTATTGCTTCTTCATGCTCACCACCGCCATGCGGTAGGAACAGCCTTCCGGCGGCAGGTAGAAGTCGGCGATCTCGGGAAACTGCTTTTGCAACAGCGGCACGAACACTTCGTTCAAGGCCACGCCGAGGATGGCCGGCTCGTCCGGCGGCTTGCCGGTGTAGGTGCTGTGGTAGATCGGGTCGCGCCTCATCGTGATGCGGTCGATGGTGAATACCGGGAACCGCTCGACCTCGTTGTAGTAGCCGGTGTGGTCGCCAAAAGGCCCTTCCAGGGCCGACTCATAAACTTGGCGTCCCTCGGGGGCCATTGGGTCGGGATGGATATGGCCCTCGAGCACGATCTCGGCGGACGCCGGCACCTGCAGCTCGGAGCCTAGGCATTTGACCACTTCGGTCTTGGAACCGCGCAGCAGACCCGCGAACTGGTATTCGGACAGTGAATCCGGCACCGGGGTGACTGCGCCGAGGATGGTGGCGGGATCGGCGCCCAGCGCCACGGCCACCGGGAAGGGCCGGCCGGGATTGGCCGATTGGTGCTCGCGGAAGTCGAGCGCGCCGCCGCGGTGCGCGAGCCAGCGCATGATGACCTTGTTCGGGCCGATCACCTGCTGGCGGTAGATGCCGAGGTTCTGGCGCTTCTTGTTCGGGCCTTTCGTCACCACCAGGCCCCAGGTGATGAGCGGACCGGCGTCGTTCGGCCAGCAGGTCTGGACGGGCAGCTTCGCAAGATCGACGTCCCTGCCTTCCCACACCGCGTCCTGGCAGGGTGCGCTGCCGACTTCCTTCGGCGCCATGTTCAATACCTGTTTGAGCACCGGCCATTTTTCCCAGGCGTCCCTGAGGCCCCTGGGCGGCTCGGGTTCCTTGAGGTAGGCGAGCAGCTTACCGATTTCACGCAATTGCAGCGGGTCTTCCGCGCCCATGCCCAGCGCCACGCGGCGCACGGTGCCGAACAAATTTCCCAACACTGGAATCGAGTGGCCTTTCGGCTTCTCGAACAGGATGGCCGGACCTTCGCTTTTCAGCACGCGGTCGCAGAATTCGGTCATTTCCAGGCGCGGATCGACTTCGAGCGCGACGCGCTTGAGTTCGCCCATGCTTTCCAGCTGGGCAATGAAGTCGCGCAGGTCCCGGTATTTCATTCGTGCACAGGCTAATCGATGTACTCGAAAAGCTTCACCACGCTTTTGACGCCAGACGTGCTGGCGGCAATCCTGGCGGCGGCTTCGCCTTCATCGCGCGTGACCAGGCCCATCAGATAGACGGTGGCGGTTTCGGTGACCACCTTGACGTGGTTGGCGGAAACCTTGTCGCTGTCGAGCAGGCGGGCCTTCACTTTGGTGGTGATGGCGGTGTCGTTGGCGTCCGAAGTCAGTGACGAAACGCCGGAAATGACGGTTTCGTTGTGCACTTCCCTGACTTCGGGAATCGACTTGACGATTTCTTCCACCTTCTTGCGGCTCGTCTCATCGGGCACCTGGCCGACCACCAGCACCTTGCGGTTGAAACTGACGGTGGAGACGCTGACCGGCTTGTCGCCGAAAGCCTTGTTCAGGCGGTCATAGGCGTGCAGTTCGATTTCCTGGTCCAGTATGACCACGCTGGCCATGCGGCGATCGTCCGCGACCACGGCGGCCGTGGCCGCGCCACCCACGGCCACGGCGGCACAGCCATGGACCACGGGCAGCGAGGCGGACAGCAGGGCAAGCCAGGCGAGTTTTTTCATGTTTCGACTCCAAGCAGGGCACTGTCCACGGCATCGCACAGACAGTGTATGACCAATAAATGTATTTCCTGTATGCGTGCGGCGGAATCCGCCGGCACGCAGATGAGAACGTCGCGATCGCTCAATTGTTCCGCAAGCCTGCCGCCATCATGGCCGGTGAGCGCGATGACCGTCATGTCGCGGTCGCGCGCAGCTTCGGCGGCGGCGAGGATGTTGGGCGAACTGCCGCTGGTCGAAATCGCGAGCAGCACGTCGCCGGGAAGCCCCAGCGCGGAGATCTGGCGCGCGAACACCTGGTCGAACGCGAGATCGTTGGCGATGGAGGTCAGCGTGGAAGTGTCGGTGGTCAGCGCGATGGCCGGCAGACCCGGGCGCTCGTGCTCGAAACGGCTCATCATTTTGGATGAAAAGTGCTGCGCATCCGCAGCCGATCCGCCGTTGCCGCAGGACAGCACCTTGCCGTCGCGCAGTATGCATTGCAGGACGAGTTCGGCGGCACCGGCTACCGCCGGCGCCAGCAGGTCGGCCACGTCCAGCTTCAGGCGCGCCGATTCGTTGAAGTGGCCGATGATGCGGTCGATCATGTGTGTTTCGGTTCCGGGTAACGAGCTTTGCTTTGCAGCGGCCGATTATCCCACATCCTCGAATGCCGACCTGATCCACGCGGGCTCGCCGCCCGCATCCACGGTCACCGCGTCGAAGCGGCAGATGGGCATGTGCGGAAGCCGGGCGAGGTAATGGCGCGCGGCCGCGGCGATGCGGCGCTGCTTGGCCGGGGTAATGCTCTCGGCCGCGCTGCCGTAATCCTGGCGGCCGCGGCTTCTCACTTCCACGAATACCACGGTGTCGCCGTCCTGCGCGATGAGGTCGATTTCGCCCTGGCGGCAGCGGTAATTGCGGGCAAGAATGACGAGGCCGGCTTCGCGGAGCAGTTTTTCCGCGCGGTTCTCGGCGAATTTTCCCAATAGTTGCTTCAGCATTTGCGACAATGACGGCATGGACAAGGCGCCTCTATTGCCCGCATTGTATGTGGTCGCAACACCGATCGGAAACCTTGGGGACATCACGCAGCGCGCGCTCGATGTGCTCAAGCGCGCGGATTGCATCGCGGCCGAGGATACACGCGTGACCGGCCGGCTGCTGGCGGCGCTGGGCATCCGCAAGCCGCTGCTTTCCGTGCGCGAGCACAACGAGCGCCAGGGCGCGGAAAAGCTGATCGCAAAAATCGCCGCCGGCGAAGCGGTTGCCTATGTCTCGGACGCCGGCACGCCGGCGATTTCCGATCCCGGTGCCCTTCTCGTCGCCGCGGTGCGCGAAGCGGGGCTTGCGGTCGTGCCGGTGCCGGGGCCGAGCGCGGTTGTCGCCGCGATGTCGGTGGCGGGCTTTGCCCCAGGCCCCTGGCTGTTTGCCGGCTTCCTGCCGCCCAGGCAGAAAGCGCGGCGCGATGCGATCCGCGCCTGGAAACATCTGCCTGCCGTGCTGGTGTTCTTCGAAGCGCCGCACCGCGTGCGCGAAACCCTGGCCGACCTCGCCGCGGTGCTGGGCGGCGACCGGCGCATCTGCATCGCGCGCGAACTCACCAAGCAGTTCGAGGAAACCGCCTGCATGCGGCTCGACGAGACCACGGCCTGGCTCGATGCCGGCGCGTACCGCGAAAAAGGCGAATTCGTGCTGATGGTGGAAGGCGCTGCGGCTGCAGATACGGACATGGCCGGAGCCGAACATATCCTGCGCGTGCTGGCGGAAGAACTGCCGGCCGCCCAGGCGGCGAAAATCGCCGCCAAATTGACCGGGCGCAAGAAGGCCGAGCTTTATGCCCTCCTGGTGCAGGGCCAGGAATGACGGCCTGATCGTTGATGGGAACGAAACAACCTTACCCCCGGGGAGGGTGACGAAGACGGCTGTTGGAGCGTACCCTGCTTGAAGCGGGGGTTAACCACCACGCCAGCTCCGTGCTGTCAGGAGCTGCACGGATAGGGTCAGGTCTTGCATGGGTCATGGATAGGGTCAGGTCTTGCATTAATAGCATGGATAGGGTCAGGTCTTGCATTAACACATTTCACCCCTTCTTCTTCTCCGGCTTTTCATATTCCCTCACCATTCTGCTCACCGTCGAATAATGCACACCAAAGTGGCGGGCTATCGCCGCCATCGTATGCTGGCCCGACAGGTAGGCGCGTGCCATTGCCTCCTTGCGTTCGTAGCGCTTCTCGAATTCAGCCAGGGACCGAGTCAATGCACGCCGCTGGGCTCGGGGTATTTCGCCCAGCGTTGGCGCCTGCTCTATCTTCGACTGCATCTTCTTCACGAAAGCCTCAGAACCCAAATAGATCTGGCCCTGCAACTGCGTCCACACGCTCGGCAGGCGGGCGCCTTCATGCACGAACTGCACATACTTGCGGGTGGCGCTGACACGCTGCTTGCCGAATTGCGCCAGTATCCAGTCCGTCTGCAGCCAGGCGGGGGCGGGTACTTGGCCGCAGGTGGCAAGATAGCTGCTCCATGGCCAGGCTTCCAGCCGTTTCACCATTTTTGCGCGCAGAGGGTTAAGTACGACATAGCGCGACAGTTCAAGCAGGTAACTGTCGCGTTCCACCAAAATGGCTTTGTAGCGCCCCTGGAATACATGCCCGACCCGGCCATGCGCACGGTTGAAGCGCTGGGTATAGACCCCGTTGAGTTGCCGCATGCCCTGGGCCAGGTTCGCCTCAGGCGTTTCTATCAACAGGTGGTAATGATTGGTCATCTGGCACCAGGCATGGCATACCCAGTTAAAGCGCCGGCAGACCTGAGCCAGCACTTCCAGCCAAGCCTCGCGATCCTGATCGGACAGGTAAATATCCTCCCGCCCGTCACCCCGCGAGGTAACGTGGTAAAGACCACCGGAGAGTTCGAGTCTTAGGGGGCGTGCCATGGAGGAAGTGTTGCATGAAGGGATGCGTTATTGCAAGACCTGACCCTGTTTGGCTC
>JBFMCR010000002.1:0-6554 GCA_040754425.1 Pseudomonadota bacterium | reverse complement strand
TCCCGCCCGTCACCCCGCGAGGTAACGTGGTAAAGACCACCGGAGAGTTCGAGTCTTAGGGGGCGTGCCATGGAGGAAGTGTTGCATGAAGGGATGCGTTATTGCAAGACCTGACCCTGTTTGGCTCTCGAAGCGATTGTTAGGCATTCTCAGTGAGCTTCTTTGGGGTGGAGGCTGGAAAGAATATGCCATTCGGCGTAACAAGTAATGCTGGCCATTCAACACCGCGAACGTAGTATATTTCAGCATCATATTCACCTTCGGATGGTTCCCAGTCACTGGGGGTGAATTGGAACTGCCAAGCATATTTTGATTCGTCTCGAACTGTTGCTACATGGCGATCAAATTCCGTTGAGTCTCTTGTGATTGCTATTAGTACGCTGCCATTCGACCGTATTCCATTCTGAATGGCTGTAACGGCATTTCTCCAGTGAGGGGCAACTTCTCTTGCTGCAACAGCAAAGAGGCCAGAAAACGCACTAATTACGAAGAAAAATTCGTATCCGGTTAATAGTCCTAAGGCAATAAACGCCAGCGTCAGCCCGAGAAGCCCTTTGGGTATCCATGAGAACCGCGTGGCTCGTCGGAGCTTTTCAAGCTGCTGTTCTGGTGACATGGCCATAGATGATTGCCTAAAGTTTAGCTTGAGGAGCAGGGAGCCAGCCTGTCGGCGGAGCGTCCCTCTCGAAGCGATTGTTAGGCATGTTTTTATTTCGAGGTTTTTTTAATGAAACCAACAAGTCCGGCAACCAGAAAAAACAATCCGAATATACCTAAGAGCATCTTGGTGGCAGGCACCCCTATCGCGATACCCCAAGTTGGCGAGTCACCGACTGGATCGGTGAAGATGGCAAAGAACAACATAAGAACCCCGATGCCTAAAGAGGCCCAACGAGCAATGTTTTCTTGTTCTTGACCACTTTGAAAGTTGTTCATTTCCAATATCTCTCAAGAATACCCATCGATAGATGCCTAACGTTCAAGGTAAGGGGCGCGCCGCTTGCGGCGCGTCCCGCTTGACCGCAATGTTAGGCATGAAGGTTGATTGGATGGTGGCAGAATCGGGAATTGACTTGGCTTGCCAACGTACTACACGGATACCAGCCGAAGAAAGGGCTTTGTCTTTCTTTGCGTCTGCGGCCTGGCGATCTTCTTTTTGATGAGTTGCATCATCAAGCTCGATGACGGCGACAATGCTGGAGTCCTTATTGCACACCACGAAGTCGGCGCTCATTCGGTTGATGCGATTGAACCATGCCTGATAGTTGTTGCCTTTTTTGACCCCGAGCAGGCGTGAAAGTTGAACTTGAGCGAGGACTATGTGCTCAGGCAACGCCTGAGCAAGGCGGAAGTACAAAACTTGCTCCGGCTGAGAAAGTGGTTTCTTGGCGTAGAAAGGCCACACCTCATCGGCACCGCCACCTTGAGATTTGGCTTTCAGAAAAGCCAGAATTGCTATCACTGCGACGACAACAATCAACAGCAAAATAATCGTGCTCATTCTTCTTGTTCCCTTTGGAGTGAATGCCTAACGTGCTAGGTGAGGGGCCGCCGGAGCGGCGAAGCCGCGGAGGGAACCTGCCAGCGCAGCTGGCAGGCGGTCCCTCTCGACCGGCGGGTTAGGCAGCGTGTACGTCACTTTTTGTAAGACCATGTGAGAAGACCCCCAACAGTGCCGAGGATAAACCAAAAACTCGGAATACCATTGGCGCCAAAATTAGCAAAAAGAAACGTATAGAGATGCCTCATACGCCCGGAAAAGGGCGGGATCGGTGGGTCTGCCAGTTGTGTCATGGCAAGCAAGTAACACATTAGCGCAATCCCAAGAGCCGGTAATGTTGAAATCGAACGTAGGCCGTTTGCGCGAATGCGATGTTTTTCTTCCGGTAATAATGGAGCATTGTCTTTCGCCACAAGCTGGCGTGAGTCTCGCGAAACCCATACCCCAAATGCAACGAACGAAAGAAACAGCGGAATGAACAAATCTTTCGTAGCGATCCAAGTACCAACAGCAAGTAACACGAGCACGGAAATGAAAAAGTGATGCATTGTCAGAGCGGCCTAACGTCGAAATTGAGCAGCCTGCGCGGCTTTTCGCGCAGGTCCGCTCGAATGTAGTGTTAGGGCGCAGACGCTCACTTCACCACCGGCTCAACACCCAACAGGGCGTAGTTATCAAGGAAGCTGTCGGCGCCAATGAATTCCCCAACGGTTTTCACATCGGCCTGCTTTGTGCGGCCCTGCGGCTTGAAACCAAGCGATAGGTGATAACTGTCGCTGTTCGGAAACTTGCTGTTGAAATAGTAGTGAAGCCCCTTCGCAACAACTTCTGCGGGAAAGACATACACGTCGGGTGCGAGAGCGCCAGTGGCGAGATTGACGCAGCAGATGAATCGACGAGCCAGGGGGATAGCATCGCTTTCGGGGAAAGCGTACTTGTTCTGGAGTATCCAGCGGCGCGCATATTGAGCAGAGGACTTCACTTCCAAGAAGGCTACGTTCCCCAGCTTGTCGAAGACGAGGATGTCGTAGCCGATGGTTGTGCCCCATTGCAGCGTGACCATGTAGCCGCGTTGCGTGAGGCGAGACGCAACGAGGAACTCGCCCGCGAGGCGGTTCAAATTCTTCTTTTCGTTCGATACGCGCGACATATCTTCTGCGCCCTAACGTGGAAGGTAACGGGCGGCAAAACAGGCGGCGAAGCCGGCTGTTTGGGCGTCCCTGTTGACCGCAGTGTTAGGCATAGGGCTCAAAATCACTGATTTGAACCGGATACATTGAAAACCAGTTTTGGTTGTAAACGGCCTCTCGATCACGCGGAAGATTTTCAACTGTTGTTAGCCCGGAGCCAGGTAACCCAGTTGTTTGGTTTACAACTAAACAAGTGAGTGGTGGAAGACCTTTTGAATCGCAGTAACTCATGATGCAACCAAGAATTTGAGCAAGAACCCCTGCGCCTTCAAATTCAAGATGATCTGCAACTTGACCATAGGTAATGGTTTGCCGATTGTGGGCAGCACCTACAAGGATTTGCCAAACCTGCATTGCTCTTTCACTGCGTGTCATTGTTGTCTCCTTTGGGAATGCCTAAGGAAGGTCTGAAGAAGCCCCAATTTTCATGAGCGAATCGCATGCATGAACATCAGCGGCAAGGTTTTGGGTGGAATCCGGGCGTTTTGCCCCGGGATCGCTCGGCCTATCGGGCCATTTTTCATTCATCGGACGCACCTTGCCCCTTGAACTCGCAACAGGTGGCGTCGCGCCAGGTACAGATTCGCCAGAGCGCAGGTGGCGAACAATCGGTTCGCGTTCTTCATCAGCCCCTTGTAGCGCACCTTCACGAAACCGAAGATGTTCTTGATCACACCAAAGGCGTGCTCGACCTTGGCGCGCACACGGGACTTGTTGCGGTTCTTCGCCCGCTCGATTTCGTCGACTTCGCCCTTGCGGCGGCAGCGCCGGTTGGTCATGTCCTGCGCCTTGGGCGCGCATTGCTTGATGACCCCGGTTTGCCCCTGATAGGCACGGTCGCCCCAGACCCTAGTTTCCTCCCCGTGCAGCAGGTCGGGCAGCACCTGCGAATCCGCCACGTTGGCAGGGGTAGCCACCACCGCGTGGATGATCTTGCTCTTCGAATCGACGCCGATGTGCGCCTTCATGCCGAAGTGCCACTGGTTGCCCTTCTTGGTCTGGTGCATGTCCGGGTCGCGCTTTTGATCGCGGTTCTTGGTCGAGGACGATGCGGCGATGATGGTGGCGTCGACGATGGTGCCGCGGGCTACCTTCAGGCCTTGCGCTTCCAGGTGGCGGTGCACCTGTTCGAACAGCTTCTTGCCCAGGTGGTGCTTCTCCAGCAAGTGCCGGAAGCGCAGGATGGTGGTCTCGTCCGGCGCGCACTCGCGCCCCAGGTCGATGCCGACGAAGCGGCGCATGGACACCGAGTCATACAGCGCTTCTTCCACCGCCGGGTCGGAGAGGTTGAACCATTGCTGCAGGAAGTAGATGCGCAGCATGCGCTCCAGCCCAACGGTGGGTCGGCCGCCTTCGCCCTTGGGATAAAACGGCGCGATCACCGCGCACAGTTCAGACCACGGCACCACGCGCTCCATGTCGGCCAGAAACACCGCGCGCCGCGTGGGCTTGGCATGAAGTTCAAAGCTGCCTTCGGCAAAGGTTTGCTGTTTCATTCGTCTTCCTCCCGGTCACGTGCCAATATTAATACGCGACAGGATTGTTCGATGACTTTTGCAGAGTTTCCCTAACGTTCAGCTTGAGGGGCGCGCAGCCAGCGAGCGAAGCTTGCCGGCGGAGCGTCCCTCTCGAAGCGTTTGTTAGCGTTATTTGCCAAAGACTTCATCCATGACCCGATAAAACGTCAGCTCACGGGGTTTATCGATGTTGTCGAACATCGCCTGAATGTCAATTTTCCCTGGGGCGTACTCAGTGATCTTAAGGCGCTTCTTTGTCGCGGCTTCTTCAAATACCGGCTCGCCTCCTTTGACTCTCCAGCCGGGGTCTATTGATTCGATTTGCTGGATAAGCAGAGGGGTTACGTCCTCACCATCTGGCGTGAAATGCTCAGGCCCCAGTTTTATGGTTTGGTGCTTGTGGTTGAAGTTCAGATGGAGGCTCCAAGGTTCGACTGGCCGCCCACCATTCGCAAAGTGCCCCATTACATAGCCGACCATTCGCATAACCGAATGTTCATGCATGGCATAGGCCAGTTGATTTCCGTTCTGCACAATGTAAAGGCTCCAACGAAAACCGAGCAATTTGTTGAGAAATCCCATGTGCCACCTCCGAAACGCTAACGTTTGAGGTAACCGGCCGCCGGAGCCCGAAGGGCGGAGGGAACCTGCAAGCGCAGCTTGCAGGCGGTCCGGTTGACCGAGAGGTTAGGTTTCGCCTTCACCTCAGTTTGTTGATCTCGTCCATTGCTCGACGCATAGACGCTTGCCCCTCTGCCTCTATGGCCTCGAACTGAGATTTCGTTTGATTCCAAATGTCGCGCTTGCAGATCATTCGCTTTGGTGTGCCGGCCTCGTAGACAACAACAACGAATAGGTTGTCACCCTCGGCGAACTGCTCCACGGCTTCTCGCGGGACATGCTGTCCAACCGCCCACGTTTCTTTCGAGTAGCCCGTGTTGGGGTCGAGAATATGCGCGGTCACTGATGAAGGTGCCTTCTTTCCGAAGAGCCCAAAGAAGCTCATATATCCCTCCCTATTTTGGAATGTAGTGAAACATGACGTAGGCGGAAACAGGCCATCCGACGAAGCCCGCCAAGCTGAGGACGAGAGAGCCAACGACACGCTCAAGAAGAAACCCGAGCAGTGACGCCATAAGCCCGATAACAAAGATGACAACCGGCGCCCACCACGCTACCACCCACCCGTAATACACGAGATATGCAAGCCCAGTAAGCATGCCTGCGAAGGCAGAGATGTTGAGGGCCAGAGCGAATGATTGGCTTGCACCGTGAAAGTTCTTCACGTGCAACTGCTGATAGAAGACAAATATTCCGAACACGCAGTAGGCGGTGATTGACGGCCAAGACAAAGTGGGCATGCGCGGGCTCCTGGTGAAACCTAACGTAGAAATAACCGGCTCGCCGAAGGCGAGTCCGCGTTGATTGACGGGTTAGGAACTTTACGGAGAAGAAAATGATTGGACAAGCGATTGACGCTTACGAGGCGAAATATGAAACGAAGTGGCAGGAAGCACCGCCGCACTGCCAAAAGATGTGGCTCGACGCATGGGGCAAGGCGATGGAGAAAGCTATAAGCGTTGTTGAGACCTACCGCGTTAGCGTTGGCAATAGCGCAGCCGGTGAAATGGCCGCTGAATGGACGATGGCGAACTTGCGCGAAGTTCGGGACGAACTGCGCGAGATGGTTCCTAACGTAGAGCTAACCGGCTCGCCAAAGCGCAGCTTTGGCGAGTCCAGCGACCGAAGAGAGCGAGGTTGAGCGCCGGGTTAGAGCGCATTTTTGCTACCCCGGAAATGCTTGGCAACAACCACGCTGCCGCCTGCACACACTGCAACTAGGAGGAGACCAGGAACTAAGGAAATAACCGTGGCCAGCGCGCTGTCGTAGGGCCAGCCGGACAAGGCAACCCGGACAACAGAAACTACCCACGACACGCTAACGACCAAAGCCAAAGCATGCCAAAGATATTGAGACCAGCGCTTGCGAAGGAAAAGGCCCACGCCTGCGATGAAAGTGACAACCGCTGGAAGTAACCACAAAAACGAAGCAGCAGAAACAGCCCACCAGCCTACATAGGCGGAAACCACTAGCAGAAATGAGGCAAGTAGTTTGATGGTCATGGGTTTTGCGCTCTAACGCCCAGCTTGAGCCGAGAGCGGAATGACGCGGAGCGGCATGTAGCGAATCGGCTCGAAGCGATTGTTGGGCACGATTTTACTAAAACCTACGTTAACTAAGCCTCATAATTTTGCATACGAGCACGTTGGCGCATGAAAAAACCCACAGACGACATCAGGCGTCTTCTGCAGACTGCGCATCGCCCGGTCGATGGTGCGTTTCAG
>JBFMCR010000001.1:84153-86706 GCA_040754425.1 Pseudomonadota bacterium | reverse complement strand
AACACTGTCGCCTCGGACGCGATGGAATGCAACAGACGGGCCGGATGCCGATGACCAATTTGACTCGGAATGCATCCAGCACAGGTCAATACGGCAGATTTGCACTCTGCCGCGCAGACTCCTAGCCTAACATGATCAGCCACACCGGCAAGCTCAGCAGAAAAAGCACCGTGCCCCAGGCCACGGTGAGCGCGACCCGTTCGATGTCCAGTTTGTAACGGTCTGCAATGCCTATTGCCATGAGCATGGTGGGAACGCCCGCCTCCAGTACCGCGCCGCGCTGGGCATCCGTCAGTTCCGGGAACAGCAGGAGTGCAAGCAGGAAGGCCGCGAGCGGCATCAGCAGGAGCTTGAAGCCGACCACCATCAGCACCGGCTTGCTCGGCACCAGCCGACTCCAGGGAATCGACAGCCCCAGCATGAGCAGCATGACCGGCACCGTGGGTTGGCCGATGAAATGCGCGGCATGGACCAGCGGCTGCGTGTTCATCGGCAGCTGTGCCACCAGCACCCCGGCAGCGAACGCCCACAGCGGCGGCAGGCTGAAAAGCTGCTTGAGCGGATGGCCGGCATCCGTGGTCTGCCCCCCCAGCCTGACGGCGATCCACACCCCTGCGGTCCACAACAGCGGCGTGGTGGCTGCCATGTCGGCAAAGGCCGCGTAACGCCCGCCCGCTTCGCCGTACAGATAAGAGAGCAGGGGATAGCCCATGAACAGCACATTGCCGAAGATGCCGCACAACAGCAGCCCGGATTTGGCAGCCTGCGAGCAGCTGCCGCCGAAGCGCGTTTTGAACAGCAGGAAATAAAGCGGCAGGCCGGTTGCCAGCATGCTCGATGCAACCAGCAGCGGCACGCTCAGGATGTTGGTATTGATTTCCGCGCTGGCCGCTGCGGCGAACAGCAGGGCGGGTGCAAACAGATTGATGGTGACGGTGGTGATATAGCCGCGTATGGCGCGAATGCCGGCCTCGTCCAGGCGCGTGCGCCAGATGGCGCCGGCAGCGATGAGCAGCGCCATGGGGAATACCACTTGGGCCAGCAGATCGAAATAGAAGTCGAGGGACATAGGGCGGGCCAGGATTCAGGGAATGTGCTTCGCGCTTTGAATATTGCGCGGCCTTGGGCCGCATCATCCCCTAATTCCTAGCCCTTGGCCCCTAGCCCTTATCAATCATGTGCCGCGCGAGACCGCCGGCGAGGCCATGGTGTGGCGGCTGATGTCGCTGCCTTCCAGCCATTGCTTGATGCGGTTGGCGTCGCCGATGCGGTTGTATTTGCCGACCGCGTCGAGCAGCACGATGATGACCTTGCGCTGTGCGATATCCGCCTGCATGACCAGGCAGTGGCCCGCCTCGTTGATAAAGCCGGTCTTGGACAGGCCGATCTGCCATTCGTCCGTGCGCGTCAGGCGGTTGGTGTTGACGAAGGCAAAGTCGCGCCAGTAAGTCCGTTTCTTGCCCTTTCTCTTCACCACTACGCGGTGCTTGCCTAAGCTGTAATCGCTGCTGGTGGTAATCCGGCGAATGTCTGGGTAGTAGCTGTAGGCGTGGTCGACCAGCTTGACGAGGTCTTCCGCGGTGGACTGGTTGAAGCTGGAAAGTCCGGTCGGGTCGACGTACAGCGTCTTGCTCATGCCCAGTTCCTGCGCCTTGCGGTTCATGGCCGCGATGAAGGCGTCGAGACCGCCGGGATAAGTGCGGCCGAGGGCGTGTGCGGCGCGGTTCTCCGAGGCGATCAGCGCCAGATTGAGCAGTTGCTCGCGAGTGTAGATGCTGCCGATGGCAAGGCGCGAACCGGTGCCCTTGAGGTGGTCGATGTCCTGGCGGGTGATCTTGATGCGTTCGTCGAGCGGCAACTGCGCATCCAGCGTGACCATGGCGGTCATGAGCTTGGTGATGGAGGCGATCGGCGTTTGCAGGTTGGGGTTTTTCGCGTACAGTACTTCGCCGCTGTACTGGTCATACACCATGGCCGAAAGAGAGTTAAGATCGAGGTCGCTGCGCAGTGCATAAGCGCTGACATAGCCCGCAGTCTGTGTCTGGCCGCCTTGCGCCAGTGCCGGGCCGCTTGCCAGAAAAGCCAGTGCCAGCCCCACAAATTTATTCAACTTCAATGTTTGCTCCCACCCGCACGGTCAGTCCTTGGAACGACGTTTCGAGGACATAACTTTAATGCAAGCGCCGTTTATGCCCATTTGTGCTTTTAATAACACATTTTTGCCTGGCATGAAAGCAAATAACCCATATATACCAATCGCTTGGGATATCTTTGTAGATTTTACTCAAAAAAACAACGCCAACTGTGGGCTCTTGCCTGCTGCAAGCTGGTACCGCTGGGGATACGTCTCGAAGTGGCGGGCGAAGTTCGGCGATGGGGTGGGTTGGTGGCCAGGGGCGGAATCGAACCGTCGACACGCGGATTTTCAGTCCGCTGCTCTACCAACTGAGCTACCTGGCCACGTCGAGACATTTACGACGCGGATTTTAGTTCCGGCCGGGCTTGCGCCCTTAACTTGCTGCGCAAGTTAGCCTTCACTACAACCTGTCCTTC
>JBFMCR010000001.1:0-84053 GCA_040754425.1 Pseudomonadota bacterium | reverse complement strand
GACGCGGATTTTAGTTCCGGCCGGGCTTGCGCCCTTAACTTGCTGCGCAAGTTAGCCTTCACTACAACCTGTCCTTCGGCCAGGTTGCAGTCCGCTGCTCTACCAACTGAGCTACCTGGCCACGTCGTCTTGCGGCAAAAAGAATGACCGGCAAGGCCGGTCGCAAGGCGCGTATTTAACCGTTTATTTGCTTTGCGGTCAAGCCGACTGCTGCCGCAGGGGACACGGAAAGCATTTTAATCAACACTGCAGGCCGTTGGTGACGCACACATAGCGCTTGGCGATGGACACGGCGACCCAGAACCAGAACAGCAGGAAGAAAGCCACGAAAGGAATGTGCGCATCGACGACGAAGCGCGGCGTGATGAAACGCACGGCGCGGACCACCGGCGAGGTGATGGTCTTGAGGATGCCGTAGAACATGTTCTGCTCGCGCCTGGCGCCGGCGAGTACGTACAAGAGACCCTGCCCGAGCAGCGAGTAGCCGGCGATTTCCACGAGCAGGCGCACGATGGAAAGAATGAGGATTTCGGTTTGGACCATGTTTTCTCCGTGGTTTGCCTATTGTAACTTGCCCTCGCGGGCAGCCTGGCCGAAAATCGGGGTCTCCTTATCCGCAAAAGACAAAATGAACTACGAGCAATGGCGCTGGGAGGCGCGTGCCTGGCTGATAAAGATGCTGGGGCGCAAGTTCGCCGCCGTCGAGGCCTACGAGCAGGCTTATGCGGCGGCCCCGGACAACATGCGCCTTGCGCATCTCATCGGCTTTCTGTACGCGCAGATGGAGGATTTCGCCAAGGCGGAGAGCTGGCTCATGCGCGTATGCGAACGCGAGCCGAACAACGGCGAGGCCTGGTTCAACCTCGGCTTCGTGCTGGACAAGGCGAAAAACTGGCAGCAGGCCATCAACGCCTTCAACAAGGCGGTCGAGCTGGTGCCGAACCAGGACCGCGCCTGGTACGGCATGGGCATGGCCTGCGCGCATCTTGGCAGGCATGAGGAGGCCGCCAGGGCGCTAGAAGAGGCGGCGCGCCTTCAGCCCATGAACGGCCATGCCTGGTATGCCTTGGGCATGGCCTATCATCGCTTGCATGATCCCGACCGGGTCAAGCACGCGGCCGAGCAGCTGGCGCTTTACGACCCGCAGCGGGCGAAAGTCTTCATTCGCGAAACCGAGCGTCCGGACCTGCATTATCTGGTCGAACACCTGGGCTGAATCGCCCGTTGCCACAAACAACAAGGCCCGCAAATGCGGGCCTTGTTGTTTGTGCTCCCCCGCGGGGAGCGGCAGACACTACACTCAGGTGGCCTGGGTGCTGATGTCGCCTTCCAGGTTGGGGTAACGCACGTGGTCGACCAATTCCTGCACTTCCTGCGACGGCGCCGGGGAGACCAGCGAGCCGATGATCACGCCCAGGAATCCGACGGGGATGCCGAAGAGTCCGGCGGCGATGGGCTTGATGCCCCACCACTCGTTGGCGGCCACGCCGCCGAAGAAGTCATAGGTGATGACCATGTAGTAGATACAGATGCCCAGGCCGGCCAGCATACCCAGGACGGCGCCGAGCTTGTTGGCGCGCTTCCAGAACACGCCCAGCACCAGGGCCGGGAAGAAGGCCGAGGCCGCCAGCGAGAACGCCGCACCCACCAGGAACAGGATGTTGCCCGGCTTGAGCGATGCGGTGTACGCCGCGATCGCGGCCACCACCAGCAGCAGCGTCTTGGCTACCGTCAGGCGGCGCACCGTGGAAGCGTGCGGGTCGAGCATCTTGTAGTACACGTCGTGCGACAGCGCGTTGGCGATGGTCAGGAGCAGGCCGTCCGCGGTGGACAGCGCAGCGGCCAGACCGCCTGCAGCCACCAGGCCGGAGATCACATACGGCAGGCCGGCGATTTCCGGCGTGGCCAGCACGATGAGGTCGCCGCCCATGGTGATTTCCGCCAGCTGTACGAGGCCGTCGCCGTTGATGTCGACGATCTTCATCAGGGTTGCATCCACCGCAGCCCAGTTGGACACCCAGGCAGGCAGGGCGGCAAAGCTGGAGCCGACGAGGTTGTGGTACACCTCGTACTTGGCCAGCACGGCCAGCGCCGGTGCGGTGAAGTACAGCAGAAAGATGAAGAACAGCGACCAGAACACCGACTTGCGCGCTTCACGCACCGAGGGGGTGGTGTAGTAGCGCATCAGGATGTGCGGCAGCGAAGCGGTGCCGACCATCAGGCACAGCACCAGGGCGAGGAAGTTGCGGCGCTTCACATCGGAAGCGGCTTCGTCTTCGGCCTTGGCGGCGGCGATTTCCTCCGCGCTGGCGTCGGGATTGTCCTTCAGCAGCTTCTTCTCGGCGCCCTTGCCGGCGAAAGCGGTGGCATGAGCGGGAACCGGACCGGTCTTGGCCTTGTGGCCATCGGCTGCCTTCTTCCATTTTTCCCTGAGTGCATCGGCAGTGGCCGGGAAATCGTCCGGGTTGCCTGCTGCGGCGCGTTCGGCAGCGAGGAAGGCGTCGCCGGTGCCAGCGGACACGGCGGCATCCAGTGCCGCGATCTTGCCTTCGAGCTCTTCCTGCTTGGCCTTGTGGGCGGCGCGGGCGGAGGCTTCGGCTGCGCCCTTCACGGTCGTGGCGTCGTTGAGCTCGTTTTCCAGGGCGGTTACCTTCTGCAGTGCCTGGCCATAGGCGATCTGCGGGATCGGGTTGCCGGTATGCGCGACCGACAGCCACACCACCGGGATCATGTAGGCGATGATCAGAATGATGTACTGCGCCACCTGGGTCCAGGTCACCGCGCGCATGCCGCCGAGGAAGGAACATACCAGAATGCCGCCGAGGCCGAGCCATACGCCGAGTGTTACGTCGATGCCGACGAAGCGGCTGGTGATGATGCCCACGCCGTAGATCTGCGCCACCACGTACACGAAGGAGGCGAGGATGGCAGCGATCACGCCGATCAGTCGCGGCAGGTTGCCGCCGTAGCGGGCGCCGAGGAAGTCCGGAATCGTGAACTGGCCGAACTTCCTGAGGTAGGGCGCGAGGAACAGCGCCACCAGCACGTAGCCGCCGGTCCAGCCCATGACGAAAGCAAGGCCGTCAAAACCGGTGAGGTAGAGGGTGCCCGCCATACCGATGAAGCTTGCAGCCGACATCCAGTCCGCGCCCGTGGCCATGCCGTTGAAGATTGCGGGCACGCGCCGTCCGGCGACGTAGTATTCCGCCACGTCGGCGGTTTTCGACATGATGCCGATGCCGGCGTACAAGCCGATGGTGGCGATCAGGAAGATGTAGCCGATGACGCGGTTGGGCACACCCATCTGTTCGAGGATGGCCAGGATGATGACGAAGGCGATGAAGCCGCCGGTGTAGAAGCTGTAGTACTTCTTCAGCTGGTTGAAAAACTGCGATTGGGTTAGTGCGGTCATGCTCAATCCTCCCCTTCATGGACGCCGTATTCCTTGTCCATATTGTTCATGCTGCGGGCGTAGTACCAGATCACCAGCACGTAGATGATCAGTGCGCCCTGGGCGCCCATGTAGAAGCCGAGGGGAAAGCCCAGTATGACGATTTCGTTGAGTTCTCGCGCGAAGTACATCGCCACGAATGTGGCCACAAACCAGATGGCAAGGAGAATGGCCGTCAGACGCAAGTTCCTGGACCAGTACTCCCGATGCTTGTCGGTCAGTTGCATGGTTCCTCCGTGATGTTGAGGGTTGGTCTTCTAATTTAATGCACAGCCTCTCGGCATGCACCGCGCAAGTTTGCGCCTGCGCACCGAAATCGACAAACAGATTATCCGTATTTGCTAATAATCCACGGATGGTCATTGCCCCAGCCATTTGCGGGCGTGGACAAGGCTTTCGAGGTCTTTGAAAGTGTGGAGGCGCTGACGCGCGGCGGCGTTCAGCAGGATCAGCCACAACTGGGCGGTGGCGGCGGCGTCGGCAACGGCGCTGTGGCGGGCGTAATTCTGTATCGAAAGCGCGTCCAGCCAGTCGTCGAGCGCGCGGCATTCGCCAGCCAGTCGCGGGAAGAGCAAGGGCGCGATGATGGCTGCATCCAGCCAGCGGCCGGGAAAGTCCCAGCCCAGCTCCTTTTGCACGGCGACTTGCAGCGCCGTGCGGTCGAATCCGGCATGAAAGGCCACGAAAGGCCCGCCCGCGGCGAACTCGGCGAAATCCAGCAACGCGTTCTTGGCGGTCATGCCGGCAAGCTGCTGGCTGTGGGTCAGCCCGTGTACCAGAATGTTTTCGTGCGAAGTGACCGCTGACTGCTGAAGCCGCACTTCGAAGCTCGCCCCCAGCCGGATGCGGCCATGGCGGATTTCCACCGCGCCGATGGACAAAAGCGGATCGGTGTACGGGTTGAGGCCGCCGGTTTCGACGTCGACCACGACCCAGCGCAGCGCAGCAAGCGGCGTATCGGGCTCGATTTTGGGCGCGGCCTTGAGCGCAGCCAGGCGCCGGGCCTCGTTTTGCGACAGTTCGATGCGCGCGCGGCGAAAAAAGGGCCAGATCACCGCTCGTGCCTAGACATCATAATCGAGTGCCAGCCGCGCCTGCAGCTTGCGCGCCTGGCGGAAGGCTTCCTTGAGGATGCGCCGGTCCAGTACCGAAAGCGTGTCCGGATTCAGGTAGTTGTCCGGTGCCAGGCCCTTGCGCTCCTGCTCGTGCTGGTGGCGCAGGCGTAAAAGCTGGATGAAGTGGAAAGCCTGCACCCAGCCGTCGATTTCCTTTTCCGGGATGCGCAGGGCAGGCCCTGCCTGCTTCAATCGCCGAGCCGTGCCGGTGGCAGGTTGCCCGCTGGCGAGGGCGAATATGCGCGCGCCGTCGACGAAAGGGACCGAGCCGTTGAGCTTGAGGTCCAGCGTGTGCGGGTGCTGCTCGTCCCCGGACAGCACGAAGTCGCGCACCAGGCCCAGCGGCGGGACGTTGCGCAGCGCATTCTGGGTCATCTGTTTCAGGAAGCGCGGGTTGCCCCGGATTTTCGCGATGAGCCAGGCGCGAAGGTCGGCGGCCAGGTCTTCCGCACCGTAAAGGGCGCGAAAATCGAAAAAGATGCTGGCGTTGAGTAGTTCCTCGGGGCCGCCCGAATCGATCCAGCGCGAAAACTGCGTGCGCCATTCCGCGCTCGTCAGGCACCATTTCGGGTTGCCCGCCATGATGAAGCCCTTGCACAGCGGGAAGCCGCAGGCATCGAGGCCCTCGTTGATGCGGCGCGCCATAATGATGAGGCTTTCGCGCACGGCCTCGGTCTTGGCCTCGTCGTCGGCCTCGAAAATCAGCGCATTGTCCTGGTCGGTGGCGAGGGTCTGTTCCATGCGGCCTTCCGAACCCAGCGCCAGCCAGCACCACTTTGCCTGCGGCAGCGGCAGCGCGGCGGTTTCCAGGTCGATGAGTCGGCGCGTGAGATGGTCGTTGAGCGTGGCGATCAGCTCGGTCAGGGTTTCCGCCTGCATGCCCTGCGCCAGGAGGCTGTGCGCCAGCGCGGCGATGTCACGGCCGGCGCGCTTCAAGGCATCGATGTCGCCGGCATTGGCGATGGCATTGGCTACGCCCTGCACGCTCATGCGCTTGATGGCAAAGAGGTCCTTTTCCGAAATCACGCCGGCGAGTTTGCCGTCCTCCGTCAGCAGCAGATGGTGGATGCCGCGACGCGCCATCAGCAGCAGTGCCTCGCGTGCCGGTGACGAAGCCGGCAGGGTGACGGGGTCGGGGGTCATTACGCTGTCGATGGGCGTGTCGGGCGGCAGCCCCGGCAGGGTCACGCGCGAAAGCACGTCCTTCAGCGTAAGGATGCCGAGCGGACGGCGGTCTTCATCGGTGACCGCCACCGAGCCCACGCGCGCATCGTGCATGGTCTGCAAGGCGGCGCCGAGCGGCGTGCCGGCCGCGACGCTCACCGGGGCGCGGGCGCAAACCGAAGCCAGGCTGCGTTCCAGCCGCGCGTCCTCGTCCTGGCGCAGGGCATATTCCGACTGCACCGCCTTTTGCGACTGCTCCAGCAGGCTGGCGATGCGGCGCGTGCAAAAATCGCGGAACACCGCGCTTTGTGCGATCAGGGCATGAAAATCCCCGGCAGGAAGCAGATAGCAGAAACTGTCTTCCGCGGCGCGAAACTGGTTGGCGACCGGGCGCTCCGCCAACAGGGCGCCGAGCGGGAAGCACTCTCCCGCGAGCAGCCTGATGACGCTTTCCTCCGCGCTGCCGCCGGCCTCCACCGAGCCCTGCTTCACCACGTAAAACCACTGTGGCACGCCCGCATCGGGCTCGAGCACGGTCGCGCCGGCCGGGAAATAGGCCAGTTGCAGCCGCGCCACCATCCATTCCAGATGGGGCGGAGCCATTTCAGAGAAAGGCACATGCCGGCGCAGGTCCTGCGCCGTGGCTGCCAACAGGGAGGGGGCGATCGTCGTTGTGGTCATGCAAATAGGCTAGCGTGCAGTAGCGAAAACACAAAGCTTCGCTCGTTTGTCACGGTGCCTGCCGAGCCTGCTTGGCAACGAGTATCCGGTCCCACACCGGTTTTGACCCTATGCGGGCGGCGAGGAATTCGACCAGCGCCCGCACCCGGTGCGGCACGTAGCGGTTGCTGGGGAAGATGGCGTAGATGCCCAGCGCCGGCGTGGGAAACTTGCGCAGCAGGATCTCCAGCCGGCCTTCGCGCACCGCCTGCTCGGCGATGAAGGTCGGCGTATAGGTGATGCCCAGTCCGCGGATCGCGGCGTCGAGCAGGGCCTCGCCGTTGTTGGCCGCGAGCCGGCCCGAAACCGGGAACAACCTGGTTTCGCCGTCGATGACGAAGGCCCAGCTCGAACGTGCGGCCAGCAGGTAGCCGAAGCACTCGTGCCTGGCGAGGTCACGCGGATGTTTGGGCCGTCCGTGCTGCGCGAGATAATCCGGCGAGGCGGCGATCACGCCCTGGCTTGAGCCTATCTTGCGTGCGATGTCGCCGGACTCCAGGCGGTTGCTGACGCGGATGGCCAGATCGAAGCCGCCCTCGATGAGATTGACGCGGCGGTCGTTGAAATCGAGCTCGAGGGAAATTTCCGGGTTCGCGGCCATGAATTCGCTGAACATCGGCATCAGCTGCCTGAGCCCGAACGAAAACGGCAGGCTTGCGCGTATATGGCCGCGCGGCGCCTGGGTTTCCTCCGACAGCCCCGCTTCCGCGGCATCGACCAGCGCCAGGATTTCGCGGCACTTCTCCAGGTAGCCCGCCCCCGCCGAAGTGAGGGAAAGCCTGCGCGTGCTGCGCGCAATCAGCATGGTGCCAAGGTGCGCTTCCAGCGCCGCCACCTGCCGCGTGACTGCCGAGCGCGCCACGTTCAACTGCTGCGCCACAGCCGAGAAACTGCCCAGTTCCGCGATTTTCACGAACAGCCGCATGCTTTCCAGCCGGTCCATGGGCCCGATCCCCTTTTGTTGCAAATATGACAACAATGATTTCTACATTGTCCCCTATTTCGGGCAAACAGGCGCGCCTATAGTTTGTCATTCGACAAACGAACCGGAACGAGCAATGCCGCAAGCGAACAGCTATACGCGCACCGCAGTCGGCCTGCACTGGCTGGTGGCCGTCGCGATCATCGGCACCTTTGGCCTGGGCCTGTACATGCACGAACTGCCCTTCTCCCCAGGCAAGCTGAAGCTGTATTCCTGGCACAAGTGGGCGGGGGTGAGCATCTTCCTGCTCGTGCTCGTTCGCGTATTCTGGCGCCTGTCGCATCAGCCGCCGGCTTTGCCGGCCCACATGCCGCCCTGGCAGCGGCAGGCGGCGGAAGGCGCACACCTCCTGCTCTATGTGCTGATGCTGGCGGTTCCGGTTACCGGCTGGCTGATGAGTTCGGCCAAGGGCGTGCCCACCGTGTGGTTCGGCGTGCTGCCGCTGCCCGACCTGCTGGCCAAGGACAAGGAACTGGGCGAGCTGCTGGCGACGCTGCACAAGGTACTCAACATCGGCATGGCCGCGCTGGTGCTGGCGCATGTGGGCGCGGCGCTCAAGCACCACTTCATCGACCGCGACGAGGTGCTGGTACGCATGCTGCCCGTGCTGAAAAAAACTGAGCGGAGAACGCAATGAAATTCGGCCGCCGAACCGCCTTGCTTGCCGCTTTCCTCTTTGCGATACCGTTCGCGCAGGCGGCCGAATTCAATCGGCTGCGGCCGGACGGGAGCACGGTCGCTTTCGTCTACAGGCAGATGGGCGTGCCGGTCGAAGGCGGCTTCAGGCGCTTTGGCGGCAGCCTGAGCTTCGATCCCGCCAGGCCGCAGGCGGCGAAGGCCGTGATCGAGGTCGATCTGGCCGGCATCGACACCGGATTCGCCGAGGGCAATGAAGAAGCGCAGGGCAGGCTGTGGTTCGACACCAAAAACCATCCCGTTGCGCGTTTCGTTGCCACTTCGGTCAAACCGCTGGGCGGCAACCGCTTCGAGGTCGCCGGCAGGCTGAGCA
Organism: Pseudomonadota bacterium; assembly: GCA_040754425.1. Lineage (GTDB taxonomy): Bacteria > Pseudomonadota > Gammaproteobacteria > Burkholderiales > Thiobacillaceae > UBA6918. The sequence goes on along the minus strand of JBFMCR010000001.1, from coordinate 75,612 downwards.
TCAAGGGCCGCACGCGCGAGGTGAAAACGCCCGCCACTTTCCGCCAGGCCGGAAGCAGCGGCGTATTCGAGGGCGCTTTCATTTTGAAGCGCGCAGACTATGGCATCGGCGAAGGAGTGTGGGCCGATTTCGACACCGTCGCCAACGAAGTCGAGGTCAGGTTCCGCCTGTCCGCCGTTGCCGCGAAGTAAACCCGCATTTTTCAACAGGAGAACCCGCATGAGAAACATCGCATTCGCCTTCACCTTCACCCTTGCCTCCATTGCCGGCGGCGCCCTAGCCGCGCCGGAAACCTTCGACATCGATCCCACGCACACCGCGCCGCGCTTCGAATACAGCCATTTCGGCTTTTCCAACCAGGTGCACCGCTTCGACAAGACCAGCGGCAAGATCGTGCTCGACCGCGAGGCGAAAACAGCCTCGGTGGATGTGAGCATCGACGCCAGGTCGGTGAACACCGGCTATGCCGTGTTCAACGAACACATCCAGGGCGAGGATTTCTTCGATACCGCGAAATACCCGACCATCACTTTCAAGTCCACCAAGGTCGAATTCGAAGGCGACAAGCCGGTGGCAGTGGAAGGCAATCTCACCATCAAGGGTGTGACCCGGCCGGTGACGCTGACGGTGAACTCGTTCCAGGCCAAGCCGCACCCCATGCGCAAGCGCGATGCCATCGGCGCCAATGCCGTGGCCAGGATCAAGCGCTCCGACTTCAACATGGGCAAGTACGCGCCCAACGTCTCCGACGAGGTGACGCTGTCCATAAGCGTGGAAGCGGTCAAGGAGTAGGCGCGTCGTGGCTGCCCGCATGCCCGTCGTGTTCGTGTCGCATGGCGCGCCCGATGCCTTGTTGAAGGCGCCGGACGCAGTGGCCTGCTGGCGCGAAATCGGCCGGCAGGCGCCCGCGCCGGCGGCGGTGCTTGCGGTATCGGCGCATTGGGAAGCGCGCAGTCCTACGCTGGATCTTTCCGGTGCGCCCGAAACCCTCCACGATTTTTCCGGCTTCGCCCCGTCCTTGCATCGCATGCAGTATCCCGCGCCCGGCGCGCCGGCCCTGGCCGGACGCGCGGCATCGCTGATCAATGCGGCCGGCATGGGCGCCGAGTTGCATCCCGGCCGCGGCCTGGACCACGGCGCCTGGGTGCCGCTGTCGGCGATGTACCCGCAGGCGAACGTGCCGGTGGTGCAACTTTCTCTCATGCGTAGCGCCGGGCCGGCAGGGCATCTCGCGCTGGGCCGTGCGCTCGCGCGCCTGCGCGAAGAAGGCGTGTTGATTCTGGCCAGCGGCGCGATCACGCACAACTTCGACTGGCTCGACTGGCGGGGCGAAGCCGAGCCGCTGCCGCAGGCGCGCGCATTCTCCGAGTGGGTCGCTGCGCGGCTGGCAGAAAACGATGAGCTTGCGCTGTTGGATTACCGCGTCGCCGAACACGGCGCCAAGGCGCACCCGAGCGAAGAGCATTTCCTGCCGCTGTTCGTCGCGCTGGGCGCAGCCGGCAACGACGAACCGACGCGCCGTCAGCCGCGCTACAGATATGGCAGCCTGTCCATGGACGCCTACGTCTGGCGATAAACCAAGCACCGCGCCGGCTGCAACCATGGAGCCTTGAGCGACGCACATTTTTTAACGCGGCCTGTCCGCATGTTTTTCAGACCAAGGAGCATATTTTCGTGAATACACTGTTCACCCCCCTCGAACTCGGCGCACTGACCGTGCCCAACCGCATTTTCATGGCGCCGCTCACGCGCTGCCGCGCCGACGCCGAGCACGTACCCACTGCGTTGATGGCCGAGTACTACGCCCAGCGCGCCGGTGGCGGCCTGCTCATCGCCGAGGCCACCATGGCCATGGCAGGCAACTCTGCATTCTGGCGCGAGCCCGGCATCTATTCCGACGCCCAGGTGGCAGGCTGGAAGAAAGTGACTGAGGCGGTGCACGCGGCCGGCGGCCGCATCTTCCTGCAGATCTGGCACGGCGGCCGCGCCTGCCATCCGCTGTTCAACGACGGCGCGCAGCCTGTGGCGCCCAGCCCCATCGCCATCGACGGCAAAGTGCATACGCCCGAAGGCAAGAAGCCCTACGTGGTGCCGCGCGAGCTGCGCGACGACGAACTGCCGGGCATCGTCGCCGGCTTCCGGCGCGCGGCGGAAAACGCCAGGGCGGCGGGCTTCGACGGCGTCGAGGTGCACGGCGCCAACGGCTATCTGCTCGACGAGTTCCTGCGCGACGGCTCCAACAAGCGCAGCGGCCCTTACGGCGGCCCCATCGAAAACCGCGCGCGCCTGATGTTCGAAGTGGTCGAAGCCGTGTGCGGGGTGTGGGGCAGCGACCGCGTGGGCCTGCGCATCTCCCCGCTCAACAGCTACAACAGCATGGTAGACAGCGACCCCGTGGGCATGGCGACCTATGTCGCGCGGCGCGCCAACGATTTCAACCTCGCTTATCTGCATGTCATGCGCGGCGACTTCCTGCAGCAGCAGAAGGGAGACGTGATGACGCCGGTGCGCGCGACGTACAAGGGCGTGCTGGTGGGCAACATGGGCTACACCGCCGGGGAGGCCGAGCAGGCGATCGCATCCGGCAAGCTCGATGCGGTGGCGTTCGGCGCGAGCTTTCTCGCCAATCCCGACCTGCCGGCGCGCATCAGGGCCGGCGCCGCGCTCAACCCGCCCGACCCCGCGACCTTCTACACGCAGGGCGCCGAAGGCTACACGGACTACCCGGCGATGGCGGCGTGAGCCCGCTCAGCTTAGCGGCACCGCCCGCGCCAGCGGGCGGTACATCAGGTGGTAGAACATTTCCAGGTAGCGCTGGGTTTCCTCGCGCTCCAGATTGTTGACGAACTTCCAGAAGCCGTAGATGCGTGCCAGCGTCATCATGCGCTCGGCGTAGCGCGCCCAGGTGTAGCGCGCGTTGACGCGCGCGATGGCCGCGTCCGATACCGCCTGCCAGCGCGTGGGATCCTGCTTCGACTGCTGCAGGAAATGGAAAATGCGCTCCGCGCCGGCGGCGCCGTCGTTGGGGTCGATGTGGAAACCCGAGCGGCCGTCCTCGATGATTTCCAGCGGGCCGCCGTAGCGCGTGGCGAACACCGGCAGGCCGCAGGCCATGGCTTCCACCACGGTCAAACCGAAAGCCTCGAACAGCGCAGGCTGCACGAACACGCCGCCCCGGTCGGCAACGAAACGGTAAAGCTCGCCGGTCAGGAGCTTGTCGAGCCGCCCGCCGATCCAGCGCACATGATTTTCGAGGCCGAGTTCGTCGATGAGCCGGTGCATGTGCCCGATCTCCGCGCGTTCTTCCTCATCGGCTGAATCATTGGGATCGATGTAGCCGCCCACGACGATGAGGTTGGCAATGTTGCGCAATTCGGCATGCTCGCCGAACCAGCGTACCAGGCCCGTCACGTTCTTGATGCGGTCGAGCCGCGCCATGGTGAAGATGGGGATTTTCTTCGCATCGCCCGGATTTCCTCGCACGCCGTGGCCCGCGCCGTCGCCGTACAACATCTGCTCGATTTCTTCGTGCAGACCCTCGAAGCGCTCGGCACGCTTGTGGTAGGGGAAATACACCGAGGCGTCGGCGCCGGGCGAGACGATGTTGAACTTGGGGTCGTACAGGTCGATGCCGTGGCTCACGCGGTAAAGCCCCGGCAGGGTGTAGGCGGTGTAACCTTCGTACTGGCCGATGGACGTCCTGGTGCCGGCGATTTCCTGGTAGGTGCTGGTGATGATGAAGTCGGCGCTGTTCATGCTGATGAGGTCGGCGGTGTACTGGCAGCCGAAGTGGTACTGCGCATCCATGTCTTTCCAGTAGAGGTCGGACAGGAGGTACTTGGTCTTTTCCAGCGCGTGGGCGATGTTGCACTGCGTTACGCCCATATGCCGCGACAGCAGGCTCGCCACCAGGTTGCCGTCGGAATAGTTGCCGATGATGAGGTCGGGGCGTCCACCCAGTTCGGCCACCACTTCGGGGCCGGCCTCCTGGGCGAAGCGTTCGAGATAGGGCCAGACTTCGAAACGCGAAATCCAGCGTGGATGAATCTCGCCGTTTTCATGGCGAAAGGGCACGCGCAGGATCCAGCTGTTGTCGGTGCCGTGCACCTTTTCCAAACGCTGGTCGCAGGTGGTGCCCTCGGCCTCGGGAATGAGGCGCGTGACGATGACGATCTTGGGCGTGATGGCCACGCCCTGCTGCGCCAGGCGGTTTTTCATCTCCGCCTCCAGCGCGCGCACCTGGTCGAGGATGTACACCACCTGGCCGCCGGTGTCGGGCCGGCCGAGCACGTTGCTCTGGCCGAAATAGCCGTGTGGCGACAGGATCAAAAGGCGCGAGATCATGGGGATGCGCGCGAGAAAAGCTTCCATGGCCTCGGGCGAGGGGCCTTCCATCACGTCCTGCAGGAGACTCAGGGTGTCGATGGCGCGGCTGGCGCAATCGCCCCAGCCGGGGGCGAGGCCCAATGACCGCAATCGTTCGGCAAACTCCCCCCACGGCGTATCGGGTGCGAGCTTTTCCAGATGCGCCACCGCCTGCCGCATCACGCCGCGCAAGGCGGCCGCGTCGGGGAAGGCGCGGTAGGTCAGGAGCGCCTGGCCTTCCATGGCGTGCAGCGCGAGGAAATTGAGCAGCTTTTCTTCCAGCGCTTCGGGCCTGGCGATCAGACGGCTGGCGAGCTGGCGGTTGAGGAAGATCACGCCGTTGCCGATGGAGCGCGATTCCTTCAGGCGCGGAAAGCCGCGGTTGAATGGCGTGAAATCGACTTCCAGCATCGGTTCGCCGGCGGGCGCGACGATTCTTTCCTTGAAGGCGAGAAAATCGCGGCAACTGATTTTTTCCACGTTCAACTGTTCGGTGTGGCAGTAGTAGAAGCGCCATTCGCCGATGCGCGGGCGGTGTGCGAACACGACGGCAGGAGAATCGAGGCAGGCCTCCTGCAACTGGGCGATCCAGGGTGACAGTGCGGCCAGGGCCTCTGCGTTGGCGCCTTCTTCGCCGAGCCGCTGCCAGATGCGTTGCAGGTCGGACTGCAGCAGGAATGCACGGCCTTCGGCCTGGCAGCAATGCAGCCATTTGTGCCACAGCGTGCGGTGCGCGGCGATGGCCTGCAAAAGTTCTTCGAAATTCATGCGCTCTTCCCTTCGTCCTGGCGCGGTTCTGCGAAGCGGTAGTGCCGGATGCCCTCGACGATGCCGCCGGCACAATGGCGATGCGCAAAGTAGATGCGCTCGCGTCCCTCCAGGTCGGCGAGTTCCTCACTGTGGTTGCCGACGATGACGCCCATGGTATCGCCCAGCAGCATTTCGCGGTCGTTGCCGGAGTCGCCGGCGACCAGGAAGGCATTCAAGGGCAGGCCCCAGCGCCAGGCCAGATAGCGGATGGCCTGGCCCTTGGAGGCGCGCGCCGGCAGCACGTCTAGATAGGCTTGGTGCGAGTAGATCATCTGCGCGCTCAGCCGGTTCTTTCGCAGTAGCGCCTGGATTTCCTTCACCGGCGGCGCGCTCGCCGGGTCGATGAAATAGCTCAGTTTGAATTCGCGCTGGCCCTCCGGCCCCTGCAGGCGCAGGCCGGGCACGTCGGCGAGCACGGCTTCGAGCGCATCGCGCCGCCATTCGTGGCGGATGTGGCGCGTCCAGCTTTCATCCGGCCTGAGATTGCGACCGTAATGGATTTCGCTGCCCACCGAAGTGATGAGGATGTCGGGGCGCGGTACTTTCCACTGCTTCAGCACCTTCAGCGTCAGTTCCAGGCTGCGCCCCGTGGCCACGGCGAAACCGACGCGCCCGCGCTGCGACTCCAGCCACCTGATGAGCTCGGCCAGCCCCTGCGCGTCGCCGGTGAGCGTGTTGTCGATGTCGGTGACGAGCATCGCCTGCACCAGCGGCAGCGCGTGGGTCTGGTACAGGGCCGCATGCTCGCGGCGCAGGCGCTTGCGCTGGCGGAACAGCATCTGGTCCAGGGTCTTCAAATATTTCTTCGCATGCGCCTGCCAGGTGTAGTGGCGGCGCACACCGTTGATGCCGTTGCGCGCCCACGCCTGCCAGCGCTTGCCGTCGGCCAGCGCATCCTTCAGCGCGGCGGCGATGGCGTCGGTGTCGAGCGGGTTGACCAGGAGGCCGTTGCTGCAGTTGGCGATGATGTCCTTCGGCCCGCCGTCTTCGGTGGCGACGATGGGCAGGCCGCTCGCCGCAGCCTCGATGAGAGTCAGGCCAAAGGGCTCGGTCAGCGCGGGATTGACGAACACGCCGCGGCGGCGCGCGGCGAGGCGATAGAGATCCGGCACTTCCTCGGCGCTGTGCTGCTTGGGCAGGGCGAAGCGCCCGTGCAGGTCGTACTTGTCCGCTTCCAGCAGGAGTTCGGTGAGCACATCGCGCGGGCCTTCGTCCAGAGTGCGGATGTCCTCGCGGTTGCCGGCGACGATGACGAGATTGGCGCGTTCCTGCAGCGAGCTCGAACTGCCGTAGGCCTCTACCAGGCGCAGCAGGTTCTTGCGCGCGTCCGGCCGCGCCAGCGCCAGGATCATGGGCTTGTCGGGCTGCTTGAGAAAACGGTCTACGCGCTGCTGGATCGGCGTGGTATTCAGACGCCGCGGCGCCGGGCTGAAGCGGCTGGTGTCGGTTCCGGGCGGAATCACCGCCATCGGCGTGCGCCCGTAGTTTTCGTAGATGCCCCACTGGCCCGAGCATTCCTGGCGCGTGCTGGCGATGACGAGCGCGGCTTCCTGCAGCACCAGTTCCTCGGCGGCGATGCGGCGCGAGAAGTGGAACTGGCGGTCGATGGCCGTGGCCTTGCGTCCGGCGGCAAGCAGGCGCGCGCGCTTGCAGCGGCCGAGCGAATGGCCGGTGTGCACAAGCGGAATGCCGGTGAGTTGCGAAAGTTTTGCGCCGACATAGCCGGCATCGGCATAGTGGCTGTGTATCACGTCGGGCAGGCGCTGCTGCGCGCGCATGAACAGAAGGCAGCGGTCCACCAGCGAATCCAGGTGTGGCCACAGCAATTCCTTGCGCAGGTAGCGCTTCGGCCCGAACGGCAGGCGCACGATGCGCGCATGCTCCGAAATCGCTTCCTCGGGCAGGGCGTAGCCGGCATCGACCCTGGGGTCTTCGATGAGGCGGGTGAGCACGTCGACCTGTGCGACGCCGGCTTCGGCGGCGAGCGCGCGCGCCAGTTCCAGCACATAGGTGGTCTGGCCGCCGGTGTCCTCGTCGCGGCCCAGTTCCGGCGCGTGCGCACGGAATAGGCCGTGCAGGTTCAGCATCAGGATGTAACGGCCGTCCTTGTTCATTGCGTCCCTTTCCAGCCGGCCTTCGTTTCATGGTACAGGCGCTCGTCTTCGGGAACGGCGCCGCGGATGCCGAGAATGCGGCGCGCAAAGGCATCCGCGCGTTCGAGCAGCGTCGCCATCGGCCAGTCGGACAAGAGGCCGGCGATGGCGACTGCGGAGAACGCATCGCCCGCGCCCACGCTGTCGACGATGGGCGCGGACATGGGCTGCCCGGCAAAATCGAAACTGCGCCCGTCCGGCATGGCGGCATACGCACCCTGTTCGCCGCGCGTGAGCAGCAAGAGGCGCAGGCCGTAGCGGTTCAGCACCTGCAGGCACATGGCATCGAGGCTGCCCTTGAGGTTGAGCCAGCGTACCAGCACCTCGAACTCCTCGTTGTTGAGCTTGAGCACGTGTGCGTGGCGCATCAGGCTTTCGCACCTGCCGCGCTCGTACCATGGCGCGCGCAGATTGAGATCGAGAAACCTAAGCCCGGGGGAAAGCCTCAGCACGCCGAGCAGCGCGCGATAGGAATCGTTGTGGCGCGAGGCCAGGGTGCCGAAATACACCAGCTGCGGCCGTGCAGCCAGGGCACCCAGGCGGGCCATGCCCTGGTGTATGTGGTCGTAGGCCTGATTGTCGAGGATCTCGAAACGGTGGCCGGCCTCGCTCAGCTCGACTTTCACCCTTCCGGTCGGGTGCAGCGGATCGATCTGGATGCAGCTGGCGTCCATGCCGTAGCGTTCCATGCTCCTGAGCACTTCGACCTGCGCCTCGTCGCGGCCTATGCGGCTGATCAAAAGCGGCGGCCAGCCGAAACCTGTCAGATGCCTGGCGACGTTGAAAGGTGCGCCACCCAATACCGTGCGATCGGGAAACTGATCGAAAAGCACTTCCCCAAACACAAGCACCGGGTAATGCGTTCCCTGTGGTGTGTCGTTGAATGTCATGTCGTTTTAATGCCGGCGAAAACCCGCGTTCACCGGTAAGCGGAATAAATCTCCCTCATTAACCCGACAGGCCATTTGCCGCCGAGTTCAGATTTATTTCGCAGAAATTTTTTATAGACCATGAAAGCCTTGCATCGCAAGGGCTTCAAGACGGGTGTGCGGGTGCAGCTAGGGATTCGCGTTGTAGCCGTCGATGAACTTCTCGACATCATGCTGCGATGTGGGGCCGACGTTGCGGGCGACGATTTTCCCGCTGGGGTCGTAGATGTAATAAGTCGGCGTGCCTATGAACGGACCGCCGCCGAATGCCATCATCACTTCCTGCTCCGGTTCGGCGATGAGGTTGACGAAAGGCAGCTTGTGGTCCGCCACGAATTCGCGCGCCTCCCGAAGCTTGTCCATGCCGTCGATCGACACACCGAGCACGATGGCATCCCTGTCCTTGTGCGCAACGTGGAAGGCCGCCATTTCATGGATTTCACGCTTGCAGATCAGGCAATCGTGCGCCCACGCCACCACCACGGTCCATTTGCCGTGACCGATGAATTCATTGGCATTGCGCGGCCTGCCGTCGAGATCGCGCAGTTCGACGCTGGGTGCGGCCGCATGGATGGCCGTCGAGAAAAGCAGCAGGATCAGCAGAGCAAGAATACGCTGCAGCATGAGTCTCTCCCCCGCGTGATGATGACCGATTATTGGCCGAGCTCAGCTTGATTATAGTGCTGGCGTGCCAGATCTGTTTGGAGAGAACATACGGTACAAAGTCCGACATGCGATGACCTTGCTGTCGGTGCTGTTGTTCGCGAATGCGCATGCCTTCGGTCCGGGGGGCGGGCGGAAGGATGGCCGACATGGAACCGGAAGCGGCCGCAGCCTTCATGCCAACCCGCCCCAACCCGGCTTCTTCTTGACGCCAGGCCAGGCAGGGCCAGCATCGCAACCAAAAGAGTCGGCATCAATTACCTGCGAGCCGCACAAAACAATCCCGATGCGGTCTCCTTGACCTGCTCTAATCCCCGGTTCCGGGTTTGACCAGGCTGATCACGGTCTGCCCAGGCTGCGGGTCCAGTTGTGCGTCCGGGCTGAAGATGCGCAGTTTGCCATCGGCGGTGATGAGAAATAGCGGGATGATGTTGCCGGCGTAGTGGGTCGTCAGCGCTTCAAAGGGGAAACTCTCGCTCAGCCGCGTTTTTTTGATCGTCCAGTCGTCGAGAAAGCGCTGGGTCAGTTTCATGTGGCTGACGTCTTCGCCAAACAGGATGCGGCCGCGCAAGTGCGGAGAGGCTTCGCCCGGCAGGCTTTTTTCCTCGGGCGCCAGCTGGAAGATCTGGCTGCGGCCGAATACCGAGGCGAAATGCAGCCCCGCCAGGGCGTTGGTGTCGTCGTTCCCGGTCATGGCCAGCAGGCGTCCGATGCCGCCCAGGCTGACTTTTTCCAGCACCGATTCGGAGAACGCGCTGGCATAGACGGCGGGCAGGCCTTCCATGCGCGCGGCCAGCACGTTGTGCAGCGTGTTGTCCACCAGCAGCACGGGGTAGCCCTCTTCCTGCACTGCCTTGGCGATGCGCCGTACCCAGAAGCGCCCGCCAAGGAACAGGATGCCGTCGGCCTCGGCCTGGGTCAGTTGCAGGCGCCTGGCGAGCGGCCCCGAACTGAGCCCATAGACCACCACCGTGCCGATGATGACCAGGAAGGTTGCCGCCACCAGCTTTTCCGCGCCCGGATAGCCGAGTTCCTGCAGACGCAGCGCGAATACCGAGGACACCGCCGCGGCCACGATGCCGCGCGGCGCCATCCAGGACAGGAACAGTTTTTCCTGCGTCGTCAGCTTCGAGCCCAGCGTCGCGGCGAAGACCGATACCGGCCGCACGACGAACAGCAGGGCCAGCAGGAAGGGAATGCTGAGGTAGCCGACGCTGGCGAGATCCGCCGGGCGCAGGTTGGCCGCGAGCAGGATGAACACCGTTGCGATCAGCATCACGCGCAGGTTTTCCTTGAATTCGATGATGTGGTGCACGCGGACCAGTTTCTGGTTGGCCATGGCGAAACCCATCACGGTCACCGTCAGCAGGCCGGATTCGTGGCTGAGCAGGTTGGAGGCGGTAAACATCGCGACCACCAGCATCAGCGTCACCGGGTTTTGCAGGAAGTCGGGCACCCAGTCCTTTTTCAGGAACACCACCATGAGCAGCGCGCCCAGCCCCCCTGCCAGGCTGCCGACCGCGATGGTGCCGAGCAGGGACAGTGCGACATCGCTCCAACTGTCGGCTGCCAAAGTGATGACCTGGAACACCAGCACCGCCAGCACGGCGCCGAGCGGGTCAATGACGATGCTTTCCCATTTCAGGGTGGGGCCGGTGATGCCGAGCGGACGGATGTGGCGCAGCATGGGCGTGATGACGGTGGGGCCGGTGACCACGAGGATGGCGCCCAGCAGCGTGGCCAGCGGCCAGTCGAAGCCCAGGATCCAGCGTGCCGCGCATGCGCTCAACAGCCAGGTTGCGAGCGCGCCGATGGTGAGCAGGCGCGTCATCACCCCGCCGACCTCGCGCAACTCCTTGAGCGAAAGGCTCAGGCCGCCTTCGAACAGGATGACTGCGACCGACAGCGAGACGAAGGGGTACAGCAGCTTGCCGAACAATTCCTCGGGCTGTAGGAAGCCCGTCACCGGGCCGGCGAGGATGCCGAATACGAGCAGCAGCAGGATGGAAGGAAGCCGCAGTCGCCAGCCCAGCCATTGGGCGGAAATGCCCAGCACGGCGATGGCGGCGAGGCTCAGCAGGGAATGCTCCATGGCCGCAACCATAACAGGCGGCGGTATGCGCGGCAATGCCGGGCCCGTGCGCCGAATATCCGCACAAAAACCTGGTGTTTGCCTCGCCGGGCATTCGGTACAATGCGCGGTTTTGTCTTAACAGCAATAAGGGGAGACCTCTCGATGCATTTCAGGAAAATCGCGGCCTGCTTCGCCGCGGCGGGCACGTTTGCGCCCGGCTTGGCGCATGCCACCAACGGCATGATCATGGAGGGGTACGGGCCGATCGCTACCGCCCTGGGCGGCGCGGCCATGGCCTACGACAACGGCACGGCGGCGATGGCCAACAATCCCGCCACGCTCGGCCTGATGGCGGAGGGCCGCCGTATCGACGTGATGGCGGGCTATGTCGGCCCGGATGTGGAAACCACGCCGGGCTTCGGCACGTCCAGCGCGGATGCGTTCTACATGCCGGCTTTCGGCTATGTCAAAAAGCAGGGCGAATTCACCTATGGCGTGGGCATCTACGGTCAGGGCGGCATGGGCACCGAATACGCCACCGGCGACATGGCGCAGGTGGGCGTGGGGCGTGTGATTTTCCCGCTGGCCTGGCAGGCCGGCCCGCGCCTCAACGTGGGCGGCAGCGTCGATGTGGTGTGGGCGGGCATGGATTTGTCCGTGCCCTTGTTCGGCATCAATTTCCAGGACGACAGCGATTTCACCGGCAAGGCCAAGGGTTACAGCCTCGCCGCCAAGCTGGGCTTCGCCTATCAGGTGAATGACACCCTCACCGTCGGCGGCGTGTACCAGTCCGCCGGCAATTTGCCGGACCTGGATGGCGGCGGCTACGAGGTGACCGGCTTCGACATGCCGGCCATGGCGGGCCTGGGCTTCGCCTGGCAGGCGAGTGAGCGCCTGATGGCCGCGGCCGATATCAAGCAGATTTTGTGGAACGACAGCATGAACACCGTCACCATACGCAACCCGCTGGGCGCCGCATTCCCGTTCCGGCAGGACTGGGACAACCAGACCGTGATCGCGCTGGGGCTGGCCTACAAGTTCAGCGATGCCTTCACCGGGCGCGTGGGCTACAACCACGGCAAGAACCCCATCCCCGACCAGTTCGTCTCTTACCTGTGGCCTGCCATCGTCGAAGACCATTACACGGCGGGCTTCGGCTATGCTTTCAACAAGCAGTCCCGGATCAACTTCTCGCTGAGCTACGTGCCCCAAGTGTCGGTGACAGGTACCGGGCCGCTGCCGCCTTTCGGCAATGGCGGCATGATCATCGAGCACAGTCAGGTGAACTGGCAGTTCACCTACAGCTACCTGTTCTGATTTGTTGCATGAAAAAAACGAGGCTAGGATTTCCCGGCCTCGTTTTGGTCTGTAATGGCGAGAGAGCTTAATTCAGGCCGAGGTAGCCGAGTATGCCCTTGGCTGCTTCGCGTCCTTCCCACACGGCGGTGACGACGAGGTCGGAGCCGCGCACCATGTCGCCGCCGGCGAAGATTTTTTCGTTGGCGGTCTGGAAGGCGTGGGTATTGCCCTTGGCGATGACGCGTCCGGCCGGATCGGTGGTGAGGCCGAGGTCGGCAAACCACGGCTGGGGATTGGGACGGAAGCCGAAGGCGATGATAACACGGTCCGCCGGCACGATTTCCTCGGAACCCGGGACGACGACCGGCGTGCGGCGGCCGCGAGCATCGGGAGGGCCGAGTTCGGTGGTGACGAGCTTGATGCCCTCGACGCGGCCGTCGCCGACGATTTCCACCGGCTGGCGGTTCCACAGGAACTTCACGCCCTCTTCCTTGGCGTTGGCGACCTCGCGCTTGGAGCCGGGCATGTTGGCTTCGTCGCGGCGGTAGGCGCAGGTCACGGAAATCGCGCCCTGGCGGATGGAGGTGCGGTTGCAGTCCATGGCGGTGTCGCCGCCGCCCAGCACCACCACGCGCTGGCCTTTCATGTCGTGGAACACTTCGTCCTTGGAAAGCTGGCCGAGGCAGTTCTTCACGTTGGAAATCAGGAAGGGCAGCGCTTCCAGCACACCGGGGAGATCCTCGCCGGGGAAGCCGCCTTTCATGTAGGTATAAGTGCCCATGCCGAGGAACACGGCGTCGTATTCCTTCATGAGATCGGCCATCTGCACGTCGCGGCCGACTTCGGTGTTGAGGCAAAACTCGATGCCCATGGCCTCGAACACTTCGCGGCGGCGGGTCATGACCCACTTTTCCATTTTGAATTCGGGGATGCCGTAGGTGAGCAGGCCGCCGATTTCGGGATAGCGGTCGAACACCACGGCCTTCACGCCGTTTCTCGCCAGCACGTCGGCGCAGCCGAGGCCCGCGGGTCCGGCGCCGATGATGGCGACCTTCTTGCCGGTGGATTTCACCTGGCTCATGTCGGGGCGCCAGCCGGCCTTGAAGGCCTCCTCGGAAATGTATTTCTCGATCTGGCCGATGGTCACCGCGCCGAAGCCGCCCTTGCCGTCGAAGCCGTCGCTGTTGAGCGTGCAGGCCCCTTCGCACAGGCGATCCTGCGGGCACACGCGACCGCACACCTCGGGCAGGGAATTGGTCTGGTGCGAAAGCTCCGCTGCCTCGAACAGGCGGCCTTCATCCACCAGCTTGAGCCAATTGGGGATGTAGTTGTGCACCGGGCACTTCCACTCGCAGTAAGGATTGCCGCAGCCCAGGCAACGCCCCGCCTGTTCCCTGGCGTGCGCCTCGTCCATCTTGGCGTAGATTTCCTTGAACTCGTGGATGCGGATTACCGCGGCGGTCTTTTCGCCGTCGCGGCGGGGTTTGTTCAGAAACTGAAAAACGTCAGACATGGTTATTCATACCAGTTTCGGCAGACCATCCGGGCAGGGAGGTGCAGTGCGGAAAAAACGAACAAGGAGGACAGGAGGAAGGCGAAATCATATTCCCTCTTGTCCCTCATGTCCTCTTTGTTCAAGATGTTTGCAGGCATTGCGTTCATCAGGCGGCAACCGCTTCCTTTTTCGCGCCGGGCAGGTCGTCGAGCAGGTCTTCCAGCGAAATGCGCTTGGGCTTCACCAGCCAGAATTTGCCAATCTCGGTGTCGAGGCTGTCGAGCAGCCACTTTGCGCGCGGGCTTGCGGTGAGCGCCAGGTGGCGTTCGATGCCGGCTTTAAGAAACACGCGGTAGGGCTCGGTCTCGTCGCCGACCAGCTTGGTCGCGTCGACCAGTTCGTGATTGATGCGGGTGGGGAATTTTTCCGACTCGTCGTAGACGAAGGCCATGCCGCCCGACATGCCGGCGCCGAAGTTGAGGCCGGTGTCGCCCAGCACGATCACGGTGCCGCCGGTCATGTATTCGCAGCAGTGGTCGCCCGCGCCCTCGATGACGGCAAACGCCCCGGAGTTGCGCACGCCGAAGCGTTCGCCGGCCTGGCCTGCGGCGAACAGCTCGCCGCCGGTGGCGCCGTACAGGCAGGTGTTGCCAATGATGATGTTGCGGTGCGGCTCGAAGGTCGAAACCTTGGGCGGGTAGATCACCAGACGGCCGCCGTTCATGCCCTTGCCGACGTAGTCGTTGGCGTCGCCTTCGAGTTCCAGGGTGAGGCCTGTGGCGTTCCACACGCCGAAGCTCTGGCCGGCCGAGCCGATGAGCTTGATGTGCAGGGTGTCGTCGGGCAGGCCGGCATCGCCGTGCGCGCGGGCGATCTCGCCGGACACGCGCGCGCCGATGGAGCGGTTCACGTTCCGGATGGCGTAGGTGAAGGACTTCTTCCTGCCGCTCCTGATGAAGGGCGCGCAGTCGGCCACCATTTTTTCCGCCAGCTCGCCCTTGTCGAACGAGGGGTTGCGCTCCTGCTGTGCAAAGCGCGGCGCGTCGGCGGGGATGCCGCCCTGGCTTAACAGCACGTCGAGCTTGAGTTTTTGCTGCTTCGGCGTCTGGCCTTCCATCAGCTCGATGAGATCGGTGCGACCGATGAGGTCGGTGAGTTTTCTCACGCCCAGCCGCGCCATCAGTTCGCGCGTTTCCATGGCCATGAAGGTGAAGAAGTTCACCACCATGTCGGGCAGGCCGATGAAGTGCTCTTTCCTCAGCTTGTCGTTTTGCGTGGCCACGCCGGTGGCGCAGTTGTTCAGATGGCAGATGCGCAGGTACTTGCAGCCCAGCGCCACCATGGGGCCGGTGCCGAAGCCGAAGGACTCCGCGCCGAGGATGGCGGCCTTGACCACGTCCAGGCCGGTCTTGAGACCGCCGTCGGTCTGCACGCGCACGCGGCCGCGCAGTCCGTTGGCGCGCAGCACCTGCTGAGCTTCGGAAAGCCCCAGCTCCCAGGGCGTACCGGCGTATTTCACGCTGGTCAAGGGCGAGGCGCCTGTGCCGCCGTCATAGCCGGAAATGGTGATGAGGTCGGCATAGGCCTTGGCCACGCCTGCCGCGACCGTGCCCACGCCGGGCTCGGCCACCAGCTTCACCGACACCTGAGCGGCGGGGTTCACCTGCTTGAGGTCGAAAATCAGCTGCGCCAGGTCTTCGATGGAATAGATGTCATGGTGCGGCGGCGGCGAAATCAGCGGCGTGCCGGGCTTGCAGTAACGAAGCGATGCAATGAGCGGCGACACCTTGTCGCCGGGCAGCTGGCCGCCCTCGCCGGGCTTGGCGCCCTGCGCGATCTTGATCTGCAACACTTCGGCGTTGACGAGATATGCCGGGGTGACGCCGAAACGCCCTGAGGCCACCTGCTTGATCTTGGAGGTCTTGGCGGTGCCGTAGCGCTTCGGATCTTCGCCGCCCTCGCCCGAGTTGGAGCGCCCGCCGATGCGGTTCATGCCCTCGGCCAGCGCCTCGTGCGCTTCCGGCGACAGCGCGCCCAGGCTCATGCCGGCCGAGTCGAAGCGCTTCAAAATTTCTTCGATCGGCTCGACCTCGTCGATGGGAATCGGCTTGTTGGCGCCGAACTTCACCTGCATGAGGTCGCGCATCATCGCCACCGGGCGGGTGTTCACGATCTCGGAGTACTTTTTGTATTCCTCGTAGCTGCCGGTCTGCACGGCCTTCTGCAGCTGCTGCACCACGTCTGGGTTGTAGGCGTGGAATTCCTCGCCGAACATGAACTTCAAGAGGCCGCCGGCGGGCAGGCGTTTCATGGGGTTCCAGGCGTTCTTGTGCAGCAGTTTCTGGTCGGCTTCGAAGTCGGAAAAGTCGGCGCCGGACACGCGCGACACCGTGCCCTTCAAACTCAGTTCGATGACTTCTTCGTGCAGGCCCACGGCCTCGAACAGCTGGGCGCCGCGATAGCTCGCCACGAGCGAAATGCCCATCTTGGACAGCACCTTGTAGATGCCCTTGTCCATGCCCTTGCGGTAGTTGGACAGCGCCTTGTCGAGTGGCACCTTGCACTCGCCGTTGTTCACCTGGTCGGCGATGACCTGGTAGGCGAGGTAGGGATAGACCGCAGTGGCGCCGTAGCCGATGAGGCAGGCGTAATGGTGCGGATCGCGCACAGTGCCGGTCTCGGCCACGATGTTGGCGTCGCATCTCAAGCCGGCGTCGATGAGGGCATGGTGCACCGCGCCGACGGCGAACAGCGCCGGAATCGGCAGGGTCTTGTCGGAAATGTCGCGGTCGGTCAGCACCAGGATCACCGCGCCATTTTTCACGGCAGCCACGGCGTCGGCCGCGAGTTTCTCGACAGCGGCTTTCAGCGAAAGCTTGGCCGCATCATAGTTGAGCGACAGGCGCTGGCTCCTGTAGGCCGGATCGGTCTGGCCGGTGATGGCCCTGAACGCGGTTTCCGACAAGAGCGGCGAGCTCACTTCCAGGCGATGCGCGTGTTCCCTGGATTCCTTGAACAGGTTGCGCTCGGGGCCGAAGCAGGTCGAAAGCGACATGACGATGGCTTCGCGGATCGGGTCGATCGGCGGGTTGGTCACCTGCGCGAACTGCTGGCGCAGGTAGTCGTAGGGCGAGCGCACTTTCTGCGAGAGCACCGCCATGGGGGTGTCGTCGCCCATGGAGCCGATGGCTTCCTGGCCGTCTTCGGCCAGCACGCGCAGGATCTGGTCGCGCTCTTCCATGCTGACGTTGAAGAGTTTCTGATGCGTGAGCAGGCCGGCGGCGTCCATGACCTGCATGTCGCCGTCCGGGTAGGCGCCGAATTCGAGCTTGGTGGCTTCCTTCAGCCACTTGCGGTAGGGGTGGCCGGACTTCAGTTCGGCGTCGATGTCTTCCGGCAACAGCAATCTGCCGGTGGCGAGGTCGGCCGCCACCATCTGGCCCGGGCGCACGCGGCCCTTCTTCTCCACGTTTTCCGCGCCGTAGTCCCACACCCCCACTTCCGAGGCGATGGTGAGGATGCGGTCGCGGGTCAGCACCCAGCGCGCAGGGCGCAAACCATTTCTATCCAGTGCGCACACGCCGTAGCGGCCGTCGGTCATCACCAGGCCGGCGGGGCCGTCCCAGGCTTCCATGTGCATGGAGTTGTATTCGTAGAAGGCGCGCATGTCGGGATCCATGTCCTCGACGTTCTGCCAGGCCGGCGGCACCAAAAGGCGCACGGCGCGGAAAAGGCCGGTGCCGCCCATGACCAGCCCTTCCACCATGTTGTCCAGGCTCATGGAGTCGGAGCCGTCGGTGCCGACGATGGGGCGCACGTCGTCCATGTTCGGGATGAGGTCGGATTCGAACTTCATCTCGCGCGCGCGACTCCAGTTGCGGTTGCCCTGCAGGGTGTTGATTTCGCCGTTGTGGGCGAGGAAGCGGAAGGGCTGGGCCAGGCGCCACTCGGGCCAGGTGTTGGTGGAGAAGCGCTGGTGGAACACGATCAGCGAGGAGGCGAAGCGCTCGTCGTTGAGGTCGGGGTAGAACACCGGCAGATTTTCCGGCATCACCAGCCCCTTGTAGGACACCACGCGCGAGGACAGGGTGGGGATGTAGAACACTTTGTCGGCGGCCAGGGCCTTTTCCGTGCGGCGGCGCGCGATGTAGAGCGCGCGCTCGAAATGTTCCTCGTCGAGCGCGTCCGGGCAGTTGACGAACACCTGCTCGATTACCGGCAGCGAGGCCAACGCGTATTCGCCGCACACTCCGGTATTGGTCGGCACGCTGCGGAATCCGGCCACGACGAGTTTCTGGGCCTCGAGTTCGCGGGCGAGGGCGTCCTTGGCGGCCTTGCGCAGGGCGGCGTCCTGCGACAGGAACACCAGGCCGGCGGCATAACGCTCGGACAGGGTGAACCCCGCTTCTTTTGCCACGGCGCGCAGAAAGGCGTCCGGCTTCTTGAACAAGAGACCGCAGCCGTCGCCCGACAGCCCGTCGGCGGCAATCGCGCCGCGGTGGGTCATGCAGCCCAGGGAATGGATGGCGCGGGCAACCAGCGTGTGCGAGGGCTGGTCGTCCAGCTGAGCGATCAGTCCGAAACCGCAGGAATCCTGTTCGAAATCGGGGCTGTAGAGCGTGCCCTGGAGGCGGTCTTGTCTGTTCATGGCGTGTTCAAAAAAGCAGCGGCGGCCGAAAATGGCGAAAAGTCTTTTATTCTAACCGGCCAAAACCCTGCCCGGCAATGCGCCCGCGGGAATTTCCCCTGCGCAGACAAGGGGATACGGCCAGCAGGCCCGCCAGCCGGCCTTGGCCGGGCGCCGGCGAATTGCCGCCTGCCGGCCGTATCGTTTACAGTCTGGGAAAACAAGAAGGAGGAACAGGGTAATGACCGTAACCATCGCCTTCGACCTGTCGCTGCTCTATCTGGTCGCCCTCAATGTCATTGCCATCCTCGGTTATGTGCTGCTGCTCAAGCACCGGGCGCGGCGCCAGCAGGACAAGACCACGAAGGTCACAGCAGCGATCGATCGCTATTTCCGTGCCGACGGCATCGAAGTCGGGGTCGAGGCCATTCCGCGCCCGGGCGGCAGAAGCTATATCGCCTTTGTCGAATCCGAGCCGATGAAGCGCTTCCGCTATTCGCACATCATCGAAATCACCCTGCGCATGCATGTACGCCACGAGTGCGGGGTCGAACTGGAACGCGTGTTCTGGCGCTTTCCCATCCGCGGCACGGGCCAGGCGGCGGAGGATGCGGTGCGCTCCATGGAGGCATCCGAGCAGGAACAGGACGAATACATCCGCGCAGGCCTTGACCTCAGGAAGCAGAAAGGCTACGACATCAGCGAGTCCTCTTGGGAGGAATTCCAGAAGACGCTTTCGAAGAGCGACAGCCGGGGGGCGTAGCCCCAGCCCGTCCTGCGCGGGCCCTTAATGGGTGCTTAATTTCCGCCTCCCATCCTTGGCGCATCGAAACAGCCAAGGAGACCACCATGCGCATTTTTGCCTGCCTGCTCGCACTGGCTGCGGCCAGCCCGGCTGCATTTGCCCAAACCCCTGCCGATTTCCTCGCCGCCTATGCGCAGCAGGCGAAACAGGAGAACCCCGCCTACCAGGCGCCCTCGGCACGACAGGGCCGGCTTTTTTTCACCGCCCGGCACGGCCGCGAATGGAGCTGCGCTTCCTGCCATACCGACAATCCCGCCGACGCCGGCAGGCATGCCGTCACCGGCAGGCCCATCAAGCCCCTGGCGCCGTCCGCCAATGCCGCGCGCTTTACCCGCCAGGCCAAGGTCGAGAAATGGTTCAGGCGCAATTGCAACGACGTGCTCGGCCGCGCCTGCAGCGCGCAGGAAAAAGGCGATGTGCTGGCCTACCTGCTGACGCTGAAATGAGGAAAGCAATGTTTAACCGCGAAGTTCGCCGAGTACGCGGAGGGAAAAGCAGAAAGAATTCTGTGAACTTGGCGGTAAAAGAATGAAAGGAATGATGATGAAAAGGTCCCCTGCCCTCCTGTCTGCCTGCCTGCTGGCCGCGCTGCCCGCCCATGCCGATGGCAAGAGATTCGACGTGCGCAATGCCGCCTACCAGTCCGAATGCGCTTCCTGCCATGTGGCCTATCCGCCGCAGCTCCTGTCGGCCGCCTCCTGGCGCGCGGTCATGGACGGACTCCCCAGGCATTTCGGCAGCGATGCCAGCCTGGAGCCGGCCATCCACGCCGACATCCTGCGCTATCTGGAAGCCAATGCCGGCCGCCGCGATACCGCTGCTGCGGGCAAGCCGCTGCTGCGCATCACGGAAACGCGCTGGTTCGTGCGCGAACATGCCGGGGAACTGCCGCGCGACATCTGGAAGCATCCGGCGGTCAAGTCGGCGGCCAATTGCGCCGCCTGCCACACCGACGCCGACAGGGGCGATTTTTCCGAGCGCACGCTGCGCCTGCCACAAGGAGTGAGCAAAAAATGAAAACCGGGATTCTGATATGGGATCTGCCCACGCGCTGGTTTCACTGGCTGCTGGCGGCGAGCTTTGCCGGCGCCTGGCTGACTTCGGAAAGCGAACGCTACGGCGACCTGCACGTGATGCTGGGCTACACCATGCTCGGTCTCATCGCCTTCCGCCTGGTGTGGGGCTTCGCGGGCACGCGCTATGCGCGCTTCAGGGACTTTGCCTATGCTCCCGGTAAAGTCGTGCAGTATCTGAAGTCGCTGTCGTCGGGCAGGCCCGAGCATTACCTCGGCCACAATCCGGCCGGCGCCGTGGCCATCTTCCTGCTATTGGCGCTGGGCATCGTCACCGGCGTGTCGGGTTGGCTTACCTACAACGAAATAGGCGGCGAATGGTGGGAGGAGGGGCATGAGCTGTTCGCCAATGCCATGCTGGTCGTGGTGGGCGTGCACATCGCCGGCGTCTTGGTGAGCAGTTTCCTGCACCGGGAAAATCTGGCGCGCGCCATGGTCACGGGCTGCAAGCAGGGCGAACCGGGGGATGCCATCGACAGGAAACGGGGCGGCGCCGCACTGCTGCTGGTCGTGGCGGTGGCCGGATTCTGGGGGCTCTGGTTTAATGGAAATCCGGATGCGCTGGTGACGGGCCGGGCCTCGGCGCAAAGCGTGGAAAACAACGATTACGGCGGCAAGGACGAACTGCATGAACGCAAAGACGGGCATGACGAAGATGACTGAGTTCCGGGCACTTGAACATGCGCATCCTGGTGGTTGAAGACGACGCCCTGCTGGGCGACGGCATCCAGGCCGGTCTCAAACAGCGAGGTTTCGGCGTGGACTGGGTGAAAGACGGCGTGGCCGCACAGCATGCCATCGAGAGCGAGCCTTATGCGGCGGTCGTGCTCGATCTCGGCCTGCCGCGCCGCGACGGGCTTGACGTGCTGAAGGCCCTGCGTCAGCAGAAGCACCCCGTGCCGGTGCTGATCCTGACCGCGCGCGACACCGTGGAGGACCGCATCACCGGGCTCGATGCCGGCGCCGACGACTACCTCGTCAAGCCTTTCGACCTGGGCGAACTGTCGGCACGGCTGCGCGCGCTCATCCGCCGCGCCGGCGGGCAGGCCTCGCCTGTCATCGCCGTGGGCGCGCTGAGCCTGGATCCCGCCGCGCGCACCGTCAGCTACCGCGGCGAGGCCAGGACCTTGTCGGCGCGCGAGTTCGACCTGCTGCAGGTGTTCATGAACAACGCCGGCCGCGTGCTTTCGCGCGAGCAGCTTGCTTCCGCGCTCTACGCCTGGGGCGAGGAAATCGAATCCAACGCCATCGACGTGCACCTGCATCACCTGCGCAGGAAACTCTCGCCCGACATCGTGCAGACCCTGCGCGGCGTGGGCTATCTCATGCCCAGGGAGGTGGCGTGAACCCGTCCGGGCTATTGAGCGTGCGCGGCAGCGTGCGCCGCCGCCTGCTGCTCGTCTTGCTGGGCGGCGTGGCGCTGGTGTGGCTGGCCGCGGCCGCCGTCACCGCCTGGGAGACGCGCGCCGAGATGCAGGAACTGCTGGACGCGCACCTGGCGGAAAGCGCCGCCCTGCTGGCCGCACAGGTCGGCCACGAAATCGACGAGGCCGAACTCGAACATGTCGAGAACCTGCACAAGTACGCCCGCAACGAGACCTTCCAGATCTGGGAAGGCGGCGACAAGCTGTTGCTGCATTCGCCCGATGCGCCCGATACACGGCTGTCGCCCAAGGACGAAGGCTTTGCCGATGTCGTCTTCCATGGCCGCAGCTGGCGGGTGTTCAGCCACTGGGATGCCGGGCACGAATATCTGGTGCAGGTGGGAGAAGCCACCGACGCGCGCGACCGCCTGGCGGGCGAAGTGCTGGAAAAGCTGGTGCAGCCGCTGGCGATCGCCCTGCCCTTGCTCGGGCTTCTGGTCTGGTTCGGCGTGGGTGGTGCATTGAAGCCCGTGGAGCGCATCGGTGAGGCGCTGGCGCGGCGCGACCCGAAGTATCTCGCTCCCATCGAGGGCGAGGTGCCCAGGGAAATCGCACCCATGGTCGAACGCCTGAACGAGCTGCTGGTGCGGGTGGCGGCCACACTGGAGAACGAGCGCCGCTTCACCAGCGACGCCGCGCACGAACTGCGCACGCCGCTGGCCGCGCTCAAGACCCAGTTGCAGGTGGCGCAGGGGGCTGCCGATGCCGGCGGACGCGATCAGGCCGTCGCCAAGGCCATCGCCGCGGGCGATCGCGCCACGCGCCTGGTGGAACAGCTGTTGACGCTCGCCCGGCTCGAACACGATGCCTGGAAGCATCGGGCCGAAACGGTCGACCTTTTCCGGCTCGCGGCCGCGGCGCTCACCGACGCCGCGCAGGCCGCGGCGAAGAAAAACATCAGCCTCTCGCTCGAAGGCGAAGCCGGCGCCGCCGTTGCCGGCCATGCCGACCTGCTGGCCATCCTGCTGAGAAACCTCATCGACAACGCCCTGCGCTATTCGCCGCCGCAAACCGGGGTTGGCGTCAGCGTGCGCCGGCTCGGCAGCGAAGTGCTGCTGGAAGTGCAGGATGAAGGCCCCGGCATTCCGGCGGCCGAGCGCGAGGCTGCCCTCAAGCGATTCCACCGCCTGGCAGGCGCTGAAGCCTGCGGCAGCGGACTCGGCCTTTCGATCGTGGCGCGCATCGCCGAATTGCATGGCGCCGGGCTCGCGCTTTCCGAGGGGGCGGACGGGAAGGGCCTCAAGGTCAGCCTCCGGTTTGCCGACTGATCGTTCATGGCCGAGCCCGTTTCCGAATGCCCCAAGTGCGGGCAAAAATTTCCCCAGCCGATGCCGGCCGGCGCAAGCTGCCCGAATTGCGGATTGTATTTCTTCAAGTGGGGCCAGCCCCTGCGCAAGCGCGCCGTGCCGGAAAAGCGCGAACAGGGCGCCGGATTGCCTGCCGCGCTGCTGGCGCCGCGAAAACGGATGGATTCGCTCTCCTTTCATGGCCGCACCCTTGCGCTCGCACTGCTGGCTGTATGGAGCGGATTCCTGTTCGGTTACGACTACCGCACGGCAGAAATCAACGCATCCTTTTTCCACAACATCGTGCTGCCCATCCACGAGGCGGGGCACGTGCTGTTCATGCCTTTCGGTGAATTTCTCGCCATCCTCGGCGGCAGCTTCTTTCAGCTCGCCCTGCCCTTCGGCATCGGCGTCGCCTTCATCCTGAAAAACCGCGACAACTTCGGCGCTGCGCTTTGCCTGTGGTGGACCGGCGCGAGCCTCGTCGACCTCTCGCCCTACATCTACGATTCCCTGCATCCGCAAATGCCGCTCTTGGGCGGACATACCGGCGAGGACGGCCCGCACGACTGGATTTACCTGCTCGATGCTTTCGGCCAGTTGCAGCATGCGCAGGGCTGGGGCGCGTTCGCACACGCGCTCGGCGGCCTGGTCATGCTGGCGGGGCTGGTATGGGGCGGGCTGGTGCTGAAGCGGCAGCGAAGCCTGCTCCGCCAAGGCAGGGTCAGGACTGAGTGACGACGCGGTTGCGCCCGCTCTGCTTGGCCCGATACAACGCATCGTCGGCTGCCTTGATGAGCGTATCCTGGCTGTCATGCTGCGGTCCGAGCGCAGCCACGCCGATGCTGATGGTGACGGGGGTGCTGGATTCGATTGTCTGCCGCAGCCGCTCGGCCAGGGCGGCAGCCTGTTCGAGCGTGGTATGCGGCAGCAGCAGCAGGAATTCCTCCCCGCCGTAGCGCGCGACCATGTCGGCTTCTCGCGTGCCGCAACGCAGGCGCTGCGCCACCTCTGTCAGCAACGCGTCACCGGCTTGGTGGCCATAGCTGTCGTTGAATTTCTTGAAAAAATCGATGTCGGCCATCGCCACCGCCAGGGGACGCCGATAGCGGCGCGCCTCGGCCAGCAGCCGGGCGAGGGTCAGGTCCATGCTGAGTCGGTTGTCGAGGCCGGTCAGCGCATCGTGCAGCGCGGCCTGGCGCTTTTCTTCATAGAGCCGCGCGTTTTCGATGGCGCTGCCGAGCTGATCGCCGATGGCCTCGAACAGTTTGAGCTTGCGCGCCTCGAAAACGGTGTTCTCGGCAAGATAGCAGTACAGCACACCGACCACGCTGCCGCGCGCCTTGAGCGGAATGATCAAATGGCCATGCGGACGCTTGAGCGACCATGCCAGGGTGTGGCGCGGGTCATGTGCGCACTGCGCAGTGGTAATGATTTTGCCCTCGGCGGCAGCCAGTCCGCACAGGCAGGTGCCGACCTGTATGCCCTCGTGCGCCTCGGCGAATCCGGGGGGAATGGAATTGGAGGCGACCAGCTTCATGTCATTGCCACGTACCAGAAAAATGCCGCGCTCGGCCTCGGGCGCGAGTCCGATGGCCTCGGCAAAGATTTGCAGCGCCTGGCGACAGCTTTCTTCCAGTTCGATGCTGTCGCGCAGCGACATCGAGATGCGGTAGAGCGTGGACAGTTCGGACTTCGTCGCCTGCAGTTCGGTGACGGCTTCGTTCCATAAGGTGCGGATGCGCTCGGCTTGATGCAGCCCTTCCCTGAGCAGGCGGTTTTCCCGTTCCAGCGCCTCGATGCGCGCCTGGTCGCCGTCAGGAGCGGGGGGGGCGATCCTTCATGCCAGGTCGGCGTAGATGATGTCCAGACCGCAGCGGATGTTGCGCAGGTAGTCCAGTGCGGCCGAGACATGCTCGCCGCCGATGATGGAGCCGTGCTGGGGGAGGATGGCGTCAATGGCCAAGCCGTCCAGACTGTTCACGAAACCGCGAGTCGCTATGTTGGAGGCCATGTAGTCGAGATGAAACAGGTTCATCTTGGGGATGTGCTCCTCGAAGGACTGCACCGTCAGCGTCCAGTCGAGATCGAGCGCCGCCCAGATGTCGCCGGACAGGAGATAGCGCGACGCGACATCGTAGGTAACGAAGGCCCCGGGAAAATGCAGAAAAGGTGCGGCAATGAAACGCAAGACCTTGCCCGAAGGCAGGGCGAATTCCGGCCGTTCTGCCACGTCATAGTAGTCGTAGCCGGAGCGACCGTAATGCGGCAGCAGCACCTGCGTACGCGGCGTGGTGAACACGCGCATCGAGGGATTTAGGTCCAGCCAGTCGACCATGGACGCGGCCACGTCCGGGTCCTGGTGGCACAGCACCATGCCGCTCACCTTTTCCGGCGGCAGGATTTGTGCCACGCGCTCTCGCACCTGGCCGAAAAAGCCCTTGCTGCCCGGATCGACGAGGATGGCCTCGTTTCCGTCGTGAATGAGATAGACATTGCAGCGAAAGGCCGTGACCTCGGGAATGCCCAGCCAATAGATGGCATGGCCGTTGTCGCGGTAAAGCGGAGTTGGGCGGTCTAGGCGGGTGTCGAGGTGCTTGAGATCGTCCGCAGTAACACTCTTGTCGGGCATGGCCCCTCCGGCCTTGGTCGTTTGTGGGCTTCGCATGCGCGTGAATCCGGGCGTCCGGCGGCGGTGCCCGCAGGCATGCAGTTTACAGCCTGTTAAAAGCATTCTAGTTCAGTAAATTTCAACTGTGGCAAACCGGATGCGGCAGGCAGGCCCCAAAAGAAAGGCCAACCTTATTTGGGTTGGCCTTCGGGTGTCTTGGTGGAGCGGAGGAGGATCGAACTCCCGACCTTCGCATTGCGAACGCGACGCTCTCCCAGCTGAGCTACCGCCCCATGTGTGGCGCGATTATAGCGCTAGCGAAGCTTGCCGGGGAAGGCGGCGGTGAGTCTTTGGTAGAAATTGGGCAGGCGCGGGGGCGCGGCGAGCCAGCCGGCGAGCACGCCGGCGGTGTCGGCGGCAAGGTCGATCCATTCGGGGTATCGTCCGGGGGTGAGGCCCTGGGCCAGTTCCATGGCGCCGCCCAGGGCGACGAAGGCCAGGGCCAGCTTGAGGCGCGTTGGCGTGGAAACGCACAGTTGCGACCACCACAGCATGAGGCCGCCGTAGGCGAGGAAATGGCCGAGCTTGTCGCCGCCTTGCATGTCGGTGTCGAGGGCGAGCCTGAACAGCGAAAAATACACGACGGCGGCGACGATGATCCAGCCGCCGACCATCCACAGTTTGCGCATCAAATCTTCCGGTAGGCCCTTGCCAGCAGGTAGACGCCGATCGCGATCATGGGCAGGCTGAGCCACTGGCCCATGCTGACGGTGTAGGACAGGCCGAAGATGCCGGCGTCCGGCTCGCGGAAATATTCGGCAGCCGAGCGCAGCACGCCGTAGCCGACGAGGAAGGCGCCGGATACCGCGCCCGTCGGCCGGGCCCTGCGCGCAAAGAGCCAGAGGATGACGAAGAGCAGCAGGCCCTCGCCCAGCGCCTGGTAGATCTGCGAGGGATGGCGCGCGAGATCGTCGCCGGCCTGCGGAAACACCATGGCCCAGGGCAGGTCGGGGTCTGCCGCACGTCCCCACAGTTCGCCGTTGATGAAGTTGCCGATGCGGCCGAAGGCGAGTCCCAAAGGCACCAGCGGCGCGATGTAGTCGGTGACGGAAAGCCACGCCACCCGGTGTTTTTTCGTCCACAGCGTGACGGCGGCGAGCACGCCGATGAGTCCGCCGTGGAAGCTCATGCCGCCTTTCCACACGGCGATGATTTCGGCCGGATGGGAAAAATAATAGTCCGGCTCGTAGAACAGCACCTGGCCCAGACGCCCGCCGACCACCACGCCCAGCACCCCGTAGAACATGAGGTCGTCGAGGCCCTTTTCGGTCATGCCCAGTTCCGGCCGCGCGGCGAGGCGTTTTTTCCCCAGCCACCAGAACTGCAGGAAGGCGAGCAGATACATGAGGCCGTACCAGTGCACCTTGAGGGGCCCAAGCGAGAAGGCGACGGGGTCGAATTGCGGGTGTACCAGCATGGCGGGCGCGAGGGAGTAAAATGAGCGTTTGATTATAGCTTTGCCGGATGACAGCCATGCCCGAATACCGATCCCGCACCACCACCCACGGCCGCAACATGGCCGGCGCACGCGCCCTGTGGCGCGCCACCGGCATGAAGGACGAGGATTTTTCCAAACCCATCATCGCCATCGCCAACTCCTTCACCCAGTTCGTGCCCGGCCACGTGCACCTGAAGGACCTGGGCCAGCTGGTGGCGCGCGAGATCGAGGCCTTTGGCGGCGTGGCCAAGGAATTCAATACCATCGCCGTGGATGACGGCATCGCCATGGGCCACGGCGGCATGCTGTACTCGCTGCCTTCGCGCGACCTCATCGCCGACAGCGTGGAATACATGGTCAACGCGCACTGCGCCGATGCGCTGGTGTGCATTTCCAACTGCGACAAGATCACCCCCGGCATGCTGATGGCGGCGCTGCGCCTCAACATCCCGACTGTTTTCGTGTCGGGCGGGCCGATGGAATCCGGCAAGGCGGTGATCCACGGCAAGGTCATCCACCTCGACCTGGTCGATGCCATGGTTTCGGCCGCCGACTCGCATTGCAGCGATGACGAAGTGATGGAGATGGAGCGCTCCGCCTGCCCCACCTGCGGTTCCTGCTCGGGCATGTTCACCGCCAATTCCATGAACTGCCTGACCGAGGCGCTGGGGCTTTCCCTGCCCGGCAACGGCTCGGTGCTGGCCACCCACGCCGAGCGCAAGAATTTGTTCCTCGCCGCCGGCCGCCTGATTGTGAAGCTGGCCAAGCGTTATTACGAGAAGAACGACGCCTCGGTGCTGCCGCGCAACATCGCCACGTTTGAGGCTTTTGAGAACGCCATCGCGCTCGATATCGCCATGGGCGGCTCGACCAACACCGTGCTGCATCTGCTTGCCGCGGCGCACGAAGCGGGGGTCAACTTCACCATGGCCGACATCGACCGCATGAGCCGCAAGGTGCCCAATCTTTCCAAGGTGGCACCCGCCACCCAGCAATACCACATGGAAGACGTGCACCGCGCCGGCGGCGTGATGGCGCTTCTGGGCGAACTCGACCGCGGCGGCCTCATCCACCGCAACGTGCCTACCGTGCTCAGCAAGTCCATGGGCGAACAGATCGAGAAATTCGACATCCGTCGCAGCAAGAGCGCGGACGTGAAGCATTACTACAAGGCCGCGCCCGGCAACGTGCCCACGCAGGTGGCGTTTTCCCAGGACAAGCGCTGGCAGGAGCTCGATCTGGACCGCGCCAACGGCTGCATCCGCGACATCGAACATGCCTATTCCAAGGAAGGCGGCCTCGCTGTCCTTTATGGCAACCTCGCCGAGCACGGCTGCATCGTCAAGACCGCGGGCGTGGACGAAAGCATCTGGAAGTTCTCCGGCCCGGCGCGCATTTTCGAATCGCAGGAGGAGGCGGTGGAGGCCATCCTCGGCGACCAGATTAAGGAAGGTGATGTCGTCGTCATCCGCTACGAAGGACCCAGAGGCGGCCCCGGCATGCAGGAAATGCTGTATCCGACTTCCTACCTCAAGTCCAAGGGCCTTGGCAAAGCCTGCGCGCTCATCACCGACGGGCGCTTCTCCGGCGGCACCTCGGGTCTTTCCATCGGCCACGTCTCGCCGGAAGCGGCCGAAGGCGGACTGATCGGCCTGGTAGAGGAAGGCGACCGCATCGAGATCGACATCCCCAGGCGCGCCATCAACCTGGTGGTGCACGAGGCCGAAATCGCACGGCGCCGAGGGGAAATGGAAGCCAGGGGCAAAGACGCGTGGAAACCGGTGAAACGCGAGCGCACGGTGTCCGCGGCCTTGCGCGCGTATGCGGCCATGACCACGAGCGCAGCTTTCGGCGCGGTGCGCGACGTGACGCAGGTGGAAAGAAAGGACTGAGGTTTTCGCCGGCCGGCTGGGGCGGTCTGACGGACATGGCGGCTGCGCCAACCCGAATCAAGAACGCAGCGCGCCGCCGTGTCCGTTCCCTCTCCCCGGCCCTCTCCCCGCGGGAGAGGAAGACGGGGAAACGCTTCGCGTCGTTTCGCGTCAACCCGGTGTGCGCGGATGAACGAGCAGGAGAACTGCATATGGCTGCTGTGCCTTGGCGTCGCGAGAGCTATCAAACCGGCGCTGTCATCTTTCGCGAAGGCGATGCCGGACGCGATGCCTATCTGATCGAAAGCGGGCGGGTGAACATCATCCGCGCCGACGGCAAGGGGCAGGAGAGCCTGGTGCGCGCGCTCGATGCCGGCGAGATTTTCGGCGAGATCGCGCTGGTGGACAATCTGCCGCGCACCGCCTCCGCGGTGGCGGCCGAGCCGACCACGCTGATCGCCATCAACAGCCAGCTGTTTTTCGACAAGCTCAAGCATTCAGACCCTCTGCTGGCGCATCTGCTGGGCCTGGTAGTGAGCCGTTTTCGCGCCAGCAATACGGGCAGAGGCCATGCGGATGAGGCCGTGGCTGCCCATTTGTCCGCCTTGCACGATTACGCCGTGCGCAACATCCGCGCCTCCCAGGACATGAGCGAGGCCATCGAGCGCGAAGAGTTTCGCGTGCATTACCAGCCGGTAGTGCATCTTGCCGACGGCAGCCTGGCGGGCTTCGAAGCGCTGGTGCGTTGGCGAAGACAGGACGGCAGCCTGGTCAATCCGGCCGAGTTCATCGCGCTGGCGGAAAACACCGGCCTCATCCTGCCGCTCGGCCGCTGGACTCTGGGCGAAGCGCTGCGCGGCCAACGACTGCTGCAGCAAGCCATGGACCGCCATCATCCCGGGCGCATTCCGCTGTTCATGAGCATCAATCTTTCTGCGCGCCAGCTGCTCGATGCCGAGGAGCTGGAAACCGTCATGGCGGTGATCCGCGATTCCGGCGTCGACACCAAACGGATCAAGCTCGAAATCACCGAAAGCATGATGATGGACAATGACGACATGGCCATCGAGGCCATGCGGCGCTTGAAGCAACAGGGCATGTTGCTCGCCATCGACGACTTCGGCACCGGCTATTCCTCGTTGAGCTATCTGGAGCGCATGCCGCTCGACAACCTCAAGATCGACCAGTCCTTCGTGCGCGCCATGCGCACAAAGGCCAACGGCCATCGCATCGCCCGCGCCATCGCCGCGCTTGCCCATGAGCTGGGCATGGACAGCATCGCCGAAGGAATCGAGGAAGCGGCAGACGAGGCGGCGCTGAAACAGCTCGGCTGCAAATATGGCCAAGGCTATCTGTATGCGCGCCCGCTCAGCCAGGCCGATGCGCTCGACTACATTGCACAGCGCGGCGGCGGAAGCTGATTATTTTTGCGTGAACACGATGACTTCACCCTTCTGGCCGTTGGCAAAGCGCGCCAGGTGAAATTTGGGCAAGGGGTCGTCGGGGCGGGCCTGGGCCAGGGCTTCGAGTGCAGCCTGTGCATCGGGGCTTTGTGCCGCCAGCAGCTTGTAGGCGGCTTCGTATTCGGGGTCGGGTTTCTCCACCGGCTCGTACACCATGAGCGGCTCGCTCTTGCCTTTCAGCACCAGCTTGCCCACCGGCCGCGCGATGGCGTCGGGGCAGCCCGAAAGCGTGGCGGCGGATACGCACATTTGCGTGCCCAGCTGCTTGTTCACGCTTTCCAGGCGCGAGGCGGTGTTGATGGGGTCGCCCAGCGCGCGGTAGTCGAAAATGGTCGAGCCGCCAAAGTTGCCCACCGTCACTTCGCCCGAATGCACGCCGATGCGGGTCATGCCGAAGGCAAACCCGCGTGCGTTGGCCTCGGCCATGTAGCGGTTGGAAAATGCCTTCATTTCCAGGGCGCAGCGGAAGGCGCGGGCGCGGTGGTCGGGCTGTTCGATGGGCGCGGAAAAAATCACCGCCACGGCGTCGCCGACGATGCGGTCGAGGGTGCCGTCGTGCTTGAAGGCGATGGCGATCATTTCATCCAGATAGCGGTTGAGCAGGTCGACCGCCTGGGTGGGGTCGATCTTTTCCATCAGGTTGGTGAAGCCGGCCAGGTCGGTGAAGATGAAGCTGCATTCCTGTCGGCGCCCGCCCAGGTGCAGGCTGTCCGGATGGTCGACCAGGTAGGCCACGAGGTTGGGCGAAACATAGCGCGAAAACGCGCGCTTGACCCAGCGCTGGCGTAGCTCGGCGGATACATGCCGGTACACGCTGGAGAGCGTGAAGGACAGCAGCACGGTCATGCCCGGCACCGCGGTGTCGAGCAACAAGTGTTCGGCCGTGAACAGGTGCCAGCCGCCCCAGGCCAGTCCGCCCAGCATCAGCAGCAAGGACAGTGCCGACACCAGCGCCGGCGTGTGCAGGGCGATCATGCCGATCAGCAGGCCTCCGGCGACCAGCACGATGATTTCGAGGCCAGTGGCCCAGTCCGGACGGTGCAGGAATTCGCCGCCGATGATTTGCTCCAGCGCGTGGGCGTGTGCCTCCACGCCGGGGAAGTCGCCCATGGGACTGAAACGCAGATCGTTCAGTCCCTGGGCCGAGGTGCCGATTAGTACGATGCGGTCCTCGATTTCCTCGCGTGGAATTTCGTCGGCGAGGATTTTCCATACCGGCAGGGTGCGCTGTGGCACTTCCTCGGTGTAGTGCAGCCACATCTCGCCGTCCGGCGTCGTGGGGATGAGAAAGTCGCCGATCTGCACGCTCTGCACGCCGCCGCCATCGATGGCGAGGGTGTTGATCACGTAGGTGTCGGCATGCTGGGCGACGCGCAGCGCCTCGGCCGTGAGCGAAGGCACCAGCCTGCCATCCAGATTCATGAGCAGAGGCACGCGCCGCACGATGCCGTCGCCGTCGGAGACGAAAGTGAAGGCGCCGTTTCCCGCCGCCGCCTTTTGCAGAATGGGCAGCGAAGCCACGCTGCCGGCGAAATGGCGCAGGTAGGGCAGCGGGATGCCGCCTTCTTCGCGCACGGCATAGCGGCGAGCGACCAGCGGGGCGGTCGAGGCCTTGTCGGTGAGCGCAAAGGCCAGCACCACGTTGCTTCGGGAAATAGCCTGCGCGAACACGGCATCGTGATCCGGCAGGCGGGAAAGTTGGGCTTCCAGCGCCGGCGTGGGCTTCCAGATGGCGCGCATGGATTGCGGCGAAGTGCGGTCCGGTTCGGGGAAAGTGACGTCGAACACCACGGCGGCTGCACCATTTTGTCGCAGTTTTTCCACCAAAGCCGCAAGCTGGGTGCGCGGCCACGGCCACTGGCCCAGGCGCGCCAGGCTTTCGTCATCGATGTCCGCCACCCTCACCGGCGCATCATGGTAGATGCGCGGAGAAATGCGCTGGTACTGGTCGAAAATCGCGTTGCGCAGTTCCTCGACCGGTGCGGGGTCGGCCTGGTAGACCGCCATGCCTGCGGCAATGGCTGCCAAGGGCAGCAGGGCGCCCAGGCCGAGGCGGCGGAATATGGCTGAAAAGCTCATCGGGCGATGATAACGGAAGCCGGCCAGATTCTTGCTTTTCCATGCAAGATTACACCTTTTTGTGCTTTTGTATAGAATGGGTTGACCTCCCCCGATCCAGGCCAGCCAGAACAAGCATAACCGGACCCCGCATAAGCCATGCCGACACGCCCTTTGGTAGCCGTTGCCATCATGGCCGTTTTTGCCGCCGCCTCAGCAGCAGAAACGGCCGCACCGGAACCGGCCGAGCCGCGTTTCCCCATCCGCGCTTTTGAAATCAGCGGCAATACCCTGCTTCCCGCCGACCTTGCCAATGCCAGCGTCGAGCCCTTTATCGGCGGCGAGCGCAGCTTTGCCGACATCGAGCAGGCGCGCCTCGCGCTGCAGGCCTTGTACACGCAGGCAGGCTATGGGGCGGTGCAGGTCACGGTACCCGAGCAGGAAATCACCGGCGGCGTGATTCGGTTCAAGGTGATCGAGGCCAGGCTCGCGCGCATCGAGATTCAGGACGGCCGGTACCACGACCGCGAAAACATTCTCGCCGCCCTGCCGGAATTGCGCGAAGGCCGCTCGCCCAACACGCGCGACCTCGCCCGCAGCCTGGCGCTGGCGAACGAAAGCATGGTCAAGCAGACCCTGGTCACGCTCAACACCGGCAGCCAGATCGGTGAAATCGACGCCAAGGTGGCGGTCAAGGACGACAATCCCTGGCATGGCTTCGTCAGTGCCGAGAACAACGGCAGCGAGGATAGCGGGGGCGACTGGCGCCTGAGCGCCGGCATCAGCCATGGCAATGTGTTCAACCGCGACCAGCTGGTGGCGGTGCAGGCCATCACCTCGGTTGAAAACCCCGAAGACGTGCAAATCCTGGGCGGCTACTGGAAAGTGCCGCTGCCGTCATTGGGCGATGCCATCGAGCTTTCCGGCAGTTACGCCAGCGTCTCGGGCAACATCACGGCGGCCGGCGGCAGCATGGGATACCAGGCCGCCGGTTATGCGGCGGGCATGCGTTACGTGCACAACCTGGAGCCGTTCGGTGACTACAAGCACAACCTCAGCGCGGGGCTCGATTACCGTCTGGTGGAAACCGAGCAGAACATCACGCCCGATTACTCGCTGACGCCCTTGAGCATCGCCTATGGCGGCAGCCTGCTCACGCCGGAAGCACAGACCCGCTTTGCCCTGAGCTATGCGCGCAACCTCGGGCTTGCGCATCTTGGCAATGTCAGGCGCATTGCCGCTAACGGCGGCCAGGACAAGCATTACGACGTGGCGCGCGCCAGCATCAGCCACAACCTGAATTTCAAGAGCGGCTGGGAAGTGCTGCTGGCGGCGAACGGCCAGTGGACCAGCGAGCCGCTGCCCGGCGCCGAGGACTTCGGCATCGGCGGTGCCGCATCGGTGCGCGGTTTCGAGGAGCGCGAGATCGCTGGCGAGACGGGCGTGCGCGCAGGCGTGGAAGTCACCACGCCGGTCGTGCTGAAACAGGAGCGTGCCGCGCTGCGTCTGGTCGGCTTTGCCGACTTCGCGCAGATTGCGGATGAAGTGACGGGCACGGATACGGCCATTGCCAGCGCCGGCCTGGGCGCGCGCCTGCGCATCGCCGATTCCGCATTGATCAAAGTCGATGCTGCCTACGTCCTGGACGGCGGCGGCGTGCGCGACGAGGACCCGGGCCGCATTCATGCCAGCCTGGTTTGGGGATTCTGACATGATGCGACATGACTCTTTCCTGGCGTCCTGGCTGTTCGCGATTTTTTCCCTGCTGCTTGCCGGGGCGGCGCTAGCCGACGGCGTGCTGCTTTCCGCCACCGGTACCGTGCACGTGCAGAAGGTGTTCGGCGGCAGCAAGATCGTCGGCCCCGGCGCCACGCTCAAGGCGGGCGAGACCATCAGCGTGGAAAAGGGCGGCACGGCGCACATTCGCTTCACCGATGGCAGCGAACTGGTGCTGAAGCCCGGTACCCGCGTCAAACTCGACAAGTACAACTATGTGGAAAGCCAGCCCGAGAACGACGCCATCGCCTACAGCCTGGTGCAGGGCGGTTTGCGCGCGATTTCCGGCGCCATCGGCAAGCGCGGCAACCCCGACGCCTACCAGGCCAAGACACCGGCCGGCACCATCGGCATTCGCGGCACCCAGTTCATCATCATTTCCTGCGAAGGCGGCTGCCCGGAACTGCTCGAAGGCCTGCCGCCTGAAATCGCCGCGCAGGTGAAGGCCGGCAGCGTGTTCTTCGGCGTGACCGAAGGCTCGATCCAGGTATCCAATGCGGGCGGCAGCGGGGTGTTCGCCGCCGGCCAGTGGGGCCTCATGCCCGCTGCCGGCATGCCGCCGATCCCGATTCCGCCGACGCCGCAAATCCAGAAAGCCTTCCAGGCCTCATCTTCCCTCGGCACCTTGGGCGTGAGCCGCAACGCCAATTGCAAGGTCCGGTAATTCCTCACGCCAGCGAGGCAAGCCATGACAACCACGACCCCCCGCCCACACCGTTTTATCAGGCTCAAGCCGCTGGCGGCCGCACTCGTTGTCGCCTTCGCCGGCCAGTCACTGGCCAACCCCAATGGCGCCACCGTGGTCAGGGGCAACGTCAACATCAAGAACAACGGCAGCACCATGACGGTGACCAACAGCCCCGGCGCCATCATCAACTGGCAGAACTTCTCCATCGGCGCCGGCGAGATCACCCGCTTCATCCAGCAAAGCTCCGCCAGCACGGTACTGAACCGTGTGACCGGCCGCGACCCTTCCAGCATTCTGGGCACGCTGCAGTCCAACGGCCATGTCTGGCTGATCAACCCCAATGGCGTGATTTTCGGCCAGGGCGCGCGTGTCGATGTGGCGGGGCTGGTTGCGTCCAGTCTCAACATCGGCAACCGGGACTTCGCCAACGGCTCGCATAAATTCATCGGCAGCGGTAGCGAGGGCGCGGTGAAAAACGCGGGCAACATCAGTGCGAGCGGCGGTCCGGTGCTGCTGTTTGCGCCTGACGTGGAAAACAGCGGCATCATCACCAGCCCCCGGGGCGAGATCATTTTGGCCGCGGGCCATAGCGTAGAACTCGCGGACAGCGCCAACCCGGCTTTGCGCGTCACCGTCACTGCGGGCGGCGAGGCCGTCAACCTTGGGCAAATCATCAGCGCCGGCGGTGGCGCCGGCATGATGGGTGGGATGGTCAGGCAGGCAGGCCTGGTTTCCGCCAGCAGCGCGACTGCCGAGGGAGGCCGCATTTTCCTCAAGGGCTCTGCCGCGACCACGCTGGGCAAGGGCAGCGTGACCGAAGCCGATGGCACGAAAGGCGGCGAGATCGTCGTCGAAGGCGAGACGCTTGCGGCGAGCGGCACGCTCAGCGCCAGGGGGAACGAAGGCGCGGGCGGCAGCATCCACGTCCTGGGCGGGAGCGTGGAGCTGAAGGGCGCAACACTCGACGCCGGCGGCCGTGATGCCGGCGGCACCGCGCTGGTGGGCGGCGACTACCAGGGCAAAAATGCCGACATCCGTAATGCGCGGAATGTGCTCGTCGATGCCGACAGCCGCATCGACGTCAGTGCGGTCGAAAACGGTGATGGCGGCAAGGCCGTGGTCTGGTCGGATGGCCATACCGAGTATCTCGGCAACATTATGGCTCGCGGCGGCGAACAGGGCGGGGATGGCGGCATGGTCGAGGTTTCCGGCAAGGAAACCCTGGATTTCCGCGGCATGGTCGATGCCGGCGCGGACAAGGGCGATGGCGGCACCCTGCTGCTCGATCCCAAGAACATCATCATCGGCACCATTGCCGGAGACGTGAGTATTTACAACGCCGTCTACGGCGTCGATCCCGCTGTCAATTATGCACTGGTGCCCGGACAGATCACTTTCATCCTCGATACGGGCACGGATGTCACCCTGCAGGCGAACAACGACATCTCCGTGACCCAGGCAATCATTGCCAACAACCCGTCCGGCAACGGCGGCAATCTGACCCTGCAGGCCGGACGCTCCATCATGATCAATGCCGATATCGTCACCGACAACGGCGCCTTGTTCCTGTATGCCAACGACAATGCCGCCAATCCGCTCTATCGCGGCAGCGGCGCCGCAGAGATCACCATCGCATCGGGCGTCACGGTCAACACCGGCAGCGCCATGCTGAAGATGAGCATGGGTTCGCTGTCTACGGCCGGGACTGTCAATGGCGCCGGCACCCTCATTTCCGGCGGCCTTTACATCAGTTCCGACACTGACCTCAACCTCGGCGGGCAGTTCAATTTCAGCGGTGGCGATGCCTGGGTCTGGGCAATTGATGACATCAATGTCGGCGCCGACTTCGTTACTGCGGACACGGCCAGGACCTTGTACTTCATGTCGGATTCCGACGGCGACTCCAGCGGGGTGATGAACATAAACGGCAGCGGTGCGCCCGCGAGGCTGTTCGATCTTCCCGGCGGAGAGGTTTTGGCATCCGGCGTTTTCAACGTGAATCACCCGCTCTCCGGCGGCAATACGGCCATGCTGGACATACAGGGCGCATTCAACCAGGGAGCGGGGGCTGACATCACCGGCTTCGGACATGTAGGCATCAGCCAGCTCATGGGCAACCTGTCGGTAGGCAATATCCTGGTGGACGTGCCTGCAGGGGGCTACAGCCCGAGTTCGCCCGCCGGCGTCATTGCACTGGAAACCTATGGCGGAAATGTCGTCCAGCAAAGCGGCACGACTTTGTCGGGGGCGGGGATAGGGGCGATCGCATACTATGGCTCGGTGCTGCTGACGGAAGCCAACCCCGTCGGCGTCGTGCTGGGTCAGGCCGCGACCGATTTCCACTTCAACAGTGTCTCGCCGGTGCAAGTGGTTTCATATGATGACGGGACGTGGGCCTACAGCGGCATTTTTGCCGGCAACAGCGTGCATCTCACCTCCAGCGCGAGTGACATAACCGTCAACGCGCCGATAGGGACCGATGGCGCCCTGATGTTCTCGACGCCGACGCGCACCGTGATCAACGATCAGGTCTATACCGGTGCCGGCTATGCCAACGACGGCACGATCAAGATTGGCGCAGGCGGCTATTTTGAAATTGGCGGGAATTTCACCAACTCCGGCAGCCTGCTGATCGATGGCGGCAGCAGCTACATGCTGGTCATGCAGGACTTCATCAACAATGCGGGCGGCACGGTCACTGTGCAAGGCGGCGCAGCTAACCCGCCGCTCGCGACCCAACCGGCCATGGCCCAACTGGTGAACGGCTATTCCCTGCTGGACATCGACGGCACCCTGACCAACGCCGGGAGCATGACGCTTGACGGCTATGGCGCCGAGGTGGTCGTCTACGGCGGCATGAGCAATGCGCAGGGCGCCGGCATCAAGGTGCAGAACCAGGGCTATCTGGTTTCCGAAGGCAGCGTATTCGGCAATGCCGGCGCCATTCTGGTTTCCGATGCCTATGCCTATTTCATGGGCGGCGTCGACAACGCGCAATCCGGCACCATCGAGGTGGCCGGCACCGGCTCAGGTTTCTACAGCGCCGGTCCGATGATGAGCGCCGGCGCCATCGTGCTCAACGATGGTTACCTGATGGTCGATCCCCAGAACGGGGCGG
This sequence comes from Pseudomonadota bacterium, assembly GCA_040754425.1. Lineage (GTDB taxonomy): Bacteria > Pseudomonadota > Gammaproteobacteria > Burkholderiales > Thiobacillaceae > UBA6918. The sequence continues at coordinate 37,526 of JBFMCR010000001.1, read as the reverse complement.
CGCTGACCATGAGCGGCGGCACATTGAAGGGCAATGGCGGCATTTATGGCAACGTCGTGAATGAGGGCGGCACGATTGCGCCCGGCAACTCCGCAGGCGCCTTGTCCGTCGAGGGCGATCTGACCCTGGGCAGCGGCAGCACCCTGCTCATGGAATTGGGCAGTGCGACGGATGCGTCCGCCAACGACATGATCAGCGTGTCCGGGCTGTTTACCATGGGCGGCGCCCTGCAGCTATCGACGATAAACGGCTATTCGCCGGCGGTGGGCGACAGCTTCAGCCTGTTTAGCTACGGCAGCGAAGCCGGCAATTTTGCCAGCATCTCCCTGCCGATGGCCGGAGTCAGGCTGAGCGGCGGCCAGCTGGAAATCCTGAGCGAGACCAGCACCATGACCGTGGGTACGACCATCAGTCAGGTCATCGTCGACACGAGCACCCAGGTTTCGACGGGCAGCGGCGACGCCGCAGTGCTTTTTACTGTTACGCCGATCGATGACGAGGATGACGACGACAAGCAGGAAGGCAGGAATTCGACGCGCATGATTTGTTCATAATCTGCGGCCGGTCATGCGGCGGATGCGGGCCGGCCCTTGACCCGCAACGAGCCTCTGTAGTTTACTTCCACAAAGCGCGTGCTGCGGGATGCGCGCACGTGCGCCGGGCTTTTGCGCCATTGCATTCATTTCCACGGTAACCATATGCCTGTCAGTCCAGACATACTGTCGCGTTTTGTGCCGATCAATTCGATGTCGCGCAATGCGCAGGCGGATTTGGCCGCACAGGCGGAGGAAAGGCACTACCCCGCAGGCAGTGTCATTTTCCGTGAAGGCGACAACGACCATACACTGTTCTTCCTGGTCGAAGGCGAAGTCGTTCGCCGCCAGGCCAGCGGCGAAAGCCACAGGATCAAGGCCGGCGACGACGACGCTCTGTATGCCCTGGCGCGCACGGTGCCGCGCATGTACACCGCGGAGGCCGCCACCGACGTGCGCCTTGCCTGCATCGAGGAAGACCTGGTCGAAAATAATCTCTGCTATGACCAGGCCACCTCTTACGAGGTATTCGAGTATGACGGCAGCGACGATCCCAGCTGGATGTGGGACGTGCTCAAGCAGCCGACTTTCCGCAAGGTGCCGCCGGAAAACATCAATACCATGTTCCACCGTTTCGAGGCGGTCGGTTTTGCCGCGGGCGATGTGGTCATCCGGCAGGGCGAGCAGGGGGATTACTACTACATGATTCGCGAGGGCAGGGCGCGCATCACCCGCACCTCGCCCAGCGGCATCAGCCAGGTGCTGGCAGAAATCGGCAAGGGCGAGGGGTTCGGCGAGGAAGCGCTGCTCACTGGCGATACGCGCAACGCCACGGTGACCATGATCACCGACGGCCAGCTCATGCGCCTGGCGAAAAAGGATTTCGATGAACTCTTGCGCGCGCCCATGGTGCGCAAGGTTCCCGCGCGCGAAGCGGAACAATTGCTGCATGCAGGCGCACAGGCCATCGATGTGCGCCTGGAGGACGAGTTCCACGCCGGTACCGTGCGCAACAGCATCAACCTGCCGCTGTATCTTTTGCGCGTAAAGGCCGTATCCCTGGACAAGAACAAGAAATACCTGCTGTTCTGCCAGAATGGCCAGCGCAGCACCGCGGCTGCGTTTCTGATGGGGCAGATGGGATTCGACGTGTACGTACTGGAAGGCGGGCTGAGCGGCCTCAAGGCCGCTCAGCCCGCGACGCATCCGGCATGAAGACGATACTGGTGGCCAATCCCAAGGGCGGCGCGGGCAAGACCACGCTGTCGATCAACCTTGCTGGCTGGCTGGCCGAGCAAGGCCGCTCGGTAAACCTGCTGGATCTCGACCGACAGAAATCCGCCAGCAAATGGCTTTCGCGCCGCCCCGCCCATCTGCCTGCCATCGGCATTGCCGGCGAGAGCAAGGACAAGGCCGACTGGCTCGTCATCGATTCGCCGGCGGGGCTGCACGGCAAGAACCTCGATCATGCGGTCAAGCTGGTGGAGCGCGTGCTGGTGCCGATTTCGCCCTCGCTGTTCGACATCCAGGCGAGCCAGGATTTTCTTGCCGAGCTGACGGAAGAAAAGAAGGTGCGCCAGGGCAAGATCGACGTCGGCGTGGTGGGCATGCGCATGGCGCCGCGCACGCGTGCCGCCGTCACCCTGGAGCAGTTCCTGGAGAGGCTCGAGCTGCCGGTGGTGGCTTATCTGCACGAAACCCAGCAGTACGTCAACGCCGCCTTCGAAGGCAAGACCCTGTTCGACCTGCCGCCGCATCTCACCCAGGCCGAGCGCGAGAGCTGGGCGCCGCTCATCGACTGGCTGGGGCGCTAGCCCGGATATTTCATCAGATCGCGGGATGGTGGCGAGTCAATTTGCGAGCAGATTTGCGCATCCCGCGCCAAGCCCATAGCCATGCCTATGGGCGCGAAGCGGGGGCGCAAAGATGCCGCAAATTGGCCGCCAACACCCGCGAAGGCCGGCGGTACAAATTGGATTTCGGGCTGATTGCGCGCAAAGCCTCTATTCATGCGATTTTCCGTCATATTCGGGGCCGGTCTGGTGAAATATCCGGGCTAGCATACAGCCAGCCGCGCCGCACCAGAGCCTTCTCGATTTCCACCCCGACGAACACCACCGAGGACAGCGCCAGGCAGGCGGCAAGCTCGCCCGGGCTCAAGGGCGCGGTCTTGAAGATGGGGTTGAGCCAGGGCACGTAGAGCACCGCCATCTGCAGCGCGAAGGTGAGCAGCAGGGCAATGCTCAGCATGCGGTTGGACAGCACGCCCTGGGTGAACAGCGATTCGCGCTCGGAGCGGATGGCCAGCACATGGCCCAGCTGCGACAGGGTCAGCACGGTGAACACCATGCTCTGCCAGTGTGCGGTGCCTGTATGCAGCGCCCACGCCTGGGTCAGCAGCGATACCCCGCCCATCAGCAATCCCACCCACAGAATGTGCTGCCACATGCCATGCGCGAAGATGCTTTCCCCCGGCGGCCGCGGGGGCCGTTGCATGACGTCGCGCTCGGCGGGTTCTTTGGCCAGCGCCAGTCCCGGCAGCCCGTCAGTGACGAGGTTGATCCACAGGATGTGGATGGGCAGAAGCGGGATTGGCAGACCCATGAAGGGCGCGAGGAAGATGGTCCAGATCTCGCCCGAGTTGCTGGTCATGGTGTACTTCACGAACTTGCGGATGTTGTCGAAAATGCGGCGGCCCTCGCGCACCGCCAGCACGATGGTGGCGAAGTTGTCGTCCAGCAGCGTCATGTGCGCGGCCTCGCGCGCCACGTCGGTGCCGCCGCGGCCCATGGCCACGCCGATGTCGGCCATTTTCAAGGCGGGCGCGTCGTTCACGCCGTCGCCGGTCATGGCGACGAATTCGCCTTTGTCCTGCAGCGCGCGCACGATCTTGATCTTCTGCTCGGGGTTGATGCGCGCGTAGACCCGCACCGATTCGACTTCACGCTCGAATTCCTCCAGCGAGAGTTGCGCCAGTTCGCTGCCGCCGAGCACCTTGCCGCCGTCGTCGATGATGCCCAGGCGCAGGGCGATGGCGCGCGCGGTGGCGGGGTGGTCGCCGGTTATCATCACCGGGATGATGCCGGCGGACTTGCAGGCGGCCACCGCTTTTGCCGCTTCGGGGCGGGGCGGGTCGATGAGGCCGGCAAGACCGAGGAAAGTGAGACCGGATTCCAGCGTGGCGGCATCGAGCGTTTCCGGCACCGCGGGCAGGCGCTTTAGCGCGAAGGCCAGCACGCGCAGGCCTTCTGCGGCCAGTTGTTCGGCCTCGGCCTGCAACGCGGCATGATCGATGGGTGTTGCGCCGCCGCTGTCGAGCCGGTCGACGCACAACGGCAGCAGGCTTTCGGGCGCGCCCTTCACCAGCATGAGCACGCCGTCCCCATCCTGATGCAGGGTGCTCATGCGTGCGCGTTCGGAGTCGAAGGGGATTTCCGCCAGGCGCGGATGGCGAGCCTGCAATTCCGACTGGCTTGCGCCGCCTTCCAATGCTGCCCGGAGCAGGGCGGTTTCGGTCGGATCGCCCGTCAGCTTGCCGCCCGCATCGGCCGCGGCGTCGTTGCACAGCGCCATCGCCAGCCTCAGTTCGCGCCAGGGCGAATCCTCCGCTCGCGGCACCGCGGCCAGCCGCCTGCCCTGCGCCCATACGCAGTCGACATGCATGCGGTTCAGGGTGAGCGTGCCGGTCTTGTCCGAGCAGATGTAGGTAACCGAACCCAGCGTCTCCACCGCCGGCAGGCGGCGGATCAGGGCGTTCTGCCTGACCATGCGCGCAGCACCCAGTGCGAGCGAGATGGTGACCACGGCCGGCAGGGCCTCGGGAATGGCGGCGACGGCAAGGCTCACCGCGGTGAGCAGCATGAGCAGCGGCGGCTCGCCGCGCAGCCAGCCGGCGATGAAAATGATGACGCAGATCGCCAGCACCGCCAGCGCCAGGGTCTGGCCGAAACGCGCGAGGCGTTTTTGCAGCGGCGTCTTGCCCGCTTCGCCCGACAGCAGGGTGGCGATCTTGCCCAGCTCCGTCTGCATGCCGGTCGCCACCACCAGGCCGCGCGCGCGGCCGTAAGTCACGATGGTGCCCTTGTAGGCGAGGTTGCACCTGTCGCCGAGCGGCAATTCGGGTTCGTGCAGGCGTTCGAGCCGTTTTTCGACCGCCTGCGACTCGCCGGTGAGCGCGGATTCGTCGACCTTGAGTGCAGCCAGCTCGGTGAGGCGCAGGTCGGCCGGCACGATGTTGCCGGCTTCCAGTTCGACGAGGTCGCCGGGCACCAGCTTGGCGGCATCGATCAGCACGGGACGGCCGTCGCGGATTACGCGCGCCTGCGGGCTGGCCATTTTCTTCAGCGCCGCCATGGCGCGCTCGGCACGGTATTCCTGCACGAAGCCGATGATGCCGTTGAGGATGACGATGACCACGATGGCGATGGCGTCCTGCGGCTCGCCGACGAAGCCGGCGATGATCGCGGCCGCGATCAGCACCAGGATCATGAAGTCGGTGAACTGCGAGGCCAGCATGAGCAGCGGATGACGCCGGCCGCTTTCGCGCAGCACGTTGGCGCCGTACTGTTCGAGACGCAGAAAGACGGCTTCCGCGTCCAGTCCTTTGCCGAGGTCGCTGCCGAGGCGTGCGGCGACGGCTTCGCTGTCGAGGCAATGCCAGTGCGGTTTGTCGGGATCAGTGGCCATAGAGGTAGAGGAAAAGCGTGTTCAACAGGTAAATGATGAGCAGCAGCAGGCTGATCCAGCTGACCGTGCGCATCACGCGCGAAACGGGGCGAAGCACCAGGCCCACCACGGCCAGCCCGCTCATCATCATGGCCGAAAAGGCCGAAGTGGCATGGGTGAGCGAAACGTCCGCCAGCAGCGGGCCGGGCAGGTAGGCCAGGTCGTCGATGGCAAGGATGGCGATGTTGAACAGATTGCTGCCGAACAGGTTGCCGATGGCCAGATCGATCGCCCCCAGGCGCAGCGCGGCGACAGTGACCACGACTTCCGGCGCCGAGGTCACGGCGGCGACGAAGAGCGTGCCGACGAAGCTCTGCTCCCAGGCCATGACCGCAGCCAGATCCTTGGCGATGAAGGGCAGCCAGATGCCTGCGGACACCACGGCGACTGCGGCCGCAACGTAACCCCGAATCGCCTGCCGCAGGTTGATGTCGGGATGAAGCTCGACGCGGTCCTCGACGTATTCGCTCAGTTGCGTCTTTTCATAGCGGTAGAGCGAGCGCATCGCCAGCAGGTAAAGCAGCAGGATGAGCGGCGTGTAAATGCCGACATGTCCGAGTGCGGGAAACGCGCCGTCGCGATAGAGCAGCAGATTGAAGCCGGCAAAGCCGATCAGCACCACGCCGTAGCCGGCGGAGAGCACGTTGCCCTGGCGCGCGCGCGTGTAGATGGATTCCTTGCGGTAGAGGAAATCCAGCAGCACGATGAGGGCGAGGTTGAATACGCAGCTGCCGAGAATGTCGCCCACCGCGATGTCGGGCGCCTGCGCCACCGTGACGGCAGACAGGCCGGTCACCATTTCGGGCAGGGAGGTGACCGTGGCCAGCAGGATCAGCCCCACCCAGCCGCGGCTCAGGCCTGTTTTTTCGGCGATGACGTCGCCGTAGCGCGACAGCCGCACGCCCGCGAAGCCGATCACGGCGAGGCAGGCAAGCAGCGAAAGCCAGATGACGACAAGTGTTTGCATGATGATCGGTGGTACAGGTCTGCTGGTTCACGCGTGAGCATGAAGGGTATCATGGCGTCATGACATATGGCCGACAGCGAGGCTGCGGCAAAGGGCGCATCATCCATGAACAGCAGGAACGAAAACGGCAGGCCGCCGCTGCGTGCCAACCACCTGGCGGGCGAGCCTTCGCCCTATCTGCAGCAGCACAGGCACAATCCCGTGGACTGGTATCCCTGGGGAGCGGAGGCGCTGGAGAAGGCGAAGCGCGAGGACAAGCCCATCCTGCTTTCCATCGGCTATTCGACCTGCCACTGGTGCCACGTCATGGCGCACGAATGCTTCGAGGACGAGGAGGTCGCGGCGGTGATGAACAGATTGTTCGTCAATATCAAGGTCGACCGCGAAGAGCGTCCCGACCTCGACCAGATCTACCAGAGCGCGCACAACCTGCTCACGGGTCGCGCCGGCGGCTGGCCGCTCACGCTGTTCCTCACGCCCGACCAGGTGCCGTTTTTCGCCGGCACCTATTTTCCCAAGACGCCGCGCTACAACCTGCCGGGTTTCGCCGATCTGATGGAACGCGTCGCCGGGGTTTTCCGTACAAGGCGCGGCGACATCGAGGCGCAGAACCGGGAAGTGCTCGCCGCCCTGAAAGAGACGCGAAGCTCTGCGGCGCAGCCTGACGACGAGGTCTTGCAGCGTGCTACACATGATCTCGCGCGCGCCTTCGACAAGGTGCACGGAGGCTTTTCGCGCGCGCCCAAGTTTCCGCGCCCGGGCGAACTCGAATGGCTCGTGCGCGAGGCCTGGAACGGCGACGAAAAGGCGCGACACATGCTGCTGTTCACGCTGGAGAAAATGGTGCGCGGGGGGCTCTTCGACCAGCTGGGCGGCGGCTTCTTCCGCTATTCGGTCGACGAACAATGGCAGATTCCGCATTTCGAGAAAATGCTCTACGACAACGGCCCGCTGCTTGGATTATGTGCAGACGCCTTCGCGCTGTCCGGCAATCCGCTGTTTGCGCGCGCGGTCCAAATGACGGTGGAATGGCTCGCGCGCGAGATGGCTTCCCCCGAAGGCGGCTTTTACGCCGCGCTCGACGCCGACTCCGAAGGGCACGAAGGCAGGTTCTACGTGTGGACGCAGGACGAGGCGCGCGCGGTGCTGGGCGGCGAATACGGGCATGCCGCGCGGGCCTTCGCGCTCGACGCGCCGGCCAATTTCGAGAACGCCTTCTGGCACCTGAGGCTTGCCGGCGAGCCCATGGACCCGCAACTCGAATCGGCGCGGCAGAAGCTCTTCGCCGCGCGCGGGAAGCGCGTGCGCCCGCACCGCGACGAAAAAATCCTCACCGGCTGGAACGCGCTGATGATCAAGGGCCTGGCGCATGCCGGCCGCCTCATGCAGCGCCCGGCCTGGATAGAGCTGGCCATGCGAGCCGCCGACTTCATTCGGGAAAAACTGTGGCGCGAAGGCCGGCTGCATGCCGGCTACGCCAACGGCGAGGCGCGGCTTAACGGCTATCTCGACGACTACGCCTTCCTGCTCGACGCGCTGCTGGAACTTGTGCAGGCGCATTACCGGCCCGAGGACATGGCCTGGGCGCAGACGATCGCCGATGCGCTGCTCGAAAACTTCGAGGACAAAAAGGCCGGCGGCTTCTATTTCACCAGCCACGACCACGAAGCGCTGATCCTGCGCACGCGCAACGCCGTCGATCAGGCCACGCCCGCCGGCGCGGGCGTGGCGGCGATGAGCCTCGTGCGCCTTGGCAGGATACTGAACGAGCCGCGCTACGAGCGTGCCGCCGAAGGCACCCTGGCCTATCATGGCGCGGAACTGGCGGAGATGCCGGCAGCCTTCACTACGCTGCTCGCCACGCTGGCGGAACTGCGCCGGGATCCCGGCCTGCTGGTGGTGCGCGGGCCCGAGCGGGAACTTGCCGCCTGGAAGGCGCTGGCCGGGCGCAAGCCGCCGGCGATGCTCATGTTCTTCCTGCCCGACACGCTGGCCGGGCTGCCCGCCAGCCTCGACAAGCCGGCTTCCGGCAAGCCTGCTGCCTGGCTGTGTCGCGCCGGGGCCTGCCTGCCGCCCTTCGAAAACCCCGAAGAAATAGAACTTTAGCGGCCGGATGGGGTCATCTCTGGGGAGTTTGACCCCCGCCATCGGCATCTGCCACGATGGCGCCATAACAAAACGAGGAGACCAAGCATGTACAAGCGGCTGTCTGCTGTTCTGTTTTTGTTCGTCGCAATTCCTCTCTATGCTGCCGAGCCGGCCAAAAAGCACGGCGCCTACTACGGCGGAAAGGCCACCGAATATCCGTCCTGGTTCAAGGAAAGCTTTCTCGATTTGCGCGAAGACATCCGCGAAGCCGAGAAGGCGAACAAGCGCGTGGTGATCATGTTCACCCAGGACAACTGCCCCTATTGCAACCTGCTGGTCGAGCGCAATCTTTCCCAGCGCGGCATCGTCGATACGCTGAAGACGAAATTCGACGTCATCGCCCTCAACATGTGGGGCGACCGCGAAGTCACCGGCCTGGACGGAAGGACTTACTCCGAGAAGAACTTCGCCGCCGCGCTGAAAGTGCAGTTCACGCCCACCCTGATGTTCTTTGATGAAGCCGGCAACACCATCCTGCGCTTGAACGGCTACGTGCCGCCGGCGCGCATGCAGGCCGCGCTCGACTGGGTCTCGGGCAGGCATGAGAAGAAACAGGAATTTCGGGATTTCGTGGCCGCGCGCGAACTGCCCGCCAAGGGGTCGGGCGCGCTCATCAGCGAGCCTTTCTTCAAGAAGACCGCCGACCTGCGCCGCAAGGCCAAGGGCGCGAAACCTTTGGCCGTGTTCTTCGAGCAGAAAGACTGCCCCGACTGCGAGGTGCTGCATCGCCGAGTGCTGGCCGATCCCGAATTGCGCGCGGAACTGGCCAAATTCGACAGCATGCAGTTCGACATGTGGTCGAGGGAAATCGTCACCACGCCCGACGGCAGCCGCATGCCCGTCCGCGAGTGGGCGAAACGGCTGGGCGTGAACTACGCGCCGGGCATCGTGCTGTTCGATGAAGGTGGCAGGGAAACCATCCGCTGGGAATCGTCCTTCCGTGTGTTCCACACCCTGGGCATGTTCACCTACACCTCGACCGGCGAATATCGCAAGGAGCCCAGCTTCCAGCGCTATCTCTCGGCCAAGGCCGAACAGATTCGCGAGAGCGGGCGCGACGTCAACATCTGGCGCTACGCGGACGAACCCCTATCCCCCAAGAATTGAGTTTCTATCAGCCGTGTGCGGCTGATAAACTGGCTGCCTGTTTTTTGTCCGATCCCGGGCGACAGCCAGTTTGACGAATCATGAACCCGACAACCATACAAACCGTTGGGGCGGCGATTTTTGCCATTGCCGTTCTGCACACCTTTTCCACCAAGTTTTTCGAGCACCTGGCCCATACCAGCAAGCGACATGCGGGCATGTGGCATCTGCTGGGCGAGGTTGAAGTGGTATTCGGCTTCTGGGCCATGGTGATGATGATCTGGATGCTGGCGCTGGAGGGCAAGGAGCCGGCCACGCATTACCTGGACACGCGCAATTTCACCGAACCCATGTTCGTGTTCGCCATCATGGTGATCGCCGGCAGCAAGCCGATTCTCGACCTCGCTGCCAGGTTGGTCGGCCTGGTTGCCGCGCTCGTCCCGCTGCGCGGCAACATGGCGACCTATTTCGTCTTGCTCGGCTTCGTGCCTTTGCTGGGTTCTTTCATTACCGAACCCGCGGCCATGACCCTGGCCGCGCTGATGTTGCGCGACCGTTTCTTCGGCAGGCAGGCTTCGGTCAAATTCAAGTACGCCACCATCGGCGTGCTGTTCGTCAACATCTCCATCGGCGGGGTGCTGACGCCTTATGCCGCGCCGCCGGTGCTGATGGTGGCCGCCACCTGGGGTTGGGACATCTGGCACATGCTCGCCAATTTCGGCTGGAGGGCCGCACTGGCCGTGCTGGTCAATGCGCTCGCGGTGACCATGCTGTTTGCCGGTGAATTGAAACGGGGCGCCACTGCCCAGGAGCCAAAACGCGATGCCGCGCCCTGGACCGTCATGGCCATTCACCTCTTGTTCCTGATCGGGGTCGTGGTGTTTGCGCATCACCCGGCAGTGTTCATGGCCCTGTTCCTGTTCTTCATGGGCTTCGCCACGGCCTATCCGCGCTATCAGGACCGCCTGATCCTGCGCGAAGGCCTGCTGGTGGCATTCTTCCTGGCCGGCCTGGTGGTGCTGGGCGGACAACAGTCGTGGTGGCTGCAGCCGCTATTGGTCGGCATGGATGCCGACACGGTTTATTTCGGCGCCACTGCGCTGACGGCCATTACCGACAATGCCGCGCTCACCTATCTGGGCTCGCTGGTCGAGGGCCTGTCGCCCGAATTCAAGCACGCCCTGGTGGCCGGTGCGGTCACCGGCGGCGGTCTCACCATCATTGCCAACGCGCCCAACCCGGCGGGCGTGTCGATCCTGAAAAACCATTTCGAGGACGATGCCGTGCATCCGCTGGGACTGCTCGTTTCCGCCCTGCCCCCGACCATCGTCGCGATCCTGGCGTTTCGGGTGCTTTGACTGGCTGATTTGACCACAAAACCCGCAGGGCTGTTTGTGGCCGCAAGCCGGCCACACGGGTTATGCTTGGCGACTGACCCGTTCCCGGGAACCTGTCCCCGGCACGACACTCTGATACAACGTATCGTTTCGAATACATGAACAAGGAGCCCAGATGAATCCGCAAATCACCACTATCGACCGCAGTCAGACTTCTGCGCCGGCCGCCAACAAGGTCCTGCGCAATACCTACATGCTGCTGGCGATGACGCTGCTGTTCAGCGCGCTTGCCGCCGGCGTTTCGATGGCAATGAACGTGCCGTACGGCGTGAGCCTGGTGACCAGCATCGCCGCGCTCGTCCTGTTGTGGTTCGTGGTGCCGCGCACGGCCAACTCGGCCGCCGGCATTTTCGTCGTGTTCGCCGTCACCGGCCTGCTCGGCTTCGGCCTCGGTCCCATCCTCAACCATTACCTGCAGATGCCCAACGGCGCGCAGGTGGTCATGTCCTCCCTGGGCATCACGGGTCTGGTATTCGTGGGTCTGTCGGCCTATGCCCTGATTTCCCGCCGCAATTTCAGCTTCATGGGCGGCTTCCTCATGGCCGGCATCCTGGTGGCTTTCCTCGCCTCGCTCGTTGCCCTGGGCGCCGCCATGTTCGGCTACCCGATGCCCATGTTCTCGCTCGCGATTTCGGCCATGTTCGCCCTGCTGATGTCCGGCGTGATCCTGTGGCAGACCAGCGAGATCATCCATGGCGGGGAGACCAACTATGTCCTGGCCACGGTCAGCCTGTACGTCGCCATCTACAACCTGTTCACCAGCCTGCTGCACCTGTTGGGCTTTGCCAACGACGAATGATTGCCTTTCCCCGGGCCTGCGGCGCATGCCGCGGGCAGCGTGGAACGGGACTGGCAGGCAGCAAGCTGGCTGGCAAATACAAATTTCCAGCCTTTCTTGGTAGGCAAATACCAATCCAAGTGCTTGTTTTAAACTGGCTTTGCCTTAATATGCGCACTGAAGCGGTCAGGATCGCCGCTGTTACTTCAAACTCTCTGGAGAATTGCAATGAAAGCTGTTGTGATGTCCGCGGTTGCCGCCCTCGTGCTGGGCATGTCCGGTGCGGCCTCCGCCGACCAGGCGCTGGCACAGAAGAATGCCTGCATGTCCTGCCACGGCGTGGACAAGAAAATCGTCGGCCCCGCATTCAAGGAAATTTCCGCCAAATACAAGAACGACAAGACTGCGGCTGCCAGGCTGGCGATGACCGTGAAAAAAGGCGGCAAAGGCAACTGGGGCCAGATTCCCATGCCGCCCAACCCCCAGGTCAAGGACGAAGACCTGAACAAGATCGTGGCCTGGATTCTGTCCCTGTAAGGATTCGAGCAGTTCCGGTCCAGGACAAAGCCGGCGCAAGCCGGCTTTGTTTTTGGTCTCTCCAGGCAGTCAGGCGAAAGGCAGCCAGCCCGCCAGGTTCAGGAATACCAGCACGATGGCGGCCGGCGACACATAACGGGTGACCAATAGCCAGCAGCGATAATGGCGGGCGTTCAGCGCCAGTTCCTCCTGCGCGTGCGCCGCGCGCATCACCCACACGGCGAATATCGCCATCAGCAGTCCGCCCAGCGGCAGCATGATGTTGGTGGTGAGCTTGTCGAGCTGATCGAAAATGGTGAGTCCGAAGAGCTTGACCCCGCTTAAGGCGTTGAAAGACAGCAGCACGGCAATGCCGATCAGCCAGATCAGCCCGCCTGTCAGCAGGGCGGCGCGCGTGCGGCCAAGCTTGGTGTTCTCGATCAGCCAGGACACGGCGGGTTCCACCAGGGAGATCGACGAGGTCCAGGCGGCGAAGGCCAGCAACACGAAGAACAGCGTGGCAAACAGGGTGCCGCCCGGCATCCGGCCGAAGGCGATGGGCAGGGTCTGGAAAATCAGGCCGGGGCCCGCGGCGGGCTCCAAGCCGTTGGCGAACACGATGGCGAAGATGGCGACGCCCGCGACGAGCGCAATGGCGGTGTCGGTAAGCACGATATGGAACGAGGCGCGTGCAATCGAAACGTGGCGCTGCAGATAGGAGCCGTAAACCATCACCGCGCCCATGCCGAGGCTCAGGGTGAAGAAGGAATGGCCCATGGCGGAAAGCACCGCCGACGGCGTGATCCTGGAAAAATCCGGGCGGAACATGAATTCCAGCGAACGGGCCATGTCGCCCACCGCCAGGCTGTAGCCGAGCAGGATCAGCAGAATGGCGATCAGCCCCGGCATCATGATCTTGTTGGCGCGTTCGAGCCCCGAAGTCACGCCGCGCGCGACCACGAACATGGTCAGGAACATGAAGAGGCTGTGCCAGAACAGCAACTCGTAGGGGCTGGCGAGAAAGGCCGCAAACGCCTCCTGCGCCTGCCCGGCGGCCATGCCTTCGAAGCCGCCGCTCGCGGCACGCAGGCCGTAGTCCAGCACCCAGCCGGCGACCACGCTGTAGAAGGAGAGAATGAGGATGCCGGCGGCGATGCCCATGTAGCCCACGCCTCTCCACCATTGCGAGCCGCCGGCTTCCGCCGCAAGCTGTGCCATGCCGTCCACCGGATTGCGCTGGGCGCGGCGCCCCAGCATGACTTCCGTCATCATCAGCGGCAGGCCGATCAGCGCCACGCACACCAGATAGACCAGCACGAAGGCGCTGCCGCCGTTGGTGCCGGTCATGTAGGGAAACTTCCAGATGTTGCCCAGGCCCACCGCCGAGCCGGCGGTGGCCATGATGAACGCGAAGCGGCTGCTCCAGTGGCTGCGCATCACGGTTTACTTGCCGAAGTAGCGGTCGGTTTCCTGCTTCACGATCCTGGACAGCATCAAGAGCGCGATCAGGTTGGGGATGGCCATCAGTCCGTTCATGAGGTCGGAGAAATTCCACACGAACTCGAGCTTCATCATGGCGCCGACGATCACGGCCGACACGAACACCACGCGGTAGATGCGGATGGAACGCGCGCCGGCCAGATATTCGATCGCCTTTTCGCCGTAATAGCTCCAGCCGAGCAGGGTGGAGTAGGCGAACAGCGCGGTGGCGATGGCAACGAGGATTTCGCCGCCTGAGCCCAGGGTTTCGGCGAAGCTCGCGCTGGTCAACTGCGCCGCGCCCACGCCTTCGGTCCACGGTGTGGCGGTGAGGATCACCAGCGCGGTCATGCTGCACACCACCAGGGTGTCGATGAAGGTCTGGGTCATGGAAACCAGCGCCTGCTTGACCGGGTCGCTGGTGCGCGCGGCAGCGGCGGCGATGGGCGCCGAGCCGAGGCCGGACTCGTTGGAGAACACGCCGCGCGCCACGCCGTAGCGGATGGCGGCCGCCACCGCCGCGCCGGCGAAGCCGCCGCCCGCCGCAATGGGGTTGAAGGCATGGTAGAAAATCAGATAAAGCGCATGCGGGATCTCGCTCGCGTTCATGGCCAGCACGATGAGCGCCGCCACCACGTAGCCGAGGATCATGAACGGCACCAGGACAGAGGTGAAGCGGCCGATGGACTTGATGCCGCCCAGGATCACCAGGCCGGTGAGCAGGGTCAGCACGACGCCGGTAACCCAGGGTTCAATGTTGAACACGGAATCGAAAATGCCGGACACGGCGTTGGCCTGGGTCATGTTGCCGATGCCGAAGGCGGCGAGTGCCGTGAACAGCGCAAACAGCCAGCCCAGCGTGGGCAGGTTGCAGCCCTTGGCGAGGTAGTACATGGGGCCGCCGCGCATGCCATGCTCGCCATGCTCGCGGTATTTCACCGCCAGCACCGCCTCCGAGTACTTGGTCGCCATGCCCACGAGGCCGGTCATCCACATCCAGAACACCGCGCCCGGCCCGCCCAGGGTGATGGCGGTGGCCACGCCGACGATGTTGCCGATGCCGACCGTGGCCGCGAGTGCGGTCATCAGCGCGGCGAAATGGCTGATGTCGCCCAGGTGTCCGCGTTCCTTGTCGAACACCAGTTTGAAGGCGTGACCCAGGACGCGGAACTGCATGCCCTTCAACAGGACAGTGAGATAAATGCCGGTGCCGACCAGCAGGATCAGCATGGGCGGCCCCCACACCCAGCCCGACAAAGTGGAAACCAGCGATTCGATGGCCTGCATGACGCGTTTCTCCCCGTTGTTTTGCGGGAGTATAACGGGATATTCCGGAAGAGGGCCGGGTCGCCGCTGCGTCCGGGTGTTTACCGCGGAGTTCGCGGAGTGCGCAGAGGAAAGAAAAAATCGTTATTCACAAAGAGGTTAAGGGAGGCAAGGGGGTACGACATTGTTTCTCTCTTATCCTCCCTTCCCTCCCTGTAGACGCTTTGAGGTTTCCTCTGCGCACTCCGCGAACTCCGCGGTCAATGTTTTTTTCCTGAAGGCGGCCGCGGCTCAAAACCGAATCAGCCCTTTTTCGGTCAGGATCATGTCGAGGTGCACGTCCCAGGGTTCGGCCGGCACTTCTTTCAGTTCCTGGCAGGCGTAGGCCACGCCCACCAGGAGCGGCTTGCGCCAGCGGCGGCGGCTGCGCAGGTAGGCGAGCGTCGCATCGTAATAGCCGCCGCCCATGCCCAGGCGGCGCCCCTGGTTGTCGAAACCCACCAGCGGCAGCAGCATCACGTCGAGCCAGCGCGCATTCAGCAGTCGGCGCGCATGCGGTTCGATGATGTCGTAGCGGTTGTGGGTCAAGCCGTGGCGGCCGTCGAGCCTGGCAAAGCGCAAGGGCCGCGCGATGCGCTGGGCGGTGATGGGCAGGTAGCAGTCCTTGCCCATGTGCAGCGCCTGATTGAGGAGCGGCAGCACGTCGAATTCCTCGCCCATGGGGAAGTAGAAGCTCCAGCGGCGGCCCTTCAGAAACAGCCCG
This sequence comes from Pseudomonadota bacterium, assembly GCA_040754425.1. Classification (GTDB taxonomy): domain Bacteria; phylum Pseudomonadota; class Gammaproteobacteria; order Burkholderiales; family Thiobacillaceae; genus UBA6918. The sequence continues at coordinate 21,868 of JBFMCR010000001.1, read as the reverse complement.
GCGCGCAAGGCGTGTCGCAGGGCCTGGCGCTCCGCGAAGCGGCGATACTCTGGCGTCAGCGCGGCGCGTGCGGCGCGCGCCCGTTTGCGCAGGGATTTCTTGTCCAGCCTTTTCATCCTGGAAAAATCAGTTTAACCACGGGGCGCACGGGAAAAGCAAAAGGCAAGTGGAATGCACAGACGCAGAGAAAAAACTCCACAACAGGGAGGTTAAGAGAGGTGTGGGAGTAGTCCTTGTTTCCTCCCTTACCCCCCCATACCTCCCTGTAAATGCTTTGGGGTTCTCTCTGCGCCTCTGCGTTCAAAGCTTTTTAACCGGAAGATAAACCCCCCGCCTGTGCCGTGCTTGCCGGCGGACTCTTGAACCTGGGTTCAAGATGGCTGCAGCCTGAGATGCTTCGGGCGCACAAGACGTGTTGCGCGCACGCCCACATCGGAATCGGCCGCGGCCTTGCACGTATGCATTGGTTCAGAGAAATTGCAGACAAACTCGAACACCGCAGGGGGCGAACAAAGTGTAGCAGAAGCCCGGGGCGATGAGGAAAGGAAATCAGGGCTGACCGAAGAGATGGTCCTGGTCGGCCAGCGCGCGGTCCAGTTCCGCTTCCATGGCCGCGAGTCTTTCGCGGTACTCGGGTTCCCGGCTCGCGCCGCCGCCGGACGTGAGCAGCTCGTGCGCGATGTTGAGGCCCGCCATCATGGCGATGCGTTCCACCCCGATGGCCTTGCTGTTTTCGCGAATCTCGCGCATCTTGCCGTCGAGGTATTCCACCGCCGCGATGAGCTGCGGCTCCTCTTCCTTGCTGCAGGGAACCTTGAACGTGCGCCCCAGCAGGCTGATCTCGATGGTGCGCGGGATGGTCATTGGGCAGGCAGGCTGTCGATGAGGGATTCGACCCGGGATTTGGCTTCGTCCAGCCTGGCGCTCATCAGTTTCACCTTCTGCTGGGAGGCGGCAAGTTCCTGGCGCAGGTTCTGGTTTTCGCGGCGCAGGCGCTGGCAAAGCTCGGAAGCGAGCCGGATTTTCTCTGCCAGGGAATCCAGTTCTTTTTGCATGAGAAAACTATAACCCATCCGCCTGGGTTTTTGTCATCTGCGCTAGAATGCGCGCTTCAGGTGCCCCGGCCGACTTCACGCGGCGGGGTTGAACGGGAAACAGGTGAATGTGCGGACACGCGCGTGAATCCTGTGCTGCCCCCGCAACGGTCAGCAGGCGCGGATGCGCCCACACGCCACTGGGAAATCTCCCGGGAAGGCGGCGCATCAAATCCTGCAAGCCCGGATACCGGCCTGAAACCGTCATGACGACGGCCCTTCAACCCGCCAGCGGGGACCCTGGCGCGAAAACAGGAAGCACTCATCATCATGCTGATTCGCACCACTGCGCTCGCCGCAGCGCTCGGCTTGGCCCATGTCGTCCAGGCCGAAGACGTGCCGGTTTTCATCGGCGACGAAATCATCGTTACTCCCACGCGCGCGCCGCAAAAACTCACCGATACGCTGGCGGCCGCCACCGTGCTGACCCGCGGCGACATCGAGGACTCCGCGGCCGCCGATCTGCCGACCTTGCTGCGTGGCCTGCCCGGGGTGGAGATATCCCAGACCGGCGGCTTCGGCGCGCAGACGGCCGTTCGATTGAGAGGGGCCGAGTCCGACCATACCCTGGTGCTGGTCGACGGCCTGCGGGTGAATTCGGTTTCCGCCGGCACTACGGCAATCGAACATTTGTCTCTCGACGACATCGAGCGCATCGAGATCGTGCGCGGCAACGTGTCCAGTGTCTACGGCTCCGAAGCCATCGGCGGCGTGATCCGCATTTTCACGCGCCAAGGGCGCGGACGACCCAGGCCGCGCTTTACCGCAGGGCTGGGGACGGACGCGTTTGGAAACCTCAATGCCGGCATCGGCGGCGAGCTCGAGCCCGGCCTGCGGCTGGAGTTTTCCGCCGGCCACACCGAAAGCGGCGGTTTCTCCGCGGTGAAAAAACGCTATGCCAGCGACGATCCCGCGATCGATCCCTGGAACAGCTATCTGCCGGCCGACGCCGACAAGGACACGACTCGCAATACGCATTACAACTTTCACCTGAGCCAGGAACTCGGCGAGCGCCTGTCCTGGGGCCTGTCGGCGCGCGAAAGCCGCGCGGGCATCGAACTCGACGGCAGTTTTGCCAACCATTCCGATCAGGACCTTGCCGCCTATTCCGCCTACCTCGAGGGCAGGCCCGGCGACGACTGGCAGATGCGGCTGACGCTGGGGCGCAGCGAGGACGAACTGGACAGCGACTTGAACGGCATTGCCAAGGATCGCTACCACACCCGCATCGACCAGCTCTCCTGGGAAAACACCCTGGCCATGGGCGGCCACGTGCTGCGCTTTGGTGCGGAAGCACAGGAACAGGCGCTTGCCAGCAGCATGCTGTACACCGAAACGGAACGCCGGGCGGTGAGCGCCTATGCCGGCGCGGGCCTGCGCTTCGGCGCGCACGATGTCGACCTGAGCCTGCGCCATGACCATTACAGCGACTTCGGCGGCCACGGCACGGGCCGCGCGGCCTACGGCTACGCATTCACGCCTGCGCTCAAGGCGCATGCCGCGCTGGCCACGGCCTTCAAGGCGCCCACTTTCAACGAACTGTATCTGCCCGCGATCTGGGGCGGCAATCCGGCCTTGAAGCCCGAGCGTTCGCAAAGCGCCGAGCTGGGCCTCAATTATGCGGCTGGCGGCCAGCTGCTGCAGGCCATGCTGTTCGCCACGCGCACCGAGGATCTGATCGCCTATGTGTGGCCGACCAACGTCAATATCGGCAAGGCGCGAAACCGCGGCCTCGAACTGTCCTGGTACGGCAAGCTCGCGGGCCTGAATGCGCGCGCCGCGTTCACGGCGCAAAACCCCGAGGATGCCGATACCGGCCAGTCCCTGCTGCGGCGGGCGCAGCGCTTTGGCAGCCTTGCGCTGTCGGATCGCGTGGGAAAACTCGGCTGGCAGGCCGAGGTGGTCGCCTCGGGCTCGCACCCCGATGTGCATGCCACCACGTTCGCGCGCGCCAGCGTGCCGGGCTATGCGGTGCTCAATCTCGGCGCGGACTACGCGCTGGCGCCGGACTGGAAACTGGGCGCGCGTCTGGTCAATGCGCTGGATGCGGATTATGCGCTGGTGCACGGCTACGCCACGCAGGGCCGGGCTTTGCGCCTGGAGCTGGCCTACACGCCGAAATAGGGATCAGCTCTGCCAGTGCAATTGCAGCGTGAGATCGGGGGCAAGCGCGACCCCGCTGCCCAGGCGCGCGCATTCCGCATTCATTTTTTCCGCCAGCCAGCCGCCCTCTTCCGCCGACGATGTATTGAGGCGCAGCCGCCGCCGCGTCACGGGGCGCATGACGAGCTGCTGCAACCGCCCGCCGCGGCCGAGCGTGGCGAAGTGCATCAGCCCGAGTTCGCCGCGAAACATGGCGTAACCGCCGATGCCTTCGTAGTCGTTGATGAGGTCGCCGCAACCATAAAGGATGAGTTTGCCGTGATGAACCTCTATCGGGCGCGGATGATGGCTGGAGTGGCCGTACACCACATCGATGCCGGCCTCGTCGACGAGGGCATGGGCGAATGCGCGCTGCTCTGCGGGAATGCCGTAGCCCCAGTTGCTGCCCCAGTGCAGCGAAGCCACGGCGATGTCGCCGGGACGTTTCGCTGCGCGCACCGCAGCGGCAATTTTTTCCAGGCTGGCGGCCGACAGGTCCGGCAGAAAATTGATGCCGGCGTGATTCGCAGTGGCCGCCCACTCGCCCGGCACGCCGCTGCTGGCCAAGCCCCAGGCGAAGACCAGCACGCTTTGCCCATGCCGTTGCAGCAGTGCGGGCCGGGATGCGGCAGCGGCGTTGTCGCCGGCGCCGGCGAATTTCAGCCCGGCCCGGTTCAATGCGTCCAGGGTCTCGGCAAAACCCCGGTAACCCCAGTCCAGCACATGGTTGTTGGCCAGGATGCAACAGTCGGGCCTGGCGGCGGCAAGAAAAGGCAGGTTGGCAGGGTGCATGCGATAGTGGATGCCCTTGCCCGGCCAGGGCTCGCCGCGCGCGGTGACGGCGGTTTCCAGGTTGATGATGCGAAAATCCGGCGCCTGGCGTTCGAGTTCCGCCAGCGCATCGCCCCACGGGTAGGCATAATCCACAGGCAGCTTCAGGGTGCCGAAGCGCTTTTCCGACAAGGCCACGTAGTCCTGCGCGGATTTGAGATAGTCCTCGTAAATGCGCGGGTCGGCCGGGTGCGGCAGGATCTGGTCGATGCCGCGTCCGCACATCACGTCGCCCGCCAGAAACAGCCGCACGGTGTCGCCCTTGCCATTGGCCGCCATGGATTTCCTTGCCGGAAAAGGTTTGCACTTTCAACATAGATGATGAAGCGCAGACCTCGCTGGCTTACAATTGCGCAATCGCAACTGGAGACCCGACATGCAGATGCCCGCATCCCGCCGCCATTTACTGCTTACGGTTCTGGCGCTGGCCATGGCCGCCACGCGCGTGAGCCATTTCGGTACCAGCGAGCTCTTGCCCGACGCCAGCCTCGCCGTGTTCCTGCTGGGCGGCATGCTGCTGGGCGGCTGGCAGTGCTTTGCCATTCTGTTTGCCGTCGCCTTCGGCGCCGACGTGCTGTCGGCGCAGACTGCCGAGGAGGCCGGCTGGTGCCTGACTCCGGCCTACTGGGGGCTGCTGCCGACCTATGCCGTGCTGTGGCTGGCGGGGCGCAGGCTGGGCAAACATGACGGCCCCGCTTTCGTGCGCGATGCCGCCACCAGCGTCGCCGCGATTGCACTCGCCTTCGTCGTTTCCAACGCCACCTGGTTCGCCTTCTCCAATACCCTGGGCGACATGAACGCGGCTGATTTCGCGCTCGCGGTGGCGAAGTATTTCCCGCCTTATCTCGGCAGCGCCATGCTCTACCTCGTGCCGTTATGGCTGGGCTGGAAGCTCACGCGCATGGCCGCGGAAAACAAAGCAGCCAGCAACTGAGCCGACCGACCTACACTGGGCGTTTCGCGCCTTCCCCCACCGGGCCGCTGCATTTCGGCTCGCTCATCGCCGCCGTCGGCAGCCATCTCGATGCGCGCGCGCACGGCGGCCGGTGGCTCTTGCGCATGGAAGACCTGGATGAGCCGCGCTGCCGCCAGGCGCATGCAGACGAAATCCTGCGCGTGCTGGAGGACTATGGTTTCGAGTGGGACGGCGAAGTCGCCTATCAAAGCCGGCGCAAGGAAATTTACCAGGCAGCACTCGACCGACTTGTCGAGGCCGGCCATGCCTATCCCTGCGCCTGTTCGCGCAGCGAAATCGCCGATTCCTCCATAATCGGCATCGAGGGCCCGGTCTATCCCGGCACCTGCCGCAACGGTCTGCATGGGCGCACGCCGCGCGCCTGGCGGGTGCGCGTCGATTCGCAGCCGGTCTGTTTCGAGGACCGCCTGCAGGGCGGGCATTGCCAGAATCTGGAAGCCGACATCGGCGATTTCGTCATCAGGCGCGCGGACGGCTTTTTCGCCTATCAGCTGGCGGTGGTGGTGGACGACCATGACCAGGGCGTCACCCATGTCGTGCGCGGCGCCGACCTCTTGGCTTCGACGCCGCGGCAGATTCATCTGCAAAGGCTTTTGGGCTACGCCACGCCTGCCTACCTGCACTTGCCGGTGGCGGTGAACGAGGCGGGCCGGAAACTCAGCAAGCAGACCCTGGCCGCGCCGCTCAAAACCGATAGGGCCGGCCCTTCGCTGCTGGCCGCGCTGCGCTTTCTGGGGCAGCGTCCGGACGAAACGCTTGCGGGCGCGAAGGGAAGCGAAATACTGGACTGGGCGGCGGCAAACTGGTCGTTGCCGGCCGGGCTGGACAAGACGCCGTTTTGCCGAGTTCCCGCGGCGTGATGAATGAGCTTTTTTGAAGGAATCCGACATGGCCGAACTTCCCGCTGCCGTCGAACAGGTGCTGCGCCTGCACGCGGCCTTTATCCATGGCGTGGTCAACGCCCTGCGCGACCGCAGCCAGCTGCCGCAGTTGCACGAACATCTCAAAGCCGCCGAGGAAGCGGGCTGGGGAAAACTGGTGGCGGCGATCCGCCGGATCGTCGACGGCAAGCGCGGCGATGACATCAAACTGGGCCTCGACGAAGAAGACCGCATCCTGATTGACGCCATCCTGCGCGGTCTGGACAACCCGGCCACCCTGCCGCCCGTGCAGGCGCCGGACGGCGCCGCCGCAGCACCCGGGCTGGCGGCCATGATCCATGCCGCCGGCAGCGGCGATGCCAGGGCCTTTGCTGCCCTGGCCAACATGGCCGAACAGATGCTGAAGGCGGGCGGCGACATGGCACGCCTTGGCGGCATCATGCGCCGCCTGGTGGATGGGGAGCGCGACGCCGGCAAGCTCGGCAAGGGCATGGGTCCGCTGGGCAAGGAATTGCTGATCAACCTGCTGGACGAACTGGCCAGGCTGCGGGCGCACTGATTCCGCGGACTTTAGCGCCTGCCCCAAAGCGTTTTGACAGAACCGCTTGAAAACACTAGAATTTCGCCCTTTCGCGTGGTGATGTAGCTCAGTTGGTTAGAGCGGCGGATTCATAACCCGCAGGTCGGCAGTTCAATTCTGCCCATCACCACCACCCTCCCTTTTTCGCCCTCTGTCGCACAACAGCCCGGCGCCATCATGAAAAAGCTCTACATCAAGACCTTCGGCTGCCAGATGAACGAGTACGACTCGGACAAGATGGCGGACGTGCTTGCCGCGGCCGAAAGCTTCGTCAAAACCGACAATCCGGAAGAGGCCGACGTGATCCTGTTCAACACCTGCTCGGTGCGCGAGAAGGCGCAGGAGAAGGTGTTTTCCGACTTGGGCCGCGTGCGCGGGCTGAAGGCGAAGAACCCCGATCTCATCATCGGCGTGGGCGGCTGCGTGGCGAGCCAGGAGGGCGCGGCCATCGTCTCGCGCGCCAATTATGTCGACGTGGTGTTCGGCCCGCAGACCCTCCACCGGCTGCCGGAACTGATCGCCAGGCGGCGCGAAACCGGGCGCGCCCAGGTGGACATCAGCTTTCCCGAGATCGAGAAGTTCGACCGCCTGCCGGCGGCGAAAGTGGAGGGGGCGACCGCCTTCGTCTCCATCATGGAAGGGTGTTCCAAGTATTGCACCTTCTGCGTGGTGCCCTACACCCGCGGCGAGGAAGTCTCGCGCCCCTTCGACGACGTCATCGCCGAAGTCGCCCAACTCGCCGAGCAGGGGGTGAAGGAAATCACTTTGCTGGGGCAAAACGTCAACGCCTATCGCGGCTGCATGGATGACGGTGAAATTGCAGATTTCGCCTTTCTGCTCGAATGCGTGCACGAGATCCCCGGCATCGAAAGAATCAGGTATACCACCAGCCATCCGCGCGAGATGAGCGAACGCCTGATCGCCTGCTACGAAAAGCTGCCCAAGCTGGTGTCGCATCTGCATCTGCCGGTGCAATCGGGCTCCGACCGCATTCTCGCCGCCATGAAGCGCGGCTACACCGCGCTTGAGTACAAGAGCCTGGCGCGTAAATTGAAGGCCGCGCGCCCGGATTTGTGCCTGTCCTCGGATTTCATCGTCGGCTTTCCCGGCGAGAGCGATGCCGATTTCGAGGCCACCATGAAGCTGATCGAGGAGGTGGGCTTCGACGCTTCGTTTTCCTTCATCTACAGCAAGCGCCCCGGCACGCCGGCCGCCGACCTGCCCGACGAGGTGCCGCATGCGGTAAAGCAGGCGCGGCTTGCGCGTTTGCAGGCGGCCATCAACGCCGCCGCCCGACAGGTCAACAAGGACATGGAAGGCACGGTGCAGCGCGTGCTGGTGGAGGGCGTGTCGAAAAAGGACGCGGAAGAACTGATGGGCCGCACCGACAACAACCGCATCGTCAATTTCAAGGGCCAGCCGCGGCTGATCGGGCAGTTCGTCAATGTCACCATCACACGGGCTCTGCCGCACAGCCTGCGCGGAGAAGTCGTCATCCATGGCTGAGGTGACCGACATCGACTTCAAGCCGGTGGACAACCATCGGCTGGCCATCCTGTGCGGGCCCATGGACGAGAACCTGCGCCAGATCGAGACGGCTTTCGACGTGCTCATCCGCCGCCGCGGCAGCCGTTTTTCCGCCAGCGGCGCGCGCGCCAGTGACGCCATCGCCGCGCTCGAACACTTCTACAACAGGTCGCACGAAGACCTGACGCTGGACGACATCCAGCTAGGCCTGGTGGAACTCGCGCGCGGGGCGGCGGACGAAGCCGGCCCCGTGCTGCGCACGCGCCGCGCCGATCTCAAGCCGCGCACGCCGGGGCAGGCGGTGTACCTGGAACAGATCCAGACCCACGACATCACTTTCGGCATCGGCCCGGCCGGCACCGGCAAGACTTATCTCGCCGTGGCCTGCGCGGTCGACGCCCTGGAGCGCGACGCGGTGAAGCGCATCGTGCTCACGCGCCCTGCCGTGGAAGCGGGCGAACGCCTGGGTTTTCTGCCCGGCGATCTTGCGCAGAAGGTCGATCCCTACCTGCGACCGCTGTATGACGCGCTCTACGACCTGATGGGTTTCGACAAGGTGATGAAGCTGATCGAGCGCAATACGATCGAAGTGGCGCCGCTCGCCTTCATGCGCGGCCGCACGCTGAACCACGCCTTCATCATCCTCGACGAGGCGCAGAACACCACGCCCGAGCAGATGCAGATGTTTTTGACCCGCATCGGCTTCGGCGCCAAGGCTGTGGTCACCGGCGACATCACCCAGATCGACCTGCCCAAGGGCATGAAAAGCGGCCTCAAGGATGCAGCGGAGGTGCTGGGCGAGGTGCGCGGCATCGCCTTTACCCGGTTCACCAGGGAAGACGTGGTGCGCCACCCGCTGGTCGCGCGCATCGTCGACGCCTATGCGCAGAAAAGAGTGAGGAGTGAGGAGTGAGGGCTGGGGGGCGGACGAAATTCTCGCTGTCGGTGCAGTATGCGAGCCAGGCACGGGAACTGCCCACGCGCCAGCAGTTCCGCCGCTGGGTGGGCGCGGCCTTGAGCCCCTCTCCCGCGGGGGGAGGGGTTGGGGCGAGGGAGAAATGTCAGGGTGGCGGCGGGGCTCGCCCTCACCCCCTCTCCCTCTCCCTGAGGGAGAGGGAGAGGGGAGAAAATGTCGAGGCGGCGCAAATCACCCTGCGCATCGTCGATGAAGACGAGGGCCGCATGCTCAATCGCGATTACCGCGGCAAGGACTACGCCACCAATGTGTTGACCTTCGCCTATGGCGAGGAAGACGGCGTGCTGGCCGGCGACATCGTGCTGTGTGCGCCGGTGGTGGAAAAAGAGGCGCGCGGGCAGGGCAAGGAATTGCGTGCGCATTACGCGCACCTCACCGTGCACGGCGTGCTGCACATGCAGGGCTTCGATCATGAAAGCGAAGCCGAGGCGCGCGAGATGGAGGCGCGCGAGGTGGAAATTTTGCGCCGCCTGAGGTTTAATGATCCCTACGCGAGCGAGAAAAGCCAAGCTGTTCAGTCAGGGGTTGGGATTTAGGGACCTGGGGTCAGGGCCGGCGCGGGTTGCGCCCGCGCTTTTCCCCTAATTCCTAGCCCCTAACCCCGTACTTGTCGGCTTCGCTTTATTCACTTGTCCCGTTTTATATGGACCCCGACAGTAGTCGACCGCACCGCAACTGGCTGGTACGCCTGTCCCACTTTCTATCCCGGCAGCCGGAAGACCGGGAAGAGCTGATCGAAATCCTCCACGCCGCCTACGAGCGCAACCTCATGGACGCAGACGGGCTGGCCATGATCGAGGGCGTGCTGCAGGTGGGCGAAATGCAGGTGCGCGACATCATGATCCCGCGTTCGCAGATGGACGTGGTGGACATCAACGAATCCCCCGAGCAATTCCTGCCGCGCGTGATCGAGGCGGCGCACTCGCGCTTTCCCGTGGTGGACGGCGAGAAGGACAACGTGCTCGGCATCCTGCTGGCCAAGGACCTGCTCAGATTGCAGATCGGCGAGGAACTGGACATGCGCGACACCCTGCGCCCGGCCATTTTCATCCCCGAATCCAAGCGCCTCAACGTGCTGCTGAAGGAGTTCCGCGCCAGCCGCAACCACATGGCAATCGTGGTCGACGAATACGGCGGCGTGGCGGGACTGGTCACCATCGAGGACGTGCTCGAGCAGATCGTCGGCGACATCGAAGACGAGTACGACTTCGACGAGACCGAAGACAACATCATACGCGACAAGTCGGGCCGCTACCGCGTGAAAGCGGCGACGGAAATCGCCGATTTCAACGAGGCGATGGGAACGGATTTTTCAGACGAGGATTTCGATACCGTCGGCGGGCTGGTGCTGTCGAAGTTCGGGCGTCTGCCCAAGCGCGGAGAAAGCATCGAATTCGACGGCCTCAAGGTGCAGGTATTGCGCGCCGATTCGCGACGTGTTCATACTTTGGTGGTTGAGCGGGCTACGCCGGTTCCGCAACTGCCGCTCGAAGTATGAGGCGGAGAAACGGAAACGAAAAAGCGGCCTGATGGCCGCTTTTTCGTTGGGTGGAAAATTCCGGAATCAGTTGACCTTGGGGTCCAGCTCGCCCTTGTCGTAGCGCTTCTGCATTTCTTCCAGGCTGTAGACCTTGCCGATCTTGCTGGCCATGCCGGCAGAGCCGAAGGCTTCGTAGCGGGCCTTGCAGATGCCGCTCATGGCCTTGGTGGCTTCCTTGAGGAACTTGCGCGGGTCGAAGTTCTTCTTGTCCTCGGCCAGATGCTTGCGGATGGCGCCGGTGGAGGCCATGCGCAGGTCGGTGTCGATGTTGACCTTGCGTACGCCGCTCTTGATGCCTTCCACGATCTCTTCCACGGGCACGCCGTAGGTCTGGCCCATGTCGCCGCCGTAGCTGTTGATGATGGCGAGCCAGTCTTCGGGCACCGAGGAGGAGCCGTGCATGACCAGGTGCACGTTGGGGATGCGGGCGTGGATCTCCTTTACGCGGTCGATGCGCAGCACCTTGCCGGTGGGCCTCTGGGTGAACTTGTAGGCGCCGTGCGAAGTGCCGATGGCGATGGCCAGGGCATCGACCTTGGTCTTGGCGACGAAATCGGCGGCCTCGTTGGGGTCGGTCAGCAGCATGGAGTGGTCCAGGGTGCCCTCGGCGCCGTGGCCGTCTTCCTCGCCCGCCTTGCCGGTCTCGAGCGAGCCCAGGCAGCCCAGTTCGCCTTCGACGGACACGCCGCAGGCGTGCGCCAGTTCGGCCACCTTGCGGGTGACTTCGACGTTGTACTCATATGTCGACGGGGTCTTGCCGTCTTCCTTGAGCGAACCATCCATCATCACCGAGCTGAAGCCGGACTGGATGGAACGGAAACAGACGGCGGGGCTGGCGCCGTGGTCTTGGTGCATGCAGATCGGAATCTGCGGGTACATTTCGATCGCGGCCTGGATCAGGTGGCGCAGGAAGGGCTCGCCGGCGTAGGAACGCGCACCGGCGGAGCCCTGCAGGATCACCGGGGAATCGACCGCTGCGGCGGCTTCCATGATGGCCTTGACCTGTTCCATGTTGTTGACGTTGAACGCCGGCAGACCGTAACCGTATTCGGCGGCGTGGTCCAGCAGTTGACGCAGTGAAATGAGTGCCATGTCTTGCTCCTTATCAATAAAAACTCATGCCTTCTTGCGGCTACCCACCTTGACGATTTTCAGGGTGTTGGTGCCGCCGGACTTTCCGATCGGTTCGCCGATGGTGAGGATGATGAGATCGCCCTCGCGCACCGCGCCGCGGCGGCGCAGTTCTTCTTCGGCGGCTTCCAGCAATTCGTCGCGGTCGCTGTCCTTGCTGATCTTGAAGTTGATGGGGTAGACGCCGCGGAACAGGGTAACTTTTCTACGGGTTTCCACCTCGGGTGTCAAGGCGTAGATGGGCACGTGGGTGCTGTGCCGTGACATCCACAAACAGGTCGAGCCGCTCTGGGTGAGGGCTGCAATGGCCTTGATGTTCATGTGCAGCGAAGTATAGGCCGCGCTCATGGCGATGGATTCATCCGTGCGCAGGAAGCTGCGCGACAGGCGCGCCTCGCCGATGTTGGGCTGTGCCTCTTTCTCCGCCTCCAGGCACACGCGGTGCATGGCCGCGACGGCTTCCACAGGAAACTTGCCGGCTGCGGTCTCGGCCGAGAGCATCACCGCGTCGGTGCCGTCGAGCACCGCGTTGGCCACGTCGGACACTTCGGCGCGGGTCGGAATCGGGCTTTCGATCATCGATTCCATCATCTGCGTGGCGGTGATGGCGAGCTTGTTCTTGTCGCGCGCCATGCGGATCATGCGCTTTTGCAGCGCCGGCACGGCGGCATCGCCGACTTCCACGCCGAGGTCGCCGCGCGCCACCATGATGGCGTCGGCCTCGTCGAGGATTTCATCCAGGTTGTCGATGGCCTCGGCGCGCTCGATTTTGGCGACGATCAGGCTCCTGGCGCCAGCCGCCCTCAGGAGGTCGCGCGCCTGGCGGATGTCCGCGGCGGTCTTGGGGAAGGACACCGCCAGATAATCCGCCTTCAGTTCGGCGGCGGTCTTGATGTCCTCGATGTCCTTTTCCGTCAGCGCGGAGGCCGAGAGCCCTCCGCCCTTGCGGTTGATGCCCTTGCTGTTGGAAAGCACGCCGCCCTGTACCACGGTGCAGTGGATCTCGCTGCCTTCGACCTTTTCCACCCACATCTCGATGCGGCCGTCGTCCAGCAGCAGTGTGGCGCCGCGCGCGACATCCCTGGGCAGGTCTTTGTAGTCGAGGCCGACGCGCTCCTTGTTGCCTTCCTTGCATTCGGCATCGAGGATGAACTTGTCGCCCTTTTCCAGGGTGATGGGGCCGTTCTTGAACTTGCCGATGCGGATTTTCGGCCCTTGCAGATCCACCAGCACGCCGATGGCGCGGCCGCGTGCGCGCGCCAGCTGACGCACCAGTTCGGCGCGTTCGATGTGCTCTTGCGGCTTGCCGTGGGAAAAATTCAGCCGCACCACGTCGAGTCCGGCTTCCATCATCTTGTCGAGCACCTTGGGATCGCTCGAGGCCGGGCCCAGGGTGCCGACGATTTTGGTTTTGCGAATCATTAGGAGGGGTCGGGATTCAGGGATCAGGATTCAGGAGGGGCCGGTGGGCAGGATCGGTTTCCCTGAATCCTGAATCCCGGCCCCTGGCCCCTTTACTTGGCGCGCTTCTCCAGGATGTCCACGGCGGGCAGTACCTTGCCTTCCAGGTATTCCAGGAAGGCGCCGCCGGCGGTGGAGATATAGGACACCTTGTCGTAGATGTCGTATTTCTGGATGGCGGCGATGGTGTCGCCGCCGCCGGCCAGGGTGAAGGCGCGGGTCTCGGCAATGGCCTTGGCGATCGCCTTGGTGCCTTCGCCGAACTGGTCGAATTCGAACACGCCCACGGGGCCGTTCCACACCACGGTGCCGGCCTTCATGATGATGTCGGCGAGTTGCTGCGCGCTCTTCGGCCCGATGTCGAAAATCATGTCGTCGTCGGCCACATCATTGGCGTCCTTCAGCACGGCGGGCTCGTTGGCATCGAATTTCTTGCCGACCACCACGTCCACGGCGATCGGGATGGTGGCGCCGCGTTTGGACATCTTTTCCATCAGCGCCTTGGCGGTGGGGATGAGGTCGTGCTCGCACAGCGACTTGCCGACATTCTTGCCGGTGGCGGCGAGGAAGGTGTTGGCGATGCCGCCGCCGACCACCAGCTGGTCAACCTTCTCGGACAGGGATTCCAGCACGGTCAGCTTGGTGGAGACTTTCGAGCCGCCGACGATGGCGACCATGGGGCGCGCGGGATTGGCCAGGGCCTTGTCCAGCGCTTCGAGTTCTTCGGTCAGCAAGAGGCCGGCACAGGCCACCGGGGCGAACTGGGCGATGCCGTAGGTGGAAGCCTCGGCACGGTGGGCGGTGCCGAAGGCGTCCATCACGAACACGTCGCACAGGGCCGCGTATTTTTTCGCCAGCGCTTCGTCGTTCTTCTTCTCGCCCTTGTTGATGCGGCAGTTTTCCAGCAGCACCACTTCGCCCTCACTGACATCGAAACCGCCGTCCACCCAGTCGCGGATGACCCGAACATTTTTGCCGAGCTTGGCGGACATAACATCGGCCACCGGCTTGAGGCTGTTCTCCTCGGAGAACTCGCCTTCGGTGGGACGGCCGAGGTGGGAAGTGACCATGACCCTGGCGCCCGCCTTCATGGCGTGCTCGATGGTGGGCATGGACGCGGTGATGCGGGCATCACTCGTGACCTTGCCGTCTTTCACCGGCACGTTGAGGTCGGCACGGATGAACACACGCTTGGCCTTAAGGTCGAGGTCGGTCATGCGGATGAATTTGGCCATTGTTGTTGCTCCTGGATAGGTAAGTGGTAAGGGATAAGCGGGCTTATGCCTTACAGCTCAGGGTTCAGGTTACAGGCTACAGGTTTCAGAAAAGGTGTGCGGCAAAGCCGCACGACCAATTGTCTGTTCCCTGTAACCTGTCTCCTGTCAGCTGGCAGCCACGTGCTCGACGAAACGCAACATGTTGCAGGTGTAGCCGTACTCGTTGTCGTACCAGGACACGACCTTGACGAAGGTGTCGTCCAGTGCGATGCCGGCGTCGGCATCAAAAATGGACGAGTAGCCATTGCCGCGGAAGTCGGTGGAGACCACCTTCTCGTCGGTGTAGGCCAGAGTGGCGCCGATGCCGGCCTTGTCTTCGGAGGCCTTCTTCATGGCGGCGCAGATTTCTTCGTACTTGGCGGGCTTTTCCAGCTCCACGGTCAGGTCGACCACGGACACGTCTGAGGTGGGCACGCGGAAGGCCATGCCGGTCAGCTTGCCGTTCAGCTCGGGCAGCACCTTGCCCACGGCCTTGGCGGCGCCGGTGGAAGACGGGATGATGTTCTCCAGGATGCCGCGGCCGCCGCGCCAGTCCTTCTTGGAGGGGCCGTCCACGGTCTTCTGGGTGGCGGTGGCGGCGTGCACGGTGGACATCAGGCCGCGCTTGATGCCCCAGTTGTCGTGCAGCACCTTGGCCACGGGCGCCAAGCAGTTGGTGGTGCAGGACGCGGCAGAGACGATGGACTGGCCGGCGTAGGTGGTGTGGTTCACGCCGTACACGAACATCGGGGTCTTGTCCTTGGAAGGCGCGGACATCACGACCTTCTTGGCGCCGGCTTTCAGGTGGGCTTGGCAGGACTCGTCATCGAGGAAGAAGCCGGTGCACTCGAGCACGATGTCGGCGCCTGCTTCGTTCCACTTGAGGTTGGCGGGGTCTTTTTCGGCAGTCAGGCGGATTTTCTTGCCGTTCACCACCAGGTTGTTGCCGTCGACCTTGATGTCGCCCTTGAAGTTGCCGTGCACGGAGTCGTACTTCAGCATGTAGGCGAGGTAGTCGGGCTCGAGCAGGTCGTTGATGGCGACCACTTCGATGCCGGGGAAGTCCTTGGCGATTGCGCGGAAAGCCATGCGGCCGATGCGGCCAAAACCGTTAATGCCAACTTTGATAGCCATTTCTCAGTCTCTCCTAAAAATACAAAAAATAATTAACAGGGAGGCAAGGGAGGAGCGGGAGGAAATATTGTGGGAGGGTTTCCTCCCTTACCTCTCGTACCTCCCTGTGCAATGTTTTACAGAACGCTCTTTACTGCGGCGGCCACGTTCTGGCTACGGCCGGGTGCTCGCGCACCCTTAACATTCGCTGCGCTCATGTTAGCCTGCGCCGAAATGTGGCCAGCAGCACCCAATCACAAAACTCCTTTAACGGCGCTGGCCACATTTTCGGGCGTGAAGCCGAATTCCTTGAAGAGCTCGTCGGCCGGGGCGGATTCGCCGAAGTGGTCCCAGCCGACCACGGCGCCTTCCAGTCCCACGTACTTGCGCCAGTAATCGGTGACGCCCGCCTCCACGGCCACGCGCGGCAGGCCCTTGGGCAGCACGCTTTTCTTGTAGGCGTCGTCCTGCCTGTCGAAAACACTGGTAGAAGGCATGGACACCACGCGCACCGGGATGCCTTCGGCGGCCAGGGCTTCCTGGGCTTTCAGCGCCAGGGAGACTTCGGAACCGGTGGCGATGATGACGGCCTTGGCACCGGCGGCATCGCGCAACACGTAACCGCCCTTTTCGATGTTGGCGATGGTGGCCTCGTCACGCTGTACGAAGGGAAGGTTCTGGCGCGAGAGGACATGGCAGGTGGGGCCGTCTGCACGCTCGACCGACTTGGTCCAGGCGACCATGGTTTCCACCGTGTCGCAGGGGCGCCAGACGTCCATGTGCGGAATCATGCGCAAGGTGGCGGTCTGTTCCACCGGCTGGTGGGTGGGGCCGTCCTCGCCCAGGCCGATGGAGTCGTGGGTGAAGACGTAGATCACGCGCTGCTTCATCAGCGCCGACATGCGGATGGCGTTGCGGGCGTATTCGGAGAACATCAGGAAGGTGCCGCCGAAGGGCAGCAGGCCACCGTGCAGGGCCATGCCGTTCATGATCGCGGCCATGCCGAATTCGCGCACGCCATAGCTGATGTAGTTGCCCGGGTTGCCGTGGCGGATGGGGCGGCAGCCTTCCCAGTTGGTCAGGTTGGAGCCGGTGAGGTCGGCGGAGCCGCCGACGAACTCGGGCAGCACAGGGGCCAGCGCATTGATGGCGATCTGGCTGGCCTTGCGGGTGGCGACGGTGTCGGCCTTGGCGTTGATGGCGGCAAGCTTCTCGGCCACGTGGGCCTTCCAGTTGAGCGGCAGTTCGCCGTTCATGCGGCGCTCGAATTCGGCGGCAAGTTCAGGATATTCCTTCCTGTACTCGGCGAACTTGTTGTTCCACAGGGTTTCGAGGCCCTGGCCTTTGGTTTTGGCGTCCCAGCCGTCATACACATCCTGGGGAATCTCGAACGGGCCGTGGTTCCAGCCCAGGTGCTTGCGGGTGGCTTCCACTTCGGCGTGGCCGAGTGCGGCGCCGTGCACGTCGTGGGTACCCTGCTTGTTGGGCGAACCCTTGCCGATGATGGTCTTGCAGCAGATCAGGCTGGGCTTGCCGGTTTCCGCCTTGGCTTCGGTGACGGCCTTTTCGATGGCGGTGAAGTCGTGGCCGTCGACATTGGGGATCACGTGCCAGCCGTAGGCTTCGAAGCGCTTGGCGGTGTCGTCGGTGTACCAGTGCTCGATGTGGCCGTCGATGGAAATGCCGTTGTCGTCCCAGAAGGCGATGAGCTTGCCGAGCTTCCAGGTGCCGGCGAGCGCGCAGGCTTCGTGGGAAATGCCCTCCATCAGGCAGCCGTCGCCCATGAACACGTAGGTGTAGTGGTTGACGATGTCATGGCCGGGGCGGTTGAACTCGGCGGCCAGGAGTTTTTCCGCCAGCGCCATACCCACGGCGTTGCTGATGCCCTGACCGAGCGGGCCGGTGGTGGTTTCCACGCCGGGGGTATAGCCGTATTCGGGGTGGCCCGGGGTCTTGGAATGCAGTTGGCGGAACTGCTTGAGGTCGTCGATGGTGACATCGTAGCCGGTCAGGTGCAGCAACGAGTAAATCAGCATCGAGCCATGGCCGTTGGACAGCACGAAACGGTCGCGGTCGTACCACTTGGGATTTCTGGGGTTGTGGCGCAGGTGGTGGTTCCACAGGACTTCGGCGATTTCCGCCATGCCCATGGGGGCGCCGGGGTGGCCGGATTTGGCCTTTTCAACGGCATCCATGGACAGGGCGCGGATGGCGTTGGCGAGATCGGTACGGGTTGCCATATTTACCTCAGGTTCGAGACACTCAAAAAATAAAAAAGCCTAAAAATTCTGGGCAGCCCCTGAATCAAGCAGCATTCAAAGCGACCGGGCAAGCCAGGATGCAGGTCTGGCCGGAATTTTCAGTTCGTTTTTTTCTCAGGGCACGATTGGGATAGGGCGCGCCAGCCGGGGTAAGCCATGGTAAGGCACCGGACGGAACTCCCGATTATCCCCGAGGCAGGGGTGTGAAGCAAGGCCGGGCCATGGGCAAAAAGGACTGCAAGCCCTTGCCGGCCGGGGATTTCGCGCGAAAATGCCCGCCAAATCCGGGTTTGGGCGGGGCTTAAAATGTTTTTATCGCGGAGGTGGCGGCGATTATCGGCCTTGCGCCGCCAGCCAGTCCTGCCACTGCTCGAACAGGGCGGGCTTGGCCGAGGCCACCACCGAGCGTTCCCAGATGTCGCCCTCGTCGAAGGCGCCTTCCAGACAGGCGAGCCTGCCGCCGGCCTCTTCCAGGATCAGCGCGCCGGCGGCGTAATCCCAGAGTTTCTGCTTGCCGTGCACGTAGATGTCGAAGCGTCCGGCCGCCGTATAGCACCAGTCCAGCGCCGAGGCGCCGAAGTTGCGCAGCGAGGCGTATGGCGGTTCGGCCACCAGCCTGGCGATCAGGCTCTTGGGCAGGCGCTTGGGCTCGATGCCGGCCATGGCGCGGCGCAGATCGCTGACCGGGGTGCGGATCGGCAGGGGTTCGCCGTCCAGGAAGGCGCCTCCCCCGCGCGCGGCGTAAAAACATTCATTTGCGACCGGATCGTAGACCACGCCCAGTTCGCGCCGGCCATTCTTCATCCAGGCGATGGAAACGGCGAAATAGGGAATGCCGGCGACGAAGTTCGAGGTGCCGTCGATGGGGTCGATGCACCACAGGCCGTCGTCGCCTTGCGCCCAGGCCGCGCGCTGCTCGGCCTCGGTCATCTCCTCGCCCAGAACCGGGCTTTGGATGATGTCTGGCAGCGCGGACACCAGCGCTTTTTGCGTGGCTTCGTCGGCTTCGGTGAAGAGGCTGCCGTCGTTCTTGTGGGTGTGGGCCACGCGCAGGTAGCGTGGGATGATCTCCGCGCGCGCCACTTCCCGCACCAGCGCGATGACTTTGGCGAGCGCCTCCTCGGGGGCGCCCTTCCCCCTTCCCCCTTCCCCCTTCACTGGTTTCTCCATTTGATCGAGCAGCCCATGCCGGGGACCTGCTCGGCCGGGCCCTTCTGGGTTTCGGCGATTTGCTTCATGGCCTCGAACAGGTCGCGGCGTACGCCCTCGGGCGCGGTTTCCTTGCGCGACTCGTCGAAGCGACCGCGGTATTGCAGCTCGAAATTGCGGTTGAAGCCGAAGAAGTCCGGGGTGCATACCGCGCCGTAGGCGCGGGCCACGTCCTGGGTCTTGTCCCAGACATAAGGGAAGGGGAAATCGAATTCCGCGGCCACCCGCTTCATGTTGTCGAAACTGTCCTCGGGGTATTCGGCCGGATCGTTGCTCATGATGGCGATGGCGTGGATGCCGTGCTTTTCCTTCAGTTCCTTCAGGTCGCGCACCAGGCGCGGGCGGATGGCCTTGACGTAGGGGCAGTGGTTGCAGATGAACATGACCAGGAGGCCGTTGGGCCCCATGGCATCCTTGAGTGTCCAGTTTTTGCCGTCGACGCCGGGCAGGTTGAAATCGACGGCTTTCCAGCCGAAGTCGCAAACGGGGGTGGTGAGAGAAACCATAAATAGCCTTTACAAAGTGGACATGAGGACAAGAGGGCTGGAGGTGAGAGGGTTTCCTCCTGTCCTCTTGTCCTCCCTGTTCAAATCGGATTTCGTTTGTCGTGGCCCTGGATGAGGCGATAATCGAAGGCCTATTTTGCCGGCAACCTCTTCCATTGCAAAATCCCATGCCACGTTTCTTTGTAGATCTTCCCCTCGGCCCCGGCGCGAAAATCGAACTGCCGCCTGTCCCCGCCCATCATGCCGCGCGCGTGCTGCGCCTGGTGAAAGGCAGCGAGGTGGTGCTGTTCAACGGACATGGCGGCGAATATCCGGCGGTACTGGAGTGGGTGGACAGGGATGGCGTCACCGCGTTGTGCCGCGAATGGCGCGACGTCGAGCGCGAGTCGCCGCTCGACATCCGCCTCGCCCAGGGCATCTCCAGCGGCGAGCGCATGGACTACACCCTGCAAAAGGCGGTGGAACTGGGGGTGACGGCGATCCAGCCGCTGGCCATGCGTCGCAGCGTGGTCAAGCTTGGCAGCGAGCGTGCCCGGCGCCGGGTCGAGCACTGGCGGGGCATCGTCATGGCGGCCTGCGAGCAGAGCGGACGCAACCGCCTGCCGCCGGTGGCGATGCCGCTCGATGTGCCGCAATGGCTGGCTACCTCGCCAGCCGGATTGAAGCTCTTTCTGTCTCCCGTGGCGCAAGCCACCCTGAAGGATTTGCCTGCCCCGGCCGGCCCGGTGTGGCTGGTGGCGGGCCCCGAGGGCGGTTTCGAGCCGGAGGAGGCGGCGCTCATCACCGATTTCGGCTTCACCCCGGTCAGGCTCGGCCCTCGCATCCTGCGCACGGAAACCGCAGCCTTGGCGGCTGTTGCGGCGATGCAGGCATTGTGGGGCGATTACGCCGAATAAATCGCCAAAAGCCTTTGTCGGTGTGCCTGCACAAGGTAAATTGAAAGCCATGCAAAAAATAACCGAATTCGTCCACTGGTTCCGTTCGGCCGCACCATACATCAATGCCTTCCGCGGCAAGACCTTCGTCGTCGCCTTCGGCGGCGAAGTGGTGTCCGAAGGGCAGTTCGTCGGTCTCGCGCACGACATCAATCTCCTCTCCAGCCTCGGCGTGCGGCTGGTGCTGGTGCATGGCGCGCGTCCCCAGGTCGAGGCGCAGATGCAGGAGCGCGGCGCAAAGATGCGCTATGTGCAGGGCCTGCGCGTGACCGACGAACCCGCGCTTGCCAGCGTCAAGGAGGCGGTAGGCATCGTGCGCGTGGAAATCGAGGCGCTGCTGTCATTGGGGCTGGCCAATACGCCCATGGCGGGTTCCGATATCCGCGTGGCGGCCGGCAACTTCGTCACGGCCAAGCCCATCGGCGTGCTCGACGGCGTGGATTTGCAGCACACCGGTGAGGTGCGCAGGATACATGCGGATGCGATCCAGAAGCGACTGGACGACGGCGAGATCGTGCTGCTTTCTCCCATCGGCTATTCGCCGACGGGCGAAATTTTCAACCTCACCCTCGAAGACGTGGCCTTGCACGCTGCCGCCGCGCTGGCTGCCGACAAGCTGGTGTTCATGATGGATGCCGACGGCGTGACCGGGCCCAAGGGCAAGCTGATTTCCACGCTGACCGTTGAAGAGGCGCAGAAACTCGCCGACGAAAAGCGCAAGACACAGGACGATCTCGCCTATTACCTGCCGGCAGCGGTGCAGGCCTGCAAGCAGGGGGTCAAGCGCGCGCACCTGATCTCGCGCCATCGCGACGGCGCGCTGCTGGCCGAACTCTTCACCCGCGACGGCGTGGGCACGCTGATCACGCCCACGCCGCTGGAAACCATACGTGCCGCCACCATCGACGACGTCGGCGGCATCCTCAACCTGATCGAGCCATTGGAGCGCGAGGGCACCCTCGTGCGCCGTTCCCGGGAGTTGCTGGAAATGGAGGTCGACCGCTTCCTGGTGCTGGAATCCGACGGCATGATCCTGGGCTGTGTTGCGCTCTATCCCTTCCCCGAGGAAAAGGCCGCAGAGATGGCCTGCCTTGCCGTGCAGCCCGAGTTTCGCCGGCGCGGCCTGGGCGACCGCCTGCTCGAGGCGGCGCAGACGCTCGCCCGCAAGAAGCGCATGAAGGAGCTGTTCGTGCTGACCACGCGGGCCGAACACTGGTTCGAGGAGCGCGGTTTCGTCGAAACCACGCCCGAGGCGTTGCCGCGCCGCAAGCAGGTGTTGTACAACTTCCAGCGCCGCTCGAAAGTGCTGCGCAAAAAAATCATCTAGGAGTCTGCGCGGCAGAGTGCAAATCTGCCGTATTGACCTGTGCTGGATGCATTCCGAGTCAAATTGGTCATCGGCATCCGGCCCGTCTGTTGCATTCCATCGCGTCCGAGGCGACAGTGTTC